>CAYQTC010000026.1:0-58399 GCA_964420435.1 uncultured Geobacter sp.
GCACAATCCGCGTAATCGTTGTTACTACTGCAAGAAGGAGCTGTTCGCCAAGCTGTGCGGCATTGCTGAAGAACAGGGATTGCCCCATGTACTTGACGGCACCAATATGGATGACCTCGGGGACCATCGTCCTGGCCGTCAAGCTGCAGCTGAACTTGGAGTGATAAGTCCGCTGGAGCAAGCCGGGCTCACAAAAAATGAAATAAGACAACTCTCACATCAACTTGGCTTGCCGACATGGGACAAGCCTGCATATGCATGTTTGTCAAGCCGCTTTCCCTATGGCACAGCCATAACTCCTGAACGGGTCAGACAAGTGGGGCAGGCAGAGGAGTCATTGCGGACGCTCGGATTCCGGATACTTCGTGTCAGGTATCACGGAGACATAGCACGCCTTGAGCTCGGTTCTGAAGAATTGCGTAATGCTGTAGGGCCTCTAAGAGAACAGGTCATTCAGATGATAAAACAAGCAGGCTTTACTTTTGTATGTTTAGATTTGGAGGGATATAGAACCGGGTCAATGAATTAAAATGATGGCCAACTCTTGAAAAACTGCACCCAGCATGTTGACAGTATTCAGCGGCATATTGACAGATTACAAGCCAAGATAGCGGAAAAGCGGGGAGTTAGTTCCATCAATAATGAACTGGAAGCGCTTGAAGAAAAACTGAAAGATGCAAAAGAGATTGTGAGATCTTTGCAAATATATTAACGAGGTTTGTGGGTTATGCTGATGCATATTCCACTAAGGTGTTGAATATTATTCAAATATCTCCTGCCTGAATCAGCTCCGCAACACAATAAACAGCGTGAAATCATATTGATATCCAAATGGCATAATCTATGTATTAGAGCATCTAAAAAGCAAACTTCATCCGAGGTTACCATGAAACACTTTGTTGCAGCACTTTCAATTGTATCGGTTGTTGCGTTCTCGTCCGGTTCCGGCCACGCCGAAGATGGGATACCTGCTGAAAACCTCCCCGCCCTGGTTAACACCGCCCTTGCCAACAATCCTGAACTGAAGTCATCCCAGGCCAAATGGCAGATGTTTGTCAACAAGGCAAAACAGGCATCAGCCCTGGAAGATCCGATGTTCATGTTCAGGCTGCAGAACATGCTTGGCCGGGAGCCGTTTGTTTTTAATAAAGACCCCCAATCGGCAAAAGTAATCGGCATTTCTCAGCAGCTTCCCTTCTGGGGCAAGCGGGCCATCAAACAGGAAATCGCCAACCATGAGGCAGAATCCTATAAATGGTCCATTGAAGAGCGCAAACTTGAATTAGCTCGTATGGTGAAGGAAACTTATTACCAGATTTGGGCGGTGGACAAGTTTCTGGGCATTGTTGTCAAGAACCTGAGCATTCTTTCTGATTTCATAACCATTGCCGAATCCAAATATTCCGTTGGTCAGGGCGTGCAGCAGGATATCTACAAAGCCGGATTGGAAAAATCCAAAATGGTCGATATGCAGATTACTCTTCAGCAGCAGCGCAGAAGCCTGGAAGCCAATCTTAACTACCTCATCTACCGCCCCGGAACAACGCCAATAGGCCCCATTTCCGACTTCACGCTGCCATCGTTGCCTCAATCTGCCGACCAACTCAAAGATATGGCCTATGAAAAACGCCCCCAGATCAAGAGCTTCTCCGAGCTCGTCAACAAGGGGCAGGCATCACAGCGCCTGGCGCAAAAAGAATTCTACCCCGACTTCAATCTCTCTTTCGAGTACATGTTCAAGGATAAGATTGATACCGAGATGGTGAAAGACCCCGGCTACAACATGTTTTCTCTCGGTTTGACCTTCAATCTGCCTTTCCAGCAGGAAAGGCGTCAGGCAATGCTGGCCGAATCCACTTCCGATACGAGCATGGCTACTGAAGAGCTGAATGCCCTTAAGAACACTATTTCCTATAATATCAACGACACCCTCACTCAACTGGAACGTCGCCGGAGACTGATTGAACTGTACAAAGGGGGCATTATCCCCCAGGCGGAACAGTCGCTGGAGTCGGCTGTGATCAGCTATCGGGTAAGCAAGGTTGATTTTCTTACCCTGCTCGATGGCAGGATGAACCTGTTCACGTCTGAACGCGAATTATATGAGTCGCAGGCTGAATACATGATGAAACTGGCGCAGCTCGAAGCGGCTGTTGGAGCCGATCTTGCGGTCGCACCAGCGCTGCAGTCTACTCCGGAACAACCGAAAACATCAGCTTCACCATCTTTGCCGGTACCGGTAATCCCAGCGCCCGCTTCCGAACATTCCCAAAATCATTAAAATTCATCATACCGAGGTACGATCATGGCACTGAACAAGAAAGTCGCAATTCCCCTGGTAGTAATCATTCTGGTTGCGGCAGCAGGCGGTGGCTGGTTTCTGTGGCAGAAGAAGCAGCCCGGCACGGCTACCGAGCAAAAGGCGGCCCAGGGCAAGCAGCTTTATACCTGCGCCATGCACCCCTTCATCATCAAGGACAAACCGGGAACCTGCCCGATCTGCGCCATGGAACTGATCAAGAAGATCGAGGGGGCTGCCGATGGCGGCACTCAGACTGCCGAGCAGAAGCAGCTGGCTGAGATGCTAGGACATGTCTCCATGTCAGCCAACCAGCGGATTATGGCAAATGTGGCTACGGTCGAGGCCAAACAGCAGACGCTCAACAAAGAGATCAACGCCGTCGGCATCGTGCAGTTCGACCAGTCACGTCAAGCCAAGGTAACCTCATGGATAGCCGGGCGGATCGACAAACTGAATGTAGACACCGTTGGGGCAAAGGTCAGCAAGGACAAACCGGTAGCTGAGATTTACTCTCCCGATCTGCTTGCCACCCAGCAGGAATACCTGCTGGCGATCAAGAGCCGTGACCAGCTTAAAAACTCAACAATTCCATCAATCTCTCAAAACGGCGATGGCTTGGTAGCCTCGGCCAAACAGCGCTTAATGCTCTACGGTGTCAAGGATAGTCAGATCGCCGAACTGGAAAAAGCTGGTAAACCCAATATCCGCTTACCGATCTATACGCCACTGTCCGGCATCGTCATTGAAAAAATGGTACAGCAGGGTCAGTACGTCAATACGGGAGAGGTACTTTTCAATATTGCCGATCTTTCCAAGGTCTGGGTGGAGATCGATGTCTTTGAAAATGAAGTCCCCTATATTCGGGTCGGACAACAGGTGGAAATTCGCTCTGCTATAGAACATGGTGCGGTATCACATGGCAAAATCAGTTTTGTCTACCCGTTCCATGACCCTAAAACCCATACAGTCAAAGCTCGCGTGGAAATGCCCAATCCCGGTCACATGTTGAAACCGGACATGTTTGTCAACGCCATCATCAGGGTTCCTTTGGTTAAGGGTATCGTGGTTCCGGTTACTGCGGTCCTGGATACCGGCAAACGCCAGGTGGTCTGGGTCGAGATGTCCCCGGGAATGTTTGAACCCCGCGATGTGCAGGCGGGTGAGCGGATTGAGGATAAGGTCCAGATTCTGTCCGGCATCAAGCCAGGTGACAAGGTCGCAGTGTCAGGTTCCTACCTGATTGACTCGGAATCACAGTTGAAAGGTGGCGGTGGACAGGACCACAGTAAGCATACCGGAGCCAAGCCAGAGACAAAGGGGCAGCAGACGCCGGCAGCAGGTCAGCAGCCCCAGGGAGGTCATGAAGGTCATGGTGCCACGCCGGTGAAGCAGTTGCCGGCTAAGAAGGGGAACTTGAAGATGGATGACATGAAGATGTAATGAAGGACCACCTAACGATCTCCTACAAGGATTGCTGCCATGATTGAAAAAATTATTGAATATTCAGCCCGTAACCGGGTCATTGTCCTGATGGTTTTCGGACTGATCATCGCCTGGGGTACATGGTCGGTCTACAAAACCCCGGTGGATGCCATTCCTGACCTGTCCGACAATCAGGTGATCGTCTTTACCGACTATCCCGGCCGTTCGCCGCAGGTAGTTGAGGACCAAGTCACCTATCCGCTGGCGGTCAACCTGCAGGGACTTCCCATGGTCCGTGCCGTACGCGCTTCCTCGGCTTTTGGCTTCTCCATGATCTATGTGATCTTCGAGGACAAGGCCGACATCTACTGGGCCAGAACCCGCGTCCTTGAAAGACTCAACTATGCCGCCTCGCTGCTTCCTCCCGGCGTTGTCCCGACACTTGGTCCGGACGGTACCGGCGTCGGCCATGTCTTCTGGTACACCATCGAGGGCAAGGGATACGATCTGGAACAGCTGCGTACTTTGCAGGACTGGTTCGTGCGCTACCAGCTAAACACCGTTCAGGGAGTCGCCGAAGTGGCATCCATCGGCGGTCTTGTGCGCGAATACCAGATCGACCTGGACCCGACCAAGCTGTTTGCTTATAAAATCACAACCAGCAAAGTCATGGAGGCGGTCAAGGTAGCCAACAAGGACGTGGGCGGCCGCCTGATAGAACAGGCCGACGCCGAATTCCTGATCCGTGGTCGCGGTTACGTCAAAACCAAGGAAGACCTGGAAAATATCGTCGTCGGTGCCGACATGCGCGGTACTCCGATCTATGTCAAGAATCTCGGCACGGTCCAGATGGGAGGTGCCATCAGGCGAGGCCTGATGGAGATGAACGGCGAAGGTGAAGCGGTGGGCGGCATTGTCGTCATGCGCTACGGTGAAAATGCCAAAGACGTCATTGACCTGGTCAAGGTAAAGATCAAAGAGCTGGAGAAAGGTCTGCCGCCCGGCGTGAAGATCATGGTTTCCTACGACCGCTCCGACCTGATCCAGCGAGCCATTGATACCCTGAAAACAAATCTGCTGGAGGAATCCGTCGTCGTCTCGCTGGTGATCCTGGTATTCCTGCTTCACTTCCAGAGCGCCCTGGTGATCGTACTGACACTGCCGATCTCGGTGCTGATCGCCTTCATCACCATGAAGCTGATGGGTGTTTCCTCCAACATCATGTCGCTGGGGGGCATCGCCATCGCCATCGGGGTGCTGGTGGACGCCGGGGTCATCATGGTGGAGAACTGCTACCGCCACCTGTCCGAAATGCCGCCCGAGGAGCGGGCAGGCAGGCGATTGGAGACAGTCATTGCCTCCGCCAAGCAGGTCGGGCGGGCGATCTTCTTCTCCCTGGCGATCATCGTGCTCTCCTTTGTGCCGGTCTTTCTGCTGGAAGGGCAGGAAGGAAAGCTGTTCCACCCGCTTGCCTTCACCAAGACCTTCTCCATGATGGGGTCGGCCCTGATTGCCATCACCCTGGTGCCGGTACTGATGTTCTACTTCATGCGCGGCAAAATGCCGCCGGAGAGTTCAAATCCGGTCTCCACCTTTTTCATAAAATTGTATTCGCCGGTGATCCGCTGGGTGCTGGTCTGGAAAAAGACCACCATCGCACTCAATCTTGTGGCCCTGCTGGTCGCCATACCCATGTTCATGAAGCTTGGCTCCGAGTTCATGCCGCCACTGGACGAAGGTTCGCTGCTCTACATGCCGGTTACGCTCCCCAACGTCTCGATCACCGAGGCCAAGCGGCTGATCCAGGTTCAGGATACGATCATCAAGAGTGTCCCCGAGGTGGAACATGTCCTCGGCAAGGTCGGCCGGGCTGAAACCTCCACCGATCCGGCTCCGGTCTCCATGTTTGAGAGTATCATTATCCTCAAACCCAAGGATAAATGGCGA
Source organism: uncultured Geobacter sp. (assembly GCA_964420435.1). GTDB lineage: Bacteria > Desulfobacterota > Desulfuromonadia > Geobacterales > Pseudopelobacteraceae > JACRCG01. Next base: position 5,672 of record CAYQTC010000026.1, read on the forward strand.
GCGGGAATGAAAAAGGCCGACATTGTGGCAGAGCTTGACTCCAAGCTCCAACAGATCGGCGTACGAAACGGCTGGACCCAACCGATCATCAACCGCATTAACATGCTCTCAACCGGGGTGCGTACCGACCTGGGAGTCAAGATATTCGGCAATGACTTGAATATACTCAAGGATTTGGCTATTCAGACCGAGGCGATTCTCAAGCCGATCAGCGGCGCGGCCGACGTGGTGGCCGAGCGGGTCACCGGCGGCAACTATATCGATATCGATATCGACCGTGAGGCGGCCGCCCGTTACGGTGTCAGTGTTGGCGATATCCAGGACGTGATCGAGACCGCCCTGGGTGGCGAGATGCTGTCCACCACCGTTGAAGGGCGTAACCGCTTCCCGATTCGCATCCGCTACATGAGGGACTACCGCGACAATATTCCGGCCATACGACGGATTCTGGTGGCTGGTATGGAAGGAACTCAGGTGTCGCTTTCACTGGTTACACGACTGAAAATCTCCACCGGCGCTCCGGAGATCAACAGCGAGGGGGGGCTGTTGCGTTCGCTGGTTTTTCTGAACGTACGTGGTCGCGACATGGGGGGCTTTGTGACCGAGGCCAAACAGGTGCTGGAAAAGAACCTGAAACTGCCACCAGGCTACTACGTGGCCTGGTCCGGCCAGTGGGAAAACCAGATTCGCGCCAAGGCCCGCCTGCAGATGTTGGTACCGATCGGTATCCTGATCATCTTCATCCTGCTCTACTTCACTTTCCACTCGGCCCTGGAGGCCAGCATGGTCATGCTCTCGGTGCCCTTCGCCCTGGTGGGCGGGGTCTATCTGGTCTCGGCCCTGGGGTATAATCTGTCGGTGGCGGTGTGGGTCGGCTTTATCGCCCTGTACGGCATCGCCGTAGAGACCGGGGTGGTGATGATTATCTACCTGCATGAAGCGCTGGACAAGAAGTTGATTAATGGACCCTGCACGGAGCAGGACATCTATGACGCCACCTTTGAGGGCGCCGTACTGCGCCTGCGGCCCAAGCTGATGACCGTTGCCGTGGCTCTGCTGGGTCTGCTTCCGATCATGTGGTCAACCGGAACCGGTGCCGATGTGATGAAACCGATTGCCGCCCCGATGATTGGAGGAATGATATCGTCGGCAGTTCATGTTCTTATTATGACGCCGGTAATATTTGTATTGATGAAAAAGCGGGATCTTAAAAAGGGAAGGTTGCACTATTCGGGGATGAAACATTGATTGATGACACCGGCATCGTTATCGAAGAATATACTACGCGCATGTTGAATATTCTCTAAAGCTCAAAGCTGGCCAACGCAAAAGTGTAAGCAATGCAGCTACATGCAGTTTGGCACTGTAAATGCTATATACAAAGTAAATTGGTTATCTTGAATGTCAAAGGAGATTTCGCAGCATGAAAAAAGTATCGTTACTTGTCGGGTTGATGTTGATTATGGCTGTGATGTCCGGTTGCGCGGAGTTTGGCAGATCTAACTATCGTTCAAGTCCTTATGGTTATGGCAGCAGTAGTGGAGGTGGGCATTAATCCCATTAATTTGTTCGGCTATGTCGAGATTTTTTATTCGCAACATTCTGTAAACATCCAAAAAGGAGAAAATGTAACATGAAAAAAACGGCTATTCTAATCACAACGATCTTTGCCCTTGCAGTTCCCCTGGTCTCTTTCGCCGCAATGGACCATGGTGGCCATGGTTCCAGGGACATGGGACATGGCAGCCATCAGGGTGATGTAGCCCATGAGGAAGTGGTGGATGGTGTAAAGGCCACTTTCAAGGTTATGAGTATGAAAGAGCACATGAAAGCTATGAATATGGAAATGCCGAAAGAGATGAAGGAGACTCACCACATTGCCGTCGAGTTCAAGGATGCCAAAACTGGCAAGGCCCTGACTGAGGGCGAGGTCAAGGTCAAAGTACAGAATCCGGATAAAAGCGACCAGAGCAAGGATTTAATGGGTATGCAGGGGCATTTCGGCGCCGATTTCGATCTGTCGAAAAAGGGTAAATACGGCGTAATGAGCAAGTTCCAGTTGAAGGATGGCAAAATTCGCAGTGCCAAGTTTTGGTACACAATTAAATAACACATACAATCACCAAGGAGGATGAAACCATGAAAAAGTCGATTATTACACTGTTGGCAGTAGCGATGGTTGCCGTATCGGTTCCTGCATTTGCCGTGGAACACCAAAGCAATGCTTCGCATAAAAAAACCATGGATGAGCAGTGCGCCAGAGAGTGCGATTTGCTACTGAAGAATTGTGGCCAGGAAGTGGATAGCATCCAGCAGCGGATCAAAAAGCTTCAGGCCTTAATCAATGAAAAGGGTGCCACCACCTATACCCTGGAAGAATTGAAAATTTTGAACAAGAAGCTGAAAGAGGCGAATGAGACCCTCAGGGTGCTGGAAAAACCACGCTAGCAAGAAGCTGGTATATGATTTGAACCATAATTGACCGGGGCTGGATTCTTGTTAGAATACAAGTCCATACGGGAAGTAGCATCTCCGAAATCCAAGAAGGAGGATGTTTTTATGAAAAAGTTGATCGTAGTATTTTTGGCAATGGGTCTGTTCGGAGCGATGCCGGCTTTTGCTGATCATCCTACCATGAAGTTGGAACATGAAGGCGCAAGAGAATGTGCTCTCCAGGCGGAGTCGATCCAGCAGAAAGTCAAGCGCATTCAGGGCGAGATCAAAAAGGGCTCGAAGAAGTACAGTGCCGAAGATTTGAAAAAACTCGAGATAAAACTGAAGGAAGCCAATGACATTATTGAGCAACTGAACAAAAACTAAAAAAACAGCCGAGGCGGGTCCAAAAGCCCGCCTCAATGCTTCCAGCCAACTTACTATGAAAAAAACAATATCTATAATTACAGCAATAACATTAGTCGGGTTTCTGATTTTCGCCATCAGCTTTCAGAAAAAGGAAGTTCCGGTTGAGAAACCTGGACATGTTGTGGCGACCACAGCATATCAGAAATATTTCGGCCCCGCTCCGTCGGTGGACAAGGGTACAGCATACGCTTTTGTGATTTATTTCCCTTCCAGGAAAGAGCCCGGCACGGTTGTTCCTTTCCCGTTTTTTACCTTCGACGAGGGAAGCATCAAAAAGGTTGCAATTGAGCGACTCCTGGGTGGCATGGATACCGGAAGCTACCAGGGGGAATTCAGCCATTTCCCCACCGGAATTCGTTTGATAGCAATTAACGATGATCAGGGAACAGTTACGGTAAACTTTAATATGGAACTGAACACGTCGGTTAATAATGCAGAAGTTCGTGCATTAGCTTTGACCTTGCGACAGTTCAAGGGTGTCAAGGATATTCGGCTGCAGGTAGAAGGCAGGGAAAGTCAGTTAAGCAGCCAGATAAAAAATGTTGATGACAGTGCAGTCCAGCAATTATCACCACCACGGCTACTGAGTGTTACGGCAATGAAAGACAAAGGTGTCAGGGACATCGAAGAGGTGAATGCCTTTTTCGATAGACCGGTTGACGTCAAGGAACTGAAGCTGCATTCAAACGATGGACAGCCGTATTCCGGTGATTTGTTTCACTCCGTCTTTGATATGGCTGCGGTACTCAAGCCGAAAGATCCATCACAATTCGAAGAACGCACACCGATTCGAGTCCGCTGGAAGGTTGTTGACAAGCTGGGCAGACAGGCTGAAGGCGACAGTGTCTGGTTGCTTGAAGTAAAACTGCATGAGCAATAATGATTTTCTCCAGGGAAAAACCGCCTTCAAAAAAGTGGAGTAAATCTGTGCGGCATGTCATGCCAAATTCTGTGATTGAGCCTGCTGTACTTAGAAAAATAATACTCCTCGGAGGAGTTCTATTATCTGCTGCTCTTACCTGGTTCACTGTCGGCAATTACCAGAGTGCCCGTCCGATTGCCGAGGAGAACCTGCGTGGCCTTGCTTTATCTCTAACGTCCGCGATTGAAAATATTACCCTCCATGACCCGTCACTGAAAAGTCTCGAAACATTCCAGTACCGTGATATTGCGTTCTTTGCAATTGCTGATCAGAAAGGTTTATACCGTTTTCACTCAAACCCGGATTTGATTGGTACACCAATACAAGGAACTGTTCCACTGCCTGTATTTCAGAAAGGTGTAACTTTTCAAGAACGTATTGCTCTCCGTAGCGGGGAGGTCGCATTCGAGTTCAACTCGCCCATTTATCTTCCATGGGAAACACTTGCACTTCGGCTGACGCTCCATACCTATCGAGCGGATGAGGTTATCCGGCGAGCCAGGCTAAACCTGATTGTTCTGTTTTCACTTCTCGCAGCCGGCTGGATACTTTCATTAACCCTCTACCGCTTTACCGTGCGGGAAGAGCGGCGCAAGCTGGAGATGGCGCATCGTGAAAATCTGGCGCAACTGGGTGAGATGGGTGCCATGCTTGCACATGAAATCAGGAACCCGTTGGCCGGGATCAAGGGACACGCCCAGCTTATTGAAAAAAACCCGCAGGACGGGCGGAATAATGCCTTTGCCCAGCTTATTGTTGAAGAATCGCGGCGCTTGGAAACACTTGTCAACGACTTGCTGGCCTTTGCCAGAAGCAATCAGGAATCAAAGAGCCTGATTCAACTTGGTGAAGTTGTTGAGCACAGTGTGGCGATGCTTCGTCATGAAGCTGATCAACACAATGTAGCTATTATTAACGACAGCGGGAATGATATATGGATTAATGGCAATCGGGATAGGTTGGGGCAGGTCCTGCTCAACCTGGGTAATAATGCCGTTCAGGCAATGCCTGAAGGTGGAAATCTCCGAATAATTGCCCGTGCTGATGCCAAACTGGCAACAATCACTGTCTGTGATGACGGACAAGGGATCAATCAGGAGGATCTTCAAAGGGTTTTTGAGCCATTCTTTACCTCCAAAGCCAAAGGAACAGGCCTGGGGCTGGCTCTATGCAAAAAGATAATCGAGGAGCATGGTGGGAATATCACCGTGCAAAGTGCTGTGGATCAAGGAACCTCCGTTTTCATAACATTACCCATACGCTCAAGACGCAAGGGCGGGAGTCGCTGATGAAGGGCCGAATTTTACTGGTCGAAGACGATAAGACTTTTAGAAGTTTTCTGAAGACAATTATGGAGGATGACGGCCACGAAGTTTTGGCTGCTGAAGATGGCCTCATAGGTTTGCGTCTCCTCCGGCAGGAAAACTTTGACCTGGTGGTGACTGACCTGAAAATGCCGGGGAAAACCGGTCTTGAGCTGTTTAACGACTCAAAATCATACCCGAACCCGCCCATGTTTATTTTTCTGACAGCCTTCGGCAAAGTGGACGAAGCGGTTACCGCCATGAAGGAAGGCGCCGTGGATTTTCTTACCAAACCGCTTGAAAATCCGGACACGCTTCTTTCCCTGGTAAACCGGGCAATCGAAAGCCAAGGACGAAACCGTGAGTATACAGCACTCAAAGAAGCCGAAAAGGCAGGATTGCCACCTGAAAAACTGATTTTCGCGGGTCAGGCCATGCAAACAGTACATAAATTGGTACATGACGTGGCTCCTACCAACGCCAACGTACTGATTTGCGGTGAAAGCGGTACTGGCAAAGAACTTGTGGCCCGGACCATACATCTGTTGAGTCCCAGAGGAGAAGCAAGCTTTGTCCCTCTCAATTGTGCTGCCATCCCTGACAATCTCCTGGAAAGTGAATTGTTCGGTCATGAAAAGGGGGCTTTCACCGGAGCGATTCAGGCTCGACAAGGTAAATTTGAACTTGCCAAAGGCGGGACCATTTTTCTGGACGAGATTGGTGAAATGCCTCCGGCATTACAGGCCAAGCTACTGCGAGTACTACAGGAACGGGTATTTGAACGTGTTGGTGGCAGCAAAGAGATTAGAGCCGATGTCCGGGTCATTGCTGCAACCAATAGGAATCTCCAGGATGAGGTTTCCCGGCGGAACTTCAGGGAAGATCTCTACTATCGTTTGAATGTCTTTCCGATACAGCTTCCGCTGCTCAAGGATCGTGTTGATGCGATTCCATTATTGGCCGGTTATTTTCTAAACAATTTCAGCTTGCAGATCGGCAAAAAGCTCAAGGGATTCGAGAAAGAGGCTTTGGCTATGATGGAACGCTATACCTGGCCAGGCAATGTCCGGGAAATGCAAAACGTCGTGGAACGGGCCGTTATCCTGGCCCATGGAAGTATTCGTTGTAATAATCTGCCGGAAATAGTTCTCCAAAAACCAGAGCCAATACTCCAGGATAGTAGAGACGCCATGAAATCTGTAGAACGTGAAATAATAATAAAAGCCCTTGGCAGGCAAAGGGGGAACCGGCGGCTGGCTGCTGAAGAACTTGGATTGTCGCGTCGTGCATTACAGTACAAATTAAAGGAATACCGCCTGCTTGATGGAAAAGAGTGAGGTGCAATACGCTTCTCATCTGGTGCAATAATTTGCACATAAAAAAGGTGGCGGGGACAATAGCGCAATATTTTAATCGTATGATAACAGTTTGTTATGCTTAACAAGCTGTTTGGCATGAACCGTGGAATGTTAAGATTCAAATACATCCCACGGAGGAACAAGAAATGAAAAAAATCACAGCACTCCATGCGGTAACAGTTTTGATGGTGATTACTATTGCCGGACAGGCAAGCGCCATGGGTGGCGGCATGATGCAGGGGAACTCAGCAAACGGCAGTCGCAGCAACGGCTCCCACATGCAGCAGGGAGGAATGTCCGGCATGCATCAGGGCTCGAGCGGAACAAAAGGCAGCAGGCATGACGCCATGCATGTAAAAGGCACTCAACAAGGCTCCGCTACTGACGGCGGGCTGCAGAACGGTCATATGAACGGGACCGGACAACATACAATGATGACCAATGGAACCGGAACAGGCACAGCAGATGCACCGCTTACACCAACAGCATCACCGACGACTCAGCCGGTTACCAACTGATTCCAATCTCGCAGGTGCGTAATGCAATCAAAGTACTTTCTTTATCATATCAGCGTATTTAGCGTGATAGCCATATTACAGGCAAGCACCGCTTTAGCGGGAGATGCCGCTGGAAAATCCGGGCTTGATCTTGATCGCGGCTACGATGTCAATACGGTGGCGATGGTTACCGGAAAAGTAAGCACGCCACCGTATTCAGGTGACAGGGAAATAACTTTTGTTGATATCAGCAACAGTTCTGAAAAATTGCATCTTGCTGTAGGGCCGTCTTCTTACTGGGAAAAACATGGAATCAAGCTTGCTCTTAATGATGAAGTTTATGCCAGAGGTTCCAAAACACAAGGCAGGGATGGCGCTATATACATGCTTGTCAGAAAGCTTGAAAATCGCACAACCGGCTCACAGATTGAATTGCGTACAGAACAGGGAGAAGCTGTATGGAACGGCGCTATAATTCAGCCATCCATAAAAGAACGTTTTCCAGGCGGGCAGATGAACCGCGGCGGCGGGATGATGAATCGTGGTGGCGGGATGAATCGTAGTGGCGGCATGATGCGCCACTGACATGCGGATACTTATACAATGACGAATTTTATCGGAGAATTGATATGCAAAGATTTATAAGCGGTTTGAAATACCTGATAGTTGCTGTAATGGTGATCACTCCAGGCGTGAGCAGCGCCGATGAAACACGCTACTCTCTCGGTCTTGGACTGGAATTCGTCTCCGGTACCTACGGAACCGGAACCAGAACGAACGCTGTATATATTCCTTTTACTGCTGCAGTCTACCCTAACGAACGACTTGATTTATCCGTCGAAATTCCTTTCGTTTATCAGAGTAACAGCAATGTGGTTTTCAGTCAGGGTGGCGGTATGCACGGTAGCCAATCCGCTGGTAACGGTTCAACATCCACAACTTCAGGCACCGGTATGATGGGCGGTTCATCCGGCATGGGCGGTGGAATGGGGCAGGGAGGGATTGGCGATATTACCGTCAAGACAGGATATGTTTTGGTGACAGAGAGAGAGTCTGTACCGCAGGTCCGGCCGAATGTTTTTCTGAAAATTCCTACTGCTGACAAGAACAAAGCGCTGGGAACCGGAGAATTTGACGGAGGTGCTGCTGTCGAGGTGTTGAAATGGCTGGATAACTGGTTCGCATATGCCGAGGCCGGGTACGCAATCCAGGGAAAAACCTCAATTGTTTCCCTCAAAAACTATCTGTACTATACTCTCGGTGCAGGTTATCAAGTCACCGATGCATTGCGTCCCATGTTCATTCTGAAAGGTTCAACTGCAACAGTTGCCGGGGGTGAGCCTTTACTGGAAGCACATTTGAAATTGAAATACCAGGCAACGAAGCATACCGGTTTGGAAGGATATGTGGCAAAGGGAATTACCACGTCAAGTCCTGACTATGGAACCGGCCTCTATGTTTATTATAATTTTTAAGTGGTGCCTTGTATCGCTTGATGCAATTCATGCGGGAACAGGCAGAATCGCCTATAGCAAAATGCCCACCAGATGATCAACGAAGGAGAAATCTATCTCAAAAAAAGGAACCAAGAAAATAATCATGTGATAGGCTGACAACACAATTCGTCAGGGATGAACTGAAAAAGACGATAATCGAAGCGATTAAAAGGGTATTGGGAACGGTCATGTACGGTATTGTACTGACCTGCCTGGTGCAGGGGACTCTTGGCGGGCTTGGTTTATGTCATTTACAGGAGATAGGGTTTGGAAAACAATAGCCGGAATTGGCGAGAATTGCTGTCAATGACGTGGTCTTCTTTGTGCCTGCTGCAACGGGCATCGCGTTATAATGCCCTCTCCACAAGTTCAACAAGCCGATTGAGTACTTCTTTTGCCTTGTCGGCAACACCCCGGTTTTTCCTGAAGAAGGCAGTCTCAAGATCATCAGGTTCGGGAGACCAGATTTGAGTAATCGTATCTACCGCAACATTCTTCCGGAAACTCAGCTCGTCATACCTGTCCGTCACCCCGCAGCAGGTCGCCCTTTGCCACTCACGTTTATTCCTGGATTTCCACTTGTCTTTGAACTCATCGCGTGTCAGTCGGTCACCAAAGTTCATTTCACTGATATCGATTGAAAGTGCGGCTCCTTTATGATCCCGGTGGACTTTTTCAACGTAGGCAACATGCCAGTATCTGCTTAAATTGAATATGGCCACGTCACCCTCCGTAATATCGGAAACCGGCTTGTTTTTCAGGGAGGTGATTTCGGTCCTGCTTTGGGGGATCGGGAACTCCGGGATTTTTTCCTTGATGTAATCAACACAATAGCCCCCCTTGTCCATCCAGTCATCGCAATCACAATTCAATGCAAAGCTGTCTGTGGTCACGCAGGCGGTCAGAATCGACACGGTAAACAGCATTCTTTTGATACTAAACATCAACCTTAGGTCCTTTCTTTCCCCAAATGATCGAGGTGATAATCGAAATAAACAGAACGCCGGAGATCACCCCGGTGAAATATGAATTGAACGCGATATAAATGATTGGACATAAATGGTTTCTATGTATATATCGTACGAAAAATTTCATCAAGGAGGGTTTTATGAACAAAGCCGAACTCATTGACAAGATTGCAAAAGGTGCAGAACTGACTAAGGCCCAGGCTGAGAAGTCTCTCAATTGCTTTATCGCTGAGACCACAGCCGCTCTAAAAGCCGGCGATAAGATCACTCTCGTCGGCTTCGGCACATTCAGCGCGGTAACACGTGCTGCCCGAACCGGCAGAAACCCGCAGACCGGCAAGGAAATCAAGATCGCATCAAAGACGAATGGCAAGTTTGCACCCGGCAAGGCTCTCAAGGATATGGCTGCCAAGCCTGTCAAGGCTGCCAAAGCGCCAGCTAAGGCACCTGCCAAAGCTGCCGCCAAGAAAAAGTAGTAACGTCAGCGGGGGGCTCATCAGGAGCTCCCCGCTGGCTTTATGATCGTTACAGGCATCGATATTCCAGTTCCGATCAGGGCTTGACCTCTCCACAACGGCCAGGAACCGGACTCCTGAGGGTGCTCACATGACAGATTCTTTTCTCGACCATCCGGTTCTTACCTCCCGCTATTTCTATCCATTTCCAAACAGCTTTGATGAACCATTTTATGTGAACGGCAGGGGTTTCCGTCTCGGGTGCCGCTATCTTCATGTTTCAGACGACTTTCCGACCATAATCCATTTTCACGGCAATGGTGAAACAGTGGCGGATTATCTCGGGGATTTTGAAAATCAGATCGCAGGCATGGGTGCCAATCTTCTGTTGGCAGAATACCGTGGTTACGGCATGTCCGACGGAGTGCCGGGGCTTGCCGCCATGCTGGACGATGTGCAGCTGATTACAGAAGCCAGCGGAGTGCCTCCGGAACGAATAATTTTCTTCGGGCGCTCTCTTGGTTCGATTTATGCCCTGCACGGAGCCGCCCTTTATCCGCAAGCGGCCGGTCTTGTCATAGAAAGCGGTCTGGCAGACCCGCTGGAAAGGATCCTGGTGCGGATCGATCCGCGTCATGTCGGCGCAACCATGGAGTCACTCAGGGCCGCGGTGGATTGCCATTTAAACCAGAGGGAGAAAATAGATGCATTCAGAGGTCGCGTGCTGATACTGCATGCCCGTTACGACGATCTGGTTGATGTTTCCCACGGGGAGCGACTCTACGACTGGGCTCAGGAACCAAAGCAGATTCTGGTTTTCGAGCATGGGGATCACAATACGATATTGGCGGCAAACGAGAAGGCATACTTCGATGTCGTGGAACGCTTCATTGAGTCATGTCGTAATTGAGTCATTACAAATGTTTATCACGTTTATTTCCATTGAAAACAGATCGACAATCAATTGCCGCCCTTTTAAAGGTGTCCCCTGACCCAACAGGATCTTGCATACCTCTGCAACCTCAAGACTGGCCACCAGTGCAGGTGTAAAAGACGGATTGCCTAAAGATAATTCCACTCCTTTACCAGAACTCCTGGATCCGTAGATGCATTGCAAGGTATTGTCACCTGGAAACTGGGTGGTTACGTGACCATACCAGCCGGCGATGGCGCCATGCACAAGCGGAATGCCCATTGAAGCACATGTGTCAGACAGTTCCATGCGGACTCCGATGTTGTCGAGCGCATCTACCGCTGCCCGGCTTCCGGCCAGCAGTTCTTCACCGTTTTTCGGAGTGAATGCCGTATGAAGCGGAATCAGGGTGACGGCCGGATTGATCTCGGTAACACGATGAAGCGCGGCTTCAACCTTGCTGGTTCCAAGATTGGCCGGGGTGCTGAAAAGCTGCCGGTTCAGGTTGTGCTCTTCAAAAGTGTCCGGGTCGACTGCCACAATTCTGCCGACACCCATGCGCGCCAGCTCTTCAATAATGTAGCCGCCCAATCCGCCGCAGCCTATCACGGTGACCTGACTGTGAAAAAGCTGAAGCTGCCCTTCCTGTGTGATTGTCCGCCGGTTGCGTTGGTAACGTGCAGGCAATAAGCCCATCTCCAGAATTGCTTTTTCGGTTTCGGCGAGAGAAATTTCAAAGCGATTGGAAGCTTCTACCTGATGATGCCAGGCCAGCAGGTCCTCTGTGGCATGTTCCTTAAGGAAATTCGCAAGTGTGCTCATTTCAGCCTCCTCCCAGCAGGGGAAACAGGGCCAGGGTGTCTCCATCGACCAATACCCGGTCGAGTTTGACGTGACGACTGTTGACCATCATGATTCCAAGCTCGGATTGCGGCAGGCTCAGTATGTCTGCCACGTCGGCCACGGTTGTGCCGTCCGGATAATTTTTGACTTCGATGTCGAAGCGACCGTTGCGGAATGAGGCGAATAGTTTAACGGTTATGTTCATGTCGTTATTCTCCAAAAGTTACCGAGAGAAATGTACTGCCGGCGCTATTCGGCTTATCTATCGGTCGGACAGGCAGGTTTTGCAGGAGTTCAGACAGTTCGTCCGCTTCCAGCAGCATCCCGCGTGCCAGAACCAGCGGGCCCAGTTCGGCCAGCAGCAGATTGAAAAGTTTCAGGCGGACAGTTCCGCATTCATTCGCAGACGTCCCGCTGTCCATTACGTGGCTGATTCCCTGACGCAGGGCGGCATAGAACCCGCCGCGCCTCATGGTGGCGCCGACCAGTCCCGGCATGGCAGCCGAAAGGGTTACCCTGGAACCGTCCTGAATGATTGTGCGTTCAAGATCGTCCACAGGACAGTTGTTCATAAATATGGTGGTTATCCGGTCGGTTACGTAGTCGGCGGGGATTGCGAACTGGTCGCAGAGCAGGCTTTTGAGTGTACATCCGACAGTAGCCGGAATAGTCACGCCTTTCTGGAGAATCGGGAAAAAGATATTCAGCTGATCAGCCGCCAGCTGTAACTTCATGGTTTCATGATATTCAGGGAAAACTGATGATTGAACAGATGCAGTCTGCTTCAAGGGCGTCTCCTGTCGTGGCGAAGCAGATCATGTGTCTGCTTCGCCACTAACAACATACTACCAGTTGAATACTTCGTCCAGTTCTTCGTCCTTCATCAGGAATGTCTGGTTGTGCGGCGCGATCGGCTCATTGTAGAAGAATCGCGGCAGACGGTCGTGATGCTTGGTGAAACCGGCCCGGGTGTTGAAGTCGCGCTCGGCTGACAGCACTTTCTTGCCCAGTGCCACAACGTCGTCGCCGGTCATGGTGATGCCATGGAAAGAACCGAGCATATCCAGAAGCGCCTGGAAGGTCTCAGGCTGATCCATGATGGCGAAGGCAATGAATAGGCACATGCCGGTGGAATCGATGGCTGCCGTGGCGATCTGCAGGTTGCGTGACAGTTCGATCTGTCCTTCGGTCTTGAGCGGATCCACGTCGCCGCCGACTTTCAGGATGTTGGTGGCAATGGCGTAACCGGCTGTGTGGTCAGCGCCCTGGGTGGTGGTGGCGTAGGTGACGCCAATCCCTTGAACCGCCCTTGGATCGTAGGCCGGCAGGGCCTGGTCCTTGACGACCGGTACGCGCTCGACTCCGAACACTTTGCCGGTAATTGCGGCGCCGCTGCCCAGCACACGACCCAGCGGAGTACCCTTTTCCACCTCTTCCATCAGACGGATCGCACCAGCATCGTCGCCGAATTCGGCCAGCCCTGCATCCATGGCAACACCGATGGTGACGCCCATTTCGATGGTATCGACGCCGATATTGTCATCCATGTAATCCAGTTTGGCTACCGTGTCCAGATTGGAGATGCCGCAATGTCCGCCATGGGACCAGACCGTCTCGTATTCCGGCTGTTTGGTGACGTAATTGCCTTCCGCGTCATTGTAGACACCGGAACACTGGATCACGCAGCCACGGTGACAGCCATGGGTGGCCAATCCGCCGCGCGCTATTTCCAGGGCGGCCTGGGTTTCGCCACTCAGTTTGGATGCTTCGTTAAACTGTCCGGATTTGAAGTTGTAGGCAGGATAACCACCGGCTTCGTTCAGTACGTTGGTCAGTACGTTGGTGCCATAGGCTGGCAGACCTTCGCCGGTGACCGGGTGTTTGCGCAGACCTTCCACGAACTTGCGGTTGGCGTCGCGGTAGGCATCCGGGTCTTTGGGGGGGCGCATCTTCATGCCGGCATCGTCAATGATGATCGCCTTGACGCGCTTGGCACCCATTACGGCGCCGACTCCGCCACGGCCGCAATGGCGGGTAGGGCGAAGTTCCGGGTCGGTGCAGGCGATGGATGCGGCCAGCAGTTTTCTTTCACCGGCAGAGCCGATGGTCATGTAGGCCACCTTGTCGCCGTATTCCTGGCGCAGCTTGGCCACCAGAGGGTAGTTGTCCATCATCTTCAGGCTGTTGTCCACAATGACCTGGATACCGTCCTTGTTGATGACGATCTTGTACAGGTCGTCACTCTCCGGCTTGCCTTCCAGAACTACGGCGGCGTAGCCTAGGCGTGCCAGCACCTGGGCGGCCTGGCCGCCGGCGTTGGATTCCTTGATGGTGCCGGTCAAAGGGCTTTTGCAGCCGACCGACAGGCGGCCGGTCATGGAGCCGGTGGTGCCGCTCAGCATGCCGGGTGAAATCACCAGTTTGTTCTCTGCGCCCAGTGGGTGAGCCAGCGGATGCACCTCTGCGGCCACCATCAGGGAGGTCATGGCCCTGCCGCCCAACCCGGCGTACTCGCCGAGATCACCAACTGTTACCTTCGGGCCCCCTGCGGCCCCCATGTCGATCCGTGCAATCTTGTCCATACTGTCTGCTCCTTTCCCTTATCTGTGCCCGGCACAGTGAAATTCTCCTTTTCAAAGGAAGGCTGCGCCGTTTCCCGCGCAACCCAATGGCCTGCCGCCCTGGGAGTGTTCCGGTAGGCAGTGAGGCTCGGAGTAAAATTGGTTGTTTATACAGCCTGCTCCATCTGCCGGGAGATGGCGACCCGGTAGCTGGTAAAACATTTGCGGCTCAGACATCCCCAGAAAACGCCGGCTCCGTAGGACAACTGCTCCAGCAGGTAGATGACGCTGAAACTGATAAAGGTCAGCTTTGGTTTTTTTATGGCAAAATCGACGCCGGCGGCGCACAGCAGGGCGGAGGCCGGCAGCAGCCAGGACCAGGGTCCGGGAACGATCAGGGCGATCAGCAGCAGTGGTGTAGCATAATAACGCACCAGATGGTAGCAGATGTAATACAGCAGGCTGCCGAGAGCTCTCAGGCGTCCGGCAACGATAGAAGTTAAGCTTATCGGAAGTTGGCGGCGCGACAGACGGACTTTGGTTGTTACCGTATCGGCTGCCAGCACGGCTGCCGCCAGCAGCAGCGGCCACCATTCCGTGAATGGAGAAATAAGAGATAGCGCCAGCACCAGGGCCAGCAGGGGAGGGATAACCATTTGTTTGCGCCGTTGGGGATGCAGCCGCTGCAGCATACCTTCCGAGGTTCCGTAGTCAAAACGGCGGGACATGAAGGAACGGATCGAACTGCGATGCTCATGCAGCACGTTGCCGGCCGGCAGGTAGCAGATGCTCCAGCCGCTGTCTCGCAGGCGCCAGGTCAGGTCCACATCCTCGCCCACATGCATCTCGTCCTTGAAACCGCCGGCGCTTCTGAAGGCGCTTCGCCGCACCAGCAGGTTGCAGCTGGGGAGGTAAAAAGTGTCGTTGCCGCTGTTGCCGGTACGCTCCCGGTTGCTGATCGAGAGGCTGGACATGACCGCTTCATAACGGTCAACGGCCGACTCGGTGCACATGCCGTCCACCTGTCCGCCCACCGCCGCCATGGCCGGATCGATGAAGGCCGGGATCAACTGATCCAGCCAGCCGATCGAAGCGCTGCAGTCGGAGTCGATGAAAGCCAGTATCTCGCCGGTGGCTTTGGCTGCGCCCACGTTGCGGGCTGCCGCCGGGCCGCGGCCGGTTCCGCCCGAAGGCACCACCAGCGCGCCGAATTTCTGCGCCACCAGCGGGGAGTCATCGCTGCTGCCGTCGTCAACCACAATAATCTGGATTTTTTCTGCCGGGTAGCTGAGAGCGGTAAGTGATGCCAGGCAGCGTTTCAATTCGTCGGCCCGGTCTTTGACCGGTATTACGACTGAAACCTGCGGCAGGATGGCGTGTTGTTGCTGGGCTCTCTCCAGCCGCTCGGCGAAGCCTTTGGTCACCAGCTGCTCCATGACTCCGGTCTCGCTTCCGGAGGCGCTGATCGTCGCTCCGTCTGCTCCGCGTGCGACCAGTCGGGTCAGGGAATCGTTCAGGCGCAGGGCGCGAAGCGGTGTCCTGGAAACAAGGAAACAATTCCCGTCCCGCTCCATCAATTCCACATTCTGCGCCAGGCGGTAATTCATGACGTCAATCCCTCTTCTTGGAAAATCTGCAATAATCCTGATACCGTCTCGTCGGCCGAAAGGGTGTGCAGTTTACTTTCCCGGGCCTTGATGCCGCCCGACAGCAGAGAGAGTATCCGCTCGAAGGCCGGCAGTTTCGGGTCGGGAGTCACCACCCGGACAGGGTCGGGACGGGGAACTCCGTAATCAGAGGCCGTGAGATATGCACCAGCTGCGCCGATCTCCCAGAATGGAAGGCCCAGATTAGTCAGGTCCCAGCGCTCGATGGTCGCTGACACAGCATTTGTTACCGCTTCAACCGATGGATAGCGGGGTGTGCGGACCTCTTCGAAAAGAACCGCGCAGGGGAGGGGGGCACTGACGGTCTGGCGTGCGCCGCGATCCGATTTGCGCTGGGCCTCGACCTGTCCGCTTTTGGGGAAAAGTGAAACGGCAGCGTTGATGCAGGGCATGTTCAAGGCAGCGGCTGCCAGGGCCGGAACCGGATCGCTGCCCCGGTCGGTAAGGGTGCTGCCGGTAAACAGCAGGGTCGGAGACAGGATTCTTACGATGCGGGCCAGAACCCTGGCATCGGCCACGTCGTCGCCACCTTCCATGCCATGATCCCAGAAACGGATACCGTGGTCGGATCCCATGGAAGAGGCCAGTCTGAGTGTGTCGTCCAGGCGTTTCGGGCCGATGGACAGCACAGTCACCGTGGCGCCGAGTGTATCTTTCAGATGCAGCGCTTCCTCCAGAGCCGCAAGGTCGGCCGGGTTGGGTATGCGCCGCAGGCCGCGATCACTGATGCCAGCCCCGCGCGCTGTGACACGGGCCGGAGGACGTGGGTCATTGGTTTCGCGGAGGAGGACGAGTATGTCGAGTTTATTGTCAGGCATGGGGATATTCCTTTTATCGCGATTGTAGGTGCGATCCTTGTGATCGCCCGCTGTTTGTGGCAGGGCGAATACAAGATTCGCCCCTACTGAATCACGGCTGTTACGTCATTCTGTACGCCACCCCGAAACCTCCCCGGGGATAGCGCCAGCGGGTAAAGGCGTCGCGATGGCAGACCACGTAGCAGGTGCCGCATTCCAGGCAGCCGTCGTGTACAAACGTCATCTTCTGATCCTCCTGCGACCAGGTGTAGCAGCGTGCCGGGCAGGAGTTGACGCAGCCCCGGTTGTCGCAGCCTGTGCAGATCGCGGCATCCAGAACGATGTGCGGTTCACGGTCTATATTGAAGCTGGTGTTGTCGAAAATCTCATCAATGTTCATAGTGATCTCCAGGCGCTGAAGCCGTCCGCCAGCAGTTTTCCAAGCCCGACTTTCTCTTTGGCCGATTTCAGGAACTGCTTGGTCACGTTCTCTTTCGGGGCCCCTTCGATGCGGTAGATTCTCTCCATGAAGTCGCACATCATTTCCGGGTACTCCTGGTAAATACGGTTGTTGTGCAGCATGTGCGGCGCCTTGCAGAATTGCTTGAGGTCTTTGATGACAAAGCTTTCTTCAAGGAGCTTTTTGTAGGTTGTCAGGCTCTGCTTGCTGAAATCATTGGCCTGATGGGCGGCGATCACCGCTTCTCCGGCCACGATACCCGAATGGGAAGCCAGATTTATTCCTTCCAGATTCAAACCGGTGGCGTTGCAGAGTGCGGCGGCATCTCCAGCCACAATGATGCCGTCCCCGACCAGTTCCGGGATCATGTCATAGCCCCCTTCCGGGATCAGGTGGGCCGAATATTCCAGCAGTCTGCCGCCGGAGATCATCTTGGCCACCTGGGGCTGTTCCATAAAGGCGTTCAGCAGGTCGTAGGGGGTTTTGCCGCTGGTGCGCAAGCTGGCCAGATGAAAGACCAGTCCCAGGGAAAGCGAATCGTAGTTGGTATAGAAGCAGCCACCGCCGCGCACCCCTTCGGTGCAGCCGACAAATTCGTTGGCAAAACCCTGGTCGCGCACCAGGCCGAAACGGTCGTCGATCATCTCCCGTGGCATATCGATCAGCGCCTTGACTCCGACCGCCATCTGTCCCGGATCAAAGGTCGGCTTGCGCAGACCCGCTTTCTGGGCTGTGAATGAGAGAACGCCGTCCGCTGCAACCAGCACCGGTGCGTTGATCTGTCCGCTGCGTCCCAGGATTGTGACGCCGGCAATCCTGCCGTCCTTGAGCACGATTTCATCGACCGTGGAGCGGGTGATCAGTGTTGCACCGGCGGCGACCGCTTCTTCGGCCAGCCAGCGGTCGAAGCGGGGACGGAAAACCGTGTAGCCGTTGTAGGGCGGCTTGTCGAAGTTGCCGGCCTCAATGGTGGTGTTGAAGCTGGAATCACCGGTCATGAAGGTGACGCCCTTTTTGACGATGTGACGCTCCAGCGGGGCTCTTTCCCAGAAATCGGGAAAGATTGCTTCCAGGGAGGGCATGCGGTGCAGAAGTCCGCCGAACATGTTCTTTTCACCCGGAAAGGTGCCGCGTTCCACCAGGGCCACATCCAGCCCGGCGCGGGCCATGGTCAGGGCGGCCGAGGAACCGGCAGGGCCGGCTCCGATTACGATTGCCTGATATGTTTTGCTCATGGCGCACCTCCGCCGGCTGCTTTGACCTTTGTCAGAAGGCGCGGCAGCACCTCCTTCAGGTCGGCCACGAACCCTTCATCCACATTCGGGAAGATCGGGGCTTTCGAGTCAAGGTTGACCGCCACGATCCGGCGAGAATCCTTGATGCCGCCCACATGGTGCATGGATCCGGAGATGCCAAGCGCCACGTACAGTCTTGGGGTCACGGTGCGGCCGGTCTGGCCGACCATCCGTTCAAAGCCGGTCCACCCCAGGTCGTAGACCGGACGGGTGACGCCGTAGGAGACGTTCAGCAGACGGCATAACTCCTGGAACTGCTCGAAAGTGGCCGGGTCGCACCCCTTGCCGACGCTGAAGATCACTTCGGCTTCGGTCAGGTCAACGGTCTGCGGATCTGGCGGTATCCGTCCGATAACGCGGGTAGTCTGGCCGGCCGGTTCTTCGGATGCACTCCAGAAGCCGACCGACGGTGTGGTGGCGCGAACGGTCGGCATGATTACCTGACTAAGTGAGCGGAGCGGAACCGTTGCAACCAGATTGCGCTTGCCGTCCCACAGTTTTGTTTCTGCAATCCTGACTCCCAGTGCCCGGCGGGAAAGCCGTACCCCGTCCGCACTCTGCTGTACCGTGACCAGTTCTGTCATAACGGCGGCATCCAGCTCGTGGGCCAGGACCGGTGCCAGTGTCGCCCCCAGGTCGTTGTGTGGCAGGACTACTACTGTAGCCAGTTCATCCAGTGCCAGTCTGGCCAGTTTCTTTCCCAGAAGAGCCGGTGTGTCCAGCAGCAGATCTCCGCCTGTCAGGCAGGTGATTACCGGGGTGCCGTAGGCTCCGAAAGCGGCCAGGTGCTCTCCGGTCGGGACGGTCGGAGTAACCGCGCCCCAAGGGGCATCCAGGGTGCCGGCCAGTCGGGCCCCGTAGGAAAGCAGGCCACGGCCGGTCTCATCCAGTTCGCCGCCGGGAAGATCGACAAAAACGAGAATCTTGCCGTTGATGCCCATCAGATTTCCCTCCCGAGTTTGTGCCCTTCCCAGATGGCCATATCGACCTTGCGTGGTGATACGCAGTCGCCAATCCGGTACAGTTCCGGAACCTTTCCTTTCAGACTCATGTACAGGTCATCGTCAACCTGTTGCCCCATGGCCAGCACGAGGGAATCATAGGGACCCCACTCGCTCCAGACGTTGGAGTAGACGTTGAAGCCCTTGACCGTCTTGGCGCCGGCTTCGCCGCCGACTTCCATCACGGCGATATCAGGCGTAAAGGTGACGCCCTTCTGCAGTAACCGCTGCCTTGATGAGTAAAGATCCTGGGTTGGCCCCAGTTCGGCGCAGATGAACAGGCTGGAGGTGATCATGTCGACCTTTTTGCCCTGGTTGGCCAGGAATTCTGCGGTGGCGGTGGCCCGCTGATGACCGTCGTAATCTATCAGGCAGACTTTCTCGCCCAGTTCGGCCTCACCGTTCAGCACCTGAACGACATTAAAGATCGCCGGTCCGTCGGCGCCGCCGACCGGGTGTTTTTTGGGTACGCTGCCGGTGGCCACGATCACCACATCAGCCTTGTCGGCAACAATCTGTTCCGTGGTGGCTGTTACGCCCAGCTTTACATTAACACTGGATTTGTCGATCTGACTCTTCTCGTTGCGGATAATGACGCCAAACTCGTCCCGTCCGGTCCCTTTCATGGCAGTGATTACCTGTCCGCCCAGGTTCTCGCCCCGGTCGATCAGAGTGACCTGATGCCCGCGACGATTGGCCATCTTGGCCGCCCACATGCCGGCCGGTCCGCCGCCGACGATGGTAACCTTCTTCTTGACGCCGGCTTTTTGCAGGGTGCCTTCACCCCACTCCTTTTCCTTGCCGACCGCCGGGTTCTGGACACAGCCGAGAGATTTGTTCATGCCGATGCGGCCGATGCACCCCTGGTTGCAGGCGATGCAGTAGCGAATATCGTCCATGCGCCCTTCCAGGGCTTTCTTGGGAAGGAACGGATCGCAGATCAGAGCACGGCACATGCCGATCATGTCGGCCTGACCGCTGGCCAGAACCTTCTCGGCCATGACCGGGTCGTTGATGCGGCCGGTGCAGAAAACCGGCAATTTGATCCGCTCGCGCACTCCGGCGGCCAGCGGGATGGTGTAGCCCAGCGGGGTGTGCATGGAGCCTTCCACCAGATAAAGGTTGTAGAAGGTGGCTATGGAAAGATCCATGAAGTCAATCAGGCCGGTGGCTTCGAACAGTCCGCAGATCTCCTGCACCTGGCCAAGGTCAAGGCCGCCCGGGATCATCTCGTCGGCGCACATCCTGATGCCGAGAGTGAAATCATTGCCGACCGCTTTCCTGACCGCGCTGATGAATTTCAGCGGTGCGCGCATGCGGTTTTCCAGCGATCCGCCGTATTCATCCTGGCGATGGTTGGTCAATGGTGACAGGAACTGACGTGCCAGGCTGGAGTGGCCGAACTGAATCTCGACCCCGTCAAAGCCCCCTTCGCGCACATGGATGGCGCTCTTGGCAAAATAGCGGGCAACCTCTTCGATATCCTCCGGCTCCATTGCCTTGGGTACCTCCCGGAACAGGACGTCCGGAACCGGTGACGGCGCCCAGATTGGCAAACGGGAGATGCTTCCGTCCCCCTGCTGGCCGTTGTGGTTAATCTGGGCGAAGATCTTGGAATCGTACTGATGCACGTAGTCGGTGATCTTCTTGAAACCTGGAATCACCTCCGCATGATAGACGTCGATCAGTTTCTCGTAGGCCATATCGGTCGGATGAACGGTAAGCTCTTCGGTAATGATCAGACCTGCGCCGCCTTTGGCACGCTCGCCCCAGTAGTACATCTGCTTTTCGCTGGGCAGGTTGCCCACCGCCAGGTTGGTCAGATGCGGCTGAAATGAGATGCGGTTTTTAACCTCGACCGTACCGATCTTGAGAGGTGAGAACAGATTCGGAAACATCATGTTGGTGGCTCCTAAAAGGAAAATTGTGTTCGTAGGGGCGATCCTTGTGATCGCCCGCTTTGTTTGTGATCGTCAAAAAGCCGGGCGAATACAAGATTCGCCCCTACGTCGTTGAATTCTTAAGCCGCTTCTGCCAGCCGGTTGTCGGCGATGGATGTCACGCAGCGCTCCAGGCACTCCGGGTCGCCGCCGTTGATGTCGTTTTTCAGATGCCAGGCCACTGCCGGGCAGCCGCCGTGACACTGGTCGAAGCGTGTGCAATCCTCGCAGGAATGGATCCGCAGGTTACGGAATGATTCATAGATTTCCGAACCGTCCCAGATTTCCTGGAAACTGTTTTTACGCAGGTCACCGGCTTCGAAGCGGTCGCTCTGCAGAAATGCGCAGGGGTACATGTGGCCGGTGGGGCTGACGCAGCAGGTCAGTTTGGCCGCGCCGCACAGGTTCAGTCCCAGTCCCTGGCGCTCCTGGCTGGTCAGCGAGAAGAAGCTGTCGCCGGTGCGCACATCGCCGCTCTGGGCTAGCCAGTCGGAAAATGCAATCAGCTGGGTAGGGGTAGGGCGGAGGCTTTCCCAGTTGTCGGCGCCTCGTCCGGAAGGGCGGAAGCGGCTGACCCGCAGCGAAACGCCCAGCGAGCGGGCCAGATCGTGCATGGCCGGAATCTCGTCGGCATTGTGAGTGGTCAGAACAGTATTGATGCTGGTCGGGATTTTGGTGGCGGCCAGCAGTTTGACCGCTTTTATGGCTGCGTCGAAAACGCCGTCCCCGCGAACCGCGTCGCAGGTCTCGCGCTTGGCCCCGTCCATGCTGACCTGAATGGCCACCAGCCGGTTTTTTGAAAGACGTGCCACCAGTTCGGGTGTGAACAGGGTGCCGTTGGTGGAGATGCAGGTCATGATGCCGTGGGAATGGCAGGCCGCCAGGATCTCTTCGAAGTCGGGGCGGATGAACGGTTCGCCGCCGCCGAAGTTGACCTGAAAGACACCGGCAACGTGCAGCTGCTCCACCAAGTCTAGTGCTTCGGCGGTGGTGAGTTCGTTGCAGGCCTTTTCTCCCGATGAGGAGAGGCAGTGACTGCAGCGCAGATTACAGGCCAGTGTTACTTCCCAGGTCAGATTTACGGGGGAACGCATTCCCATTTCGACATATTTATTGCTCATGGAGAAATCCTTTTTCCAGGAGTTGCGTTACTAATTTGTTAAGGGCCGGTTTCTGGAATTCCGTAATACCTTCGGGGAATTCGTCCCGGCTGCGGATAGTGCCGAAGAAATCGGCGGGAATCAGATTGCCAGTTGCTGCGAAGAGCAGGCGCGGTCCCCTGCAGTCGTAAAACAGGAGACCGAACCCCTCTTGCCGCGCGCGGCAGGACGGATGCAGCTTGATGCCTGCCGCAGCCATCTTAGTAAACCCCGCAGATGCCGTCGATTGCGAGCTCTTCAACCTGGATTTCCTCCAGAATGCGGGGCTCTTCACTGCATGTTACTTCTGTCTGTACTTCTGTTTCCATGGTATTCTCCTTTCTGTTCGCTCCAATTCAGGATGCGCTGTTGTGTGATCTACTTACTGCAACGGAGATGCCAAATATATAACAATGATATATAGCACTGTTTTAGAGGGTTTGCGGCCGGACTGGTAGTTTCGGTTTTCAGGTGTGTAGAGAAATGGGGCATCAAATTGAGTTCCGATTTACCGCTAAGAAAGCCTGGCTGTAGACAATGTACCCAATGTGTATTTTATCTACAGTATTTTAAACCTGTGTTTTGAGTTTTTGATTATACCATGCGTTGGGAATGATGCCTGCATGCACTATATGAAAAAAAAAGGGACATCACTTGAAGGGAAGGCAACCGTATGTTTGAAAAGAATTCCTGCTGCTCGTTTTGCGGATCCGGATTCCGTGATGCAGGGCCATGGCCGAAAACATGTCAGCAGTGCGGCAACACCAGCTACCTGAACCCGATACCGGTGGTAGTGCTGCTTGTGCCGGTGGGAGAAGGCCTGGTGGTGGCCAGGCGTAATATCGAACCTAAAAAAGGGACTCTTGTGCTGCCGGGCGGATACCTGGATCTGGGCGAGACCTGGCAGGAGGGGGCGCAACGTGAAATGTTCGAGGAAAGCGGCATAGAGGTGGATGTGAACGGGATCCGTCTCTATGATGTTCAGAACGGTCTGGACAATACCCTGGTGATCGTAGGTCTGGCGGAGAAGCAGCCGCGCAGCTGCCTGAAACCGTTCTCGTCGTCCGAGACGCAGGAAATCAGCCTGATCGAAGAACCGGTAGAGCTCGGTTTTCCGCTGCACAACCTGATGGTGAGGAGATACTTTAGCGAGGCAGGCAAACTGGCGGTGAAGCTTTGACCAGGAAAAACATTTGGCCACAGAGGACACAGAGAGCACAGAGGAAAACCGGTATAAATCAGTTTTTGCATTTCTCTGTGTCCTCTGTGAACTCTGTGGCAAAGTGCTGTGTTAAAGATTGTAATACCTAATCATGAAAAACACCCGTTCCAACATCAGAAAGCTGTACGCCTTTTCCTTCCTGCAGATGACCCTCTTCCCGATGGCGATCATCACGCTTTTCTGGAAGGACCACATCGGCCTTTCCCTGAGCCAGATCCTGCTGCTGCAGGGTATTCTCTCGGTCACAATGGTGCTGATGGAATATCCCAGCGGCTACATCAGCGACCGGATCGGCTACCGCACCTCTCTTTCCCTGGCGGCTCTGCTTGGTACGGCCGGCTGGGGTATCTATACCGTGGCGACCGGTTTCACGCATGTCATGATCGCCGAAATGCTGCTGGGAGTATCCCTGGCCTTTATCAGCGGCTCGGACAGCGCCCTGTTGTATGAAACCCTCAAAAAAGAGGGCGCGGAGCTGCATTACGCACGCCATCAGGGGCGCATGGGTGGATATGCCCAGGCCGGCGAGGCGCTGGGGGCGGTCTTCGCCGGAGTGCTCTACGCCCATGCGCCGCTGCTCCCCTTTGTCCTGCAGATCGGAGTCTGGCTGCTGGCGCTGTTGCTGACCCGCTCCATGGTCGAACCGCCGCGGGATATTCCGCCGCACGCCGGACATCTGGCAGAGGCATTGCGCACGGCACGTTATGCCTTCGTGGAGAACAAGGGGCTCCGTTACACCATCCTGCTTAACACGGTGCTGGGAATCGCCTCGTTTTATCCGGTCTGGCTGATCCAGCCCTATATGCAGCATGCCGGAGTACCGCTGACCTGGTTCGGGCCGGTCTGGAGCGGGGCAAACCTGACCGTTGCAATCTTTTCCCTGGCCAGCCATCGTACCGGGCGTTATCTGGGTGACCGGCTTATGGTGGTGCTTTTTCTGATTCTGATCGGGCTGGGGTATTTTGGTCTGGGGACAATCGGCGGGCTGTGGGGATTTCTTTTCTATTACCTGCTGACCACCATGAGGGGACTGCGGGGGCCGATGATGCTCAACCTTACACAAAAGGAGTGCCCCTCAGCCAACCGGGCCGGCATCCTTTCGCTGCAGTCGCTCTGTTTCCGGCTGTTGTTCGTCTGCACCGGGCCGCTGATCGGAACGCTGGCCGACAGGGTCGGGGTCATGCAGGCCTTCCAGTATCTTTTGTATTCCTTTCTGATTGTCCTGCCGCCGCTTGCTCTGCTTTTTTTCCGGAACCTACCCGTGGAAAAGAAGGGGTAGAGTATTCCTGTAATTGGGTGATGTCCCGATTTTTAAACCCAGAACCGGGTCAAGCCGTGGAGTTTTGTGTCGCTTCGGGGGAAATTTTATAAGACCTCCTCTACCTTCTCTTTCAATCAAAAATCCCGGCTTATTTTTGTCGAAAAATTTCACACTCTGCTTTTTTTACTACGAGTTAAGAGCAAAAGTATTGATTCTAGTATAGGTTACAGTTATGGCGCATACATTGCATCTAATTGCGCTAGCATTAAATATAAAACAATTTTCGTCGATTAACTTCAGTAAAATAAGGAGTATAATATGAAAAAGCAAATTGTAGCACTATTGGCAGGTGCGATGTTTGTGATGGCAATTGGAACAGCTAATGCGACTATGTATAGTTTTAACCCTATCACTTCCAACAGTGGCCAGCAAGTAGCATTGGCTACCCAGCTATCCATGGATGTCACAGAAGTTTCTGGCAAAGTATCTTTTCGTTTCAAAAACAACGTAGGGATTAATAGCTCCATCCAACAGATTTATTTCGATGACTTTACTCCAGCTTGGCTTACGTACAATAGTATGGTACAGAGCTCAGGTGTTGTCTTTGGCGCTGATTCTGCGACACCTGGGAACCTTCCTGGTCCTGGCAGCTTTACCTCTATCCACGGGTATGACGCCGATAAAACAAATGATCCAAATGTTTCGCAAATTCTTAACGGGATTAACCTGGCCGCAGAGAGCTTGGATATTATTTTCACCTTGAATAACTCCCATACATTTAGTGAAGTCCTCGCGGCGCTGGATCATGCTACTTTTCGCGTAGGTCTTCACGTTCAAAGCATTGGAATATCAGGTGACAGCGACTCCTTTATTAACACTCCAAACACACCTGTTCCTGAACCCGGCACAATGGTGCTGCTTGGCCTTGGACTGGGCGGACTCGCAATCTTCGGTAAACGCAGAATGAACAAAGAAGCCTAAATAAACCAGAGACACACATTACTTAACACAGAAAAGGCGCTGCAAATGCAGCGCCTTTTCTGTTTGTCGAAATACCTTACACCTTTCAAATAGCTGGAGGCACCGTTTTAATCATAGGAGACGTTTTGGGGTCGGACCAAGCTAACCAGCTGGTCTAAGGGGACATTGCTTGTTGTTTTTCTATTGTCACTAATTGCCACGATGGTACATTTTGTCCATGCCACACCTTGCCCGACTTGACATTGCCGGTCTTCTCCAACACGTTATCGTTCGCGGTATCGAGCGACGCGACATTTTCAACAACAATCATGACCGGCAACTCTTTTTTGATCGTTTTGCGAAACTGCTCTCCGA
Source organism: uncultured Geobacter sp. (assembly GCA_964420435.1). Lineage (GTDB taxonomy): Bacteria > Desulfobacterota > Desulfuromonadia > Geobacterales > Pseudopelobacteraceae > JACRCG01. Next base: position 31,968 of record CAYQTC010000026.1, read on the forward strand.
AACCGGTGTCCGCTGTTATGCCTGGGCGCTGTTATCCAATCACTTCCACCTTCTGTTAATGCCAACTTCCACGACATTGTCGTCTTTTATGCGCAGGCTTCTTACCGGCTATGCTGTGTCGTTTAATCGCCATAACAAGCGCTCCGGGCACCTGTTTCAGAATCGCTATAAATCCATCGTTTGCGAAGAAGAGGCATATTTGCTGGAGCTGGTCAGATATATCCACCTGAATCCGCTACGTGCCGGCATGGTCAAAAGCCTTGAGGAACTAGATCAGTATCCCTGGAGCGGACATGCAGTGCTGCTGGGGAACAGGAAGTTTGCCGGCCAGGAAACAAAAGAAGTTCTTGATCGCTTTGGTAAAAAGCTAAGCACTGCCCAGGCTATGTACCGACAGTTTGTCGCTGTTGGCATTAAAGAAGGCCGGCGTGATGAGCTTGTGGGCGGAGGATTGAAGCGGAGTCAGGGAAAACGGCCGCTTGACGAATACAAAAGTTACGATGCACGGGTTCTGGGTAATGGCGATTTTGTCGATCGCCTCAAACAGGAGGAAAAGCTGCGGTACAAGATGAAGAGTGCAGTCAGCCTCACGCAATTGGTTGCGGCAGTAGCGAGTGCTTTAGGGCTTGAAGCGGATTCGGTGCGAAAGCCGAGCAAAAGCAGATTGCCAGCATTAGCTCGCGGGATAATATGCCACCTGGCAATATTTGAATTTGGATATTTGGGCAGCGAAGTTGGTAAGTACCACTATCTCGGCTCGTCAGGTGTCAGTCTGGCATCAAAGCGGGGCGTGAAGTATTTAAAAACCGAAAGAGCGATAAGGAAACAGATTACGGACGCAATAGAAAATAAAAACAGCTAATCTTCTAAATCCCGGAGCGATTTTAAATGAACAGTTTTGCACTTTTCACAGATGTAAGCGTGAATCCCCGACGCAAGCTTGGGGTTGGCGGCTATCTGTTAGTTCCAGCGTCGTACCTGGATACTGAACAGCATGGCATAGATCGAAGCGATGTGTCCGCACGGATTAAAATCAAGAGGTTTGATGAAACTTCATCTACAAAACTGGAAGTAGAGACTGTCTTGTGGGCGCTGGAAGATTCATGGGAGGAGCTCACCGGTTTTGCTTCCGTGCGTTTGGTGATTTATACCGATTCGCAGTGTGTTGCCGGACTTATGGGTAGAAGATCAGGACTTGAAAAGAGTTGTTTTATAGCGAAGCGGTCAGGACGAGAGTTGACAAATGCTGACCTCTATCGAAAATTCTATGCAGCCCATGACCGGCTTGGTTTCCAGCTGATCAAGGTGCAAGGGCACTCCAGTTCCGGTTCTCACAATACTGTTCAACGGATTTTTTCGTTTGTTGACAGGGAGGTGAGGAAAGAGTTGATCCACTGGATGGACCTCCTCGGCTAGTCCCTCCAAAACGTTTATCTTTGGGCCGGAAGATGAGACTTAATCGGAAAAACCATTAGAACAGACAGTATTGCGGGCGCTGGATGATTCAAGGGAGTACTGAGGGTGGGGGGCGTTCCTAGCTGTTTACGGTATCGCGCCAGCTGCGCACAGGCAGTTTCACAGTAAACAGTGATCCTTCACCGACAGTGCTCTTTACGCTGATTTCGCCTCCCAGGCGTTTGACAATATTATATGTCAATGCCAGTCCCAAACCGGTGCCTTTGCCCGGTTCCTTGGTGGTGAAAAACGGGTCCCAGATTCTGTCGATTACATTAGCAGCTATTCCGTGGCCGGTGTCGCGTACCTTGATATACACAGCCTGGTCATCGGGGGAGTGTCCGGTGGTGATTTCTACCAGACCGCTGTCTTTGATAGCGTGGCAGGCGTTTATCAGCAGGTTCATGATGATTTGACGGAGTTCGGAAGGGTCGCAGGGGATAAAGGGGATGGCTTCCTGCAGTTCGGTCAGAACCCTGATGTCTTTATAGTTTGACTGGTGCTGCAGAAGCTCGAGAATTTCCAGCACAATTCCGTTGATATCCGCTCTGCCTATGATGCCGTTTGATTTCCTTCCGAAATTCAGCAGACTGCTGATTATTTTTTTGCATTGGTACGACTCCCGGACGATAACCTCAAGATATTTCGGGAAAACATTCAGCCGGATGTCGTCAAGCAGGGACGGTTCGTCGTTGAAGCGGCGCAGCAGAGCTTCCGCATAGCCCGCCACCGAGGTGAGCGGGTTATTGATTTCATGGGCTACTCCCGTGGCCAGGACTCCTATGCTTGACATTTTATCGGTTTGAATCATCTGCAGTTCCTGCAGTCTTTTCAGTGTCACGTCTCTGAAAAAGACCAGGGCCCGTGTTTTCTCTCCATATGCATCATGAATCGGATTGGCTGTAACGTCGATGTAACGGATCGGATTTCCATCATGTGCGGAAACCATTGATGTTTCTACGCGCTCGCCATTCAAGGCCAGCTGTACCGGGCAGCTTTCCGGTGATGCGGGCAGTTCCGGATGGAATATTTCCCGGCAGCTGCCGCCTGTCAGAATCTCCTTCGGAAAGAATTGGGGGCAGACGTGATTAAAATTCTGAATCATTCCGTCATGGTCAAAGACTATGACTCCGTCGTTGACTGAATCCAGTATTGTCTGCAGTTCATTCTTCTTATTACGCAGCCTGACCTCGACCTGTTTGCGATCGGTTATGTCCTGGGTCGTGCCGTAGAGTCTGACAACCTGCCTGGCGATATTTACGGATGGTTCCACGATCGTATAGACCCATTTTACGGTTCCGTCTTTCAACAGCAGGCGATGTTCAATCTCATAACTGCTGCCCTGTTCAGTGCCATGCCGGAGATGGCTCATTACGGACTCCAGATCTTCCGGATGGATCAGACTTACAAATGCTTCCTGCGTTGCTTCTTCGCGGCTCAGGCGCATGATGCGAAGCAGTTCGTCCGAAACGCGCAATTCGCCACTCAATGGATCGGAACGCCAAGAGCCGACATGGGACATGGACTGGGCCTTGGCCAGATTATATTCACTTTCACGCAGGGCCTCTTCCGACAGCTTGCGCTCGGTTATGTCGACCAGTGCAGCGTGACATTCATCACCCATGTCGGATGCCATTCCTTCAATGCGGACAAAGACCGGCCGGCTGTCGCTTATTGACAGCTTCAGTCTGCAGGTTGTTTTTTCATGGCTTGCTAATACCATTCGCAGAAACTCGGCAAAGGCAATGCGATCCTTATCGGCTACAAAATGATCAAAGTGTCGGTTTATAAGAAGGGAACGATCGAGTCCGAGCAGGTTTGCGCCGGTCAGGTTGACGGTGCGGATACTGCCGTTACGGTCAAAAGTGAAGTATCCAACTGGAGCAAAATCGTACAGCAGGGCGTATTTATTCCTCGATGACTCAAGTTCGGAATTTGCACGGCGAAGTTCTTCAATCTGCAGTTCCAGCTCATTCTGGCGGATGCGGGATTTCTGAAGTAGTTCCGATGTATCCACTGTTGTGCTGTGTGATGGAACATCTGTCCTGCCGTTATTGAGTTGTTTGTCATCAAGGAGGTTCATCACGCAAAAACCTTTTTGTAGCGCGTTCCCAGTGCATCAGCGGTCCTGATCGCGGCTTCCACCATTTCCGCGTAAACAGGAAACCAGGTTGAATGTATTGTCTCGCCTTCCGCAACAGCTGCTGCAGCAACCTGCCGGATGTCTTCCGGAGAGGGGTTGATTATGTCCAGATCCTCCAGGCATAGCGGCAGTCCGACGCTGAAGCAGAAATCCTGTACCTCTTTGATGGCGCTGGCGGGACGGCCTTCCAGCACCAGTTGTGAAAGAACACCGAAGGCCACTTTTTCGCCATGGAGTTTGTTCTTTGCGGACGAGAGCGTTGTTAAACCGTTATGAATAGAATGAGCTCCGGCGTGTCCGCCGTTTTCCGAACTGAGCCCGCTCAAGAGGGTGTTCGCTTCAACTATTGCTTCGACTGCCGGAGTGACTGCATTCTTTTCTACTGCCAGCTTTGCCTGCAGACCTGATTCCAGCAATGTTTCGTAGCAGATTTTGGCAATTGCCCTGGTCGCAAGAGTAGGAAGCGCGCCCCCCGTAAGCGGATTCGGCTTTCCGCTTCTTAAGCAGGTGTCGGATTCCCAGAATGTGGCCAGGGCATCACCCATCCCGGCCACCAGAAACTTCACCGGTGATTGGGCCACAAGTGCGGTATCAACCAGGACGCAATCCGGGTTCTTTCTCAAAAACAGGTACCGTTCAAAAACCCCCTCATCTGTGTATATAACCGACAATGCGGAGCAGGGCGCATCGGTGGAAACCACCGTGGGTACGATGATAACCGGCAGTTTCATCTCATGCGAGACCGCTTTGCCGGCATCTATTGAAGCTCCTCCACCCAGAGCGATAATGACATCGACCCGGTTTGCCGTTGCTATCCCCTGGAGACGCATGATTTCAAGTTGGGACGATATGCCCTGAAAGCATTCATGGTGGCAGGGAATGCCCTGTTCTGAAAGACTTGCCGCAATGTCGGGGCCGCACAGGGATAGGGCGGTCTTTCCACCGATAACCAATGCGCATGTTCCAATCCGGGACGTGTGCAGGCCGATTTCCATTATTGAACCGGCTCCCTGTACATATTTGCCTGGCGAAAGCAGCATCCGGCTCATGGTTTTTTCTCCTCATTGATAAGATGGTTGTGCGTATCCTTACCCTGAATGCGGTTTGCCGATTTCTTCGATACCTACTGTTCCATGTCCTCCCTCAACATTGGGCGCTGTGTCCATCAAATGGGCGGCACACAGGTTTTTCGAGCTGTTGGCCTTGGCTCCGCACTGTCTGCATTCAACGGTGGGATTATCAGAAAAGCTCTTTATGCAGTCGTCCAGTCCCTGTCTTTTGAGAGCACACATGTGCATCTGGTGGTTTTTGTCATCGCAACTCATACTTACTCCTTTATGGTGTTAAAATATAGTTTCAAGGTCGTCACCAACTGCTTCGCCCGCTCGGATCAAAAACCGGTTCGCTGCTGCCGCTCGTGCCACGGGTATAATAATCTTTGGAATCGTAGACCTCTGCTGCCTTTGCCTCCAGCAAGCGTTTCCTGTCAATCGGGTGGGCCTTGTCGGCATAGATGTCTCGCAACAGATCTTCCACTACCAGGCTCAAATCATCAACCGTTTTCACTACCTCCACCTTGTCGCAATAAGACCCGTATATATCCATCAGGCAGTCGCCTCGACTCCAGGTTTCCCGTTCTTCCGGAGTAAGCCAGAGCATGTAGCGGGCTTTTTCGCGGATTTCGTCCAGCACCCAGTCGTTGGCATCATCATAGTTGTTGCGCGCATCACCCAAGATGATAAAGGCCGGTCTTCCCCGCAGATTTTCCAGGTACCTTTTCTTGAAGGCCAGAAAAACCTGTCCGAAGCTGCTGTTTTCATCCAGATCAATTATGTCGCCCTTGTCGATGGTTACCATCAGATCGTTGACCGGCATGTTGGCCAGCATTTCGGTGATTTCCGCCAGTTCCCGGTTGAAGATGAAACTGCGGACATCCAGCATCTGATTGTGCAGGGTATGCAGCAGCAGCAGCATAAAGCGGGATGCGTGGCTTACTGAAAAACTGACATCGCAGAGTACCACCAGCCGCGGCTTCTGTCGGCGTTTGCGGCGTAATGCCACCTGAAATGGTACCATGTCGTGGCGGTAATTTTTCTGGATAGTCTTGATGACATGAAGTTTTCCGCGATTCTGATTGTTCTTCATCCGCTTCATGTCTTTGCGGAGACGCAGCATCATGCGGGAGACAACGTCCTGCATGGCAGCCTGCTCTTCAGGGGTAAAGGTTATACCGCTGTCGTAGCTGCTGTTGCTCTTGTTAAGTTCAATAGTGAGCGGATTCTGCGTATAACGGCGCGTCGGCCGGGGCGGCTTCTTCGCCTTCCCCCGGTAGCCTTTCATCTGCACAACTATTTCATTGCCGTCCGAGTCGTCCGGATCAATTTCGGTCAGGCTTTTCAGTTCCTGCAAATCCTCCGGATTAATATCGCTGTCAAGTTTGAGCAGGGGGCCGTTGTCGTCGTGATCGTCACCCGGCAGTTGATCCAGGTAGTTGAATTCCCCCTCCATGTTGGTGAGGGCCGCTTCCATGAGTTCGGGAAGATTGATGTCCGGATTCTCGAACTTGTAGCGGTTGAAAAAACGGTTGAATACCTCGTTGAAAACCGGAATGTCATTGACGTTCTTCACCAGCGTCAGGCGCAGGAGTTGTCGTGATGATCTGCGACCTTCAACTCCGCATAGTGCCAAGGCCTGAACCGCATCCAGGCTTTCACCGGGCGAAACGCGGATGCCGCTTTCACGAAGAGCGGCAACGAAGCGGGTAATTATCCTTTCCATGATCAGCTGAATTCCTGTACAGCCAGTTCCGTTACCTTCTGCAGGTCGGTCTGGTGTTTGGCAATCACTCCGACTGTATTGGCAACAACATCCGGAGTAAGCTGTGATGCCTTCAGGATTGAAAGTACCTGGGCCCAGTCCAGGGTTTCCGAGACACTGGGTGGTTTGCGAAGATTCAGTTCGCGGGCCTTGCGCAGGAATTCCACCATCTGTCGTGCCAGAACCTCGCAAAGATCCGGGAATTTTGCACGGACGATCGCGATTTCCCTCTCCAGTTCCGGATAGCCGATATAAAGATAAAGGCAGCGGCGGCGCAGGGCGTCTGAAATCATGCGGGTGCCGTTACTGGTCAGAATCGTCAGCGGTTTTCTCCTGGCCTCGATCACACCCAGTTCGGGGATTGAAACCTGAAAGTCGCTCAGGCATTCCAGAAGCAGAGCTTCGAACTCGTCGTCGGAGCGGTCGATTTCATCGATCAGCAACAATGAACGTTTTTCGGACAGGAAGCTGCGCAGAATCGGTCGCTGAACGAGAAAATTTTTGGAGAAGAACAGACTTTCTTCAGCAGAAAGGCGTTCGACGGCTTCCCTCAGGTCCGCCGATACGGAGAGGTAATTGTCCAGCTGGGTACGCAGCAGTTGTGTATAGAGCAGCTGCTTGCCGTACTCCCAGTCATAGAGTGCCTTGCCCTCGTCAATTCCTTCGTAGCACTGCAGTCGCACCAGCGGGAAATCCAGGGCTGAGGAGAGGGCCTTGGCCAGCCCGGTTTTTCCCACGCCAGGAGGACCTTCGATCAGGATCGGCTTCTCCATGCGGAGAGCCAGGAAAACGGCGGTTGCGATGGCGTCGTCGGCAATATAGCCACCAGCCTGGAGAAAATCCTTAACCCCTTGTTCGGTAATCATGATGTCCTCTTCTCTTTGGATTTTGGTAACAATAAACGGCTGTACATAACGCCCCCTGTCCCCCTCCTACACTTAAGAGGGGGAACGCGAATGGCAGCTTCAACGTTGCGTCCCTCCCCTTAATTAAGGGGGGGACAGGTGGGGTTATGACTTAACTATTCTTTATGTTGCAATCTTTGCGCCGTAATGAAACATTGTTTGCGTCTTTCAGGAATTACGGAGCTGTTGAATAAAAAAACCGCCGACTCCCGGTCAGGGGGCATCAATCCCTTCGGGGCCGGCGGTATATCACTACATAGGCACACAATGAATTACATCAACAATTAATTACATGCACTGCTTGAAGATGCCGATCATATCCTGCAGACCGGTATCGGTCGGGTTACCTTCGGTACAGATATCGTTGACCGAGAAGCGTGACAGGCCTTCGATATCTTTTTCAAGCAGACCGAGATCACTGAAGGTCTTGGTGATACCCAGATCGGCTTTCAATTCCAGACAGGCGTCAATGAATGCACGACCGGCTTTCATGTCGGACATGCCGCTTACGTCGATACCGGCAGCAATCGCCATCTGCTTGAAACGATCTGGACATGCCGGCAGGTTGAAGCTCATAACCGGGCCAAGGCCGATAGCGTTGCAGAGTCCGTGAGGAGCATCGTACATGCCGCCCAATGCATGGGCCATACTGTGAATCAGGCCGAGACCGGCGCTGTTGAAGCTGTATGCTGCGGCCATTTCAGCCCATACCATTGCTTCTACGGCTTTGTCGTTGTTTCTGTTCATCGCAGATTGACGCAGGTTGCCGAAGATCAGCGAGATTGCATTCAGGCCGGGGCCGTATGCAGAGAGAACACCCAGGCGGGAAGTGATAGCTTCAACGCCGTGAGCAAGTGCATCCATACCGGTGTAGCCGGCCAGGTCGCCCGGCATGCACTGATGGAGAAGCGGGTCATTGACCGATTTGCTGGGTGTACAGTTCGGATCGAAGAGAGCCATTTTGTACTTCTTGTCGGTATGGTTGATGATCGAGAAGCAGGAAATCTCAGAGCCGGTTCCCGATGTTGTATTGATGCCCAGCTGTGGAATTGTGTTGGCTTTGGTTGCCTTGAAAGCACCTTCAAACGTACGGACATCCTGGCCGTCATGGCTGTGAACCAGTTTGATAGCCTTGCAGGCGTCATGCGAGCTGCCGCCGCCGAGGCTTATGATGCCGTCGAACTTGCCGGCTGCCAGAACCTTTGCGCCAGCCATAACTTCATGATCTTTAGGGTTTGGAGTGACTTTGTCGAACACTTCGGAGTTGACTCCGGCAGCCTTCAGTACGCCCTGGATTGTCTCGACAATGCCGGTGCCGCGCAGGCCGGTGGTTACGATCAGTGCGTTGGTCATGCCAAGTGCTCTGGCGTCATTGCCAACCATTGTGTGTGCGCCCCAGCCGACATTTACTGACGGATAAGCGTGCATCATCTTGATCGGGTATTCCAGTCTTTCATTCTTAAGGGTCCGTTTGACATCTTTGTTGTGAGACATGGGTGCTTCCTCCTTTTTGGGTGTGTGTTTTTTTGGTGCTGCTGCATTGAATGATCTGAAACATTACAACCGCCTTACAGCTCTCCTTTCCGTTTTTTGATTTCACCTCCTCAAAACTTTGTTTTTTTGATTCTTCATATCTTCGGCTTGCGAGCTGTGCAATTCTGATTAAAGGTTCATGGCTGCTATATGATATGTTATTTAGCAAGTTGAATGCCAAACCTAAAACACTAATAATATTGGTTGGTTGTGTCGAGAGTGTGTTTGGCGGCGTGTTTTGGTGGAGAGAGGTGCGGGGTCATATGAAACAGTTTTATATAATAATGTCCACAATGGGTACTTTTAAGGCTATGGATTTTGTCTACACTGGGGAATTATCACACAGTTGTGCTGGAGGAATCGAAGGAGGCAAAAAAATAGTGAAGGTATTATTTGAAGTGCTGACAGAGTCTAGTTGCAGGAAATGCGCGCTTGCTGATAAATAGCCCGTCTCGCAGCACAGCGGTCATCGGTGGACAAGAGCTCTCCGCAGCTTCCCCATGCCCGCCCCATGCATCCACCTGCACAGAATGATTTGCCCGGACAATCCAGGCACTCCGGTAATGCTTCGGTGCGGTTGCGGCTGATGCGATTCAGAGAAGACCAGAGCGGTATTCCTTCGGCAAAAGAGTCGGCAAGACCTTTCTCGAAAACACCGGTGACGGAGAATTCGTCAGTGTGGCACAAAAGGCAGGGGTAGAGTCTGCCGGTAGGGGTAAGATATGGATTATGGATAAAAGTGCAGCAGTCCTGCCGGACAGAATGGCCATTCCGCCATTCCAGCGCGGGCACGGATCCGATTTTTTTGTAAAGTTCGCGAAAGTGAAAATCATTGTCGTAGCGTTCAAGAAGGCTCAGATACTGTTCCGGATCTGGAGGTGCAAGCAGCGTCTCGGAAGCGCGTCCGCAAAGAACCATAGCTCCGGTGGATACAGAGTTGACTCCGACCTTGTCTGCAAAATCAAGCAGCCTCGGGATGTCATGAAGGTTGTGACGCATTTCGGTGAAGAATATTGAAACTCTCCGGGCAAGCCCGCCATGTATGAGCTTCATAATTCCGAACAAAGCTTCGTTGTAGGTGTCTTTCCCCCGTACCAGATCATGCGTTTTCTCTGTGACTCCATCCATGCTGACCTGGATTGAAAGGCCGGGGAAATCCAGCTTGCGTAACGCTGCAAGGTGCTCATTATTAAAAAGCATGGCGTTAGTCTGGAGAATAACTTCTTTAAATCCCAGGGAACATGAATGCTGCAGAATATCCAGCCAGTGTGGGTGGCAAAGCGGTTCTCCGCCGGTAATCCGGATTCCTTCTCCGCCGATAGCTGCAAACTCTTCTGCAAGGCGGCGAAGTGTTTGCAGCGGCACGTGTGTATGTGAAGTGGGCTCACCTGCCCTGACCCAGCAGTGAGCGCACTCCAGATTGCAGGCTCCGGTAATGGCAAGAGTCAGTGTTCCGGGAGGGCGCAAACCTGCCAGATTCAGCTTATTCAATACACCGGATGATTCCATGATAAGATGACCCTTGAATGATGTGGTTTTATTCTACAGTGTGTAATTTATACCCATTTATTTCGGGTGGGTGTTTGCATTTAACAGTGATGAAAAATGTAGTAAAATCCGGTGATTGTGGATATGTGTAGAGATTTTGGAACAATATGTCGTTAATCTGCTGAATCTGGTGTAGCGAAAAGCAACAGTTCAGGTTTCCAGTCCATAGCGCTCCAGTTTGGTGTAAAGGGTTTTGCGATCGATTTCAAGCAGTTTTGCGGCGCGGCTCTTGTTTTGATCCACCAGTCTGAGAACTTTCTCGATATGCTCGCGCTCAACTGCCCAGAGCGGCGCCGGAGTGAATGTTGCGGTTTCGGAGTTGGCTGTGCTTACTGACGGAGTGTAGGTTGCTTTTGGCGGGGAGAATGGAAACAGGTCAGGGGTTATGATCGGTTCATTGGCCAGAATGCATGCACGGCGGATGGTGTTGCGCAGTTCCCTGACATTGCCGGGCCATTGGTAGGCGCAGAGCGAGGACATCGCTTCATCAGTGATCTCCCAGTTGCGGGAGTCGTTATCATTGCATTGCCGGATAAAGAACCAGGACAGCGGCAGAATGTCGTCAACGCGCTGCCGCAGGGGCGGCACGGGGATCGGCAGCAGGTTTATCCGGTGATAAAGGTCTTCGCGGAATTCTCCGCGATTGACACAGTCACCCAGGATTTTGTTGGAAGCAAAGACGAAACGGACATTTACCTTGATATCATGGTTGCCGCCCATGCGGCGGAAGGTGCTGGTTTCCAGGATGCGAAGAAGTTTTACCTGGACGTCCAGCGGCATCTCAGATATCTCGTCCATGAACAGGGTTCCGGTATCGGCCAGTTCGAACAACCCCGCCCGTCCCTTATTGGCGCCGGTGTAGGCTCCCTGCATATGGCCGAACAGCTCGCTTTCGGCTGTGTTTGCATCAAATCTTCCGCAGTTGACAGTTACAAAAGGTTTGCTGGCGCGGCGGCTGGCATCATGCACGGCCCTGGCAACCAATTCCTTGCCGGTGCCGCTCTCGCCGGTAATCAGTACATGTTCATCGGTCATTCCCCAGCGCTGAACAGTATCCAGAACTTTCTGTATTTCCTGGCTCTTGCCGATTATCTGGTGGTTGTCGAAGCGTTTGATCTCTTTTTTGAGGTTTATGTTTTCCATCCGCAGGCGGTTTTTCTCACAGGCCTTATCGATCAGAAGTTCAAGCTCATCAAGCTTGATCGGTTTGGTCAGGTAATCATATGCGCCCTGCTTGATGCATTCCACAGCGGTTTCTATGGTCCCGTGTCCGGTGAACATGATAACTTCGGGTATGTTTGACTCGGCCCTCATAAGTTTGAGTGCTTCGACTCCGTCCATTCCCGGCATGCGTATGTCCTGCAGAACCACGTTGAATATCTCTTCGCGATAGGCCTCCAGCCCTTCTTCGCCGCTCGCAGTGGCAATTACCTTGTATCCGGAACGGGAAAGTTCCATCTGAAGCAGTTCCCGCAGAGAGTTGTCGTCCTCGACTATCAGAACTTTTGTGTCATTTCGAACTATTTTTGACATGCAGGCATCCTTACCGTAAATTTTGATCCTTTTCCTGTTTGACTTTCCACGGTTATGTCGCCTCCAAAACGTTTTACAATGTTGTATGTGACGGCCAGTCCCAGCCCAAGGCCCTGCCCGACCTCCTTGGTTGTGAAAAACGGATCCCAGATCTGGTCAATAGCCTCCCTGGAGATGCCGCAGCCCGTATCCCTGATCTGGAACATCACCATTGACTGCTCGTTTGTACTGGTGGAAATTTCCACAATACCGGATCCCTTTATTGCCTGATGAGCGTTCATAAGCAGGTTCATGCAGACCTGGCGCAGGCCGGCCGGATCGCCGGTAACATCCGGAAGGTCGCTCTGCAGATTAAGCTGTATTTCAACCTTCTCATATCGGGACTTGTGTCTGACAAGCTCCAAAACTTCCTGGAGTATGTCGTTAAAGTTTACATTGCAGACAGAGCCGTCTGACTTTCGACTGAAGGAGAGCAGGCAGTCTATAATGCCTTTGCAGCGGTATGACTCCCGGATTATGACCTGCAGGTATTTTGGGAAGTCATCAAAACGCGGATCTTTAATCTGGCCGTTATCGTCATTCAATCGTCTGAGCAGCGCCTCGGCGTAGCCCGCCACCGACGAAAGAGGATTGTTGATCTCATGGGCGACCCCGGCCGCCAACACTCCGATGCTGGAGAGTTTTTCCGACTGCATCAGCTGAAGTTCCTGCAGCCGTTTGTCGGTTACATCGCGCAGGAAAACCAGCGCTCGATTTTTATCACCATGGATGTCTTCGATCGGTGTTGCCGTTACATCAAAGTAGCGCATCTTTCCTTTGGAGACTTGCGAGGTAAAGGACATCTCCATCCGTTCTCCGGCCAGAGCTCTTTCCACCGGACAGTGCAGCGGGGCAGATTGCTGTTCCGGGTGGAAAAGCTCCCGGCAGGAACAGCCCGGAAGTGTCTCCTGTGGGAAAAACTTCGGACAGACATGGTTACGGTGCTGTACGGCGCCGTAAGTGTCATACACTACAACGCCATCGCTGATCGAATCGAACATGGCCTGCAGTTCATTGCCTTTGCTGCGCAGACCCTGATTGGCTGCCTCGAGCTCCTGGATCTTCTGTTTGACTTCACCGTAAAATCCGATTTTGGAGTTGTCGAGTCCAAGAAGCCGCTCCAGCGAGCTTTCGTCCATTTTTGTCCGAACGATAAGCTTGTCCATCAATAGGCCCTTTCCAGTATGCGCAGCAGGTCCTCTTCGTCTGCTTCACGAGGAGAAGTTACTATGCAGACATCCCTGAGTGCCTGACGCGCCAGTTCCGGCAGGTCCTTGCGGAGTACTCCGATGCTGCGCAGGCTGCGCGGTGCACCGCTCGATTCCAGAAGCGAGTCGAGCGTTTCCTGTACTTTTTCGCTGGCTGCGCTGATATCTCCGTTGGCACGGTGTCCCAGTCCCCAGGCAAGTTCCTGGAGTTTTTCTGTAACAACCGGAATGTCGTAGCGGATCACTTCCGGAAGCAGAATCGCATTGATGCTGCCGTGGTTTGCATCATACAGTCCGCCTATCGGGTGAGCCAGGGCATGGACGATGCCAAGCATGGAATTGGAAAAAGCCATGCCGGCGTGCAGGCTGGCCCGGGCCAGATTCTCCATGTCATCCGGCTTGCGCTCGTGAACAGCGGAAGCCAGGCTGCCAGTCAGAAGGCGCAGAGCCTTGATGGCATGGACATCGGTCAGGGTAGTGGAGGCTATCGAAAAGAAGGCTTCCATGGCGTGACTGAGAGCATCAGTGGCGGTGGTGCCGACAAATTCATCCGGCAGGGTCGCCAGTGTGTTGGGGTCAGTCAGGCTGATATCAGGAGCAACGCAGCGGCTCATGATGCAGATTTTACGAAGATTATCAGTGTCGCTTATTATTGCGAACTGTGAGACATCGGAACCGGTGCCGCAGGTCGTCGGACAGAGCACCAGCGGCGGGAGAGGGCGTATAATCCGGTCCGGACCTTCATAATCGCGGATCTTTCCTCCGTTGGATACAAGGATGGCGATTGCCTTGGCGGCATCCATGGAGCTGCCGCCGCCAAGTCCGACAATTACGTCTGCGCCGTGACGCATGTATTCCCTGACGCCGTTTTCCACCTCATGATCCTTGGGATTGGGGGTAATCCCGTCATAATAAATGAATTCAAGGCCGGCATCCTGAATGCTTCGCATGGCCTTGTCGACCCATCCGGCATGGAAAAGCCCCTTATCGCTTACCAGGAAGATTTTCTTGCCTCCCAGTCGGCGGGCGCATGCTCCTACCTGGCCCAGCATTCCTCTTCCGAAAATGATTTCAGGTACCTCAAATTTATAATTATGCAATGTGTTGTCCTGAAGATTGTCCATTACAGGCCTTTCATAGCGAATCAGCTTCTCGCAATTTAACTGGATGTGGGGGCATCAGTGTGATGGCGTATACATTTGCAAGCAATGCTCATGCCCAATTCAAAACCAAGTTTTATGTATTTCATCTTTTTTTTAACTTTAAGCAATTATTATTTTGATAATGCTGTATTTGACCCCTGTTTACAAGAGTCGGCTAGATTCTGTGACTATTCTCCACGGTGTAGAACTCTTCCTCATTCGTTTAATACTCAACAATTACAGCTTACTACAAAACCTGTCCAATTTGTCAACACATCTATGATTAAATGTCTGATTATACTCCGGTGTTCTAACTAGCTGAAAACAATCAAAAAAACCAATGTTTTATTATTGGCATTTTGGTTGCAAGCTGATTGCTGACGAGTCTGGGGGGATTTCGTTATTATTGAGGTGCCGGATGGCAGTAAGCCGGTATCGATTGAATTTATAAAAGCAGTGACCGTTACAGGTATGAGGACAAGACTAACATGCCATCTATGGAAAGGAGAGACGGGTGGGACTAACAGGGTTTTTACAGTGATTCAGATTCAACGGGGCAGAAAAGAGTTCGCATAAAATTCAAATTTACTGACAGAGGGAGAAGGCTTTATGAAAAAAATGACATTACTAGCATTGGGAATCGTGACGGCAGTTTCAATGGCAACCAGTAAACCTTGCGATGCTGCATTTGTAATCGGCGGCGAAAATGGCTGGCAGCTCAGTACTGATGGAATTGTAGATGTGTTTTCATACTACCACTCTACCACACCGCTGCCGAATACTCCGGGCGGTTTTACCCGTGCCGTGAGTCTTCTCGATAACGCTTCTACAAGTGAATACAATCAGCGTTTTGGTATTGGCGTCGGCCTTTTGCCATCGGTTGTCGCCTTCAACGTCAAGGCGCCCACCACTAACGGCGTTGACTCAGCCGTCCGGATCGGAATCTATCCGAGCATACAGAATAGTAATGGAAATCCGGCGGGTTCAGATACCCGCTTTAGCACTGGACCCAATATTGATTTTCGTGAAATTTTCTACACCGCCAAGGGAGCTTACGGTGAACTGCTGGCTGGCCGTGCTCTCAATCTGTACCAAGGCAAGAACATCCTGAACGACATGACGCTGCTGACTTCCGGTGTGGTAGGCGGACGCGGTAATACCGTGAATTTGGGACACATCGGTTCCGGATATCTCTACACCGGCTTCGGTCCCCAGATCCGCTACACCACACCTGACATGGCCGGTGTAAAGGTGGCCCTGGAAGTTGCCGAGCCTTATAAAATAACTTCCAATACCGGCAAAACAAATACACCGCGTGTCGAAGCAGAAATTTCCTACGCCAAAACATACGGCACAACATCTGTGCAGGCCTGGCTTTCAGGTCTGTACCAGACTGCACCCAGAATAACCGGCAATACTAACGACGAATCCATCGGTGGTGCCTACGGAGTGAGCGTAGGATTCAGCGGCCTGAACCTTCTTGGTTCCGGTTATGTTGGAAGAGGCTTGGGTATGCTTAGTACTCAGGATGGTGACATTCTCGGCAATTCCAGCTCGGATGAAAACGGCAAAACGCGTCTGCACTGGGGATATCTGCTCCAGGCAACCTACAAGCTGACTCCTTCGATTATGTTGGGCGCCAATTATGGTCAGACTCGCCAGGAGAAAAATGACACGGAGGGGGCGACCTTCATTGCTATGAAAAACCAGGAAGCTGCTGTTGCCACAGTAACCTACAACCTCAACAAATTCACCCAGTTCGTGGCTGAGTACATCTATGCCCAGAACACCTGGATGGATGGCGCTAAGCAGCACTCTAACCAGTTTGCGCTTGGCACAATGTTCTACTGGTAAGCGTCTGAACACAATTTGATAAAGGAGATTCCAATGCCCAAATATGTTATCGAACGTGAACTCCCAGGTGCCGGACAATTGCCGGCAGAGACATTACAGGCTATCTCTCAAAAATCATGCGGCGTTCTTTCAGAGCTCGGCCCGCAGATTCAGTGGGTACAGAGCTATGTGACCGACGACAAGATCTACTGCATCTATATCGCACCCGATAAGGAATTGGTTCTGGAACACGCCAAACAGGGCGGATTTCCGGCCAACAGTGTTTCAGAAGTACGAATAATGATTGATCCGACCACAGCCGAATAAGTATTCTTTTGCTCCCCTCCCGGTTCTTGCCGGGAGAGGGACTGTTATTTAATTTGGAGGATGACAATGACGTTAGCTCTGCTTGTTTTGATCAGTATTATGTGGATTCCGGTGGGTATGTTTTTCCTTGGTTACGGCGAAGCCAAAACTACCGGTTTTGTTAGTGCCGTTGTTGGGATTCTGGTCGTTATCGGGGCGACTCTTCAGGCGGCGGTTTTTACCGATCCCTTTACCGCCGGACTGCTGTTCGTTTTCGGTGTCCTTTATCTGCAGACAGGACACGCCCTTCTGACAGGTGTGACAGATCTTCGTACAGTTGGAAACGGCGCCCTGTTGGTTGGTATCGTATGTGCCGTATACGCATTCCTGTATGCCACCGGTGGCGGAGTGAAGCCGGATGGTAAATCAATTATTGCTGTTGTTCCCTATCTGGCATTTATGAATCTGACTTTTGTAGTTATCTGCTTTACCGTAACCGGCGTGACCTACGGCAAGATTAACCCCAAGGTTGCCGCCAGCATGTTCATTGTCCTGACGTTTACCTGCCTGTTGGCACCGGCGTTCGGACTTATGGGTTACGGCAAACTACCTTTTTAATGGTACAATACCCGCTATAGCAATATGGTCTGTAACAGGGGCACTTTGGAGTGCCCCTGTTTTTCATTGCAGAAAACAGGATGGCTTAGATATAATTCCATTTCCAAATCAAGGATTTGGAGATGGAATAACGTCTCAAACGGGAGGATTCATGAAATCGCGTGCCCATGTAAACGTAATCCGGTTCTGGTTTGTGGCTGTAACAGTAGTGATGTTCTTTACTGCTACACAATATTCGTATGCAGCCGACTCAAGACGAACAATCTGGCAGAGTCGTGATCAATTCGTTTCAGTGGTGAGCCAGGACTCTTCCGGGAAAACTGCGGCTGCCGCGAATGATCACCCGGTGGAGATTCCGCTGGACAGACTGTCATCCATATTCACTTCTATAAACGTGCGCCTTGCTGATGGTGAAAAAACCGGACCGCTCTTCACAGCAGCAGCTGTAGAGGTTTTAATGCCCTATCTGCAGCAGGGGCTCCGTCAGGCTACAGCCGGAGATGACGTTGTGTTCGCCGTCTTCGGCCTGCACGATGCCCTGTATGGTCTTGCAAAGAGTCCCAGAGTTACCACCGGCAGAGTTTTTTACAAGTCGGGCAAGCTCAATCTGATTGTCGGTCTGGTGCAAAAGGATGTGAACGAACGTGAAGATCGTCGTTTGTCACCGTTTACACCTGGCAGCAGGCAGCAGGTTTCGACTGGTGAGTGGACGCTGCTGACGGATACGCCTCTTGTGCGCAGAGACTGGATGGCTTTCGGCGAAGAGTGGCAGGCTCCTGTTGTGCCGGCAGTTGTTGTTGAAAAGAAGGCGACAGCGGGGCAGGTGGCACCGGTTCAGCCGGTCAAACGACAGGAAGAGGTGCGCAAACCCGCACAAAGACTGATGATACTTAACGAACTCAAGGAAAAGGGACTTGTAACCGAAGATGAGTATCGGGCAAAGCGTCTGGAGATATTGAACGGCATATAGCCGTTATAATGTGGATCAGGCTGAAATCCTTCAGTTTCATTGACAGGCAATGTAAAATATCTTGTTCGCATTGCCTGTTTTTGTGGTATAGTTGCTTGCAAACAAACGTTTGAACTGTGTTGTGTAAGGAGTTAATGGGTGGCTGACAACGAATGTCGTGAAAATCTGATTAAATCTGCTGTACCGCTGTTTGCCGCGAAGGGACTGAATGGCGTCAGTGTGCGCGAGCTGGCCGCTGCTGCAGGCGTAAACCTTTCCATGATTTCGTACTACTTCGGCGGCAAAGAAGGGCTGTATGCCGCCGTACTGACAGATCAGTTTGCCATTCTGAGGAAACTTGAAGAAATCGAGCAGATGGAAATCGACACGCTTCAAAAATTCGAACTGTATGTCCGTGCCACGGTTTCACGTTATCGCAAAAGCCCCTATCTACTCCGCTTCTACACCAGTGAACTGACCAACCCGACCCCCTGTTTTGAGACCATTATCAAACCGGCGATCAAGAAAGTCGTGCAAATGCTTCTGGAAACCTTTACTGACGGACTTCGCCATAAAAAGTTCAGGGAGGGGCTGAATCCTGCCGACACTGTACTGGCTCTGGCCGGGATGATAAACTTCTATTTTCTTCTTGAGCCGGCCACAGCCGAGCTGGTCGATCACTCACCGGAGCGCGACGAGGAACTGATCCGTCACATCATGGATATTTTCACAAGGGGGGTTCTCAGGTAAATGTCATTTCTTTTTTTATGGAACCCCATAAAACAAACGTTTGATTTGTGAATGGGTGTACAATAACTGTTTTTGAATGCAGGCGTGAAACGGACGAAGAAGATGCTGTTCAACCATAACAAGTATGGAAAAGGAGAATGTCATGGAACCTGAAAATACTTTTGAATGTGGGATCTGCTATTACCAGAGCCTGGTCAAGGACTTTACACCAATAACAGTAAGCGCGAATTTTGCCGCCTTTGAGTGTCCTAAATGTCTGAATAACGACGAAGACACTTTCTGCGAAATTGTTATTGAAGATAAACTGGCAGCTTGAAATAAACCCGATCCGTCCGTTTTTCAATGAAGCTCACAAGCCGCCCCGTTCCGGGACGGCTTTTTTTATACTTAAAGATAAATTGCAGACAAAGTAATATGCGGTATGATTTGTGACAATTTGAAGATACTTGTACTAATTGAACGGAGGATGAATATGTACGAACGCGACAGGCTCTATATCGATGGACATTGGTTGGCACCGGTCGGGACGAAGTTTATTGACGTTACTAATCCGGCCACTGAGGCGGTTTTCGGCCGGGTTCCGGCCGCAACCCATGCAGAGGCCGGGCAGGCGGTTGCTGCCGCACGAACTATATCGAATGCCTGGGGATGCACTCCGGTTGCGGATCGGGCTGCATATCTGGTGAAAATCCAACAGGGGCTGACGTCCCGGGCTGATGAGATTGCCCGAACGATAACCGCCGAAGTCGGAATGCCGCTCAAACTGTCGCGGCGTATTCAGGCCGGACTGCCGGCCGCGGTTCTGGAGAGTTATATAAAACTCGCGGGAGAATATGTTTTTGAGGAGAGGATCGGCAACTCTATGGTGGTGCGCGAAGCGGTCGGTGTCGTGGCCTGCATCACCCCTTGGAACTATCCGCTGCACCAGGTGGTTGCAAAGCTTGCTCCGGCGCTGGCTGCCGGCTGCACCGTAGTGCTCAAGCCTAGCGAGGTGGCGCCGCTTTCGGCCTTCATCCTGGCGGAAATCATTCATGAGGCTGGACTCCCGGCCGGGGTTTTCAACCTGGTAACCGGCACCGGTGAGGAAGTCGGAGAATATCTGGTACAGCATCCCGATGTTGATCTGGTCTCCTTCACCGGTTCGCTGCGTGCCGGGCGCCGGATTGCTGAACTTGCAGCCGGATCGGTCAAACGGGTGACTCTTGAACTGGGAGGTAAATCAGCTGCAGTTGTCCTAGATGATGCTGACCTGCAGGTAGCGATCAAAGCAACCGTGGGTGCCTGTTTCCTCAACTCAGGACAAACCTGCACCGCACACACCCGTTTGCTGGTGCCGGAGAAATTATACGATCAGGCAGCCGCATTGGCAGTGGCCGCTGCATCAGCTTACACGCCGGGAGATCCGCTTGATGATCAAACCAGGCTCGGGCCGCTGGTTACAGCAACTCAGCGGGAACGGGTACGTGACTACATCCGACAGGGAATCGCAGAGGGGGCCGAATTGCTGCTGGGTGGGTCGGAGCCGCCGGATGGCCTGACTACCGGCTTCTTCGTCCGCCCGACCGTCTTCGGCCGTGTCACAGCGGATATGTCCATCGCCCAGGAGGAAATCTTCGGCCCGGTACTGTCGATCATGACCTATCGGGACGAAGCCGACGCCGTAGATATTGCAAACGGAACCAGATACGGCCTGGCAGCCGCTGTCTGGTCGGGCGACCAGGAGAGAGCTGAGCGTGTGGCCCGGCAGCTCAAGGCCGGTCAGGTAGATGTAAATGGCGGGGCTTTCAATCTGCTGGCTCCCTTTGGCGGGTGCAAACAGTCAGGTTACGGGCGGGAGCTGGGAGCGTATGGCCTGGAGGAGTTTCTTACTCTGAAATCCCTTCAGTTCAAGTAGTGAGTTAAGCTGACAGGCTTGACAAAGTTCATGCAGGAACTGTTTTCACGTAATGGGGGGGAGAAATCTTCCCCCCATTGTTTTTATGTTTATTCAGTCAGAGAGTTGTACGCAGCTTTCTGTACAGCGTGTTTCTGCTGATTCCCATTATTCTTGCAGCAGCAGCGATATTACCGTCGGTCCGTTCAAGTGTTGATGATATCAGGCGGGCCTCCATTTCAACAAGCAGTGCGTTGTCCATGTTTTTGCCGCAAGTCGGTCCGGCCTGTTCCAGGAAATCTTCGGATAGATCCTCTGTCGATATTTCATTCCTTTCACCCAGCAGGGCGACGGCTGTTCTCAGAACATTGTGCATCTGCCGGATATTGCCCGGCCAGGTATGCTGCTCGAAGATGCGCTGAACGTCTGGGTGGATGGTGACATTTCTCTCCACATTGCAGAGGCTTTCCAGGATATTTACGGCCAGCAGGAGTTTGTCTTCCCTTTCTCTCAGCTTGGGCAGTGTCAACAGCAGGCCGTTTAGGCGATAGTAGAGATCCTCGCGAAAACTTCCGGCCGCCACCGAGTCCCGCACCCTGCGGTTGGTGGCGCAAATCACGGCAATGTCAACACGGTGGCCACCACTGCCGCCCAGGGGTGTCACCATCCGATCCTGCAGTACCCGCAACAGCCGTGCCTGGAACTGGAGCGGCATCTCTCCGATCTCGTCCAGGAACAGTGTGCCCTTGTCGGCTTCCCTGATCTTACCGATCTGCCCTTTGCGCCGGGCTCCGGTGAAGGCTCCCTCCTGGTATCCGAACAGTTCCGACTCGATCAGACCTTCCGGGATCGCGGCGCAGTTGATCGGTATGAACGGACCGTTCTTCCGTGGGCCGGCCATGTGCAGGGCGCGCGCCAGGAGTTCCTTGCCGGTGCCGGATTCACCTTCGATCATGATCGGAATGTCATGCCCAACTACCCTGAGTGCCTTGGTGATTACCGCTTTCATCTTCGAATCACCATATTCCAGTTCATCCAGCGAAGCAGCATCCGGTTTGTTTTTTACTGTTGAAGTTATTAACTCTGGCGCCAACTGTGAACTGATCGGAAGGAGGGTTACCGGAGAGACCGAGGTGCCGGGCCAAACCCGGCCATATACCTCGGTACCGGAAACAAGTGGGAGCTTCAGCACAGGCTGCGGCAGATGGCGGGTTTGGTCCAGCAATCTGGCGAGAGTGAGCTTGAACAACGACGAGCAGGTCTGTCCCACCATCCGGAAACGATCAAGTCCCAGCTGCAGCAGGGCGCTGCGGTTTGCGGCAATCAGCTGGCCGTCGGGGGAAAATACGGCAATCCCCTCATAAAGTGAGCCAATGAACTCCGGGCGCACATGGAAGCTGATGATGATGTCATCCGGGAATTCGGGCGCGAACATCTGGTTTTCTATCATCTGGGCCGAGAGGCGTACCAGGGCCGTGGTGTGCTGCTGCTGAACGCGGTAATCACCCGAAACATCCAGGGCTCCCAGAATACCGCCCTTCGGATTGAAGATTGGTGTGGCACAGCAGCTGAGAAAGCGATTCTTGTCTATAAAATGCTCGCTGCTGTGAACCTGCACTGTCACCTGCTCCTCCAGAGCGGTTCCGATCGCATTGGTGCCGTTGACCCCCTCCGACCAGATGCCGCCCGGCTTCAGATAGACTTTCTGGGCCTGCTCCACAAAATCCGGATCGCCGATCGAGTGAAGTATGACACCTTCGCTGTCGGCCAGCAGTACCATGCTGGATGAGCCGGATATCTCGTGGTAGAGGCTTTCCATCACCGGTTGGGAGCGTGTCAGAAAGGTATTATTGTTATCCCTGCGCTGCATCAGGTCGTATCGGGGGGTGCAGCGGGTCTCGCCCCGCTCGATACCGATGCCCCGTTCCACCGATCGCTGCCAGGAGCGGAGTATTGTGTCGGTAACAACCCCGGCCGGGATTATCCCGTGGGTCAAAAACTTTTCGCGGGCCCTGCGTACGCTTTCAAGCTTTTCTGTTGCGAAACTTCCCATTTATATCCTCCGTACTAACGCCAATCTGTGGATTAATTCATCAATCCGGGTCTGCAACTGATGCATTGAATAATGCTTGCCATTACTGTGCCACAAAACAATGTTATGTGTCCCGTTGTGGAGCACTTGAATATCGGATGTGTACCGTTATGGAGCATGTTCCCGCCACGCTTATTTCAAGCCGCCAGCATTTGTCCTTTGGTGCAGAACTGAAATCTCATCACAACATCCTGATTATCCGTAATAATATAAAATAACTCCTGTTGAAATACCTGATATAAAAAAACGTTTTAAAGTTTGGCACGTACACTGCTCTAGTCATGGTACGTGCAGCAGAACTAATTACTCAGAGGTTGAATAACATCACCCCAAAACAAAAAAGGAGAACCAGGACATGGCAACAGTACAACTGCAGATTGAGAGGATGATTGTAAACGCACGCAAGTCATTGGAAGAATTCAAAGGATTCACCCAGGAGCAGGTTGACAGCATCACCGAGGCCATGACCGGGGCCGGTGTTGCCAACGAGCGTTATCTGGCCGAGTTCGCGGTCGAAGAAACCGGGATCGGCAACGTGGAAGACAAGGTCATCAAAAATCACTTCGGAACTCAGGTGGTCTACGACTACATGAAAGACGGCAAGTCGGTCGGCGTCATCGATGAAACAGACGGTATTATCTCTATCGCCGAACCATTCGGCATAGTCGCTGCTGTCACTCCCACCACCAACCCGACCTCCACCACCATGTTCAAATCGCTGATATCACTCAAGGGGCGCAACGTAATCATTCTTGCCTTCCACCCCCGTGCCCAGAAGTGCAGTGCGGCAGCCGCCCAGATCATGCTGGATGCCGCAGTGGCTGCCGGGGCACCCCAAAATTGCATCCAGTGGGTCATCCACCCTTCCATCGAAGCCACCGATGCCCTGATGAAACATCCGGATGTATCCATCGTCATCGCCACCGGCGGTGGCGCCATGGT
Organism: uncultured Geobacter sp.; assembly: GCA_964420435.1. Lineage (GTDB taxonomy): Bacteria > Desulfobacterota > Desulfuromonadia > Geobacterales > Pseudopelobacteraceae > JACRCG01. The sequence continues at coordinate 55,654 of CAYQTC010000026.1, forward strand.
CAAGGCTGCCTACAGCTCGGGCCATCCCGCCCTGGGTGTCGGACCTGGAGGCGTACCGGTATATATCGAAAAATCCGCCAATCTGCGTATGGCCGTGGAAGACGTTATCGCCTCCAAGACCTTTGACAACGGTACCATCTGTTCATCGGACCAATCGGTAATCTTTGACGATCGCAACGTAGCCGAGAAGGCTTTGATACTTTTTGAAAGAAACGGCGCCTACCTCTGCACCGAAAAGGAAAAGGCCAAGCTGGAATCAGTCATGTTCGACAAGGAAAGAGCAGTTCCATCCATGGCCATCGTCGGCAAAAGCCCGCAGGTCATTGCCGAACTGGCAGGTTTCACCATTCCGGTCGACAGGAAGCTGCTTATGGTTCCCCTGACCACAACCGGTGGGGAGGACTGGATGAGCCGTGAGAAGCTCTCGCCGGTACTGGGTTGGTTCATCGCCGACAACAAGGAAGAGGCTATAAACGCCGCTGCAATACAGCTTGAATTCGGCGGCGCCGGTCACTCGGCCGTGGTCTTCACCGAGAACGAAGAGGTGGCGCAGGAGTTCGCACTCAAAGTGCATGCCAACCGTGTTGTCTGGAACCAGCCCTCCGTACACGGCACCATCGGGGCTCTGTACAACTCCTTGGTGCCTTCGTTGACCCTGGGCTGCGGTGCCATGGGTGGCAATATTACCTCCGAGAACGTCGGTTACAAAAATCTGCTCAACATCAAGCGACTGGCACGGAGAAAGCTGGCGGCATAACACGATTTGCACGCAACTGCAATTTCAGACAATAAAGTTTGGCGCAGCAGTGGAATATTAATAGAATTCAAGGGTGTTGGATGAGCACATACTGCCATTTGTGCTCCTTTCATGGCCGGGGGAAGTGATTCCCCCGGCCTTCTCAATTTCATACTGCGGTGAAGGATAGAAGTTGGCTATTCATTTTTCCAGTTGTCGGAATATGTCTTTCCCGTTATAGTGCCGCCACATTTTGCCAGTCTCCGAGTCGTACAGCCTACAAGGGATAAATCCTCATGGCCTTCGACCTGCGGGTGTCGCCGGAAACAGCGCCGCCCTCCTTTGAAAAGGGAACTCGTGCTTGATGATCCACTGCTGGTGGATTGTCCGCGCCCCTTTTCTTTATTGAGAAGGGGCTTTTTGTATTTCTAATATCAAAAAAGGAGTGCTCTTCATGGTCAAAATTGTCGATAAACCTATTGATCCAGCATCAGTCTATGATTCTATCTGCTCGGCTTTTTCCGGCTCAGTTGTGTTCCATTACGCGGTAGTCAAGCAAAAGACCGGTTCAGGCAAGTCCACCACTTCAATCGAGTATATATCTCAAGGGGATACACTATTGGAGATGGCGAATATTGCTGCTGAACTCGAACAACGCTGGGATTTGGAGGATGTTTTGATGATCCGGCGAACCGGATGCCTGTCTGTTGGAGAAATCATTTCTCTGGTGGCGGCCAGTTCCCCCAACAGCGAGGATGCCTTCGAGGCTTGTAAATTCGGGATCAGTCGCATGAAGAAAATGTCAACCATAGCCAAGACCGAGAAGTATGTTGAATGCGCATAACAGAATTGAAAGGAGATAGAAAATGAGTAAGTTCGGATTGATGTCACGTCTAGTACCGTTGTTTGCCGTTATTGTCATGCTGCTGGTTGCGCTGCCGGTCCTGGCCGCGCCCAAATCGGTCATCCTGGCCACCACCACCAGCACCCAGGATTCAGGTTTGCTCGATATTCTGGTTCCTATGTTTGAGAAGGAGAGCGGTTTCAAGGTCAAGACCATTTCGGTCGGTTCCGGTCAGGCGATGAAGATGGGCGAGAAGGGGGAGGCGGACGTTTTGCTGGTTCATTCCCCCGATGCGGAGAAGAAGTTCATGGCTGATGGTTTCGGCGTGACACGTCGACTGGTGATGCACAACGACTTCATTATCCTGGGTCCCGCTTCCGATCCGGCCAAAATTAAGGGCGCCACGGCCTCCGAGGCGATGAAACGCATCGCCCAGACAAAGTCGCTGTTTGCTTCGCGCGGCGACAATTCCGGAACCCATGCCAAGGAAAAAGGGCTCTGGAAAGGTGTCGGCGTCAATCCGGAAGGGCAGAAGTGGTATCAGCAGACCGGCCTGGGTATGGGGCAGACTCTTAACGTGGCTGCCGAGAAGAAAGGTTATGTGCTGGCTGACCGGGCCACCTACCTGGCTCTCAAGAAGAACCTGCGGATGGAAATACTGGTGGAGGGCGACGGCAAACTGCTCAACATCTACCATGTCATCGAGCTCAATCCGGCCAAGTCTCCCAAGATCAATATTCCGGGCGGCAAGGCATTTGCCGATTTCATGGTCGCTAAGAAAACCCAGGAAATTATCGGCCGTTACGGTGTGGACAAGTTCGGCGCGCCGCTGTTCTTCCCTGATGCCGGTAAAAAACCGGAGTCATTGGGACTCTGATTTAGCTGAACAAGCCTCAAACGAATTGTCGGCACTCTACGGGTGCCGACAATCTCCACACCCGACTCCACTTTCGTGGAATTTTTTCCCACCACCTTCATGAGAATTGCCGTTACACGCCAATTGATCACTCCCATTCCATTATAAAACAGTCTGTTACCAAAGTGGCGCGGCATTTGCTAATAATGTCTGTAAAACCGCTCTGCAATAAAGTGACAGGATAATAACGTGAGCAAAAAGAAAAAAATGATCATCTCGCAAGAGACGATGGACGTGGACTTTGTGCGCA
>CAYQTC010000027.1:0-56067 GCA_964420435.1 uncultured Geobacter sp.
TCGGCAATCGCCTGCTGATGATGGACAAGGGGGAGATCATCTTTGATGTGGAGGGGGAGGAAAAGAAAGCGCTGACCGTTGAGAAGCTGATTGATAAATTCCACCAGATCCGTCACAAATCCTTTGAAAACGACCGGACATTGCTGTCAGTAGATTAGCAGTCCGTTTACACGTTCAGGGCGCTTGCTGAAAGGCCGTTTTGTCATGAAAAAAAACACTGGCAAGGATGAGGCAGTTAAAGCTGACGTGATATTTCACAATGATGCCCTGGTGCTGGACTATCTGAATTCACTGCTGACATCGGCGCCTGCCATGACCATGGAATCAGGCGAAACCCACTTTGTGCGTCTGGCAATTGATGCGGGGTGGAAACAAACCGATATAGCGGAAGCTTTTGTCAGCACCGCAACAGTCTTTGAAAATCAGCTTTCCAGAATGGAAGCTGATGCGCTGGAGTTCGAAAACAAGAACCTCAAACTCCAAGCCGAACTTGCGAGTATAGATGCCCAGGTTCTCAGAAGTGAAAACCACGACCTCAAGATGGAAATTGCATGCTTGACGGCAGAACTGAATGAGATGAAATCCGTTTTCGACGAAATGTTTACCGAAAGCAGCGATCTTAAGTCCAGAATTGATTCTCTTCAAAACCAGCTCACTGCATCAACAATAAATCAGAAGAATGAAACACCGCACGAAGAAGCCTCTTCGGAGCCGATTGCGGACAAAGCCGCTGGCGAGGATATCGATCCGGATTCCGGGCATGACGTTCAGCTTGAAACTGCAGAAGCTGCGGCTGATCAGCAGGAAGAACCCGGGTTGGACCCAGTAGAGCATCAGGAAAGCAGATTGCCTGAAATCAGTGAGGAAGTTTTGCCGGAGCCTGTAACAGCCGTTCAGCAACACCAGTCCGGTTCCGGTATTGCCGCGGATATGGCGTTTGTTTCGCAGGTACAGGTCCCAAGTGACAGGGCAGATCAGAAGGTTGAGCGGAATGTGGTAATTCTTGCCCGGAATCCAGTGTTGGCAGATACGCAGAGCCGGAGTGCCAGGCATTCTTCAAAAATCATTAAACAGCAGCAGGCCGATGTTAAAAAAGATCTGATCCCACTGGAAGCGGACCGGATTATAACGGTTCTCACGCCGAATCCGGTACAACACTATACAGCCGCTATCGACGCTGATTGGAACCCTGATCCTCTGCCGCAGCAGGATGACAGGGCGTCAGAAATCGAACCGGAGGATGGCCCGGTCCAGAAAACGGATGCACTGCACCCTGTCGGTGATGCTGAAATCGATATGGAGCATGCTCCTGATCCCAAAGTTGTTGTACGGCGAAACGTCAAGAATTATCAGGATCTTCAGAACGAGGCTCATTCAGCAGATAAAAAGGCAGGACATACTATTGTTCTGTAACGTTTCAGGCCTGTTTCTTCTCCATATGCGCATTAAAGCGCCTCACATGCTCCTGGGCGGCTTCTCTTGCCTGCTCCGCGTCAGCGGCTGAAACCGCAGCCACTATCTTGCACAAATCATTTACGTTCTCTTTTAGCAGTGCCCTGTTCCACGGCAGGTAGTTCTCATAATAAGTGTGGATGTTGTGGTAAACACTCGTCAACACGGTTATGAAAAGCGGGTTCCCGCAGATGCGCACCAGGGCTGTGTGAATCTGCTCATCCGCGCGGACAAAGTCATCCCAGTCTTTGCGTCCGGGCTTGAGATGTGCCTGTGCTTCTGCCAAAAGCTCCTGCAGCAGTTCCACGTCCTGCCTGCTTGCGCGCTGTGCCGCCAGAGCCGCCACTCCCCCCTCCATTCCTTCGCGAAACTCGGCCAGATCATGAAGTGACACGGCACGATTGCGGATCAGAAGCCCCAGATTTTCACTGAGTTTTTCACTGTTGACTTCCCGGATAATGGATCCGCCGGCCACACCGGTGCGAATCTCGATCAAACCTTTCTGCTCCAGTACCCGCAGTGCTTCCCGCAATGTTCCCCGGCTGATGCCGAACTGCTCCTTAAGCTCCCGCTCGGCGGGGAGTTGGCTGCCCGGCTTGAGTGTGCCGGCTATAATGGCCTCCTGGATCTGCTCAACCACATCCTGGTAGGCTTTATTTTGCTTAACCTGTTTAAACATCTGAACATCCTTTCACAAATGGTTCGTCCAACATACCATTGACATTGAATACTGACAAGTCATTAGCATGCTCCCTACTCAATAAATTCAATCAGGTTGTCTTGTATAGAGTGGATATTGCAGTAGTATTAATCCATATCGTTGTTCCGGCAGGGTGCGTCCCGACTTTCAGAATATGTATCCCGGGCTGCCTGAAATCTTCTTGACAATTTGATGCCAGTAATTTACCAATGGTTAAACCATTAGCACAAATCGGCGACTTCAATATTTCAAAAAGGAGCTATTAAATGGACAACACAGCGCTCAATCAAAAAATTATCGACCGGGGCAAGGGGTTCTTCAGCACCGTTGCCGGTGAAAAGCCGTCCCTCTTCAACAAGGGAGCCTGGATGGGCAAGGTAATGGACTGGAGCATGCAGAACGAGCAGTTCAAAATCCAAATGTTCCGTTTCGTGGACGCCTTCCCGTCGCTGACCACCGGCAAGCTGCTGACCGACCATATCCGTGAGTATTTCGGCGAGGAGAAGGATATGCCGCCCGTACTCCAGACCGGGGCCAAAATGGCCGGCATGCTCGGTTCCCTGGGGGGAGCGGTGCTCAACAAGGTCATCTCCGCCAATATTCAGGAAATGGCCCGCCAGTTCATTGTGGGCGAGAACACCAAAGAGGCGGTCAAAAACATTGAAAAGCTTCGCAAGGACGGCTTCGCGGCGGTGGTGGACGTGCTGGGCGAGGCGACACTGACGGAAGAAGAGGCAGAGGAATATGTCGGTACCTACCTGGAGGTGCTGGATTGTCTCAAGAAGGAACAGCAGGGGTGGAAAGGTCTGCCGGGGCAGGGCGGTGAGCAGGACCTGGATTGGGGGCATGCGCCCAGGATCAATGTGGCGGTAAAGCCGACCGCGCTGTTTGCCCTGGCCAATCCGCAGGATTTTGAAGGTTCGGTCGAAGCGATGCTGAAACAGCTGCGCCGGATCGCTGTCAAGGTTGTGGAGGTGGGCGGATTTCTCTGCATCGATATGGAGTCATACCGTCACAAAGGCATCATCATTGAACTGTACAAGCGATTGAAGCTGGACTACCCGGACTACCCGCATTTCGGAATAGTGCTGCAAGCCTACCTGAGGGATACAGATCAGGACCTGGCAGAACTGCTGGCCTGGGCAAAGCAGAAAAACACTAAAATCTCGGTGCGCCTGGTGAAAGGAGCCTACTGGGATTACGAAACCGTCAAGGCCAAGCAGAACGGCTGGACGATCCCGGTATGGACTATCAAGGCTGAAAGTGACGCCGCTTTTGAACGTCAGTCGAAGGTGATACTGGAGAACCATCAGATCTGCCACTATGCCTGTGCTTCACACAATATCAGATCGATCTCGGCCGTTATGGAAATGGCCCGGGAACTGAATGTTCCGGAATCTCGTTATGAGTTCCAGGTGCTGTACGGCATGGCCGAACCGGTTCGCAAGGGAATCCTCAAGGTTGCCGGTCGCATCCGCCTGTACTGCCCTTATGGAAATATGGTCCCCGGCATGGGCTACCTGGTGCGCCGCCTGCTGGAGAACACCGCCAACGAATCCTTCCTGAGGCAGAGCTTTGCCGAAGATGCCCAGATTGAGCGCCTGCTGGAAGACCCGGCAGTCACGGCCGAGCGGGAGCGACAGGCCCGCCTGCAGAAGAAGCGGCAGCCTAAAACCGGACCGGGCGGACTGCCGGTGTTTGACAATGAAGCAATGGTGGACTTCACCCGCGCCGATCACCGCGCCGCCTTTCCGCTGGCCATAGCCCGGGTACGCAGGCAATTTGGCAAGACATATCCGCTCTACATTGACGGCAGGGAGATGGGGACGACAGACACCGTCGACACGGTCAACCCCGCCAATCCGGCCGAGGTGCTTGGCAGGATTTCCCAGGCCGGTCTGGAGGAGGCGAAGCTGGCCGTCGCCGCTGCCAAAAAGGCGTTCCCGGCCTGGCGCGATACAGCTCCACGCGTACGGGCCGAGTGTCTTCTGAGAGGCGCCGAAGCGGCCCGCAAACGGATATTCGAGCTGTCGGCCTGGCAGGTGCTGGAGATCGGCAAACAGTGGGACCAGGCCTATGCCGATGTTACCGAGGCGATCGATTTTCTGGAGTTCTATGCCCGCGAGATGATCCGCTACGGAGAACCCCAGCGGATCGGCAATGCTCCCGGTGAAATCAACCAGTATTTCTATGAGCCGAAAGGGATTGCCGCGATCATCTCCCCCTGGAATTTCCCTCTGGCGATCAGCCTTGGTATGGCTGCGGCAGCGATAGTAACCGGAAATACGGTGGTCTTCAAACCGTCCAACATCACCGGCATCATCGGCTGGAATCTGGTGGAGATCTTCCGTGAGGCCGGTCTCCCAGCTGGAGTTTTCAACTACATTCCGGGCAAAGGCTCCGTGATCGGCGACTATATGGTCGACCACCCGGATGTGTCGCTGATCGCCTTCACCGGCTCGGTTGAAACGGGTCTGCGCATCATTGATCGAGCCGCCAAGGTGTATCCCGGTCAGCCCAATGTCAAAAAGATCATCTCCGAAATGGGAGGCAAGAACGCCATCATCATAGACGACGATGCAGATCTGGATGAGGCGGTGCCGCATGTGCTCTATTCGGCTTTCGGTTTCCAGGGGCAGAAATGCTCGGCCTGCTCGCGCGTGATCGTGCTGGATGCGGTCTATGACAAATTTGTGGATCGTCTGGTCAAAGCCGCCAGAGTCTATCGGGTGGGACCGTCAGAGGATCCTGCCAACACAATGGGGGCAGTTTCGGATGCTGCCGCCATGAAGAGCATCAAGGAATATATCGAGGTTGGAAAACAGGAAGGCAGGCTGCTCTATTCCAGCCCGGTACCAGACGGAGACGGCTACTGGGTGCCGCTGACGATTATCGGCGGCATCACCCCTGAGCATCGCATCGCCCAGGAGGAGATATTCGGCCCGGTGCTGGCGGTCATGCGCGCCCGGGATTTCGATCAGGCCATCGAATGGGCCAACTCCACCCGCTTTGCACTGACCGGCGGCATTTTCAGCCGCAGCCCGGAGCATCTTGCGAAGGCCCGGCGCGAGTTCCGCGTCGGCAATCTGTACATCAACCGTAACAACACCGGAGCGCTGGTAAACCGGCAGCCATTCGGCGGCTCGCGCATGTCCGGTGTCGGCACCAAAGCCGGCGGACCTGATTACCTGCTGCATTTCATGGATCCGCGGGTGGTTACGGAAAACACCATGCGGCGCGGATTCGCACCGATTGAAGAGGATGACGACTGGGTGGAATAGATCATTGCAGTCTTAAGAGCTTGAAAACCGGGAGTACGGGGTAAAAGCCGAGATAAAGTCAGAAATATTGTTTTCAGTTTGCTGATCATTAAATTAGCCCGGTCGCCCTGAGATATCCAAGGGTGAGCGGGCTAATTTATTTAGCAGGTATCCCTCAAACTTATCTTCAACAAAAAATATGTATATGGAAGAAATGAACGGCTGAATCTGAAAAAAGAAGAAGGGAACTTTACGTCAAAGCCACATGATCGAAAATGGACTCGGTCACGGGATTGCCAACGGTGAGGGAAATGAGCCGCCCGCCCGGACTCTTTGAGCGGTCGATGTCCATTTTACTGGCTGGAAACTTCACACTTTCTCTGGTGTTTTTATTATCCCGCTCCTTTGATGACATCCTTGAGCAGGAAGAGCTTGTACGGCTTCTGAATAAACCCTGCCAAGCCCTTGCCTGCAAACTTCTGGGTGACCTCATGCTCGCTGAAGCCGCTGGACATGATCACCTTCACATCCGGTTTCAATAGACGCAATTCGCGGAAGCACTGCTCTCCATCCATATGTGGCATGGTCAGATCGAGGATTACGAAGGCGATACCCACTAATGACCATTTACACAAACCTTTTTACACCCTCTCGCAGGGGACGCCATGTGGGCTATCAGCGCCTTGGCGGCCGTTGTTTGCAGGTTTGCATTTATTGTGCACTCAGCATGATTTCTTACGCCGGAGGCAAAATCAGCTGATTGACTGATTATAACCTACCAGCAAACAACGTCCTGTACAGCCCTTATTCAATTTTCATATCAAAGCGCTCACTTCGTTGGCTCGTCTTCGGCTCCTCAACATACTGTTTGTATGCCTTCGTCGCCTCAATCCTCACCGCCTTGAGTGCATCTTTGATCTGAAATTGGAATTATATGAATTTATTGGCTACTTCATGCTTTGATTGAGTTGGAGGTTGTAGTGGGTGGCGACATCCTTGGCGGATGTCTCCATCAGCAGCCCGGCCTGCTCCGGGCTGTCCTGCATGCCCCGGGGGTCACTGCTGCCACTGATGCAGGGTGGTGCAAATGGTTTCGAAATAGCCAGGTGCCCGCACGATTTCTTGATATCCCGGAACGCCTCCCACCCACTTCCCCAGTCGGACGTTGCGTTCCTGTGTGAGATAAAGGGTGGGCAATCCCATAAGCGCCGGTCCGTCCATGCCGGCAGTGGTAACGCCAATCTGGCCCACCAGGCCGTGGCGGCATCTCAATTCTTCAAACAGTTGCAGTTGAGCGCGGCGCATGTCCGGCCCCTGGAAGAGCGGCTCTTTCCAGCAAAGGGTCAGGTCTACTCCCCTCGTAGGAATAAGGTCTGCGGGAACAGCATCGCCGAAAAAGATGGGAGTGAGCCCGGCTCTCAATACCAGTTCAGAAAGCTGACGCAACTCATCGAAACAGGTATTGCGCTCTACATCGTGGTCACCCGTTCGTACCCAAAGCAGCACCTTCTGTTCAGGATTCCCTCCCACATTGCCATCGATCCATGATTTTAAGGAAGCCGATGGCGATTCGTCTCCCAGGAACGCTGCGCGAAGGGTACACTGTGCTCCTGCCGCGTCGGCGTGAAAAGCCTCAGCGATGATATGCGTTAGATGTTTGGGACTCGCCGGACGAGACCGATATGGGCGAAGGGCCCCCTCTAACCCGGCATCGAGAAGGAATTGTCTGGCCTGCAATTCCTGGGCAGCGCCAGGTTTGATCTGGATGGGAAGGCCGGCAAGCAGTGCCGCAGCAGACAGGTACCAGCCTTCGCCAAAGGAAAAGCCGGGATCGGCATGGAACGTATAAGAGCGGTTCCGCTCTATGACGATTTTCCTGGCGGCTTTTCCGGCAACTTCAGCTCTGTGGGCAATCTCTCTCGCTTTGCCCGTATCAAGTAGCCGGGCAAAATGCGCGGCCTCCAATGCCGCCTCTTCTGCATTGCAAACGATCTGCTCGACTCGCTGCCAGCCGTCTTCGCAATCTTCCAATGTCGGCGCCCGCTGAGATCCGCGCGAGAGCTGCCCGGCACCATAGCGCGCATCCTCAGCCCGAGCCCCCTGAGCCCGGAGCAACACCCATTGGAGCAACGCAACCTCTCCGCTTTCCACCGCGTTGTCCAGCGTCCGTGTGGCCAACAGAACAACCTGCTCCAGCCGAGATCGATAGTCATCGCGCACTCCGGGAAGATGCAGCGCTCCCTGCAATGCGGTGGCCTCCGCCAACAGAATGGCAGCCTTTTGTGCGAGCCCCCCGCCATCCGTTTCGAATGAAACAAGGGTCAGGCTTTGCATATTGTCATTTTAGCTATCTCGGCAAGTAGACACTCTTTTTCACGTAATAACTCAGGTGAGGTCCGGGATCGATTATGCACACGTTGAGCCGCAACGCTGAGCGAAGAGATATCACGCCCCGTCATATCCGCCAACTGTTTCAGGGTAATTATTGGTATGTCCTGTACTACCCAGGCTGCCATTGAGCGAACATGAGACAAAAAGTGGTTTTTGCCGGGACGCTTGATATCGTGCAATGACACGGCGTACTTCTGGCAAACTATGGCGAGGACGTCTTCAAGCCTAATCTTTTCGGCAAGTTCGTCAGATTCGCCGGTCATTTGCTCGACAAAACCGTCATCTCCCAGAATACGGCTATCGACATTACCTTCTCCATGAAAATCAGCTCTCCGCCCCTCGGTAATCGCTTCCTGGATAAACAGGCAATAAGCCTGCACAGCACCGGATTGATTTGAAAACATCTCAAACACAGTTGCCGTTGTCAGCCACGGAAGCTCGTCGTTGCTGCAGTAGGCCTGATGACTCGTCCAAGGATAAGAGTCCGGGACATCGACCATCTTCGCCCGGACCGGATTAAAATGAACATAACGCACAAGTTCGAGCAGATAAGAATCAGCGTCAACAAGCACAGCCTTGTAGCGCCCCTGGAACAGATGCCCAGACCGATTATGCCGCCAGTTAACCCAGCGGGTATAACGAAAGGAAAGATTTTGCATGATGCGTGAAAGAGGAATATCGGTGACTTGAATAACCAGATGAATGTGGTTTGTCATCAGGCAAAAGGCATGCACCTGGTGATGATAGCGTTCTATACCTTCCTGTAAAAGCAGGTAAAAACGGTAGCGATCCTGATCTTCGAAGAATATATCCTGTTTGCCGTTACCACGAAGAATTACGTGATAAAAAGCTCCGGGTACATGTATACGTGGTTTACGTGCCATGGAGAAAACATATCATATAAAATGTCATAAAGCAAAGCCTGACCCCGTTATTTAGGGAATGTTTTTGCCGTTGACAGCAGCCTTTTAATGGGTGACCCCGTTATTCCTTATTTAAATAATCCAACAAGACCTAAGGTAAGTGCTACAGCTCTTAATATCATAATGGAATCAAAAATCATTGATCGAACGGATGCGTATAATCGATCGTAATAAAATAATTCCTCAACAGTATACCGATGCCTATCATTAGAAATTGACCACAGATTAACTATGCCAGGCTTAATACTATAAAGAACACTCAGTTCTTCATCCGGTCCATAAAACTCAATTGCTCTACTTCTTCCTACAAAGGACATATCCCCTTTTAATATATTGATAAATAATGGCATCTCAGCAATACCTGAGTCCCTTATAAAACGCCCACACCTAATCAGTTCCACATCATTTATTCTATCAGTTTTGCAATCTGAATCTGTTTTATTAGTGTGATATATCCTGAATCTATAAGATATAAATTCTTTTTTGTTTAAACCTAGACGCCTTTTGCAACTAAATATTGGCCCAGGTGAAACTATTTTTATGTAAATAGCAGTAAATATTATTAATGGTAGAAATAAGATAAGTCCTATAGAACTAAGAGCTATATCAAGCGCTCTTTTAACAAGTACATATAAAAAACCTACTTGTTTGAATTCTAGTTTTTTAGATTCAATAAATTTATTTTTTTTAGCATCGAACATTATACTATCTGTGAACTTAATTACCGTAATAAACAATAAAATAAGAATACCGGCCATAAACAGTATAACCGTTGTAATATATAATGTATTATCATAAATAGACATATTTATATCTCGCGTTTGTCTGTACTTTTATATATGAACTTATATGCAATTGCTATTATAGTTGGCATTCCAAATGCCAATTTCGAGTATAATATAAGCCCATCTCCAGAATTAGAACTATAAACCATACCCAAAGCCAGTAGATCAAAAACAATTATTGCCCCAGAAAAAAGTACTATTAGGTAGTCTACAAGTTTTTTATCACGATCTACACTTATGCTAATTGTGACTGCTGCAGCACTAATGCTAAAGAAAAATGCTTCAGGTAATTCCAAAATACTTATTTTAGAAGATAGATTTGCATTTCCAGAATAGACAATAAACAGCTTAACCAATAATGGAGATATTGGTAAAATAATATTCAGAAGAAGCCATATTAAGTTTGTTGGTATTTTATTGTTATCCATTTGAGCTTTTATATTTTCTAGATTTTACTTCTTCAGTTTGATATTGATGTGTTGTTTAATTAATTTAGTTAATAAACGCCACATAAACCTTAAAGGCGCACATTATTACAATCTGGGCTTGACAATCAATCAATAACTCTGTTTCTATCAATCACTGCCTTTTATTGTATTTATAATGGGCGGTGGTGTCTATCATGGGATTTAAGCAGATGACGAATGTACTTCCTATAGTAGGACTGAGGGTCTTGAAATATTGTTATTTCAAGACAAATACATTCTTAAACTGACTTTTCAAGACCTGCCCCCCAAGACGGAGGCGCACCGGTGGAGCGAAGCGAAGACCGAGTGTTGGCATTTCTTCAATCCTATTCCTTTTCGTCAAACTGGTCACTATGACCACCGGACTTAATTCTCAGTACGTTGCGGTAACTTGGATGAATTTCCCAATTCATACCATCATCAAGATTCGCAGTTGTGGATAGTAGGTTAGGTCTATCCTCAAATCGAATGAACCCGAGAGTATTCACTTCGCTATCATCTCTTGCAGCAATAAAGCCGATTCTGTACAGAAATGCTGCAATAGAAAGGCTTCCCTTGTCTGCTGTGATTCCATCAATTTTGGGGAATCCAATGCGATTTAGAATTTTTTCAGTTATGTGTTTCAAAAGATCACGACTTGAATACCGCTTTTGGCAACCACTGAATGTCTCAATTATATCCTCAAGTTGCGGACATTGATGTCTATGCTCTTTGTAAAGATCCGACATACGAAGCTGCCCATATTTTCCCAGTGCAGCACGAATATTCGGCATAGCTATTCGATTAAAATTTTTGTCATGAGCATCTTTCCCAGCCATTTTACAGAGCTGTGCAGCCCAACGAGGCCTGCCAGCTGATAAAATGTGAATAGGACGGAAAGACTCTAGTGGGCGTCCAGACCAAGTAAATGGCTCTTTGAATATTAAATTTCTAATTTTATCGGCATTATTGGTTGAAACAACTGAAGAGATATGTTCGTCATCAGAATAATTTCGTTGAAAAAAGCTACATATCTTCTTTTCAATTATTTTTCCTGTTTCGCTCGTACTCCACGAGAGGTCTAACATATACTGTTCACATTTATCTAAGGCTTCATCATAATTTGAAATAATTGACCATACATCTGTTCTTACAGATGCTCTTAAATATAGGCCGCTAACATTGCTAATAATATTTCGACACGCGCTAAAAAATGAACCAACCCTATTTCTGTCGTTTTCAGTATTCAAAAATGTGGCATCAATATCATCAATATATAACCAGACATTGACATCCTTTTTATCTAGGACACGTGCTAAAACAGCTTGTGAATCTGTAGTTGTTAATCTAGTTCTATCTAGTGAAATTGGACCTCCCTTGACGTTCAGGCGGTCAAAAAGGGCACTTACAATATTTCTGTTTCTAAGCCCGCTTACTTCGGCACGTTCAATCAAATAAATAGAATCATCGGAAAAACCTGCCTTAAGAGTTGAGCCAATCTCAAGATTGATTCTTGTGCAAATTCTTTGCTGCCATGCGTACAGCTGATCAGCTGATGAAGTTGATTTTGCCTCCTGTAAGGCCATTAAATCAGAAGCTTTTAAATACAAGTGAATTTCATCTAAATTATTGCTTTCCGCTCGAAAAAGTGCTTGTCTAAGTAATGCAGATTTTCCCATTCCCTTTCTTGATCTTACGAATGCAAGCCTGTTTTCCTGACTGAAAAATCTGTCAAATTCCGGTTTGCTCAAGAAATAACTATTGAGTACCTCAATATCTTCATCATCACCTGCTTCATTTCCGAAAAGATCCTGATTTATTAACGCATTTTTCATGTTTTCTCCTTGTTTTGCCAACATCTTATTATGCCTTTAGAATCGGTCATCTACCTGTATATGCTTTTCCAGTCTCAATCAATTCCGCAAACCACAGCAGATAACCCAGGTGACTCTATCCTTCAGCATTCGCTTTTCCAAATGTGCGTGAACGCGGCACCATACTATGGCAATCAATTACTCTGCAATATTTCTAATGTTTACCGTGAAATATTCACACCCTTCGATAAACCCGGAAGATGTCGCCACTGGCCTCGTCAACGTGACGTAGCGTGCATAAACCAGGATTGTGATCGCAACCGCTTACTGCTATTATGCCGTCCTCGCTTTCCCGATCATTTCACAGCCGAAGGTACTCCATGCCGACCACCCACCACGACAACCTGATTTCGCTTCTCGATAAGATAACCACCCTACCCAACGAGCAGCGCACCGCACTGGCCCTGCTGGCGATCATGTACGCCCCGGTGGCCCGCACCCCTCTGTCGCAGATTCTCCAGAAGATCGGAATCAGATGTGCCAACGGAAAATCCATGACTCCGGCCGATGTGCCGGCGCTGATGGAAAATCTGATCAAAAATGATCTGGCGGCTGAGACCGTCGGCAGCTACAGCTGCAATCCGCTTTTGTCCCACTTTTTGACGCGGCAAATCCAGAAGGAGGGGCTTTTTGAAAATTATGCCAGAGCGATTCAGGAAGTTGTCGCACCGCGCGATTCCTGGGGCACAATCTACTATCGCTCTTACGCGCACTGCCTGCAAGATCTCCGCATCGCCCTGTATCGCGGACGGCACATTGAGGTATCCAAACTACTTTCGACCTGTATGAACAACTATCCGGGCGAATACTCCCAGAATCACCCTTTTGAATTGATCTGCCCTGAGCCGCTGGATGCCGAGTGGATTCGGGAGATGCCGGAAACTCTGCAATACTCGATTATTTCCTTTCACCTGCAGCACTCGCTGGTGCGGCTGCAACCGGCCGGGAACGCCTTCGGGCTGCTGGAACAACTCATGAACAGCAGCAGGGAACCGTCTGCTGACACTTTGAAACTCTACCTGACCCAGCTGCTGCTGCGTGGAGAGATAAGAAAAGCTGCGACATTGATGGAATCCGGCGTGAATGTTCAGCTGGATGATCTGCGCGGCTGGCTGGCTGTTTTGGAGGGTGATGATGAGCGCGCCATCGCCCACTTTGAGAAGGGGCTGGCCGCCATTAAAAAGGAGACCGGCAAACGCAAGGTATTTTTCCGGGATCTGTCCGGACTTTTTTATCTGCTGGCACTGATCCGCAGCGGGCTGCCGCATCAGCTGCAGACCGCGGTGGAACTGGGCGAATGGTCGATAAAGCAACGCAACTACCCGCAGCAGTTTTCGATCTGGATGCTGTACCAGTACGCCGAAGTCAAGATGGGAAAAAACCGCGCCAAGCACGAGCTGCAGCAGGTCTGCAACCGGGATCATCAACTGGGGCCGGTCTCGCAGCTGTTTCATTCGCTGATCGGGCACTGGATGCCGGAAACCGCAGTGAAACCGCACCTGCGCGCCCTGGAACAGATCCGCACCGGGGCGACGGCGGCTGGATACGCCTGGCTTGCGGCAGAGGCGGCAGCTCTGCGGGCGCGGATTGATCCCGACAAGAAAAATCAGGACGGAGAGGTTCAGCAGCTTTTTGAAAATGAAAAAATCATCAGCATCAGCGGACGGGGCGAAAGCGCAGACAACTGGGAACGTTCGCTCAGGGCGCTGATGTCTCTGGGGGGCGCAGCTCCGGCAGCAGTGAAGGAGGTTGCGGCAAAGGCCTCCCGCATTATCTGGCTGCTGTCCGGTAACGAGAGTTATGTCGATATCCAGCCGATCGAGCAGAAGCAGACCGCACGGGGGTGGAGCGCCGGACGCAATGCGGCCTTGAAGCGACTTAAAGAGGAAGGGGTCAAGCTTGATTTCCTTTCTCCCCAGGACCGGGAGATCGTGGCCTGCATCAAAAAAAGCCGGGGGTACGGTTATTACGGCAAGGAGTTCTACGAGTTCGACACGGTGCCGGCCATTCGGGCCATGGCCGGGCATCCGCTGGTGTATAACGCCCTGCAGCAGGACGAGCAGATCAGTGTGGCCAGGGGAGAATTCGCGCTGCAGGTAAAACGGGAGAAGGGCAATCTCTGCGTCAGCCTGATTCCCGCCATCAACAGCGAGATCAGCGCCTTTTTCCGCTGGGAAGGGACCGGCCGCCTGCTGCTGTTCGAGCCGACGGTTGACCAGCGGCGCATTGCCGGAATCATCGGCAATAAACTGGTTGTTCCCCAGAGCGGAGAAGCGCAGGTCATGGCCGCCATTACGGCGGTTTCACCGCACGTCACGATCCACTCCGACGTGGCCGGCGAGAATGCCGCCGCCGAAACCGTGGAACCGGACAGCCGCCTGCAGATTATGCTGCGCCCCAGCAGCGGCGGTCTTTCGCTGGAAATCGTGCTGCTGCCGCTGGGTGAAGCAGGACCGCGCTTTTTGCCGGGTCGCGGCGGCGCGACGGTTATCACCGAAATACAGGGCAAAAAAGTGCAGACCAGTAGAAAGCTGGAGGTGGAGCGGGAACAGTGCGCCCGACTGGTGAATGCCTGCCCGGCCCTGGAAACAGCTGAGGTGCGGGAAGGAATCTGGCGTCTGGACGATCCGGAAGCAGCGCTGGAGCTGCTGGAAGAGCTGAATGCCGCTGCCGCCGGACAGGCAGATGCCATCTGCATCAACTGGCCGGAGGGGGAGCGGCTGAAACTGCGGGGACGGGCGGAATGGACGAAAATGAAGCTGTCGGTGCAGTCCGGCAAGGACTGGTTTGCGTTGCATGGCGAAGTGGCCGTTTTCGATGACGATGTGCTCTCGCTGCAGCAGCTGATGGAGCTGATGGAAGGCGCCTCGGGGCGCTTTATCCAGTTGGCCGACGGCGAATTTCTGGCCCTGACCGAAGAGTTCCGGCGCAAACTGCAGGATCTGCGGCGGCTGGTGGAGAAAAACGGCCGTTTCAGCCCGCTGATCGCACCGCTGGTGGAAGATACGCTGCAGGGTTCCGGCGGAATCAAGGGGGACAAGCAGTGGAAGGCCGACATGGCCCGCTTCAATAGCGCCCAGGATCTTCTGCCGGTCGTCCCGGCGACGCTTCAGGCCGAACTGCGCGACTATCAGCGGGAAGGCTTTGACTGGCTCTGCCGTCTGGCGCACTGGGGAGTGGGCGCCTGTCTGGCGGATGACATGGGACTGGGCAAAACCGTGCAGGCCCTGGCGCTGCTGCTGACACGGGCAGCCGCAGGTCCGTCGCTGGTGCTGGCCCCCACCTCGGTCTGCCTCAACTGGGAAGTCGAGGCGCGCCGTTTTGCCCCGACCCTTAATCCGCGGGTTTTCGGATCAGGCAACCGGCCTGACTTTATCGCATCGCTGGCCCCTTTCGACCTGGTGATCTGCAGCTATACCCTCTTCCAGCAGGAAGCGGATCTGCTGACGGAGGTACAGTGGGAAACCGTCGTGCTGGACGAGGCCCAGGCCATCAAGAATATGGCCACCAAGCGTTCCCAGGCCGCCATGCAGCTCAAGGCCGGTTTCCGTCTGGCCACCAGCGGCACCCCGGTGGAAAACCGCCTGGACGAACTTTGGAACCTTTTCCGCTTTCTCAACCCCGGCCTGCTCGGCTCCCACAAAGGTTTCAGCACACGCTTCGCCGTCCAGATTGAAAAATACGGCAGCAAGCCCGCCCGCACTCTGCTGAAGCGGCTGATCCGCCCCTTTATCCTGCGCCGCACCAAGAGCCAGGTGCTGGAGGAATTGCCGCCCCGCACCGACATCCTGCACCGCATCGAACTTTCCCGGGAGGAGACCGCTTTCTATGAGGCGCTGCGGCGCAAGGCGGTAGAGTCGCTGGCCGGGGCAGAAAACTCTCCCCCCGGAGAACGCCAGATCCGCATCCTGGCCGAGATCATGCGCCTGCGGCGCGCCTGCTGCAATCCGCAGCTGGTGCTGCCTTCCAGCATGATCCCCAGCGCCAAACTGGAAGCATTCCGGGAGATAGTGGAGGAACTGCGGGAAGGTGGACACCGGGCGCTGGTGTTCAGCCAGTTTGTGGATCATTTGTCGATTCTGCGGCGCGATCTGGAACAGGACGGGATTGCCTATCAGTATCTGGACGGGTCAACGCCGGCAAAGGAGCGCCAGCAGCGTGTGGCCGCTTTTCAATCCGGCGAGGGGGAACTGTTCCTGATCAGCCTCAAGGCGGGCGGAGTCGGACTCAATCTGACTGCGGCCGACTACGTTATCCATATGGACCCCTGGTGGAATCCGGCTGTGGAGGACCAGGCCTCCGACCGGGCCCACCGCATCGGACAGAGCAGGCCGGTCACGGTCTACCGGCTGGTGGCCGCCAATACCATCGAAGAGAAGATTGTGGCCCTGCACCACCAAAAGCGCGATCTGGCCGATTCGCTGCTGGAGGGGACCGAAACATCCGCGCGGGTTACGGCGGAAGATCTGATGGATCTGCTGCGGGAAGCCGGGGGCTAGCGCCACTATTCCCAAAACCAGGGCTTCAGCCCCTGACATTTTACCTTCCCTCCGATTAACCTAGAAAAAGCAGTCTAACCACAAAGTCACAAAGAAACAGAGTAAAAACGGATAGTTAGAGCATTTAGTGCAAAACCCGAATGGTTAAATAACATTGCACTGTATCTGCTGGTTTTCTTAGTGTCTTTGTGGTTATGGACTGCCGAATTTAGGATTAATTCTTTCCGCAGACCGTTGCAAACCCATGAGGTAGTGTTAGAATATCCTAACTGATTATTTTTTGAAGCTTTCAAGCCATTTCCACCCTTCACTCAGTTCCGGGAATGCGGCGCCCAAATGGACCGTTTTGACCGGGTCGCTGGAGATGCTTATGGAGACAGATGCCGGAACCAGTTCCACACCGGGGCCCAGCAGCGAGCGATTCTTGGCCCCGGCTGAACTGAAGGCGTTGAAGGCGATCTGGGAATTGGCATAGGGGACCAGATCGTCGCTTTTGTGGTGGTACATCCGGATCGGCACCGTCGGCTTCCAGGCAGAATTGACGTTCAGGGGATCGCGAAACGAGTCGTTCTGTTTGAGGAAAGCAACCAGGGGACTCGTATCGAGAGTGAGCTGGTCAATGAACTGCTGCGTCAGAACGCTCTTCGGCACGATCAGATTTACCGGGCTGAAGCCCATTCCCATGGCCTCGCTGATCCTGTCCGATGGTGAATTGCCGTCGAACAGCGGGGGGATGGTGGTGTTATAGGAGGGAGCCAAGGCGGTGACGGGGCTGAAGAGAGTGCCGCCGGAGGCGTAATTGTAGCTGGTAAGCAGGAAAGGGAGGAAATACGGAGCCTTGAAAGTGCTGTTGGAGAGCATGACTCCGCGCATCACACCGGAAAGATCGTGGGGACCGGAGAGCGGGGCCGAGGCTGTGACAGTGAACTCGCCGGCGTGATTGAGCTGCAGTTCCCGCGTTGTCGTCATGGTCACGTACCCCCCCTCGGAATACCCCATCAGAAAGAGCTGGCTGTTCCACGAGCAGGGGGAGCTGCTGTTTCCCGCAGTTCCGCCGATTATGTCGCGGCTGGCCCGGAGCATGCCGACCACCTGCCGTGCCAGTGAGGTTCCGTGAACATAGGGCTGGGTGCCGGTGCTATCCCCCAGCCCCTCGTAATCGGCCATGGCAACGGCATAACCGGTGGAGGCGATTGCCGCCGCTACCATTACTTCCGGATAGTCGGAAGGTCTGTCCAGATGGGCAAGGTACCGGGAGGGTGAATAGGACCGTAACGTTTCGGTGCCGTGCTGGAACATGAGGATCGGCACCGAAGGTTTGGCGCCCAGGATCGATCTGGGCAGTATCAGCAGGCCTGTCATGGCGCGGGTCTGGCCGTCAGCTCCGATGGATTGATAGGTAACCTTCTGCATCTCAAGGGTATAGCTGATGCTGGTCAGGAGAGTGCCGAAGCTGCTGAAAAAGCTGCCCCACTCCCAGCCGCCCAGCGCCCGTGCAACGGGCTGCTGAAGGCTGGCTATGATGCCGGCCGGCAGAAGCTTGGGATCGATCCTGACTACGGCACCCGCTGCAGCCTGCTGCGGTGGTGAAGTCGAGCCGCAGCCGGCCGCAAAGAGTGACACTGCCACAACTGCCGTACAAAGTGCGCGCGTCGCGCCTATAAATCTGATCATTGGCTTGCCTCCGGTTCAGCCTGGCAGTTCCATGCCCGAATCCTGACCGCGTCCGTTCGGGCCGAAGCGTGCTTCAGCGTTATACATTGATATTATTGATAGAACTAAAAACAATATGTTCCATTATTCTATTGTCTGTCACTAAAATAAGCAAATCAAGTCTTACGCCGGTTCTGTGGGGGCATATTATATTGACGGTAGGTTTTTGAGCAGTCAGAGCCGCAGCCCCATTTTATTCTGTTATTCTACTCATAAGAGTATAATTACTACTCACTGCTGAGCCGCATGGCAAAAACAAGCTCACAAGGAGCATCGCCCCGACCGGCTAAACAGCTGTTATTTATCCGCATTGACCTGAGTAAGTGCCATGGTTACGGGGTGGCACACTACCTGCTATACCAATCAGCCTCAACCTTTGAGAGCAGTTGATTAAAGAATAAAGTTTACAAAAGGCTACCCATGAAAATGAACCGACCACCGGCAAAGCAGGGACTTTACGATCCTAACTTCGAACACGACGCATGCGGCGTCGGCTTTGTAGTAAATATGAAGGGCAACAAGTCCCACGAGATTGTCAGCCAGGCGCTGGAAATTCTGGTCAATCTCGACCATCGCGGCGCCTGCGGCTGTGAACCCAATACCGGAGACGGCGCCGGCATTCTGATTCAGATGCCGGACAGCTTCCTGCGTACGGCCTGCACCCCGCTTGGCATCGAACTGCCGGAACCTTTTCACTACGGTGTCGGCATGGTCTTTACCTCACCGAAAGCAACCGAGCGCAACGCCGCCCGCCATATCATGGAGAAGATCCTGGTAGAGGAAGGGGTGGAACTGCTGGGCTGGCGCAACGTGCCGACCGACAACTCATCCCTGGGACAAACTGCCTGGGAGGGGGAGCCGATGGTGCGGCAGATGTTCCTCAAGCGCCCCGAAGCCTGCGTAGATGAGCAGGCCTTCAATCGCAAGCTCTATGTCATCAACCAGCGTGCGATCAACGAGATCCGGCGCGCAGAAGTTGACGAGCAGTGGTACGTCAGCAGCCTTTCCACCCGCACCATTATCTACAAGGGTATGCTCATGCCGGTGCAGGTCGATCAGTATTACCCGGAACTGAAGGATCCGGCCATGGAAAGCGCCATCGCACTGGTGCATTCCCGCTTCTCCACCAACACTTTCCCCAGCTGGGATCGCGCCCACCCCTATCATTTCCTGGCCCACAACGGCGAGATCAACACTCTGCGCGGCAACGTCAACTGGATGAATGCCCGCCAGAACCATCTGGAAAGCGCTCTGTTCGGTGAGGACATAAAGAAGCTTCTGCCGATTATCAACGAAAACGGCTCTGATTCGGCAATGTTCGACAACTGCCTGGAGCTGCTTGTCATGAGCGGACGCTCCCTGCCGCATGCGGTCATGATGATGGTTCCCGAACCGTGGGAAAACCATGCCGGCATGAGCGATGAGAAGAGAGCCTTTTACGAATATCATTCCTGCCTGATGGCACCCTGGGACGGTCCGGCCGCGGTATGTTTTACAGACGGCCGCAGCATCGGTGCGGTTCTCGACCGTAACGGCCTGCGCCCTTCCCGCTATTACATCACCAACGACGATCTGGTCATCATGGCCTCCGAAGCCGGAGTCCTGAAAATCGAACCAAGCCGCATTCTGAGCAAGGGACGGCTCCAGCCGGGACAGATGTTCCTTGTTGATACGGAGCAGGGGCGCATCGTTCCGGACGGGGAAATCAAGCGGGAAATAGCGCTGGCCAACCCCTACGGCCAATGGCTGAAAGAAGCCCACATTACCCTGGAGGATCTGCCGGCTGTTCCCGATCAACCTGCCCCGGATCATGCTGCGCTGACACAGCGCCAGCAGGCATTCGGCTACACCTATGAGGATCAGCGCGTTGTGCTGGGCCCGATGGCTAACGACGGCATCCAGCCGCTGGGTTCAATGGGTACCGACACACCACTGGCAGTACTCTCCAGCCAGAACCAGCTGCTGTACAATTATTTCAAACAACTCTTCGCCCAGGTTACAAATCCGCCCATCGACCCGATCCGCGAGGAGATTGTTACTTCGACCATTACGCTGATCGGTTCCGAGGGTAACCTGCTGGAACCAACGGAGCTGAACGCCAGGAGAATCAAGCTTCAGCATCCGCTGCTCAGCAATCAGGAACTGGAGAAGCTGCGCCAGATCGAGCGCCCGGGATTCAAGTCCGCGACACTGTCGCTTCTCTTTCCGGCGGCACGCGGCGCCGGCGCCATGGAGAAGGGTCTCGAAGCGCTTTTTGCAGCGGCCGACGTTGCGGTTGAAACCGGCAGCAACATACTGGTTCTTTCCGATCGGGGCGTAGACCGTGACAATGCCGCCATTCCGGCGCTTCTGGCGGTTTCCGGCTTGCATCACCACCTGGTCAGCAGCGGCACCCGCACCCTGGTTTCGCTGGTGCTGGAATCGGGTGAGCCGCGTGAAGTACACCACTTTGCCGTGCTGCTCGGTTATGGAGTCAATGCCATCAACCCCTATCTGGCCTTCGAATCGCTGGATGACATGATTCAGCAGGGGATGCTGCCGGATCTCAGCTACGAAAAAGCGGTCAAGAACTTCATCAAAGCCTCCATCAAAGGGGTTGTCAAGACCATGGCCAAAATGGGGATCTCCACCGTGCAGAGCTATCGCGGCGCACAGATCTTCGAGGCGCTCGGCCTGCACGAATCGGTGGTTGACCGCTACTTCACCTGGACGCCGACCCGTATCGGGGGAACCGATATCGACGGCATCGCACGGGAGTTGATGGAGCGCCATGCACGGGCCTATCCCGAGCGGGTTGCACCTGAGGTAACGCTGGCCCCGGGCGGCGTCTATCAGTGGCGCAAGGACGGTGAAGAGCATCAGTACAATCCGCTGACGATCACCTCGCTCCAGAAAGCGACCCGCACCGGCGACTACAGCGAGTTCAAGACCTTCTCGTCCCTGATCGACGAGCAGAGTGAGCGTCACTACACCCTGCGCGGCATGCTTCAGTTCAAGGAAAATATTCCTTCGGTACCGCTGGATGAGGTTGAATCGGTTGAGTCACTGATGAAGCGTTTCAAGACCGGTGCCATGTCCTACGGTTCCATCAGCAAGGAGGCCCATGAAGCACTGGCCATCGCCATGAACCGCATCGGCGGCAGATCCAACACCGGTGAAGGCGGAGAGGACCCGGAGCGCTTTACCTGGACCAACGAGCAGGGCGACTCCAAGAACAGCAATATCAAACAGGTTGCTTCCGGCCGTTTCGGCGTCACCAGCGATTACCTGACCAATGCCGGCGAACTGCAGATCAAGCTGGCCCAGGGCGCCAAGCCGGGCGAGGGCGGAGAACTGCCCGGCCACAAGGTTTATCCCTGGATCGCCAAGACCCGTCACACAACACCGGGCGTCAGCCTTGTTTCGCCGCCGCCGCACCACGACATCTACTCCATCGAGGATCTGGCCGAACTGATCCACGACCTGAAGAATGCCAACCGTCGTGCGCGCATCAGCGTCAAGCTGGTGTCCGAAGTCGGCGTCGGCACAATCGCCGCCGGTGTTGCCAAGGCCCATGCAGATGTTGTACTGATCAGCGGCTATGACGGCGGAACCGGGGCATCACCGATTTCCAGCATCAAGCACGCCGGTCTCCCCTGGGAACTGGGCCTGGCCGAGACGCACCAGACCCTGCTGCTGAACAACCTGCGCAGCCGGATCATCATCGAGGCCGACGGCCAGCTCAAAACCGGCCGCGACGTTGCCATCGCCGCCCTGCTGGGCGCCGAGGAGTTCGGTTTTGCCACCGCCCCGCTGGTAACGCTGGGATGTGTAATGATGCGCGTCTGCCACAGCAACACCTGCCCGACCGGCGTTGCGACCCAGGATCCTGAACTGCGGAAGAACTTCATCGGCAAACCGGAGTATGTGGTCAACTTCATGCGTTTTGTAGCGCAGGAACTGCGCGAGATCATGGCGCAATTAGGTTTCCGCACCCTGAATGAAATGGTCGGCCGCTGTGATGTGCTGGAGGCCAACAAGGCCATCGATCACTGGAAAAGCCAGGGACTGGATTTCTCGGGCATTCTGCATCAGCCGAAAGTCGGGCTGAATGTTGGGCGCTACTGCACCGAACAGCAGGATCACGGCCTGGAAAAGTCAATTGACATGACCAGGCTGCTGGATATCTGCCAGCCTGCAATCGAGCGTGGTGAAAAAGTCAGCGCCGAGCTTCCGATTACCAACGTCGATCGCGTTGTCGGTACAATCATCGGCAATGAAATCACCCTCAATCATGGCGCAGAAGGATTGCCGGACGACACTGTCAGCCTCACTTTCAACGGCTCTGCCGGACAAAGTTTCGGGGCGTTCATACCGCGCGGCATAACCCTGAAGCTGTCGGGAGATGCCAACGATTACCTGGGCAAGGGACTGAGCGGCGGCACTATCGCAGTCTATCCGCCGGAAGGCTCAACCTTCAAGGCCGAGGAGAATATCATCGCCGGCAACGTGGCTTTTTACGGTGCTACCAGCGGCACGGCCTACATCCGCGGCATGGCCGGCGAGCGCTTCTGCGTACGGAACTCCGGCGTCAATGCCGTAGTTGAAGGGGTCGGCGATCACGGCTGCGAATACATGACCGGCGGCACGATCGTAATTCTGGGGCAGACCGGACGGAACTTCGCGGCTGGAATGAGCGGCGGCGTGGCCTATGTCCTTGATGAACAGGGTGATTTCGCATCCCGCTGCAATACGGAGATGGTCGGCCTGGAACAGCTAGACGCCTCCGACATAGATACTCTCAAGTCCATGATAGAAAAACATGCCGAATCAACCGGAAGCACCCGGGCAACGATGATGCTGATCAACTGGGACCGCTATCACTCACGTTTTGTGAAAGTCATGCCGATGGACTACAAACGCGTTCTGCAGGCTCTGGAGAGGGCGCAGGCAGCCGGTCTCAGCGGAGATGACGCTCTGGCAGCAGCTTTCGAGGAAAACTCGCATATCGGCGAACACTAGGAAATCCCCCCCTTTGAAAGCGGGGAATATTTACAGAAATATTTATTCATAGGAAACTATTATGGGAAAACCAACTGGATTCATGGAATATACTCGCGAAGTGCCGGCTGACCGGTCGCCTCTGGAGCGTATCAACGACTGGAACGAATTCCATCTGCATATGCCGGATGAGGATCTGCGCACCCAGGGCGCCCGCTGCATGGATTGCGGAGTTCCGTTCTGCCACAGCGGCGTGCTGATCAGCGGCATGGCCAGCGGCTGCCCGGTCAACAATCTGATCCCGGAATGGAATGATCTGATTTACCGCAACCTCTGGCCTCAGGCGCTGGACAGACTGCACAAGACCAACAACTTTCCCGAGTTCACCGGGCGGGTCTGCCCGGCCCCGTGCGAGGGTTCCTGCACGCTGGGAATGATCGATCCGTCCGTCACGATCAAGAACATAGAAGTCAGCATCGTCGAGCGCGGCTTTGAAAAGGGCTGGATCGTACCGGCACCGCCCGCCGTCCGCACCGGCAAGACAGTCGCCGTGGTCGGTTCCGGCCCTGCCGGCCTTTCCGCCGCCGCACAGCTCAACAAGGCCGGTCACAGCGTAACGGTATTCGAGCGCGCCGACCTGCCGGGAGGTCTGCTGATGTACGGCATTCCCAATATGAAGCTGGACAAGCGCGAAGTTGTACTGCGCAGAATCAGGCTGATGGAAGAAGAGGGAATCACCTTCGTCTGCAATACCGAGGTAGGAGGGAGCGACTTCCCTGTCGAGAAACTGCGCAGCGAATTTGATGCTGTGGTACTGACAACAGGCGCCACCCTGCCGCGCGACCTTCCGATCGATGGACGCAGTCTCAAGGGAATCCATTTCGCGATGGATTTTCTGACAGCCAACACAAAAGCCCTCCTGAACGGCAGTGATGATTTCATCTCGGCCAAAGGCAAGGATGTTGTCATCATCGGAGGCGGCGACACCGGTACCGACTGCGTAGGGACATCGCTCCGTCACGGCTGCACCGGCGTTACACAGCTGGAAATCATGCCCCGCTCTCCTGATGAGCGGGCCGCTGACAACCCATGGCCTGAGTGGCCAAAGACCCACAAGATTGATTACGGCCAGGAAGAGGCAGCGGCCAAATTCGGTGATGATCCGAGGGTCTACCTGACGACCGCCACGCGCTTCGAGGGTGATCAGGACGGAGCGGTCAAGGCTGTTCATACCGTTGAAGTTTCCTGGGAAAAGAATGATAAAGGGCAGTTCATCCCGCAGCCGGTTCCCGGTACGGAGAAGGTGCGACCTGCCCAATTGGTGCTGCTGGCAATGGGCTTTCTCGGACCGGAACAGCCGCTGGTTGATTCTCTGGGACTGGAAAAGGATCAGCGCAGCAATATCAAGGCCGAGTTTGAGAAATACAGCACCAACATTCCCGGCGTATTTGCCGCCGGCGACTGCCGTCGCGGCCAGAGCCTGGTGGTATGGGCCTTCAACGAAGGGCGCGGAGCAGCACGTGAGTGTGATCGTTACCTGATGGGGAGCAGCGAGCTGCCGTAGGCAAGCGCGAAAACGAACGAGTGGCATAAAAAAGCCCGGCTTTTGGCCGGGCTTTTTTGCGCCTTATTTCAAGTCAGATTTTGCGGTCAAACAGATATGGCCAGTTCAGCAAGACCGGTGTCGGTATCTTCCACAGAAACCGGCATTCCGCTTATCAGCATAAACTCCCCTGCGATTTCCTCAAACACCGCAACAAGAACCGGATCAAACTGCGTACCGCTCCCCTCCACAATCATTCGGCATGCTTCCTCGTGAGGCAGGGCGGGCCGATAGCAGCGGTTTGAAGTAAGAGCGTCATAAACATCTGCAACTGCCGTAACCCTGGCATACAGAGAAATATCCTCTCCCCCGGCCCCGTCCGGGTAGCCCTTGCCGTCCCAGCGTTCGTGGTGTGATCGTGCAATGGTCACCCCGGTGCGCAGAAAAATGTTCTTGGGATATTGAACCAATGCCGAGGCAAGGGTTTTAGCGCCGATCAGGGTATGGGTCTTCATTATATCGAATTCAGCTGCAGTGAGCTTGTCCGGCTTCAATAGGACGCTGTCGACTATGGCAACCTTGCCGATGTCGTGCAGAGGACTGGCAAGATAAATGTTTTCGATGAACTCTTCGTCAACTTCCCGCTGATAAACTGATGTTGTCAAAAGTCGTTTCGCCAGCAGGCGACAGTATAGCTGAACACGTTCTATATGTTTGCCAGTGTCGTCATCCCTTGATTCGGACAGTTTTGCCAAAGCAAAGATTGTCGCCATTTGTGAGTCTATAATTTCTTTGGCATAGTCCTGCACCTGATTTTCCAGATAGCGGTTATGATGTTCCACTTTTTGCTGCAGCCGGCGAAGCTTGAGATGGGTTTCCAGGCGCGCCTGGACCTCTTCCATCTGGAACGGCTTGGTGATGTAATCAACCCCGCCCACGCCGAATGCCTTGATCTTGTCAATCGGTTCGTTCAACCCGCTGATAAATATAACCGGAATGTCGCAGATGCAGCTGTCTTTTTTCAACGCCGCACAGAACTGATAACCATCCATTCCCGGCATGGTAATGTCGAGCAGTATCAGATCAGGAGGGTTTTTAACCGCGGCCTTTAAAGCGATATCCGCCCGTGGAAACGACAGGACTCGATAATTCTTTTCCACCAGCATAACCTCCAGAAGCTGAAGATTGGCAGGTGTATCATCCACAATCATTATGGCGGGCGACTGTTCATTTTCCAACATATAAAGGTTCCTCCTTGACAAACAGCGCAGTTAGACTGTCGTAGTCGTAGTTGTCCACAAGTCGTCGCAATGCTGCAGCCAGCACCGGTTCGGATCCGCCGACAAGATCTATCAGCGTTCGCATGGCTGCCATATCCCCTGCATCGAGGGCATCACGCATGCCAGACAGCAGATTGTCGGCAAGAGCCGAGATGTTTTCCGGTGCAGGAGAATGGGCTCCGGTTGATGTACCTCTACCCAGGTTTATATCCTCGTACAGGTAAGCCACATCAGTCAGCCTCCGGATTTCTTCGAACAGGTATTCCATGGGAACCGGCTTCATGATGAACCCGTCGAATCCGCAATCAAGGGCTTTCTGCCGTTCTTCCATCATAACGCTGGCAGTAATGGCGATGACCGGGGTACCATTTCCGACATCGGAGGCCTTGATCCGGCGCATTGCTTCATAGCCGTCCATTACAGGCATATGTATATCCATTAGCACTATGTCCGGATGCCATGAGCGGAATTGCTCAACACCGCTAAGTCCGTCACAGGCCTCACGCACCGTGAAACCGGCCTGCCCCAGTACTTGAGACAGCAGGCTGCGATTGGTGTCCTGATCGTCCACAACCAGTACGCGCCACTCCTTTTCATTCGGTGCAATGCGGCGGACACACCGCTCCGTTGTGAATGTTCGGGCGTCAACCGACATGTCCACAACTTCTGCCTGAAAAGTGAAACGGAAGACTGAGCCTACACCCGGTTCACTGCGCAGAATAAGTAGGTCGCCACCCATCAGGCGGGCAAATTGCCGACTGATCGGCATACCAAGCCCGGTGCCTTCAATTTTATTCCTGCCGCTTGCTGTCTGTTCAAAAGAAGTAAAGACCTTGCTGAATTCTTCGGATGCAATGCCGCTACCGGAATCCTCCACGTCTATGATTACAGTCACGCTGTCAGCCTTCGCCGTATCTGATACAGCGACAACCGAAACAGCAATCCTCCCCCGGTCGGTAAACTTAAGGGCATTACTTATGACATTAATCAGTACCTGGCGAACTTTTCCGCCATCGGCGTTAAGCACTGCCGGCACTTCACTGTTCAAGTCGATGCCGAAATCAAGTTTCTTCTGGCCGGTCCGGTTGCTGAACAGAGATTCCAGTTCCTTCAGCAGTTCGTGGAAGCAGAAGGGTGCCTTCGTATGGTTGATTGTCCCGGCCTCGATTTTTGACATTTCGAGGATATCATTGATCAGTTTCAGAAGATGCTCGCCGCTCCGGTTGACGATATCGAGGTATTTCTCCTGCTGTGACGTCAGATCCTTTTCGCGTCTCAGCAGTTGTGAATAGCCCAGGATTGCGTTCATGGGGGTGCGGATCTCGTGACTCATACTGGCCAGAAAGATGCTTTTGGCGCGATTGGCCGATTCCGCAGCTTCCTTTGCGCTCAGCAGTTCGGCTTCCAGGGCCGCCTGGTCACTCAGGTCAACAAAACTCTCCAGCATATACGGACGGCCGCTGACCGTTACCTGATTTACCGATTTGAGTATGGGAAGCTGCTTGCCATTATGGAGATTCAGGTTTCGCCTGGAAATATCTATGTCCTTTTTCTCATCCATGATCGGACATAATATGTCGTCTTTGCCATGGAAGAGATTGAGACAGGAACGTCCGATCAGTTCATGCTTTCCCCCCCCGTACATACGGAGAGCGGCAGGATTGATATCCTCTATGGTTCTCGTCGCGCAATCAATAAGCACGATTCCCGCATTGATCGATTCGAACATGACCCGCATCCGCTCTTCACTCTCGCGCAGTACCTCCTCAAACCGGTTGATTTGCCTGATCAGCCGGGAGATCAGAAAGGCGGTTACCGCAAAACCCAGCAACAGGGCACCGAAAACCATTTTCTTTCTGGTTTGGGTGGTACTGATGTTCGCCTGAATGACCGCATGGCTGGCCTCGTTGCATCTAGCATCCAGGGCCGCAAGTTCCTTGTCTATTTTGTTGATATCTCCCTGAAGGGGAAGCAGCTCCTCAAGTGAGCGATCCTTGCGCAACGAGGTGAGCAGTGCCTTTGTCCTGGCAGCCATTCCGGCGAACTCAGCAGCCCGCACACCTGTTGTGACGGACGAAAGTTCTTTGACGGCATCCTGAAGATCGTGTACTGCATCTTCCGACACTCTCCCCGTATCAACCGCATCTACTACTCCGTTGACAAACAGCTTGAATTTTTGACGTGCCGCTGAAGATACCGTCTGGATACGGTAGGTTTCGGCTACCCTGTCGGAAATGGTTATATCGTTTACCGTTTGATAGATCAGAAGCAATGTCAGTGGGATCATGACAATGATGATTTCAAAAAAGATACCGTTACGGAGGGATCTGGTGTTTTTCATACGTCTGCCTAGTGATTGCGGATATTTATCAGTACTTCTTTATGATCTTCACGCCGCTTGGGACTGTGCGTACATAACCGATCCCTCCCGGAGTCCGCCTGACGAAGGCCAGGACATCCGCGTCGCCAGCCTTCAGCACAGGCTGGTTGATTCCGTCACGAAAGGCCTTTTTGGTCCAGAGGGTCACATACTTGATACTGGTCATTCGCAGAACCTTGGTCAGAAACTCCTCCTGGGCAGCAGCATTGTCGACCGGAATCAGCTTGACACCATTGCTGAACTGTTTGCCACCCGTAAAAACATCGGATATTTCATCCTCATTGAGTTCTGTTGCGTTGTTGCAGACAACGGTAAACTCTGCCCGGGCCGGGCTGCCGCAGCAGGCGATACAGAGGAAAACGGCCAGGTAAACTATACGTCGTGCCGTCATGGTTCACCCTTTCCTAGCCCTGATAAACAGGATAAGTGCGTTCACGAAGCTATTTTCTGCAAAAAACACAGAGAATAATTTCTAACTTACTAAAAACGGATTGAAAACTGGGAACTGATCTCGAAATAATCGTCCCGGTCCCGGTTCATAATCCTCGTGTGGTTTCCTTCCAGTTTCAGCGCGGCTTTTGGTGTCAGGTCATAACGGATTCCTGTTAGAATTCGGCGATAAGACTGACCTTCCTGGAGTTTACTGAAATAACTATCGCCCTGGTCAAGCGAAGCGAATTCAAAGCGGGTATACGGTGTAAATTTGCCGATGAGACGACCCGCCTGGAGAAAGCCGAGCGTGCTGCCATGAGTGCCGCTGCCGCCGGATCGATCCCTGTTTAAAAACTGGTAGAATTCACCTATTACTTCCCAGTCATCGGCAGTGTAAACGCCGTACCCGCCAAGAAGGTTCAGCTCGGAACGGCTTATGCGCACACCGGAATTATAGGTATCCGCATCCGTGCGAAGAGCATGTAGGCCGAACCGCAATCCGTCCAGCGCGCCAGTGAAATCATAACTGACATGCAGGCCAACAGCCAGGCCATGGTTGTCGTCGGAAAAGGGATTGGGATCCAGCTTGCCGCTCCCGCCGACCTTCGGCCCATTGGCAATATACAGGTCATATCCCAGTTTTCCGCCACCAGTGCGAGCGACTCCGGTGCCCCACAACCCAGTCATGTGTGTCGGAAGGATGCCGCTTTCCTCCTCAAAATCCAGAAATTTGGGGCGTTGAATCGTGGTCTGAAGCTGCTTGCCATGGTGAAATGCGGTATTCCAATACCCCAGCGGTGTGTGATAGCGCCCTGCCCAGAGCGAAAGAGAATCGCTGAAGGCGTAGCCGATCTGGAGTCTCTCCAGCTCAGCCACTGTTTCACCTTCATCATTGATCTCGAAAATCAGTTCCACCAGGCTTTTGAAATGGGTTCCCAGCTGGGGAGTCAAATACAAGTCAAGCGCGCCGATCGAAAAGCCCTTGCGTCCGCTCCCCTCGCCTTGGCGTCGTCCACTGTAGGTAAGTCCCGCGTCGGCAAAGCCATGCAGCCAGGTGACATCATCCAAAAAAGTCTGATAGCTCCCTGATGTGGCGGCTGTCTTTGCTTCCTGCTTCTGCTGTTCCGGCAGGGCCTTCACAGCCGACTCAGCTTCAGAGTGTCCCCTGGTCGCCTTATTCTCCAGTTCGCGCACTCTCTCGGCAAGTTTTTCCATGAGTCGGCTGTTTTCTTCAAGGCGCCTCTCCAGATCCCGGATACGGCCGGCTTCATCGGCCTTAGCACTGCCGGCGCCCCATGCCTGCAGCATCAGCGTGACGATCGCCAGAAGAAGCACATGGCGCATAGCATTCCGCAGTTGTCCCTGAATCATTCCAACCTCCCGAAATCTTTTGCGCATATCGACAGCAAAAACCATACCGGCCACATCTTTATTTTCCGACAGCGCTGTTAGTTTGAGCTTGGCAATTCAAGTTGCCGTTGCAAACAAGCATGTCATAGAGCCGGCATCGGTGAAATCAGCTCCATGCAATCACCGATATCAGTCATATAGCGTTGTAGAGTGTAATGCTTATTGTTGCAAACAGGGCAAAAAACACCCCGACGCACAATATGCGCAACGGGGTGATTAAGGGGGCCTTTCTTCAATTACTGCAAAACAGTGATATGACCGGTTTCATGCTCGTCATCAAGTTATTTTAGCGAGCTGGTCGCTTCAGACTACACCGTTAGATCCTTACGCTTTGATCTCGCCTTTTATCCCGATCGTCACTTCCTTGTAGGGAATCTGTTTTCCGCTGGCGGCCAGCGCCTGGCGGGCGGCAACGGCAATGCCTCCGCAGCAGGGAACTTCCATCTTCAGCACCGTGATGCTTTTGACGTCCGATTTGCTGAAAAGTTCGGTCAGTTTCTGCTGATAAAAGTTGTTGTCGTCCAGTTTGGGACAGCCCATCACAACCGCTTTTCCCTTCAGAAAATCCTCGTGGTAACCGGCGTAGGCCACCGGAACGCAGTCGGCGGTGATCAGCAGATCTGTTCCCTGGAAATAGGGTGCTGTGGTGGAGACCAGTGTCAGCTGAACCGGCCACTGGGCCAGATGGCTCTGTTGACTGCCTGCTGCCGCTGCAGGTGCTGAATCCTGCGGCCGATCAAAGCTCATGGCACGCGAACCGGGACAGCCGCCGCCGTGATTATGGGCTGCCGGTTGCGGAGCATGAACCGGAGCAGGCTTACCTTGGGCCGCCAGATGCTGCTCCACTGCCGCTTCATCAAACTCATCCGCTTCACGTTCTTCTACAGTGATGGCATCTCTCGGACATTCGCCCAGACAGGCTCCCAATCCGTCACAGAGGTTGTCGGCCGACAGGACGGCTTTGCCGTTGATCATTTTGATGGCGCCTTCAGCGCAGGATGGAACACACAATCCGCAGCCGTCACATTTATCCTGATCAATTTTTACGATTTTTCTTAACATTCGGTAACTCTCCTTTTTTGTATGTGAATAGTTCTAGAAAAAATAATGCCAGACATAATCCAGGCGGCCTCTTATCATCAGCCGGCGCCCGGAGTAACCCATAATCTCACGGACCTTTTCCCGTTGCTTGACACCGTAGCAATGGATCCGGCAATGCTTGCAGCTCGGCTTCTCAGCCTCCAGCGGACATTTGAGCCTTTTGGTGACTGCATATTCCATGAACTCGGCACACTCTGAACAGATCTTCCGTTCACCAAGATTTTCAGGAAGCGTGAATGGTGACCGCTCAACAGCCCCATGCTTCCCGGAGCAGTAGACTTCGACAAATTTGCCGATCAGCCTGATATCTTTTCTCTGCTGTTTTGAAATCATTTCCATGGTTGCGATAATGCCTCACGATTCGTTTATCATACATGACACAGGTCAATTATCTGCATTAATTAGCAAGAAAACAACTCACAAAACAGCCTTTGCCCAACAGAACGAAATCGAAGATATTTCCTTGACTTTGCACACAATTTTGTGGTGCATTGACCTGCATTCCGGTTCATTTCCCAGACTCTTTTTCATATTTGCCATCACAATCACTCCACTGCCCCAGAGCAGTCCCGGCAAAAGGATTGATCTTGATAATCTCTAAAAAAATAAGGAAGTGGGAGCAGGCGATAAGCATTATGCCGGCATCTTCCGCTTATTCCCTGACGCCGTTTCCCTGACGCGGGTAAGCGACGGCATCCTTCTCGACGTCAATGATGAGTTCGAACGGTTGAGTGGATACCGGCGCACGGAGGTGGTTGGCAGAAGGACCACGCTCCTCGACTGCTGGCTCGATCCGGATAAGTGGAGAGAGATGTGCCGGGTTATTGATACAGGTGGTGAGATACGCGATTTGGAGACACACATGCTGTGCAAGGACGGTAGACTCACTCCAGTCCTGATGACGCTGCGTCGCCTTGAGATTGAGAGGGAGCAGTGCATCCTCGCCGTTGCAAGGGACATCTCCGCATAGAAGCAGACCAATATCAGAACCGGCCGGGTAACCAGGATCCCTGTCGAGCGCAAGCTGGCTGAGGAGGCACTAGAGTCCTCGGAAGCGGAGATCCGAACTCCTGATGGGCGGGAATGGTTTATTCGCGGTTTCCCGGTCAAGGACGATGACGGCAGAGTCAAGGGTGTGGTCGATTTGTCTGGAGATAACCGATCGCAAACGGGCCGAGTATGCATTGCTGGAAAGTGAACGGTTGCTGGAAAGTGAGAAGCGCTTCCGCTCGCTGTTTGAACATATGCTGGATGGGGTGGCATACTGCAGGATGCTGTAGGATGATAAGGCTGTCCGGCAGACTTTGTCTGTCTGGATGTCAACAGTGCCTTTTCGGAGCTGACCGGACTTCATAACGTTGTCGGCAGAAAGGTCCGCGAGCTGCTGCCCGGGATCAGAGAGTCGTCTCCCGGCTTGTTCGAGGTCTATGGGAGGGTCGCGGCAACAGGCAACCCGGAAAAATTTGAGATCTACATTAATCAGTTGTCACTTTGGCGCTCCATGTCGGTTTACAGTACCGAAAAAAGTTGCTTTGTCGCCGTGTTCGAAAACATTAACGAACGAAAGCGGATTGAAGTCGAGTTGAGGGATCACACCATAAACTGCAAGAGCTCACGACCCATCTCACCGTGTCAAGGGAGCTGAAACGAAAGTCCTTGGCACGCAAGGTCCATGACGAGCTGGGAACTTGCATGACATTGCTTAAATTCGATCTCGCCTGGCTGAAACGGAATCATCCCAGCGACGACAAGGCGGTTGTTGAGCGACTCATGTCCATGGATGAACTCATTCATGAATGCACCACGACCATCCAGCGGTTAACCTCGGAGCTGAGGCCGTCGCTGCTCGACGAACAGGGTATTGCAGCAGCCATTGAATGGCAGGCGGCAGAATTCGAGAAGCGTTCCGGCATATCGTGCACGGCGGAAATTGACACCGCGATACCGCCACTCAGCCAGGACAAATCCATAAACATATATCGCATTTTCCAGGAATCCATGTCCAATATCATGCGACATTCCGGCGCAACCAGCGTCAAGATTTCGCTTTCGAAGGCAGTACAGCAGCTTGTCCTGCTAATAACCGATAATGGTACGGGAATAAGCGAACAGGAAATTTCGGCCCATACTTCGTTCGGTATTCTGGGAATGGGGGAGCGTGCTCGTCTGTGCGGTGCAGAATTAATCATCAAGGGAATTCCGGGCAAAGGTACAACGATATCGTTATCGGTTCCGATTTAAGGAGGAATAAGGCCATGCTCAACATACTGATTGTGGACGACCATGCTATCGTGCGCAGAGGATTACGCGAAATAATACAGGAAACCGTCTCCAGGGACACCAGTTTCAAGCGGCCGGGAGGCTCTTCAGAAAACAGCGGACAATGCCTATGACCTTGTCCTGCTTGATATATCAATGCCGGGCAGGAACGGATTGGAAACCCTGAAGGGCATTAAAGTAAAAAAACCGGATCTGCCCGTACTGGTGTTGAGCACGTATCCGGAGGATCAGTTTGCGATGCGTTCATACAAGGCGGGTGCATCCGGCTACATTACGAAAGAAAGTGCATCGGAGGAACTTCAAGTCGCGGTCGGCAACATTTTGCAAGGAAGAAAATACATAAGCCCCTATTGTTCCGAAATGCTTTTGTCAGTACTGAGAAACGAAAAGGCATCAAGTGAAACGCCTCACATGATCCTCTCCAATTGCGAATACCATGTTGCCTGCTTGATCGCTTCCGGAAAATTCCTGAAAGAAATTGCGCTGGAACTTGCACTCAGTGACAAAACTATCAGTACGTATCGATCTCGTATACTCAGCAAGATGAATATTAAAACAAAAGCCGAACTGATAAATTATGCTATCAAGCATAAGATGGTGAACATCGATTAATACCGATTTCAAATCAAAGAAGAAATCAAGGCGCGAGGATTGAGGCGCCGAAGCGTACCGATCAGTACGTTGAGGTGCCGAAGACGAGCCAACGCAGATAGCGCTTTGA
Organism: uncultured Geobacter sp.; assembly: GCA_964420435.1. Classification (GTDB taxonomy): domain Bacteria; phylum Desulfobacterota; class Desulfuromonadia; order Geobacterales; family Pseudopelobacteraceae; genus JACRCG01. Next base: position 34,171 of record CAYQTC010000027.1, read on the forward strand.
TTTGGAATTGGAATGACATGAACCATGTATCTGACTGATGTCCATCTGACCGCATAATCATCCGGTTAACAAACTTTATTTATAAAACTAAATCGATTCAGAACAACCGAGCGGCCATCCTTCCGGCATAGCCACACCACACCTGCCAAGCTATGTTTTTTATTTGCTTACATTCCCGTTTTCAGATAGATTAGGATTCTAATTAATGCAGATATTGCTCAGTAGTTATAGATACTTATGTTCTGCAATGGGGACGCAATGAATAAGCCGGTGCGATTTTCACTAGGTGTTCGTCTTTCGTTCGTTCAGTCCGTACTGATAGTCGCGGTCATGGCCGTTTTCATACAATCCCTGACCATGTACATTACAAGGCGTCAGCAAAAGCGCATCGAGCAGGAACTTTCACTGCAGGTGGTTGTGCTGGTCAGCACCATGTCGTCGTATCATGCCGCTCTTGCCGATAATGTCAGCAAGCTCTCCGCTGTATTCAGCACCTATTTCCCTGGTAAGTTTACAGTTGATACCTCAAAGAATGTTGTCATCGGTGACAAGCAGACTCCTGCCATAACTGCCGGGTCGACCAGACTCAATCTGAACACTGAAATCGTGGACCGCTTCACCGCAGTTACCCAGGCCGTCGGTACTGTCTTTGTGCTTTCCGGCGATGATTTTATCCGGGTCAGCACATCACTCAAAAAAGAAGATGGCAGCCGGGCTATCGGAACCGCCCTGGAAAGAACGCATCCCGCTTACCCGGGACTGCTAAGGGGGGAGGAGTTTGTCGGCAAAGCAACGCTTTTCGGCAAAGATTACATAACTAAATACCTGCCGGTGAAAGATGAAAGCGGCAGGGTTATTGCGGTACTGTTTATCGGCCTGGATTTCACAAACAGCCTCAAGGCACTGAAAGAAAAAATCCGCAGCGTCAAGATCGGGCAGACCGGCTATATCTACGCCATTGAAGCAAAGGAAGGCAAAGACGCCGGCAAGTTGCAGATCCATCCAGCCAAAGAGGGAATCAACTATATTGATGCCAGGGACGTTGATGGGCGTGAATTTGTCAGGGAAATGCTAAAACGGAAAGAAGGTGTCATTCGCTATCACTGGATCAATAAGGAACTTGGCGAAACAGTGCCCAGAGAAAAGTCTGTCGCCTACCGTTACCTCAAGGAATGGGACTGGATCATCGCTGCCGGAGCTTCTCTGGAGGAGCTGGGTGCAGAAGCAAGGTTCCTCCGCAATGCCATGATCATAGCGACGCTGCTGGTAATCGTCTTTCTGGTGCTGATTTTCAGGTTTATTGTCAGAAGTTGGATTACCAGACCGCTGTCAACCTTTACCACGCAGATTCAGGATCTGGCAGAGCCGGATTCAGACCGGCTGCAGCGGCTTGACGGCAACCGTGCCGATGAACTGGGGCTGCTTGCAAAATCTTTCAACACGCTGCTGGACGAGGTACAGCGACGCCAACAGCAGCTAAAGGATAGTGAAGAAAACTTACGTACTGTGGCTGACCACACCTACGACTGGGAATACTGGAGAAATGCTGACGGAGCTTTTGCCTATGTTTCGCCATCCTGCGAACGCATCACCGGTTATACGGCAGAAGAGTTCAAAAAAGACCCCGGACTGTTGACCAGAATAGTACATCCTGATGACCGGGACAGATACCTGCGGCACCTTGCCGACATAGATAACGATAACGGCATAAACAGCGACATCTCAGACTTTCGCATTCGGACCCGCAGCGGTGAGGAATGCTGGATTGCGCACGTTTGCCAGGAAGTTTTTAATGGCGATGGTAAATCCCTGGGGCGCCGGGCCTGCAATCGCGACGTAACCACCAGCAAGCAGGCCGAAGAAAAGCTGCTCGCCTTTTCCGCTCTGATGGAACAAAAAAATGCCGAACTGGGTGCGGCACTGATAACCGCCGAGCAAGCCACCCAGGCCAAGAGCACTTTTTTGGCCACCATGAGCCACGAGATCCGCACTCCGATGAACGGTGTGATAGGCATGACAGGTCTGTTGCTGGAAACCGAATTGAACAAGGAGCAGCGTGAATTTGCCGAAATAGTACGCATGAGCGGTGAAAACCTGCTGAGCCTTATCAACGACATCCTCGATTTTTCCAAAATAGAGGCCGGCAAACTGGATATGGAAGTACTGGACTTTGACCTGCGTACAACCATGGAAGATACCGCAACCCTGCTGGCGGTGAGGGCTGCCAATGCCGGTCTGGAACTGATCTGCCGGATCGACCCCGACGTGCCTTCATATCTGAAAGGTGATCCGGGGCGTTTGCGGCAAATCATCACTAATCTGGCCGGCAATTCCATCAAGTTTACCCACAAGGGTGAAGTGTCTATCGGCGCAACCCTGGACTCTGAATCGGACGGTTTTGCCGTTATCCGCTTTGAAATCAAGGATACCGGCATCGGCATACCGAGGGGGCGGCAAGCGGACATTTTCAACCCTTTTACCCAGGTGGACGGTTCCACTACCCGCAAATACGGCGGCACCGGACTGGGACTGGCCATCTGCAAGCAGCTTACGGAACTTATGGGAGGTGAAATTGGTGTTGAAAGTAAAGAGGGCAGCGGAACCACAGTCTTTTTTACTGCTCGATTTGAAAAACAGCCCCCCGGAGCTCAACCGGTTTTTATTCCACAGGCGGATATAACCGGTACGAAGGTTCTTGTTGTAGATGACAACGCAACCAACCGGATGTTGATGATTACGCTGCTGAATCATTGGGGTTGCCGCTACGAGACTGCAGTCGATGGCGAGATCGGCCTGGCGTTACTGCAAGAAGCTGTTGAGAAGAACGATCCCTTCCGAATTGTTCTGCTGGATCAGGAGATGCCCGGCATGGATGGAATGACGGTTGGCCGACGGATCAAGGCAGACCCGTTGCTGGAATCAACCCTGATGATAATGGTAACGTCTCTTGGTCATCGGGGGGATGCTTCAGTTCTGGAACAGATCGGTTTTGCCGGGTATCTGAACAAGCCGGTTCGCCAATCGCAACTCTACGACTGCATGGCCCTGGTCCTGAACCTTGCCACTCTCCCTTCAAAAGCTAACATCCCTGCACAAAGCATCATAACCCGGCATAAGGCAGCTGAAGCCGCCACGCGCGCCCCTCGCATCCTGCTGGCAGAGGATAACATTATCAATCAGAAAGTTATGCAGAGCATGTTGAGCAAACTGGGCTACAAGGCCGATCTTGTTGCCAACGGCCTGGAAGCGTTACAGGCTCTGGAAATGATTGATTACGACCTGGTGCTGATGGATTGCCAGATGCCGGAGATGAACGGCTTTGAAGCTACATCCTCGATTCGTGACGCCGGATCTAAAGTTCTCAATCACAATGTGCCGGTTATAGCCGTGACCGCCAACGCCATGATCGGCGACTGCGAATTGTGCATTGAAGCCGGAATGAATGACTATCTTTCCAAGCCGGTAAAGAAAGAAGAGCTGGACGAGGTACTCGAAAAATGGCTGAAACAAATCGATAAAAGTAATAACCCAGTGCAAAAGCCGGCAGAACCATCGGATGTTCCAATGCTTTTTGACAGAGCTGACATGCTGGACCGCTTGGACAATGACCACGCATTTGTACAAATGATTCTGGAAGAAATGCTACTTGAACTGCCACAGCAGCTGCAGGAGTTGCGTGAACTCTGCCTGGGAGGCGATGCAACCGCTATCCGCCTCCAGGCCCATACAATGAAGGGTCTGGCTGCAAATGTCAGCACAGCTGTTCTGAGGGAAATCTGTTTCGAAATAGAAAAAGCTGCAAAAGAGGGCGATGTGGAGTCAGCACGGGTATTGCTGCCTGAACTGGAAAGAGCCACCCTAATGACAATTGAGGCGATCAGGCAATAGCAACTGGCTGAATATAACCAGCATTATAAACGCGTTATCAAAGTGGTTTCTACCAGCTAGAACAGGACTCGCCGAGTCTTTTTCTTTGCATCCCTCCCCGCTTTCAGATACATTTCTGTAAAACAATATTCTTTCTCTTTTGCACGAGGTATAAATGATCTCCAAAGCCGTTTCATTCGTCGCAAAATCCGGGACCGGCAAAACCACGATGCTAGAAAAAGTCATTATCGAGCTCAAGCTGCGAGGCTACCGGGTGGGAGTTATCAAGCATGACGCCCACCGTTTCAACATAGATCATCCCGGAAAGGACAGCTATCGCCTGACCGCCGCCGGGGCCGACACCATGCTGATCGCCTCGCCCGAGAAGCTGGCCCTGATTAAACAGCATGCTGAACCCCCTCCGATTGAGGAACTGATCGCCACCTATTTCGGCGATGTTGATCTGATCCTGACCGAAGGCTTCAAGAAAAGCGGTCTTCCCAAGATCGAGCTGCACCGCAAGGAGCGAAGTGCAACCCTGCTCTGCCGTGGGGAAAACTTCGATCCCAGCCTGATTGCGGTGGCCAGCGACGAACCGCTGGAGCTGGACGTACCGGTGCTGGATCTGAATAATCCGGTCGAGGTGGCCGATTTCGTGGAGAGGACCTTTATCCATGCAGCTAACTGACTCCCTGGGGAGAAACATAAATTATCTGCGCCTGTCGGTAACCGACCGCTGCAACATGCGCTGCTTCTACTGCATGCCCAAGGAAGGCATTGTCAAAAAGGGGCATGAAGCGGTACTTTCCTACGAAGAGCTGCAGCTGATCGCGGAAGCGGCAGTCAGCCTGGGAATCGAGAAAATCCGCATCACCGGCGGTGAGCCTCTGGTGCGGGTCGGTATCATCGGTTTTCTGGAAAAACTGGCCGCGATTCCGGGTCTGCGCCATCTGGCACTTACCACCAACGGCCTCTTGCTGCCTGAAATGGCTGCCGACCTTTACAGGATCGGTGTACAACGGTTGAATGTCAGCCTGGACTCTCTGAATTCAAAGACATTCAGCGATATAACGCGCGGAGGAGATCTGAAGCGAGTGCTGGCAGGCCTGGATGCCGCCGAACGGGCCGGTTTCCCTCCTCCCAAGATCAACGTGGTCATTATGCGCGGGGTGAATGATTCCGAAATACTGGACTTTGCCGAAATAACCCGCCAGCGCGGCAACTCGGTGCGCTTCATCGAATACATGCCGGTCGTCATGGAGGATGGCTGGCAGCGCTACTGCATTTCCGGCGACGAGATACTGCAGCGCATCACCGAACACTATCCGCTGGAGCAGATTGACAAGGGCAAGTACGCGGGACCGTCGCGCGACTTTCGTATTTCAGGGGCAAAGGGCAGCCTCGGCATCATAACAGCGGTATCCGGCCACTTCTGCAGCGAATGCAACCGCATCCGGGTTACCTCCACCGGCCAGGCCAAGGGGTGCCTGTTTTCAGACCAGAAGACCGACCTGCTCCCTTTTCTGAGGCCTCCTGACCGGGAAGGACTGCTTCAGATGCTGCGCACCATTGTTTCTACCAAACCGGAGCGTCACGGTATTTCCAGCGACGGATATGCACACAAAAATTTTACAATGGCTCAAGTGGGGGGATAATTAAATGGCAACTGTGGAAGCTGTCTGCATCAGCGAGAATAAGGGGGAACGCAAGAAACCGGTGGCTTCGGTTGAGTTGCGGGAAAATCACGGCATCGTCGGCGATGGACACGCAGGAGAATGGCACCGCCAGGTCAGTCTGCTGGCCACGGAGAGCATCGAGAAGATGCGCAAACTTGGGCTTGATGTTACTTCCGGCGATTTTGCCGAGAATATCACCACAAGCGGCATCGATCTGGTATCGCTGCCGATCGGCACACGCCTGCAGGTGGGGGAAGCGCTGCTGGAGGTAACCCAGATCGGCAAGGAGTGTCATACCCGCTGTGCCATCTACTATCAGGCCGGCGATTGCGTTATGCCCAAGGAAGGGATTTTTGCCAAGGTTGTCAGCGGAGGTGTTGTGCGCCCTTCCGATCAGGTTTTTGTAGTATCTCCATGACTTGAACAGTTTGAAAAGATCATATTACCGTTGCCGGCCCTGACAATTGGAGGGCCGGTTTAACAAACGCCCATATCCCAGGACAAGCTTATCAAAGACCTTTCCAGACTAATCCCCTATCTGGTCGCGCTCCGCTGGCGTTACGCCGCCGGTGCCGCCTTTCTTCTGTCCACCAATGCCTTCGCACTTCTGATACCCTGGTTCATGAAGCTGGCGGTGGAAGCACTTCAGCACCCCTTAACGGCTAGGCTGTCCCCGGCAGTCTGCGCGCTGACGATTGCCCTGCTGGCAGCCCTGCACTGCATAACCCGCATCTTTTCCCGCACCCTGACACTGAATGCCGCCCGCATCATAGAATTCCGCATCCGCGACGACCTTTTCCGGCGGCTGATGCAGCTTGATCTGGGCTATTTCTCCACCAGCCGCAGCGGCGACATACTGTCCCGTTTCTCCAACGACCTGACCAATGTGCGAATGCTGACCGGTTTCGGGGTTATGAGCGCAATCAATACCATGATCATCTATACCGCCGGCGTGACGATGATGGCGCGCATTCATCCCTGGCTGACTTTCTGGGCAATACTGCCGTTTCCTTTGATGGTGCTGATAGTAAAGAAAATCAGTCATCGACTGTTTCGCCGTTCACTGAAGGCGCAGGAGGAACTTGCCCGCCTTTCCAGCCAGGCGGAAGAGACGGTTTCGGCGGTACGCCTGATCAAATCCTACTGCCGCGAAGAACACTTTCAGGATGAGTTCGGTAAAACCGCCGAACGGTACCTGAAACACAACCTGCGACTGGCGCGGCTGCGCGGTCTTGTCATCCCGGTCATGGCAGCCGCCACTGGGGCGGGAACCCTGATTGTTCTGTTCATGGGGGGGAAGCTTGTCATAAACGGTACGATAACGCTGGGGGACTTTGTGGCTTTCAGCGGCTATCTGGCAATGCTGGTATGGCCCACCGCCGTAATGGGGTGGCTTCTGACCCTGGCCCAGCGCGGTGCGGCCTCCATGTCTCGCCTGACCGCCATTCTGGAAGCCGAAGCGTCAGTAGTCGACGAGCCCGATGCCGGGCCAGTTGATGGCGTACAGTCGGGAATCGAATTTCGAAATATTTCTTTCGCCTACGGAGACAGGGACGTACTCAAAGACGTTTCCTTCCATATCCGGGCAGGGGAAACTGTTGGAATAACCGGAGAAGTCGGCAGCGGCAAGACAACTCTGCTGAGGCTGGTGCCGAGACTGCTTCCGGTCAGTGATGGAATGCTGTTCATAGATGGTCGGGACATCAACAAGATTACAATTGCGAGTCTGCGCCGTCTGATCGGATTTGTCCCACAGGAGGCATTTCTGTTTTCACGTACGGTCGCGGAAAACATCGCCTATGGGATGGCCGGCGGTCATGATCTGGATGCTTTGGTAAAAACAGCACGGCAGGCGGGCTTTCTGGAGGATGTTGAAGGATTTCCGGACCGGTTCGAAACACAGGTGGGAGAAAAAGGGGTAACGCTTTCCGGTGGCCAGAAACAGCGCCTGGCCATCGCCCGGGCAGTGGCTTCCGATCCTCCGATCCTCCTGCTGGACGACCCTCTTTCGGCAGTGGATGCCGGCCGGGAGGAGGAGATTCTAAACGAACTGGGGCGGTTTTACAGCGGAAGAACGGTACTGATTGTATCACAGCGGGTTTCGGCATTTCGTGACTGCGATAAGGTGATCGTCCTTAAAGAGGGAGAAATTGCCGAGTTTGGAACACCTGCCGAATTGCTAACGCTGGGCGGGATCTATGCCCGGATGTGCCATATGCGACAGTTGCGAGAAGTGCTGGCGTGAAAGATCAGGTGTTTGGAGAGTGAAGGCCTGCCTGAGCGATCTGTACTGAGCGAAGTCGAAGGGGGGGTCAGAACGGATAGCCAAGCCCGACGAATATGGCCGGCCCGTCTTTTCCTATTCCCATATCAACCCTGCCCACAATGTTGGGGCGCACAATCGCCCGGAAACCGATGCCTGGGTTGAATTCAAAATTGGAACCGTTGGCCTTGTCCAGTGATTCCATTACCGCGCCCATATCCATGAACGGTGCAATCTCCCAATCGGCGGTCACGTTGAAGACTTCCCATCGGAAAAGACGGATGCGCTGTTCCAGATTGCAGAGGAAGAAGCTGCTGTCAATAAAGCGGTTACGCCCGTAGCCGCGCAAGGTAGTCTCCCCCCCCAGAATACTCTGCTCCAGAAACGGCACGTCATTACCAAGGGTCTGGTTGTACATCAATCTGAAAACGCTGACGTAGCGGGCATTGTCCAGCGGAATGAATCCTTTGGTTTCAACCTCGTAGTGCCGGTAATCTCCGGCGCCCCCCAGCGCCTGCATGGTCGGTTCAAAGGTAAAACGGGCATAACCGCCGGAGGTGGGTGTGTCACGGTTATTGAGGGTACTGTATGAAAGTGTTATGCGCGGCGAGTGTGTGGTGAACCCGTCTCTGCCCGGAACACTGGATGCCGGAAACAGATCTTTTATATAGGGAATTTTATTAACAGCTCCACGCTTTATCTCCACGTCTCGAAAACGATCCCCGATAGTGATCTGAAAGTTTTTGCCGATCAGATAGCCGGCTGAAATGTTGTAACCGATTTCATCGTTGGCATAATTTGTTTCAAGCTGCTGGGGACTCTTGGCATTAAAACCGAAGAAACGGGAAGAACCGTCTGACAGTTTGAAAAAATTGGCGTTCAGTTCCAGTTTTTTATCCATTTGCGAAATGTCCCGGACACGAATCTCATAGGCATGATTGACCTTGCTGGATTGTGACAGGTTGAACTCCGTGAAGCGTTCCGGTGTGGGATAAAAAGCGCCGTATAGTGATGTAGTTACACCAAAGTTTTTGTTGTGATTAATCTGTGGCGCAAGCATCGTGTTGATTTCGTCATTTTTATTGTGGATCAGGAATGCGGTCAAAGCACCGGCAGTGATCCCCTCATTTGGGCTGGAGGCAATTACCGGCAGCGGCACTGTCACCACCTTGACCGAATTATCACAGGTTCCGTTAGTCAGAGGAAAAGGGAGGTTTTCGCGGGAAACATAACTGGTACACCCGGAAGTCAGACAACCGGCTGCAAGAAGCAACAGAGTGAAAATGCGTGCTGAAATTACAGACATTATTTTAGTATTCATGGGTGCATTTATTATCATCAGCGGCGGTAAGTGTCAATGTTGCAATAGTGTCTGTCCGGGAAGACCCCGTGCATTTACGGACGTTTTGAGGGAACGGACTCCGGCAGATGTCAACCTGCAAGCGACAGTTTTTTTAGATAATTGCGATGGCATGGCAAATGCTAATCACATGGTATCAGCCTCAACCCAAAGGAGGGAATATTATGGGCAGAACCATACTTATCTGTGATGACGAACCGATCATCAGAACCAATCTGAAAGCCATGCTGAACGAACTGGGTTTTGAAGAAGTGCTGGAATGCAGCGACGGGAAAAGGGCCGTGGAAACGGCTTTGGCAAGTTTTCCGGACATGGCGATCCTGGATGTTTCGATGCCTGAAATGGACGGAATAACGGCTGCGACCGAGATCAAAAAGAAGCTGAAAATACCGATCCTGCTGTTGACCAACTCCTGCGACGGCAAGACTGCCAAACGTGCAGCTGAATGTGGAATTGCCGCTTTTTTAACCAAACCGCTCCGCAAGCAGGATCTTTTGCCCGCCATAGAGATTGCGCTGAGCCATGCCGAAGAGGTCGAAGAACTGAAAGAGCGCATTGATGACCTGCGCGAGACTATTGACAACCGCAAGGTAATAGAAAAGGCCAAGGGCGTGCTGATGGTAAAAAACCGGATGAATGAAGCCGATGCCTATCGAGCCATGCAGAAGATGGCAATGGACAAGCGCAAGAGTCTGCGCCAGGTGGCGGACGGGATTCTGAAAGAGGACTCACTTCATCCCTGAACCAATGCATACCACCAGGCGGCAGCGACCACGACTCCAGTGGCAAGTGCAAGCACGGCATTCAGAACCCTGCCGGGACGTCCGTATTTCCCGACCAGATATTCCGTTACCAAACCCAGAAAAGTGCCGCTGCCGAAACCGAACAGATGAGCCCCAAGATCGGTCCGCTTGCCTTCTGTACCCAGGATCGCCAGCAGAGCCAACCCGGCTGCCACCGGAACGAACCAGCGGCGCTGCAGGTGATGCCTGTGGCGCACCATGCTGATGGCAGCCAGCAGGCCAACAGCTCCGAAAACAGCGGTTGATGCCCCTACCGAACGATGGGCAGGAGACTGCACCCAGGCGTTAAGGAGGTTTCCAAGAGATCCGGAGGCGAGAAGCAGGCTCCAGGCCAGCCCGGAACCCAGTTCCCGGCACAGCAGGATGATGAATATTCCACCGATAATCAGGTTGCTGAGCAGGTGGGTCAGGTCGGCATGCAGTGTCAGGGCTGTAACCATCCGCCACCATTCGCCATTGAGTATTTTTTCGGCATGGGCTGCGCCAAGCTCTTTAAAATCTATTATTCCGTGATCCGGTGTCGAAAGACCGAGCAGGATCAGGTTGTGGAATGTGGCCAGCAGGATCAGGATTGATATGGTCGGTAGTGTGTTTTCAACCAGCTTCCGTGCGGGCGGCATCGGTGGCGGCCAGTTGCGGTTGTTTTCTTCGTAAAGTATCAGTTCGGCCCGGGCAGTTTCATAATGCGGTTCCGGCACCAGCAGCAGCCAGCCTGAACCGTCATGCTCGATACAGCACGGAATCGAACGGGAATCCAGCACAAGCGCCCGTATCTGAACCCGGCGCTTGCCGGGAACCTCTCCGTTTTCAAGAAAAACCGGTCGCCAGGCCGGTGTCTCCAGAAGGTTATCTTTTTCTTCAGCATTCATTCCGTACATTATAATCACTAATTCCGATTTTATCAGGGGGTCGTAAAAGTATCTTGCCCACCGGCCGGCTTTTGCGTAAACTTTGCGCAAAGCCGTTTTGTTTCGGATGAAATTACTACAGGAGCCTGCTACATGAATATAGCTGATAAAATCAAAATAATCGCCGCTGATGCCCGCCAGGCTTCACTGGCCATGGCACGCCTTTCCAGCGGGACAAAAAACACAATGCTGCTGAAGATGGCTGCCGCGCTGGAAGCGGGGACAATGCAGCTGATCTCGGAGAATCAGAAAGATCTGGAGGCCGGAAAACTCAAAGGACTTTCCGATGCGATGCTGGACCGTCTGATGCTTGATGAAAAACGGATCGGCTCGATCGCAGGGGCTTTGCGTGAGATTGCCGCTCTGCCTGACCCGGTTGGTGAAGTCACGAAAATGTGGAAGCGGCCCAATGATCTGATGGTCGGCAAAATGCGCATTCCGCTGGGTGTGATCGGCATCATCTACGAATCCAGGCCTAATGTTACCGCCGACGCAGCCGCACTCTGTCTCAAGGCCGGTAATGCCGTGATTCTGAGAGGAGGCTCCGAGGCGATCCATTCCAATATGGCTATAGCAGCCGTGCTGCAGGCAGTGCTGAAAGAGCTGGGCATTCCGCAGGCGGCATTGTCGCTGATCCCCTTCACGGAGCGCGAAGGGGTGCTGGAGATGCTGAAGCAGGAGGAGTCCATTGATCTGATTATCCCGCGCGGCGGAGAGAGCCTGATCAGGTTCGTGGTCGAAAACTCGCGCATTCCGGTTATCAAGCATTACAAGGGAGTTTGTCATATCTTTGTGGATCAGTCAGCTGATTTTGACAAGGCCGAGCGGATCATCGTCAATTCCAAAGCCCAGCGTCCCGGCGTCTGCAACGCCCTGGAGACACTGCTGATCCACAGGGATGTGGCGGCTGAATTTATCCCGCGAATCGCAGCAACCCTGTCCGCACTGAAGGTGGAACTGCGCGGTGACGAAGAGTTCAGGAAATTCGCGCCGTCGGCTTCTCCTGCCACGGAAGAAGACTGGTACGCCGAATATCTTGAACTGATCCTGGCCTGCCGGGTCGTTGACGATATCGATGCCGCCATTGCCCACATCAACCGTTACTGCTCGCTGCACACCGAATCGATCATCACCAGCGATTACGGCCGCGCCCAGCGCTTCATCCGCGAGGTCAACTCCTCCTGCGTTATGGTCAACGCTTCGACCCGTTTCGCTGACGGCGGGGAATTGGGGCTGGGGGCCGAGATCGGCATTTCCACCACCAAGCTGCACTCCTTCGGTCCGATGGGGCTGGAGGATCTGACAACCACTAAGTTCATTGTTTATGGAGATGGGCAGGTGCGGGGGTAAACAGACCTACGGAGGAAAACACATCATGACAATTCAGCAGCAGATCGAAAAATTTCTGACATCGACCGCTTTCGGCGTGGCGGGTGCATCCGCAAACCGCCACAAGTACGGCAACAAGGTGTTGCGCTGCTATCAGCAGCATGGCAAGGCGGTTGTTCCGCTCAATCCGAATGAAGCCGAAATAGAAGGCGCTCCTTGCGCGGCAAGTATTGGTGACCTGCCGGCGGAAGTAAAAAGCCTTTCGATGATTACCCCGCCGGCTGTGACCGCCCAACTGGTGCCGCTTGCCATTGACAAGGGTATCGAAAACATCTGGATGCAGCCGGGCGCAGAACACCCCGATGCGGTGGCGCTCTGTCGCGAACGCGGGATCAATGTGATTGCAGACGGCAGCTGTCTGCTGGTTGTTCTGGGCTATCATGATCACTGAAAAACCAGAGCGGTAGCCGGTTTTATTCAAATAATCATATTCTTTTGCCGCCTCCGCTTATCGGGGGCGGTTTTTTTATGTGATATACTGTCAAATATTCCACAAGCAGGTAGATAACAGGAAACCCATTTCACCTGCTGTTCGTGGTATCATCCCGTTTACGAATCAAAGAATCGATTTCCGTTTCAATTATGAAATAACAACTTTGTCCAGGACTGATTTCCGCATGAAAAAGTCAAAGACCGGAACATATAAGAAAATACTGCTGTATTTATTTTCAGTTTTTATTGCTACGCTTTTACTCCTTCCCTTCATTCTAAAAAAATATCTCGCCACTCCCCATGCTGCAGCAAATATTTCGCGGATTTTATCTGACACCCTGGGTCAGGACTTTGTCATAAAATATGCCGGTATTTCTGAAGGCGCTCTGCACCTGAAGGGGTTGACGCTGGCAAATCCCGCTGGTTTTCCACAGACGAAGCTGCTGTCAGTAGACTCGGTCATCATTAAACCGGTATGGCTCAAGCTGCTGTCCGACAGCAAAACCTTTGAAAAGATTACAGTCGAGGGAGTTACAGTAGAGATGCGCCGCAACAGTGCCGGCATCTGGAATTTTGACCGGCTGCAGCGCCGTTTTTCCTCTCAAAAGACTTCTTCCGCAGAAGTTTTAATTCGACAACTTAAAATAACAAATGGAATATTGCAGGTGAACGACCAGAAGATTGCCGGCCTGGCTTTGAATATTTCAAATCTTGCAACCAGGGGATCGGATAAATCCGGCTTTAATCTGCAGTTTGACGATCCCGGCCGCAACCATTACACGCTGTCCGGCAAGGCGCGTTTGGGCAAGGATCCCGAACTTGATGTGTCGTTGTCATCTTCCGCCATCTCATTGAAAAGCCTGTCCGAAATCATAAGGATCAAGAAAAGTTACCTGCCCGAAGACGGGAATGCGAATCTTCTGCTGACGGCGGATCTGCGCAAAGGGATGATTAAAAGCAGGGGAGAAATTAATTTCAACTCCGCGGTTATGTCTGCGACAGGTAGGGGCGGAACCTTCAACGGCAATCTTGCTTTTTCGGCCGGCTATGACATGCAAAAAGATTACCTCGTGATTGAAAATATCGCCCTGCATCTGAACAGGATGCTTGCAGTCCGGGCCTCCGGAAGTGTGCGTGAACTGAAACTGGCAAAACATTTTGTGATCGATGTGGGAATGGATGAGATCGATATCGGCAACATAGTCCCGCTTATTCCTGAGCTTGCGCACAGGAAAATCCTTGTCGGCGGCAGGCTGGAGAAAAGTTCCCTGCATTTGTCCGGCAATGCAACCGAGGGCGTTAAAGCTGCCAGCGGGAAACTGGGATTATCACACGGGATGCTGAAGCAGGATAAAAAACTTTTATTCAACGATCTGAGCGTAGCCGCCTCAGTCTCAACCGCGGGGGATTCCGTAACGGTTGCCGGAAAAGCCACACAGCCGATATCTCAAGGGGACCAGATACTTGAGAGCCTTGATGCACCCTTTAAAATCACATCAAATAAACTTTTTAAAAGCGTCAAGGTCCAGGCGCCGTCATTATCTGCTATGGCGCAGGGCTTATCTTTTGCCGGCAGCCTTTCCTACGCCGATGGAACCGGTCTAATGGAGAATGCGACGGTAAAGGCTAAGGATTTATCGGTGGCACTAGAGCGCCTCTCGGCACGGATACCGCTAAAGCGGGCTTCGTTAAAAACCGTACGATATCCACTGAATGCTGATTTTTCCGGCTGCGACATCCGACGTGGCGATGCTCTGCTTAAAAAGCTTTCCGGAAACATTCGCGGTGTTTTCGCTACTGATTCAAACAAGAAGTGGATGGAAGGAACAGTGAATCTCTCTGCTGAAAAGGCTTCCTGGCAAGGTAAAGAATCAGGCAACGTAACGGTTCATGCGATGTTTTCCGAATCCGGCGGCAAAGCAGAATTCAAAACTTCCGTGCTGGGCGGGTCAGTATCGGGAAACGCGGTTTTCAACCCTTTCGCCTTGCCGGAGAAGGTGGGATTCAACATCAATACAAAAGGCATTCAACTGGCCGGAGCCATGAAATATGCCGGACTAAAGGGAGATACAAGATTATCGGGAGGAGTTCTGGACGCCGCCTGCAATGGCAGTTTCTCCCGGTCCGGGGGACTAATCTGCCATATCGAGGCGAGGGGGGAAAATATTGCCGTGACGGGCAAAGGAGCCAAAACACTTCTCTCAGCCGGCGGAATCAATGTCAACAGTGATCTTTCCGGGAAAAAGCTGGTTATCAATGAGATCCTCCTTACGGCCGGCAAGGATGTTTCAGCCAAAGCCAGCGGTACGATTGATAATTTCCTCCTGCCGGACCGTCAGGGACGGATTAACTTCAATGTTCCGACGACTTCATTGGCTTCTGCCGCAGATTCGTTTCTCAATCTGTTGCCGAGATCGATACAGGAGGCAACTGTTGAGGGAAGTCTCGCGGCTGAAGGTGTCGTCAACCTGCAGGAAGGAAAGATTCTTGTTGATGGCGCCGTCACTCTGGCCAATATAAACATTGATGCTCCAACGGAAAAAGCAAAAGTAACAGGTATAAACGGCGTACTGCCTTTGTCCCTGGATCTTGCGGGCAAATCAGCTGTAAAGCTGCCGGCTTCTTCAGGCTTTAGTCGACAGAACTACAACTCCCTCATAGCGCAGCTTCGGCAGACCGTGGATAAGGTAAATACAATCACTATTGACGGCTGCAGTTTCGGTGGTTTAAGCCTGGGTTCCATCAAACTGAAGCTGAGGGCGGCCAAGGGTGTCACCGGAATCGTTTCCCTGGACTCTTCTATTTTCGGAGGCTCACTGCTGGGAAAAGGTTTCATTACAACACAAAACGGCATACTCTATCGTGGTGACATGCTTTTCAACGATCTCAGCATGATACAGTTATGCAATGCTTTTCCGGCAATTACGGGATATATGTCGGGCAGAATAGATGGAATATTGAGTTTTCAGGGAAAGGGGAAGCAGCTGTCAGGAATATCCGGCTTTACCGAGTTTTGGGCACGGGGAACAGCCGCAGAAAAAATGCTGGTCAGCAAGGAGTTTCTGCAGCGCCTGTCGGGGAAAAAACTGAGCGGTTTCTTTTTTAGCTCCGATCGGGCCTACGATCACGCCGGGATTAAAGCGGCCCTTGAGAACGGGTTTCTGACCTTTGACAGTCTCGACATCTCACACACAAACGTTTTTGGAGTTCGTGATCTGGGGGTCACTATTGCACCCAGTCAGAACCGGATTGCCATAGATCATCTGCTGAATTCCATCAAGGAGGCGACGGTGCGCGGCAAGGGTGCCGCAGGCCCTGCAGGAAAGGATGCCCCCGCTGCCGCTCCGCCGGCAACTGAATTCAAGTGGGCCGAATGACTTTACTTATTGGCCGGATAAGATATATTTATACATAATCAAAGAAGGAGGATAACAAAATGAAACTTCTAAAATGGTTGCTGGCCGGAACATGCGGACTTCTGTTTTCCTGTGCAATTATCACCGTCAATGTTTATTTTCCGGAAAAAGCGGTCAAGGATGCATATAAATCCCTCGATGAAATGCTTCTGAAAAAAAACGGGGAAAAGCTGCCTGGAGGAGAACAACCGCCCGCAGTGGAACCAGAACCGCCGAAATCCGGACCTCAGTCCAGACTGCCTTTCGTGCTGCCTGATTTCTCGCTCAGCTCCGTTGCCCATGCAGCCGAAAGTGGAGATGATCTTGCGATTGAACTGGGAAGCATGCCTGAAGTTGTCAGCGCCTATGCCGAGATGAGCCGGAGGCTTCCTGCTCTGAATGCCCTTTTTGACAGCGGCGCAACCGGATTGACAAACCAGGGTCTGGTAACGGTGCGGGATAAATCAAAAGTGGCCGCTCAGGATGAAGCGATAGTCAGCGCGGAAAACAATAACCGTAAAACGGTCATCGTAAGCATGGCAAAAGCCATACTGAAAATAACCAAACAGGAAGCAACCAAGGCCGCGCTTGATCAGACCATGGGCAAGGCCGCCGCTACCTATGCCGAAACAAGACGTGAATCAGCTAAAACCGGCTGGTGGATGCAGCTTCAGAACGGCAAATGGGTACAGAAGTAATTTCAATATTCAACTTAGAGGAACATTTAGTGAACATCGCATATTTAAAGGACTTTTCCATAATTGTTGGCGGCCTGGTAACTATATTCGCATTTGCCAACGGCCTGCTGGAATATCGTCGTCAGGGGGCTCAAAAACGGGTTGAGCATTTTACCATGTTGCGGCGACGCCTGAAGGAAAACCCGGTTTTCAAGGAAATCTGCTCACTGATGTTTGCCAACGATCCGCGACTGGCCGGGATAGATGCCCAGGACAAGCGGGATTTTATCGGCCTGCTTGAAGAGGTGGCCCTGCAGGTCAACTCCGGACTGATACGGCCGGAACTGGCCCATTACATGTTCGGCTACTACACGGTTAAGTGCTCTGAAAGCGAGGATTTCTGGGCCAACCTGACCCTGGACGAAACCTATTGGAACCTGTTCCATGATTTTGCCAGAGAAATGAAAGCAAAGGAAAAAAAGCACATCTACAACCGCGACAAACTGCGTTTTTAGGTGCTGCAATTGTCCGGAATTGCAGGCACTACAGCAGCAGCCTGCCGCCATCGAGAATAATGTTTTCTGCACCATCGGCCGTTATCGCCGTAAGGGTCGGCTGATAAAATACATAATCCTCGTGGAACGGTGCGCTGACAACGCCGCCAAAGCCTGTATTGTCTCCCAGCGCGATATGAATGGTACCCAGGATCTTCTCGGCTTCCAGCACATTGTCCGGACGACTGGCCTTGTCGTTGGTGCCGATCCCCAATTCGGCAATGTTGCGGCAGTTTGAATTTTCGGCAAATCTCGCTTCCAGTTTTTCCCTGTGATGGTCATTGCCCTCAATATTCACAACTACGCCATTCTCCACTGTCACCCGAAGCGGTTCATCCAGCTTGCGGGTCGGTCCCCATTCTATGATCATCACACCGTGACTCCTGCCCTCCAGCGGCGCCAGGTAGGCTTCGCCGGCAGGCAGGTTGCCGAAGCTTCCGGCAGCCGTCAGCAGACCGTCATCTCCTCCCGCGTTGCGCCCCTGTTTGCAAATGTTCATATCAGTCCCGTTGGGGGTGGTGACCCTTATCCATTCGGCCCTGTTGACCGCTTCCACCAATCGCGCTGTGCGTGCGGCCAGTGCGCTCCAGTCCACAGTCATTGAAGTGTGGAACATGTCAGGATCGAAGTGGGGTAGGCTGGCAAAACGACATCCGGCAGCGCAAGCCAGTGCGCGGTAGCGGGTGTGGCTGGTTGAGTTGTTTGAAAGGGCGATAATGATATCGGCTACGTCATCTTCGCGCAAAAGAACAATTTCCCTGGCAACTTCAATTTCAGATGTAGAGGCGGATTTGTTCAGCAGTTTTGCCAGCAGCCCGGCATGTTCCAGCTCCGCAACGATCTCTTCTCCGAAGGTTGCTTTCCAGAGCTCAAGCGGCGGCTCAACACCCGAGGCCTGGGTGGAGGGAAAATCCACAAAACTGCTGCTGCCGTAACTGGCGGCATATTCCGCCGCGGCCCGGGCGGTGGCGTTCAGCCGTGTACGTCGATCCAAATCGGATGGCGAAACATTTTCGTCATCGCGAATAGTGTCACTGAACACCAGCACCCGCTCTCCGGACCGGATTCCCATATTGGTTTCAAAAAGTGAACCGAATGCTGCATCAAGCGAAGATATATTTGTCATGGATTATTGTCTCCCGATTATGAATGTATACAAGATAGTCGGCATTATACACGGCACATTAGTTAGCTAGAAGCTATTTTCCGCCATTTCCCGGCAAAAAATAATTCTTTAATGTATTTATTCAACTTGCAGCGACAGCAGATAAGTTGAAAATAGTTGTAACTGCATTGGATTATCAAAAGTTTTTTCCTTGATTTTTGGGATGTTATTGTGATAATCATGCATACTGTATACAATTGCTGCCGATGGTTTTGTTTAATAATTGCAAGTACTTAACCCGGCGTTTCAGGGTTGGTTTCGGAGGTTTATGTGGCACAGGTCATCTTTTCCACGTGGGGCGGAGATGTAGTAGACAACAGAAATGTTTCCGGAGAGCCGAAGGCGGTCAGTTATCGCCTGCCGGTTGCCTTTGATGGTGAACGTCCGCTGCGCGCGTTCATGGGATGGGACGGTATCATACTGTTCGACAAGTACGTGGATGTTCCGGCCATGACGGCCGAATACATGAAGCGCGTGCAGACCCTGTACTGCTGCGGCCGTTGCACGCCGGGCAAGAAAGGCACCAAGGTGCTGATGGACCTGTTCCGGAATGTGCTGGAGAAAAAGGCCAGCGAAGCGGACCTGGACAAGGTTGGAGATCTGGCCGAACTGCTGAAAAACTGCAAGTGCACGCTCTGTCAGAGCGCCACGGTGCCGGTTTTCGATGCGGTCAAGCATTATCGGGCGGATTTCCTGGCCTATATCAACAGCGCCTGCGGACCGAATACAGAGCCGGCCAAATATATCCACAAGATTACCGCTCCCTGCATGGACAAGTGTCCGTCCCATATCGATATTCCAAAGTATATCGAAGAAATCCGAAACTATCAGTACGGTGAGGCGCTGGCAACGATCCGCGAGAACATGCCGCTGCCCTCCGTTTGCGGCCGGGTCTGCCCACATCCCTGCGAGACCGCCTGTCGCCGCAAAAACGTCGATGACGCGATCAATATCATGGTTCTGAAGCGTACCGCCTCGGATTATGAGCGCCAGCACAACCTGCAGCCTCCGATGGTGCCCAAGGCCAGAAAGAACAAGACAGTTGCAATCGTCGGTGCCGGACCGGCCGGCCTGGCTGCTGCCTACTATCTGGCTCTTGAAGGCTATCAGTGCACAATTTATGAAGCGCTGCCCGATGGATTCGGCGGCGGAATGATCGCGGTCGGCATCCCGGCTTACCGTATGCCGCGCACAATTCTGCAGCGTGACATCGACATCATCCAATCTCTGGGCGTCGAAATCATCTACAACTGCCGCGTCGGCAAGGATATTTCTCTGCCGGAGCTGAAGCAGAAGTACAACGCAGTCTTCATTGCTCCCGGTGCTCACCGCTCCAAGCCGATGGGTGTCGAGGGCGAGGACAAGGGCTACAAGGGTTTCCTTTCAGGCGGTATCGACTTTCTGCGTGAAGCCTACATGGGCAAGCCGACCGGCATGGGCAAAAAGGTCTGTGTGGTCGGCGGCGGCAATACCGCCATTGACTGCGTCCGTGTGGCTCTGCGCGAGGGTGCCGAAGAATCGATTCTGCTTTACCGGCGTTCCCGCAAGGAAATGCCTGCCGACGTGTGGGAGGTTGACGGTGCCGACGAAGAAGGTGTCAGATTTGAGTTCCAGGTTCTCCCGACCAAAATTGTCGTTGACGACAAGGAACAGGTAATCGGCGTCGAATGCGTGCGCATGGCCATGGGAGAGCCGGATGCTTCCGGTCGTCGTCGTCCCGAACCGGTGGCTGGCAGTGAGTTCATTGTTGACTGCGACACGGTCATCCCGGCCATCGGCCAGGATCCGGATCTGAGCTTTATCCCGCCCGATATGGGGATCGATATCACGAAATGGAACACGGTCGTCACCAAGTACCTGCCGCTCAAGGATGCCGCCGGTAAAGATCTGAAGGACGGCATGGGCAACATGCTCTCCCGTTCGCTGATCACCGACTGCGACGGCGTATTTGCCGGAGGCGATGCCGAAATCGGGCCGCTGACGGTCGTGGCCTGTGTGGGCAACGCCCATCGCGCGGCTCTGGTAATCCAGCGCTGGCTGGAAGAGGGTAAGGCTTATCTGAGCGATCAGGACATTTTTGACGACCTTTTAACCTACCTTGGAGTCTACGACAAGAACGAAAAAGTGGCCTGGCTGGATTCCTGTGACCGCGCCGGCCAGAAAGAAGTTCATGGACGCGAGCGGGCCGCCAAGGGTAACTATAGAGAAGTCGAGCTCGGCTTCAGCGACAGCACGGCCCAGACCGAGGCCGACCGCTGCCTGCGCTGCTACCGGATGGCGATGGTTGCGGTTTAAACAGGCACAAGCAGCTCGTTTCATCCTGCTCAACAAAAATAACAATGCAGTAATGGAGATATAACGGCATGGCACATACAGAGTCCTGCGAAAAGAAATCGGCAACAGTGACAATTGACGGAAAACAGGTAACGGTACCTTCCGGGACGACCATTCTGGACGCGGCAGCGGAACTGGGCATCAAAATCCCGACCCTCTGCTGGCTGAAGAAAGTTTCCACCACCGGCGCCTGCCGCATCTGCGTGGTCGAGATCGAAGGAGTCGAACGCCCCATGACCGCCTGCAACACCCCGGTCAAGGACGGCATCAACGTGACGACCTTCTCGCCTGCATTGGAGAAGATCCGCAAGGATACGCTGGAGCTGATGCTGGTCAACCACCCGCTGGACTGCCCGGTCTGCGATGCCGCCGGCGAGTGCGATCTGCAGGATAGCTGCTACAGCCTCAAGGTAGATCGCAACAAGTTCGGTGCCGAGCTTGAGCGCCTGCCGATCCGTTATGACTGGAAACTGCTGGAGAGCGACCCCAACCGCTGCATTCTCTGTGAGAAATGCGTCAAGGTCTGTCGCGAGATCGTCGGACGGGAAGCGATCGAGATCGTTGACCGCGGCGACCGCACCATCATCGATACGATCAGCGGTCAACCGCTGGATTGCGACTTCTGCGGCAACTGCATCAACGCCTGCCCGACCGGCACCCTGATCAGCAAGCCCTTCAAATTCCGCGGCCGCCCCTGGGCATTTGAAGTAACTCCCGGCATCTGCGCCTTCTGCTCGTCGGGATGCCAGATCGAATATCACGCCAAGGACGGTCGCATTGATCGCGTGACCAGCTCCGATGAAACCTTCAATCGCGGCAACCTGTGTGTCAACGGCCGTTTCGGCTATGCGGCCTTCAACTCTCCCGGCCGTATCACGGTACCAATGATGAGGGAAGGGAACAGCGACCAGAGGAAGGTCTCCTGGGATCAGGCCCTTGGCAACGCTGCTGCAAGACTCAAGGAGATTGCTACCGTTTCAGGCGGGACTGCCGTCGCCGGTATCGGTTCGCCACGCGTCACCAACGAGGAAAACTACCTGTTCCAGAAGTTCTTCCGCGGAGCGCTGGGCAGCA
>CAYQTC010000028.1:0-50135 GCA_964420435.1 uncultured Geobacter sp.
GGATAGTAGGATCTTCGGTGATCATCTGCTCCAGCAAGGCTTCCTTGCCGAGAGAGACTTCTGCTAAGAGTTCAGGCTTGGTGCCTACTTTCCAGATTGCGTGACGGATAGGCATAGATGCTCCAATTCTAATTAATTATCAGCGGAGTACTCTCGGTTACAATTACCAGTCATCACTCGTTTCAGTGCCGCTCGTGAGATAAGTCTTCTTGCCTGAGAGCATAGCAGACAAAATATTCCTGAGTTCACCAACCACGGTTGGGTCTTGTAGTCTCTCAGTCGCACGTCTCTTTATAACTTCGGCTCCACCAAATCCTTCCAGATCGTCATCTGAAAACTTTGCATACTTTCCTTCAACTGAGTCTGATCCATGGTACCCAATAGCTATAGCGTATTGGTCAAAGTTGGAATCTGATGATAGCAAATCCTGAACTACCGATAACAAGGCATCTGGCTGAAATTTTTTTAAACGGGAGAAGACCAGACCGCTTTGAGTGGCTTCAAAAACCTGGCCTGAGTGTACTTCATGGACAACCATCTGAGCCCACTTAGCTGTTATTTCCTGTAGCACCTCAGCATCTGACCATCGTTTATCTTCCGGCCACGCTTTTTCATCCGAGAACGCACCGTGTTGTAAATGCAGTTCCGATATTGCGTATCCGCCCAAAGACAAAACTTCAGGATTTAGTATAATTTCAGTGAGTACCAATTGTCTTTGGGCGGAGGGTAATTTTTCGAGCATTGATTTAACAAGCCACCACGTATTTCTGCAAATCCTCGAATCTAAGAAACCCACAGAAACATTCTCTGCCGTCGCTCCAGCAGGGGTATCGAGAACCTTACCGAGTACCTTGACGGCATCTTGAACATCTTCAACCTCTGTGTCCTTTTGGGCAAATCTTAGATGTTCAATAAACCGTTTTAACGTGCCATCTTCGCACACTCCCTCAATTGTTTGCTGACGTACTGAGGGTGTACGCAGGAATTCAACGGCGGCAGCGTAGGACGCTTCACCGCTCGGTAAGCCCGCTGACAATGCAATGAGCAAGCGATCTGGAGAATTAACTAGACCATGCGATCTGGCGAGCTCACCTGTCACACCGAAACTGTGCTCATCAAGAAGGGGGAAAAGTTCTTTAAGAAGCTCTGCAACTGGACCTTTGAGGCGATCTGGAACTGACGTCAAAGCCTTTTCACGAGTTCCTTCGTGACTCTTTATAACGTCTTTAGTCTCTTTGAAAGAAATCTCTCCAGGATTTTTTCCTATGTATGCAGCAGGACACTCGCGAATATGCTGAAAGACAGAAGGGGCCTTGATTGCAATAGCTTCCAACGCAATGAGGTCTGCGAGGTTTACTTCGCCACGGCATCCAGGCTCTACAAAGCGGAGGCGATTAAACAACCGCTTTATGTCACGCGGTGTTTCAAGTAGATTCCGCAACCCGGCAAAATAGAGCTCATTATGTCTATCTGCCAGCTTTTGGAAATACTCTTTTTTAGCTGCCTCCGGGAGCTTGTCGAGCTCATGATTAAGGATTGCAGCGAGATCATCCTTGGATATTTGGGGTAGAGTCAGCCTGGTTTGAACTACTTTGTCGAGATATTCCCCTGCCGATTCAATGCCATGACTCTTAAGCGTTTCCTGTACGTAACCCGGCTCAAAGCAGAGCAGGTATACAACACCAGGAAAATCTCCTACCGCTTTTACAAGCCGGACCATGGCAAATACTTCAGAAGGTGGAAGCCTGTCTAGGTCATCGACAAATACAACGATCCGCCGGTCGAGTTCTCCTAAAGCTGTTACCACTGAAGACCTTTGCTGCTCTATATTGAGTTTCTTCAGGTCAGATATTTTCTCCGAGGCTGTGCCTGCGGTTTCTAGTACACTTTTGACAATCGATGCCCATGGTTCTGCACCAGGTATGAATTTCAAAGCAGTGAACACAGAAGAGTAACTCAGGAGTTCTTTTGCCGCTTTCGCACCGCTTTTCACATTGTCGGTGAGGCCGATAGCGGCTGCAAGCTGCACCAGAAAGCTTTGCACCAGCGTATCAGCATTAACGACCATCCATGGATTAAAGGAGCATATAATAGGGCGATTGTCTTCGGGAAGCTGATCATAGTGTCGTGCCACCATGTTGAGAATGGAGGTCTTGCCATACCCCCAAGGTCCTTCCAGGGACATGACAAAGCCAGATTCTTTCGGTAGCGAAAGAATTGATTCTGCGATCTGGGAAGCGAAACGTTCCCTCTTTAGAAGATCGGGGGATTCTGGCGTTCCTTGGATTGGTTCGTCGGTGTGTTGTTGTGTCATAGTGGGAACCAAATCCTCACAAAGAAATTTTATATGTTCAAGTTACCCTTAAATGCCTTGTCGAGAATAGACGGCAACATGGCATCAAGTTCGGCAGCGGTTTCGGTTTGGAGGCGCTTGAGAGAATCTATCTTTTCAAAGATGATTTGCGCTTCTTTTTGTTGTGCCACGTTGG
The DNA here is from genome assembly GCA_964420435.1 of uncultured Geobacter sp. GTDB lineage: Bacteria > Desulfobacterota > Desulfuromonadia > Geobacterales > Pseudopelobacteraceae > JACRCG01. The sequence goes on from CAYQTC010000028.1 coordinate 2,490, forward strand.
GAACAGGAATTTCAACGTTCAGAAATTGCTCCGGCCTTGTCCGCTCTCGGCGCGCTCCAACACCACGAGTTGCATCTTTTAGCCGACTCCAAAACCATTCAGTTTTTACAAGGGCTGCGAAATATGAGGGGATAGCTTCTGAAGGATCGAATCGAAACGTCCGGTATTCCGGAGAAACAAAATACCCAGCTAGATTCTTCCCGCAAACAGCCACTGCCCCTTCCCACGCTTTGACCTGACTCATGACCAAGGCACCCTCATAAAGTCTGTTGAATGCCCGATAGGTCGTATCCATGCCACTTGTGGCCGGTTTTGCGAAGAGTCCACCACCAAATCCTCTTACACCAACCTGCGGGTATGAGCCAGTCGGTATGATTTGAGCGGAATCTTCTTCAAGACAAAGAATATCACTCAGTTTCTTAATTCTTGAGCCCGAAAGATTTGTGTGAAGGCTGGTGATAAACGCCTCCGCCTCCTCCATTGCCTGCTGCCTGAGCCCCCGTGCCTCCTCGATCTTCGCCGCCAGTTCCTCAATACGCGACACGATGCGCCGTTGCTCGGTCAGCGGCGGGAGTGGGATAGTATATCCGAAAACATCATTAGGCCGGATTGCAGCATAATTTGTCGAACCTTGCGCCGCCACCTGATCACGGAATACCGAAGTGCGGCTGTAGAAGTCAAGAAAACGCCTGTCCAGCGTTGTGCCATCTATCACAAACAGAAAATAATGGCTGCTGACAATGGAGCCGTTCAATTCATCTGGTACAATACCAAAACCGCCCACCTTAGCATCTATTTCTGCAACGAGAAATTCTCCAGCCTTGCACACCTGCTGTTTCTTGGTCTTGATTTCCGCGCCAGTAACCGCATCACGAAGTACAATGCCCTGGGCATGAAGCTTCACACGACATCGTTTGTATTTCTCCAAATCATTGATCTGGATAAACTCCTTACGGTGAGTCAACACCTCTCCCAGCGCCACCAGCGGCCACGCAACACTCATTGCCCCGCCCCCACCAGAACCTGCCGTATCCCACTCATAATTTCCAGTATCCGCTGTTCTTTCCTGACAATATCCTCCACCAACTGCTCCGGCGGTAGATGTTCGAAATCAACTTTGCCGGTTGGATTCTTGATGTCCAGGTTATAGCCGTTCTCGATGATCCGCTCTACAGGCACCCGCCAGGCGTGCTCGTTCTCCTCCCTGTTGTTCCACCATGATAGGCAATCGGCAAATTCCTCGAACTGGACCGGCTGGGTTTTGGTGTAGTTCTTCCGCCCTTCCGGCAACGGCTGTTCATAGTACCAGACCTCTTTGGTCGGCCAGGAACGGTCGAAGAACAGGAGGTTGGTTGGGATACCGGTATACGGGGCAAAAACGCCATTGGGCAGACGCACTATGGTATGCAGGTTGAAATCCTTGATCAGCCGTTCCTTGATTCGCCCGCAGATGCCATCGCCGAAGAGCATGCCATTGGGGACGACCACCCCGGCCCGGCCCGGCTTTGGCTGGCGCTTGAGCTTGCGCATGATCATCTGGAGAAAGAGAAGCGTCGTCTCCGAGGTCTGCATCTCGGCGGGGAAGTTGTTGAGAATTCCCTTCTCTTCCTCACCGCCAAATGGGGGATTAGTCAGGATGACATCCACCCGATCCCGGTCGCCGATTTCATTGAGCGGAAAGCGGAGGCTGTTATCCGGGTCGATCCTGGGGAATTCCAGCCCGTGCAGCAGCAGGTTCATCTGCACCAGCAGATAGGGGAGCGGCTTGGCTTCGCCGCCATAAATGCTGCTTCCCTGGAGAATCTTTCTCTCTTCGACGGTACTGCACTGCTTCTCCAGGTGGCTGTAGGTCTCCACCAGAAAACCGCCGGTGCCGCAGGCCGGGTCAAGGATGGTTTCACCCAATTGGGGATTGAGGACATCAACCATGAAGCGGACAACCGGGCGAGGGGTATAGAATTCTCCCGCATCACCGGCTGCATCGCGCATTTCCTTGAGCATCGATTCGTAGAGGTGGCTCAGGGTGTGAATTTCGTCGGACGAAGTGAAGTGAATGCCGTTTACCTTGTTGATCACGTCCCTCAGCAGGTAGCCGTTGATCATCCGGTTGATGGTGCCTTTGAAGACGGTGGCGATGACATCCCGCCGGTCGCCGCCATTGATCCCCTGGAGACCGCGCAGATAGGCGAACAGCCCGGCGCCCCTGGTTCCATCCGGACGGACCGCTTCATCGTTGTTGACAAAGGCTATCAGTTCATCGCCGGTTATGCCATCTTCCCGTGCAGCCCAGTCGCGCCAGCGATACGGCGCCTCAATTGCCGGTCGGAACTTCTCACCGGAAAGGATCGCTTCTTCCTCCCGAATTCGCTCCATGTCATCGAGGAATTTGAGGAACATGATCCAGGTAAGTACGGGAAGCCGGTCGATGTCGCCGGAGAGACCCTTGTCCTTGCGCATGATGTCGCGGGATGATTTGACGATGGAGCCGAGCTGATGGGCGGTCGTAATGGGCTGTGTGGTTTTTCTGGTGCGTGGCATTGGTTCCTCTATATTGTTAAGGGTGACTAAAATACATTAAAAAATAGGGGGAAAAGCTATTGCCTGGGGTTTGATTTGCCAAACCAGAGATAACTCTGGCAACAGGATGAAAATCTTTCTTTGTGACAACCTACAACTTTTAGAGGCAAGCGAAAGGAAGAAATCCGTACTTGTGTCAACATCAGCCACTTCAACAATTATTGAAATATCTGTGACCTAAATAGTCATTAGCGGCAGCCATTCCAATTATCCCAAGTTGTTCACTGGCACTTGTTAATTGTTTAGAAGAAATAGTTACTTTGGAAACACAATCAAGATCCTCCCAATCATCTCGGTAAGCTATAGTGCGTAAGCTTTCTGTCTCATCACTATTAGCTAAAATTTCCAAAGTAGTACTCTTTATTAAATAATGAACCTCTGGCGGAGTTAGTTTGTTGAGCCGCATGGCTCGGAGCAGCTTTGAATACATCAAGATGCGCAGTGTTTGTATAAAAGATGTGTAGATACCTTTTGGTAAATAATTAATTAGAGTCTCTATTAGTTCGACAAAAGTTGAATTATTTGAATCTAGAACAAAATTGATTAGTGACATCACACCAGCCTCATTGTACAGCACAATATTTGGAATCATTGTGTGCAATGGCTCGCTTGTTGTGGATGGTACCGTGTTCTTTATTAATTGGTAGTATGCTGAACTGGTCAGGTAAAAAATAAATGTTGAGTTGTCTAGGCTCTCTCTATCGTTCATCCAATCATGAAGATTATCATCAATGCAGTTCCAAAAATTCACTAAAGTGGGTTCTCCACCGATATCAAAAAAATATTTTGAAATGTGTCGAATGCTTAGGTAGGGGGTATTCATAACCGTATGAGCCATTTCGTACATATAATCCAAATTACTAAAGTTATTATTCATGTTCAATAACTCTTTTATTTGGCAAATACCGTCTAATGCATCCAGTAGCAAGATAGGGTCTTTTTCTCGAATATCATTTATAAGTTTTGGTGATTTAACAGTTCGAGGGATGGATACACCGATAAAACCTCTCAACTTGTCGTCTCCTAGCAAAGTGAGAATCAAAGTTGATATCATAACGTTTTCGCGTTCTATTTCTGCCTTACTATTCCTTTTTTTTACGAAGTAGCTAGTACCAAAATCGAGAATGTTTGGCCTTTCTTCTTGATCAATTATGACGTTGTTAGAATGTAAGTCTCCATGGTAAATATGACTAACATGGCATTTCTTCATGGTTGAAATAATTTGCTTCGCAATATTTATTCTATTTTCACTAGATACATATGCATTTTGCTTTGACCAGCTTTTTAACGTCTGCCCATTCACATATTTCATAATTGAGTAATATGCACCACTACTTTCCCCTACTGTGTAAACCGGTACAATTCTAGGATCATCCAATTTCCCAATCTTTTTAACCTCTTCAAGAAACTGATTTTTATTCACTTCATTTAAAGCTGAATTTTTATTTGGTAACCAGACCTTTAATGCAACAAACCTTTCTAAAGGTTGTTGTAGGCACTTAATAACAACACCGTTTGCCCCTGTTCCAATCACATCAATACACTCTAAATTATGTATAAGTACCTCACGCCAAGAATTTTCAATGCAAATTCTGAGCTTTCCGTCCTTAAGAGAATAATCTTTTCTCATAGCTTGACTCCTGAAGTCGCGCAATAGCTTGGTAACGATGTGGGAGAACACCGGCGGTTTGCCCTCTCAAATCAACTTTTCAAGTACGTGCCCTCAGCCTTCCTCGAATTACCAATTTCATCTGGAGTAAGAACTAGGTTTAGGAAAGCCGCCCCGGACAACAACCACGACAATTGCAATCGGAGACTGTCCGGTCTGATGAACAAAGACCTCAATATCGTCTTCTACGACGCCAACAGGTGCAAATTTCGGCGAGGCTTCGAGTACGGACAACACACCAATTCGCTTCCCAAGCCCGATTGCATAAGCAGCTGCCTGATCGAAGAATTTAGAGAAATCCTTTGGAAACAGAACTTTGCTGTTTTCGACCTTCAATTCGATCGGGATGTCCCGGAATGTGAGGTCAGTGATCCCGCCAGCTGCTTCAGGATGACCTTGCAAGTGCTCACCAATATCACTCCGGTTTCGAAGCATCTCAGCAGCTTTTCTTTGGAATTGTGCCTCTGACGTACCAGCCTCGAACAAGCCTGCTTTTAAAGCTTGTGCAGCGATGTTGCCCAACCCACCAAGTACTATCATTGTGTTGGCAACATCGTCTGAATGCAATCCGGCAAAGGTTCTCAACTTGTTGCGAATGCTAAGAAGGTGCCGATCAACATTTGAAAATCCAGTCAAGGGGTTTGAAACAACATCACTTCCCTCCAAGAGCAGACGGCGGTGCCCTACAATTGAAACATCCCGACAATTGCTCGTGTCGTCGAACTCCGCCGCGTAAAGGAACTCATACGGTCTTGAGCCGAACGAATGAGCCACCTCCAGAACCGCTCGACCGGTGCCAGTAAGAATGAACGGGCCTTCTCCCCCAGGTTGTTCGAACTTGAAACTAGGCAACCAGTTCTGCTCGCGAATGTTGATCGCTACAGGCGTCAACAAGAGAACGCTCGCATCTTTGGGCCAGTTTGAAACCCTGACTTCTATCGTAAGGTCGTAAGATGTCCCTGGCTTAAGGTAGTTACAGTGTTTGGCCGGCTCTCCGTCGATGTCAAACTTCAAAAATGCTACGGTTGTTTCGAGTTTCTCGGGCTCTTCTGAGTTTCCTTCAAAAACAGGTAAACGAAGGCCTCCAAAACCTCGATCAAGAAGATTGGCAAACAAGAGAAGCGGCAAGGTCCATAGTTTCAACTGATCCTGTATGGCGGTCAATTCGCCCACGCTCTTGAGAGCTTCGACTTGATTCAGAAACGTGTCAAGCCGTTCATCGGCAACACTCATAGACTTGTCAACCTCTGACGCTCTTAGTTTCGCCGAGATCAAGAACCTTTGAGCATCTGGTTCGGCATTGCGTAAAGCGTGCTTCCAATCAGCCAAGAGAACAAAGATGGCAATAGCGGTGTGGTACGCACGGTACTGATCCTCGACATCACCTTGGCCGAACTCAGATATTGTTGTCTCAAGCTCCAGGCAAGCTGTTTTTAGGCGCTTAAGGTCATCCGGCAAAGACTGCAAAGCCCCTGCAAGTGTTGCAGCAACCTCAATCCTCGAAGAAAATCCTCGGTGGAAAATCTCGAAGTTTGGCTCGTTCCTCATTCTCTTTCTCCAATTGATTCAGAATGCTGCTCCATTTTACGATTAACTCGACAAAAGCCTCTCCGTCTCCTATTGCGTGTTCAATCTCGGAAGCCGTTGCGACTAAAGCGGCTTCAATTCGCCATTGCTCATTTCTATTTTCTTCTGGGATGCTTGCCACCAGTTCCCTGAAACAAGAGCTTGCAGCAGCATGGTCTCCTGCCTTGGTCAACGCGGCAGCATATAAAAGAGCCTCAACAAAGCCTTCTGGCCTGAATGGTCTGAGTGCTTCGAATGCCTTTTTAATGTCGTCTACACAGTCCTGAAGCTCATTGTGTGGGGCTCCCAAGATCGCGGTCGCACAGTCGTCGGTAGAGATGTAACGCGTATAGTCATCCTGTATTGACTTGAGAGCTACCTTGACGAAACCAGGAACGTCCTTAAAACCATAGTGCAACCGATCAACGGCACAGTACAAGGCACTTCCCTCCAAGCTGATCAAGATACCCGAGAGCAGCTGGCCGAGCTTCCCCTTTTTTTCTTCAGGCGATAGACAAAGAAACGCAAATGTGTCAATGCAATCTACAATGAAGTCCTCTTTCTTGCTTTCTTGGGAGTAGTAAAGAATCAAGCTCCAAAGTCCTTGTTTGATAAGGCTTCGTTTCTCTTCAGGAAATGATCTACGACGCAAAGAATGGACGGCCGATTTATGAACAATTATATATGGGTCCGTAAGCAAGATTGAAAATGCTTCAAAGAACAGATCGGGAAAGTTTTTTACTAAATCGTATGACACATCCTCCCATGCACGTACAGCGCTGGCACGGACCAATGCACTCTCGTCCATAAGCGCACGATACCAATCGGAAAGTACTAGCTTTAGACTCTCGACTCCGGTCAACAATTTTGAAACATGAGCAATCATGTTCCCGCGCATTTGCGTTTGAGCGTCAGGCAAATTCCTATAAAGCTCAAGGAAATGTTCAATCCCTTCACGTCCCTTGGATTTTGCTCCAACCGCGGCCCATTCGATTAGCGCACCCTGCAAACTGTTAATGGCTGTGCGTTTGTTACTTCTCTCCATTTGATCGAGTACATTGTCTGCCAGCACCAGAGGATGTTTGGTATCTACTTGATCATACTTCTCACTAAGAGTAGCCGCAGCACCAATCAAATCGTCAAAATGCTCAACTGCGAGTTGAGCAAACTCATCCCATGAATGCCTGAAAAACTGACCCGCATCATCCATACTGTCTGGGCGTTCTACAGCAGCCCAGAGTAATCTTCTAAATGCTATCCTTTGAGCTGTTCCTATCTCTACCTTTTCCCGATAGCGGTGTCTCAGCACTGAGTCATAAATTCTAAGTGCTTCTTTTCTCCCTGTATCATCGTTGTCAGCAATGAATGATTGGATAATCTTGTCCGTTTTCTCAGGAAAACGTCCGAAGCACTTCGAGGCCGCTTCTCGCAGATAGTAAAGCACGCTGCTATCTCGCCGCTCTCCCGGAAGTTGAGTTCGTCTGCGCATCAATTTGGCGAAGATACTTCTAGCATATCTTAATAGCAACTCGTCACTATCTGTTGCGAGTATAATCTCAACGGCGGCCCCTATTTTATTGGGGTTCGAATCACTTAAAAGTTCGTCCACCACCGCACAAATCTCAGCTTGCCTTTTCTCAAAGAGCTCGTGAATTGGCGTAGCATCGAGACTTGTTGGCTCACCCCCTCCAAAATGCATGCCGGGCGGTGGTCCTAAAGCCATCGACACAAAGGTCCGTAAAACACTTGTTAGGTCGCCTTGCAAAAGCCTTTCCGCATCCGATAGAACCACTTCGACAGCCGTCGACGATTTCTCATAACTGCTTACCAAGCGCACTGCCACTGAAAGCTTTTCTTCGGATTCTAACGGTGCCCTCAGCAACGCCTTCGCGGCATGTTTAGAATACGGCAAGTACTCGTTAAACACTGCTGGCAAGAGATGTTCGATTACCCTTCTGGTAAATGTCTCAGGGGCAAGGTTTGCAAGTTGCTCCAGACGCGGATCGTCACTTGCTATGTTTTCCTGATCAAGCTCATCCAACAGATCGAAAACGAAGTTCTCTTCCAGAGAGAGTTCGTGTCGAAGTTTTGCCCTTTCTTGCTGCCGGTCGATCTGCTTCTGCTTTCTCACCTTTTCTTCTTCTTCACGCGCCCTCTTTCGCGTTTCAGCAGCTTCTTCCCGTGGGCCAACAAAATCCATGATATTGGGAATTTTTACAGGAGCCCGTTCTGCACAAGCTTTGCAGTTGTTCTGATAGAAGTCATACACCGATTCTTCTAGCAGCCAACAAAGCATCGAGTTTTTCTTTGAGAATTTGCACTGGACGCCCATGTGCCCGATTGGAAGACCAGTTTCAGCTTCAATCATTCCCCTGCCAGGAGATCTTACGAGCTCGGCGTGGAAACACCAATTGCTAAGCAGCTTGGTTGCCCTTTGGTTGCGTTGCCCCGCTTCTACTGCGTTTTTGTAGCTGTCTTCGAAATCATCCATTTCGACTATCCTTCAAGCGCAAATTCAGGAATACCAGCAAGTAATACGGATTAGTACATGCCTAAGGGGTCAAGTCTCCAAATCTCAAATTTGATTTTTGAGGACTTGCCCCCTTTATGTTCTTTGAAAATTTCGACAACAATATAACAAGCGCCCCCCCCCCGAAGAGTTCCGTCCTTATTGCGACTCAAGGACAATGTCAAACGCTGAAAGGACCTCGTTAAGTGCCTTGTCACATTCTTCCGCCAACTGAGTAAAATGAGAACGGAAACTACCGTACTCAGTCCGCGCCTCTATTTCGGCTTTTCTTCTTTTATCCGTTGTTGCATGTCCTCTTACTACAGTCCTTAAGCCGTGAATTCTCTGCATAGGTTCTACAGCAGCTTTAGCATCTGTTTCACTTCGTCCCTTCGCTACCAGCACTTCCTGCATGACCTTAAGCGGCCCCCATTTCGGGTCAAGTTTACGACCAGCCGCTTCAGCCAACATTTGCAACGGCTTACCAAGGAAGCCTTCTATAAGTAACTGATCAAGTGCCAAGATTTCATCTGCCCACTCCTTTGGAGAATCAGTCACCGGATATCGTGTTGCGTCGGACAGTGCCTCGCCCCTTGGTTTCCACCATTCAGGCGGAGATTTATCGAGTTTACTGATCGTGTGCTTCAAGGCGTTTAGCGGGTCATGCACGGTACTCCATTCCCCCAGAATATCTGTTTGGTAAGCGCGTTCAGAAATAGTTCCCTGTGGCCAAACATTGAAGGATTGCCAGTAAAGTTGCTCTTCATAGGGTAGGTCTGCCAGGTAACCAATGTATGTATGTACTAGACCAGCCTCATTGATATCATAAGTCTTAAGGTGCCACGCGTTGCGACAGGTGATACTTCTATCCTCTAATGTGAATCTTTCAGGGTCGGCTTTAAAGCGGAGCATTACTTCTGGCCGGAAGAAAGCTGGCGACACTTCCCAAGGCAGATCTGACTTTTGGAAATAGTTGGAGAGAAATTCTGGAGCACAGGAAGTCTCAACATTGGTTTTGTTCTTGCGGTCGTAAATTTTAAATTTAGCATACTGGCGCTTTTGCGGGTTATCTTCATCTTTCCATGCCTGTACCAATTCATCAACAGTGACTTTAGGCCTGATGATGATGGCTCCGTATGCAAAGCTTCCCTGACCATCCTTGCCACCTTGATAAAATAGGTCAGGCTCACTCCTTTCGTAATGTTCAATTTCGCCCCATCCGGAAAAACTTCCCCATCTCACACGAGTAAAATCAAACTTGAGGACAAGAGACGTTTCCGATAAAGCCATAAACTTGTCCAAGTCCTTGCGAAGGATCGTTACCACGTCCAAGCCCTCCCACGCATCGGCTGACTTGCGTTGAATGACTCTTATTACATCCTCAATTTCTCCCCGTTGATCAAGCCTGCAATACGCTTTGCGTTCAGGTACGAAGTAGAGATCCAGGCTGTGTACGAGCTTTTGACTCAACTCGATAGGCGTGGGACCCTGTTGAACGCCATCAAATGACCTCCGGTATATCAGCTTCTCTCCGCCCTCAAAAGATTTGCTATCCGAAAGAGGAGGTTCTAAATACATACGGTGCCCCTGCCCACCGCCCCAAGCACGTTGAATAATCCAACAATTGTCAGGCATCGGAATAGAACCGTGCACCAAGTCGTGTCCGTCTGGGGGAGTAACTTTTGACGTTAGCGCAAGAACACCATGGATCAAGACGGATTTCGCGCTGGCGTAGATCACCAACTCGTCATTCTCAGCATTGACTTTCAGATAAGACACCGAGTCTTCTGCACTGTTGAGCCATTCCCCTGTATCCTTTTTTGGACATTCGGCGAGGGCTTCTAATTCAGCTTTCTTAAATAATTTCATAGGCGATGCTTCAGCGTTTTCCTTTGTATGCTTCTATAGTTCTTGCCCGAGGTCATATGAGTGATAATCTAACTGATTAGCGTCCTGAGCAACGATCAACGCATCACAACAGGTTCCGAAAATAGCCGAGATCCGTTTGAATGCCGGAAACTTGAGTCTCTCTATCTTCAGACCATTCAGGTAGATGTACGTACGCTAAATCAGTAGAGTATCCTACTTCTGAAGGCACTCCTGGTCTATCTGTAGCGATACCGACAACCGTTTTAACTCCGAGAACCCTTCCCCTGATAACCAAGCACCTGAGAGATAATTCTTTCATCCTATGCTCGCGGTCAGAGCTCTTTCCGATCAAGAAAACGAAGGCTGTTTCTCTGTAACCTTGTGCAGCACGAGAACCCACTTTCAACTCTGGTTTGTCCAAAAACTCCTTAAAAGCCTTTGCAAGTCCAGCCCGATACATCCGCGGCTGTAGAGCCATTACCACCAAAGCATGCTGATCGTCGGTTACTTCCTTACTCTGCATGTCGAACATGCCGTCGGAAAGCAGATCTTCTGTATAGAACTCAACAAGTTCGTCCCATAAATATGATTCCTTCAAGTCTTCCTGAATTGCCTTATATTCTTCTGACTCAGAAAATCCCTTCCAGAGATCGTCATTTAAGATGATCATGTCTGGTTGGGACTCATCCTCAAAGTTGAAGGAACGTCCATGTCCGAGATAGAGCGCAACAAGATCCTCAACACCACCGCCTGCAAATATGAGTCTGGCTTTCAAAATTAAATCTTCAGCAGCTCGTAAATACTCAACAAAATCGGTGATAGTATCAAGAGTCCCAAAAGCCACGCCTACGCAGTATTCATCAAACAAATGGACAAATCCGTTACCAAGATCTCCCCATTTTAGAGGGACATGCCCCTGAGCTCCCAGAGACACTGAGATTCTGTGATATCTTCTTTTAGATTTTTCCGGCAAGGTAACAACTCTACCATCATGACGAGTGAAACGATCTACGGTAGTCAGCCACCTTTCGGCTCCCCAAATCTGTGAAGCAGATTTCTCAATAGCCGCCTTTTGCCAACGTTCCCATCCGGTTGTATCACCAGTGTCCTTATATTCGTTCTCTTTGACAGAGATAATGACAATGTCGTCCTCGCAAACGACAAGGCAATCACAGAGTTCTTTGTTATTTTTACCCTTCGGATTTGGATGGGTCCAAAGCTTAAGAAATGATCTTTGACATAGACTGGTAACAAATTTCTCAGATGGAGTCACACCTTGTAGCATTTATGTCCTCTTCCTTTCAACATCGTGGGGGCGTAGCAGCGGCGGGTTTGTCGCCGACTGGTCTATTCCTGCATTAAAATCCCGCGTAGAGTAGCGTTTGCAATTCATTCACCGCTTCCCGGAGCTTTTCTGCCCCGCCGAAGTATCCGGCAATCTCAATCACATTTCCCCGCTCCGAAATGGGCGGCACTTTCAAAATGTCCGGCACGACGAATTGCGCCGTGCCATGCTGGGCGTATTTCTCCAGAAGCTCTTCGAGAATGGCCCTGGCCTCGGGGCTGAAGTGATCGAAGAAATCCTTCCGGTCATTCTTCAACCGTTCCGCCCGCTCTCGGCGGGTCCGTAACGGAGCGTTGAAGGCAAGATGACAGAGGAGATCAAAGGGGTCGGCTTCCGGTTGGCCGACTGATTCGGCCAGTTCGTTGAAGCTGACCCCACGCTCCTCAAGCTGGCGGATAATCTCGGCCCGTTCCCTGGGATTGGCCCACTGTTCACGCATCCTTATTGCGCCGGGGAAAAGAGTGCGTATCTTGTCGGCGGCATAATCGCTGTACTTGACGACACGGAGCTGCTTGCCATCCGGGTCCAGTTCATAAACCAGATGGGCGGCAATCGCTACCTGTCCGCCATCGACAAAGAACTTGCGGGGTTCTTTTGCATCGTCATCAATAACCACTCCCGCCGGGCCGTAGTCATCCTGAACGCCGCCATCTTCCACAACAGGAGCTTCCTCGATGATGGTCGTCTCGTAGGTGGCGCCGGCCATATCGATCTTTTCTTCACTGACCAGCGCGGGATCTCCATCAAAATCCTTGTCGGCAAAGAGCCTGGTGGCGCTGCCGGTATAGTCGAGGATACTGAACCAGAGCTTGCCATAATCGTCCCTGACACGGGTGCCACGGCCAATAATCTGCTTGAACTCCGACATGGAGCCGACCACGCGGGCCAGAACGACATTTTTGCAGGTAGGAGCATCAACGCCGGTGGTCAGCATCTGTGAGGTGGTAAGGATGGCCGGGGTCTCCGTCTCCAGTTCCTGAAACCTGCCCAGATGCCCACGACCTATGTCGCCCTCATTCGAGGTTACCCGGCAGACATAATCCGGGTACTGGCTTACCAAGTCCTGGTTAAGGTTGGTGAGAGCCCGTCGCATCTCGTCGGCATGATCCTGATCCACGCAGAAAACAATAGTCTTGGCAAACCGGTCGGTCTTTCTGAGAAAGTCATTCAGGTGACAGGCAATGGCCTCGGTACGGGCCTTCAGAGCGACAATTCGCTCAAAATCCTTGGTCTGGTACTCCTCGTCCGGTATCTCCCGGCCATAACGATCCAGCTCTCCCTTGCTGGGCCGCCAACCTGCCGCATCAAAGTCAGTGATAATGCGGTGGACCCGATAGGGGGCCAGAAAGCCGTCGTCGATCCCCTGCCGCAAACTGTACTGGTAGATGGGATTTCCGAAGTAGAGGTAGGTATCCCGGTTGTCTTCCCTGAGCGGTGTGGCGGTCATCCCCAACTGAAACGCCGGGGTGAAATACTCCAGGATCTCCCGCCAGTTACTGCTGTCGCGGGCGCTTCCCCGGTGGCATTCATCAACGATGATCAGGTCGAAGAAGTCCGGCCTGTACTCCTGGTAAAGCCCCGGTCGCCGCTCGTCCTTGGCCAGCGATTGGTAGATGGCAAAGTACATCTCGCGGCTCTTGTTGGCTTCGCCGTTCTCGATCTTCCAGCGGGCATCGGCGAAAGGCGCAAAAATCTTGTCCTTGGGGTCATCAACCAGGATATTGCGGTCGGCAAGGTACAGAATCTTGGGGCGACGGTGCTCACCGGTGGCATTCCAGCGGGCGCTCCAGAGTTTCCAACAGATCTGGAAGGCGACCACGGTCTTGCCGGTGCCGGTGGCCATGGTCAGCAGGATTCTTTTCTTGTTCTGCAGAACTGACTGCACGACCCGGTTGATGGCGATTTCCTGATAGTAGCGAGGGCTTTTGCCGCTGTGATGGTAATACGGTGAGAGAATGCGTTGCGCGGATTCGGGGGAGAATACCTGAGAGATTTGCAGGCGCTGCCAAAGTTCTTCAGGTGGCGGGAACTCAGTCAATACCCGCTCCTGGCCGGTCAGGTAATCGAACTCAATAATCTCGATGCCGTTGGTGGCATAGGCAAACTTGATACCCAGAATCTCGGCGTATTCCTTGGCCTGCTGCAAACCATCCCCGGCTGACTGGTAATCGGGCTTGGCCTCGACAACGGCAATCAGATAATCACGGGTATAACGAAGCAGGTAGTCAGCCCGCTTCTGGGGTCGACGCCTCACCTTGTTTCCGGCCAGAACGATGCGGCCATCGGTAAAGGAAATCTGCTCGTTGATCCGGTGGGGCTCGTTGTCCCAACCGGCATCAACCAGCTTCGGCAGCACGTATTTTCGACAGGTATCCGCTTCGTTACTCATAGATTACCCGATAAAAAAAAAGCCGTTTGTCAGCACTTGAAGAGACAATGCGGCTTCAGTTAGAGCAATATGTTCTGAAGGGCACAGAGCCCATCTCTTTACCCTCCATAAATGCATGAAATTACGACATGTTAATACCTCTTTTTGCCTCGAAAGTCAATTTGATACAAAAGCTGCCCGGAAATGCACTAATACAGCTCCCTGTCCAAACAGGACAGAGTAGTGCAACATACTGATATATTTACATTACAATGCGATTTTGGATTGACAATTCATTTCAGGCTGGTCAAACTAAACCTGAAATACTGATGGACATTAACCGTCGAGAATGGAGGGAGGATTTGATGGCAAGAAAAATTGCAGCAATCGTTATTGCAGTTGCAGGAACCGTTCTCCCGTGCATGCTTGCGGGAGCGATGGTAGGGTTATTTTTTACTTCGTCATTCTGGTATTGGGTTTGTGGAATATCAGGACTGGCATTCTTCTATGTATGCCTGGATCGCATTCCGGTTCGATTATTTTCCGGAGCGCTGCAAGACCTAAATATTTGGGAACTACTCAAATACGGTTATGCAAGCACAGACAAGAGACCCGTATACTGTGGATGCTGCCTGAATGACGAATGGAGACTTATTCGTTACCGGCGCTATTACCGGCACCGGTAACGGTTGTTGAAATGTACTCCCAGGCGCCTTTCACTTTAACTACTTCATCTCTCTCCAATTCAACACACCCCAAGTACGTCGTCACCAGCACATAGGGCTCTGAAAAATAGAAGAAGATAGTTGTGCCTTCAGCAATCACCAAATGCTCAAGTGCTGTGGATGGCAAAGTCAGCTGGATGCCGGGCAGATTGAGTATTGCGCCGAACTCGGTAACATCAAGATTCGCTCCGTCCTGTCGGCTATCGTCAAACCCAGGATCATTCCTGACAAGAGCAATTATTCCATCAGACACAAACAGCAATTTTTCAATCACGTTCTATCTCCTTGGACCGCTCGGCTGAGGTCCACCGCCTTTTGGTAAGTGTGATGTTCTGCTCTGATGCTGCAAGATCTTGCTGGTGCGTTGGAGCTGCTGTTGAACAGTTCGTGATTGCTGTTCTGCTGTTCTTGCAGCATCACGGATTGTGTTTTCTTCAAGCCTCTTGGTTGCTTCAGTATTTTCAAAGCGTGCTTTTGCTAATGTCCGATTCGGCTGAATAATTGAGCTGACGTCATTTATTAATCCAGCAGTTTCACTCAATGCACCCTGTCCAACCGCAATCGTAGTCGCAGCCGTACCCGCACTAATCGACCGTCCATCAGTAAATTCCTGCGAAGCAGCACTACCAGCCAGATTCTGTTTTGATTCAACCCTTGTCCCAACCACCTGCGAACTCGAATAATCCGCCTTGACCCCGCCATCAGCACGAATACTCCCGGTAATGCCACCTCCCGATCTCGTACTGACAACCGCCGCCCCCTGTTGTGACGACTGAACAAACTGATCCTCAGTAATCTCTGAACGCTGCCCTGCAACCAGGTTCCCACTCTTGTCCATCTTCCCCTGCACCTGAGAGTAGTGCAGGTTGCCATCCTTGTCCTTGGCGTACATAAGGACATTTCCGTCAAGCCCGCTGGAGAATGAACCGCCGACTACCTCCATATTGCCGGTTTTCTCATTCTTGGCGTAATACCAGTCCCCATTGACCATCATCTGTTTGCCGCCAGCCTGGATCATGTAGCTGCCGGACTTCCGCGAGACATTAAGAGACTGGTTTTCGTAGCCGGTCTTGATAAAATCACCAACTGTTTTGCGCAGCCCCTTGTCTGTGGTCGACACGTTCCGGTCCAGACGCTCGATATCAGATCCGGTCTTGCTCTGACCAAGATCGAACTTCTGCACCCGACCACCCTGGTCAATTGCAAACGATGCAAGGTTGCCGTTCCGGTCGTAATCTGCCTTGTAGTCGAAGGCCTGGCCAGACAGTTTGGCGACATGAGCAGCGGCGCTTTGGAATCCGGCAGAACGCAGTTGTTTCTGCATTTCAAGAGCTTGTCCTCTGTCACCTTTGGCAACGGTTCCTGAATCAGACGAATTAACGATGCCGCCATCCATGCCGACATTGACAGCACTCTTGCCGTCAGATGTCGTGAAGTTTATGTTCTGCCCCTCCATCGCCTTCTGCATCTCGGCAAAGCCCCGTTCGGTCAGGTGGCCGTTCTGGTACATCTCCGGATCGTTCTTGAGTTGGGGAGCAATCCGGCCAACCATCTGATCCGCTGCAGCATGAACAAGCTGGTTGCGGGCAATCTTCCCTGAAACATCATTGCTGGTGAGCTGTTGGTAGTTGCCGTAACCGCCTCCAGCATAGATTCCCTGGATCTTGCCCCCGGTTTCCGTTGCTACGACATTGCCAGCCTCAGTACCGGCAGCAACCGGGCCGCCGAGTTGATTGGAAAGCCCGGTTACCTCTGAAGCGTGTTTGCTCTGCTGGAACTGGGCGTTCATTTGCATAAGCTGTCCGGATGAGATTCCGTAATTATCGGCAATCCTGTTCACCGCATCGGCATTGGCGAAATCCCCCAGGGCGGTAACCTCCGACCGCATGGCGTTGAACTCCCGCCAGTTCCCATTGAACCCGAGAGACCTGGCTGCGGCATACGCTCCCATTTCTCCCTGCAGTTGTCCAACACTCTTGTCCATGTTGGCAGTCAGAAAGTCAGAATAGTTTTCACCGGAGCTAAAGACATTTGCCAAGGCCCGGTCGTTGGCAACTCCCATCTTGGCAAAGGCCAGAGTGTCGCCGCCATAGCTGCCTGAAACAACATCCTTGGTCGCAGCAGACTTGTCGAGTCCCAGGCGGCCATCAAAGGATTTCAGCTCGTAGGCTGATGACAGACCACCTTCACGCATGGCCCTGCCGCTGCCACCGAAACCGATTGATCTTCCAATCTCGCTATCAGCGGATATCCGACTCGAAAAATCCATCCCGAAGTCCCGGATCATATCGCTCGACGCCGTGGTCTTACCGGACATACCGACCAGCGACTGCGCCTGCCTGGCTTGGAAGCTATGCTCATTGCTCCAGGCTTGAGTCGGCATGGCAGTGACATTGCGCTGCATGGCCGAAGCTCTGCCGGCAGGGTCTTCAACCTCATGTGTAGCACGATTGCCTGCGGACTGAACCTGGCTGACCATACCCCCGGCCATCATTGCCATGGCATGACCGCCAAACTTGATCAGCATTCCGGTGATGACGGTAGCCAGCATCATTCCGCTCATCCGAAGCGTGCCGAACATACCGAGGATCTTCACCGTCTGGTCAGGAAAGAAGTAGAGGGCATCCATACCCAGCTTGTTCTGCCGCACCATCTCATAGGCCCGATTAGCATAGTCCACGGCAAACTGGTGAACGATGGCATCGGTGACACCCCAGGCGGTCAACCAAATGAAGAATCCGGCTATGATCCCGACTGCCTTGCCGATCAGCGGCGTGGGAATGAACAGCGCCAGGAATGGCAGCAATCCAACAGCGATGGCGGTGAGCGCCGCCTTCAGGATCGGCAACCATTCGTTGGCCGACTTCATGGCACCGGAGGCACTGAGCAGGAACTGATAATTGGTGGCACCAGCAGCATTGCCGCTGCGGAAGATCTCCTCCAGTCGCTGGGAGACATAGGCCTGTTTCAAAAAGTCATCAATGCTCGCTGCTCCCAGGCCGGTCCCGGAATTGACATTGTTCAACACCGTCTTGCACTGGATCATGGCGGCAGCATCAGTCACGTCATAGCCAAGATTGGCGCAAACTGACTGGATGTTCTTGTCGAGATTGGCCGGGGTGAGCGCCGCTTTGATGCTGGTCCAGGAATCGGTACAGGTGAGAGCCTGGCCCTGCGGACTGGCAGCATCATAGTAGACCGTCCAGATGGCCG
The DNA here is from genome assembly GCA_964420435.1 of uncultured Geobacter sp. Taxonomy (GTDB): domain Bacteria; phylum Desulfobacterota; class Desulfuromonadia; order Geobacterales; family Pseudopelobacteraceae; genus JACRCG01. The sequence continues at coordinate 20,331 of CAYQTC010000028.1, forward strand.
GATTAACCGCCTTATCCAGGGAACCAACAAAATTGGTGGTCGTCTTTCGCAGTTCATCCACCGTGAGGTTGGCATTGGGATTCATCAGGGCATAGGAGACACAATCCTTGACGTAGCGCCGCATGGAGGCGTCCAGATTGCTGTCCACCGCCGACAGAGGAATGCTGGTGAGTTGGGCGAGCCCCAGAAACCCCTTCCCTCCCGCCTGAGTCTGATAATTCAAGGGATCACCGGCAGTTGTGACAATATCCACCAAGCCCCGTTCAATCTTGTTCAGGATGCCGGCTACCGCCACCACCCCATCCGGGATGCCGCCGACAGCCTGGTTCTTGTTGAAAACCGGATCATAGACATGGATGGTGCCCTTGGGAACAACCAAAGCAAGATAGACCATGATGCCGATCATAGTCGGCACGATCCAGGTCATGACCGAACCGTTGGCGGTACCAAGCGACTTTGCAAAGACCGTCACCCCACCGAAGAAGAGCCCGGCAGTGATGACGACGAAGTAGAGCGACTTGTAGGCGTTGTCACCAAAGATCAGTGCCAGCTTGCTGAAGGCATTCACCACCGCGTCGTGACCACCCCAGACATAGAATTCCATATCCAGGGCCAGTGCCATGGTCGGGATGAGCACCAACAGTAGTGTGAGGCCGAGTCTAGATGCGGTCCGTATCGACATGTACTACTCCCGCTGCAATCAGTTTGCGGTTACGCCGCCAGGCGACCAGCATGGCGACTATCGGAATGATGATGAATACAGCCGTGGATACCAGGACGAAGTAAGCTGAGATGAGGAATATTCCTTTGAATCCCTGCACCCAGTAATAAATTGAAGCGACCGTACTGGGCGAGGTTTTGGCGTAATAGAGCTTTGCAACCGCCCACAAAACGTTCTTGTCGGTAAATATCTTGAAATAGAGAAAGTGGAAGGCGATGAAAGCCAGAACAGCCTTGACGATGGCTCCGAAGACCATGCCGCCCAGGAGATTCAGCACCATTGCCCGGGTATACTCACCAATGAAGCAGGTGGAGGCCTTGGCCATGAAGATGGCGTAGCCAAGCGAGAATCCCAATGCCAGTAGGAAAGCACTGAACTTGTCGAAGAAGGTCGGAGACGGATCACCGAACATGGGGATGTACTGTTCGATCACGCCGATAGCAACAGGAGTCAGTAGCGCAGAAACGATCCCAGATGCAAAGGAGCTCCGGAATCCCACCTCCATGAATTCAAGCCGCTGCTTGGTGGTCAGGAAGCGGGCCTTGATGATGCAGCCGCCCAGTTCGTTGGCAAAGTTCTGATCTATGTAGGAGATCGCCTCCAGAAGCCCTCGGGGATGAATCTCGTTGCTCTGGGGTACCGGCATTACATCAGGCGAGCTGTTGCTATCCTTCGACACTGCGTCCTCCTATCCTGTAAATGACCTGACCAGGTTCATGACACCACCCCCATAGGCGACGATTGCCGCCAGCAACAGACAGATAGCAGCCAACGTCGGGTTTCGCTGTCTGACTCCGACCCAGAAGGCCGAGACCACCAGAGCGACAAAGAAGAAGCGACCCCAGAAGCCATAGAGCATCGTTGCAAAGAGCTTCTGCCAGAAGCCGGTGTATTCGGCCTGCCCCATATAGTGCAGCGGGTTGAGTTTCTCGATGGGCACTGATGCTCCTTTCAGAAGATCGGATAGGCTTTCGCCAGGATGCGGTTCTTGTCTACAAACCCGAAATATCGGGAGTCGTAGCTGTCCTTATGCTGCCCCATGACGAACATGACACCTTTGGGTACCGTACCGTTGAATACGAAGTGCTGCAGCGGTTCCCCCTTCAGGGAGATGTCCTTGGCCCGGACCAGGTATTCTCCGTTGCAGTAGGACTTCTTCTCCACATCGACGGTGAGTAGATCCCCTTCATTGCAGCCGAGGATCTTCATGACATCCTCGGACTTTTTCATCCCCATACGGTCGGAAAGTTCCTTGTGCCGGAACAGGACGTAATCTCCCCGCACCACCTTATCCGGGTTCCGGATGAGCCAATAGACCCGATGCTTGAGTGAAGGCGTGAGCGTGACACTGATCTTGTAGGGGAGCAGCGTCCCCGCCATGAGCAGACATGTGATTGCCAGCCAGAGCCGCCAATTGCTGAACTCAAGGTTTAACGGTTTCGGCATTGCGCACCACCGCGTCACCCATGATGATCACCCGGTTTTTGGGAATGGCTGTGATGACGGTCTCAAGGCGGTCAAAACTCCTCTTCAACTCGTCGTCATTCAGTTTGCCAGCCAGGTAGTTGTCACGCTGCTGGGCAATGTATCCCTTGATGTCAACGGCCACGACCTTTTGGGCGTACCAGCGGTCATAAACGGCAATGGTGGCCAAAGATGCACCGAAAGATACCGCCAAACAGAGCGCTATGATGGGGACGAGGCCCGGTTGCTGTTTTGGGTGCTCTTTATGATGCACTTTCGGTTGATCGTCAGGTGCCATGTCACGTCTCCAAAGAACACTGGCTCTCTCGAAATCGATTTCTTGGATGGTTTCTTCATTATTGCTGATCTCATTCTGCATACGGGTATGGACTCACTTTCCTTGTTCATTTTTTGTTAGTCGGAGCTGCAAGCAGAGCGGCCAGGGTGTGTGACCCGGTTTCCTTCTGGATCTGATCAAGCAGGTATTCCAGGCTGGCATCGCCGTAAACCGTATGGTGTTCCGTAATGGTGGCGTTCCTGGAGTCGCCTTCACTGAGAGCTGCATCATCTGCTTTTAGTCCTTTGGCATAGACAACAGCGGGAACCCGGTCGATAGAGTACCGCCTGAACAGCAGAGGATCGACGGCCAGTCCTGCCGGTAACATCTCGCACTCTCCCTCTGCAGGGTTACAGGCAGGATCACGTTGCAGCACAGAACCGATGAACCTGATCGTCGGCTGAATCTTCGTCATACCATCCACGAATCCGCGCATCACCAGAGTGACATTGGGGTCACCCAGACGTGCTACCGAAGCAGCATAGTTCCTGACCGTCTGCAGCGGCATGGCTGATGAGATGAACAGGTAGATCCGTTCGTCGCCACCGAGTTTTCCGCGTGCCGCAGGAGTATTGCTGTCCGGATAGAACCAGACCGAAGCATCGCCGAAGAGCTCGCCTTTTATCCGTTCCGTCTCGCTCTTCAGCCTTCCCTGGAATTCCGGAGATCGGTAGTAGGCGTTCATCTTTTCCGCAATCTTCGACATTTCCACTTCGGACTTGTTTGTCGGGATGGTGAGCGTTTCTGCCAACTTGTTTGCCTTGTCCAGACTGACTTCCACTTCCGGGATGCCAATCCGGGGATTGTCCCCGCGTACAACTGCGGGGATGACCAGGAGGACCAGTATCAATTGAGCGCATAGCCGACGCAACAGACCCTCCTTCGTGTCATTGACCAGAGAAAATTGTCAGGAGACGTGTTGGTAGTTCCGAAAGGCGGGTTCTTTGCCGTCCCCCAGATGAGAGACGGCCTGCCGATGGGGATACAGTCGTTGCCGCGCACCGGCCGTGCAATCTGAAGCCGGTAGTTACTCTTGACGAGAATCGGCGTCACCACCCCGGCACTGGCGCACTGATTGATGCCGGTATCATAGAGGAGTGTTTCACGACCGAGCTTGAACAGCATCCGAGCTGCCAGGCCGGCATTCACGTTGAGGGGATTATTCTCAATCATGCTCCCTGACAGCGGATAGAAAGAGCCCCAGCTTCCCATGCACCAGAACAGGGGATCGATCGGATACGTCACAGTTGCCGCCACGCTGTCGGCAACGCACGCCAGTTGTGAAACCGGATTACCGAACAGCAGTGCCTCTGGGTTGATGATGAATGACAGGCTGTCGTCATTCCACATGGGATCAACTTCTGTCATGTAGGCCAGATCGAACGCCCGGCTTTCCGCGCAGGGAAAATCCATGAACAGCTTAAGGATCGACCAGGCCGGGAAGTAGAAGTAATGGGCCTGCTGGAAGGCAAAGTCCGAATCGCCATACTCCTTGCTGCGGATCTCTCCGGATGAAAAGCCCGGTTTCGGGTTGGTCATGCCGGTACCCATGACCGGGAAGCAGAACGGGTCCTTGACGGTCTCGATCAAACGGGCATGTTCCCAAAATGCGGTGGACACCCCGATTATCAGGACGCCCTTGCTGTCAGGGCAGGCACAGACCGGTGAGGTGACGTTGCCGGGAGCCGGCTCGGCGCCATTGCCGTAGGAGACACTGCCCATCTTCACCGGGAACATGCACTGCCAGCAGATGTCGGTCACCGGGTTGAGCACCTTACCCTTGCAGGCACCGCCTGCCCCGTAGGCAACCGGTACTGTCAGAAAAAGCGTAACCATTGTAATGATCGTTATGTTATTGCTCAGGTTCATCTTCGTACCGCACCGTGAATTCGGACCCTTCGTCCGTGATGATGATTGCTGATCCGTTGCTTCTGGCCGGATAGCGACCGAGAGTCCCCTTGCCACCTTTAAGTTTGGTATTCGCCTGGTGCTGCTCGGCTGTGATGTCGCCCCAGTCGTAGGTGCGGAAACGGCTCTGCATCGTCAGGACCTCATCCATGAACTTCCCGTCGGAGATGAAGCTGTCCATGACCCTGCTTGACAGGACAAATCGTTTTCCTCGGTCCGTGTCGGACGATTCCGAAGACTTGCTGGTGACCGCCCTACCCGCCTTGGCTACCCAGTTGACCGGGGCCAGAATGGGTGCCGCCACAGACGGCAGCCTGGTTGTTTCCTCGACGCTCGTCCATGATTCGTGCGAACAACCGGCACAAAGCACCAGCATACCAGCCATGCAGAAGTGTCGAATTATCAGCAACTTCATTGTTCACCCTTCATGCTATCATGTAATAATCTTGACGCCTTCTTCGCCTTGCCGCCTGGCAGCACCACTTCAGTTACCTCCATCAACCGCCCCTTCTGCCTGATGATCGAGGGCACGGCCTTCAGCTTGAGCCGTTCAATGATCTTCCGGTCGGCATAGAACAACGGACGACTGATCCGTTTCGACACGGCTCCGAAACTCCCTTCAGTGAGAAGTAGCGTCACATCAAGCCGCTTGTCGTACTCGGATGCGGCAAACCACTTCACCTGATCCGGATCGGTGCCGTTGATGATCACCAGCGTTTTCGGATAGGTAACGTAATCGAGCGGGTTAAAGGTGTAACCCTTGGGGTAGAGAATGCCTCCCTTGCCGTCGGGGACATCGATCTCAGTGGTATAGGTCATATCAACCGGGAATCTCCGGTTCCGCTTCGCCCGCGGGAGACTCGCCTTGTCCGGCGGTCCCTGGTAATTCTCGACCTTCCGCTTGTCCAGCACCTTGTTCCAGTCCACTTGCCGGGCCCGTTCTTCGATCTCGGCCAGGGCATCCCGCTCCGTGATTCGGTACGTGGTTCCGAAAGTACCAATCACCTTGGCTTGCACCGACGTACCCCCAAGCACCAGCGCTATCACTGCCAATCCTGTGCGCCTGATCATTTCGGCGTCGCCTGGTACTTGTTCTGGATGTTTTGCATGATGGTCTGTTGTGAACCATCAATCTTGGTAGCAAGATCCTTCTGTACATCTTCGAAATATTCCGAAAGATCGATCCTCGAAAAATCCAGTGCCTGGAATTCGTCTGGCGTAAGGCCGCGGCAGTTGGGTGCTTCGGGTACACCCCAGCCGCCGTTCGGCTGAAATGATTGCAGTTGCGGTCTCCCTTGTTCATGTATGATCCTCGCCATTTTCGAATTGAAGCAGCAGAAACTCTTGGCCTTCTGCACACATCCCACTAACGGCCATTTTTTATAGCAATAGTCCCCCACGTAGTGGCACTGTTTGCCTTCTTTCTGCATCCCGGTCTGAATGTCACCTTGATCACATCCGCTTCCCATCAGCACCTTCATCACTACCAGGACGACTACTGCGATGATGATGGTGGCCGGGTTGAAAAGGGCAGCGGCATATGCCTGCAATCCGGCTCCAAGAGCAGAAGCTCCTGTCGCTCCGCTGGCCATGGTTGCGTATGCACCTGTTGCTGCCGCTCCTGATAGAGTTGTCGTAGTTCCGGTGGCGGTGACTACGGTCATAGAGGTGACTGCACCGGTAGCGGTGGTCGATATGGCAGAAATCTGCGCAGCACCGGTCACCAGAGCGTTGCCGTAATAGGCGACCTGACCTATTTCATAGGCCATCTGAATGCCCTGAACCGCTGTTGAGATGCTGCTGCCGGTATCTTCCGAAGCCACCTTGTCGCTCTCGCAGCAGTTGTTGAGGTACCCGACCGTCAAGCCGGGGGGACGGCAACGCGACGCTTTTCCATTGAAGATGTAGATCTGGCCGAGGCAGTTGCCGTTTGCATCTTTCGGCCCGTCATTCTGAAGCATGGACTCGTCAAGAGTGGTCGTTACCTCAGATCCGGGCGCTCCGGGATTGAAACAGGGGTTCGGGGAACACTGCATCTTGTTCTGGTATTCCATGCAAGCGTACTGAGTCCCGAGCGGACAGGTATTGAACCCCTCAAAGCAGCTGTCCTTCTGCGGATTGTAGATACCGGCGGCGCTGCAGATCGGCACCGCCTCGCACTTGCCGATGGGAAGTGGTGTGTATGTTGTTCCCGCCGGACAGTCGTGCTGGACTTCGGATACGCACTTGTCGAGCGTGGTTGAGAACGTAGTGGTAGCGGCCTGGGAGAAGGCAGGGTCTTTAGGACATGCAACGGTTTGAAGGCACTTGAAGTCAGCCTGGCTCCAACTGTAGGTACCGCAATTACGGGTCAGCGTGGCCTGGCAGACGTTGAGAGCCGCGTCATAAGCACCATTTGAGCATACCGGTGAAGAGAAACAGAGATTGGCGGCAGCATCAAAGGAGTAGGTGCCGCAGTCCCTGGTGATGGTTGCTTCACAGAGGTCAGTTGAAGTGTTCAGGGTGCCGTTCGGACAGGAAGGCGCAAGAATGCACAGCCCGCTGGCGCTGTCATAGGTCCCTTGGGTGCATGTTGGCGTATATGCGGCCCAGCAGACATCCATGTTCGGGTCGAAGTTGCCGCCTGAACAGGTCGGGTTGGTTGCAGAAAGGCACTGATTACCATTGATGAGAGCCTGACCGGCAGGACAGACCATCTGGGTCGAAGCCATCGTGAATGCCCCGGATAACATCCAGTCACTGGCCGGTGACCCATCGGCACAATAACGATCCATGAAGTAGTAGCTGCAATTGCCGACGCTATCGCATTGCAACGCTGACAGGGCATAGCCGGTACTGGTCAGCTCGGTTCTGGTCAAGAGGCTGAGGGGTGACTGAATCGTGATAGCGTCAGAACCAAGGCAACAATAGTTTGCAGCAACACTAACCTGTCCCTGGGGACCGTTCGGGCAGGAAATACTTACATTGCAGCAGGAGTCGGCATACGGTGCGCAAAGAAATGATTGAGGACTGCAGGATAAAACCTGCTGTGCGCTGGCACCGGTGATGGCGTCACATTTGTTTGTGACCACATTGTACGTGGTGCCTGCCGGGCATTCGGGAGCTTTTTCGCAGCGACCCCTGGAACTGTTATAGCTGTAGCCGCTTGGACATGATGGCACAAAGGGTTGGACGCAGAGATTGTAAGTGGCGTTATAACTGCCATAGGTACATATCGGCGAACGTTCGCACTTACTGGTCGTGCCATTGTAGGCATAGCCATTGGCAGTGTCGCAGACCGGCATCCATGCTTTTTCGCACCGATCCTTTGCAGCTATGAATGCTCCTCCGTCAGTGCATGTTGCAGACTTCACACAACGGTCGTAGGTCTGGCTGGCCGGGTTGGCGTCATAGGCATAGCCAACGGGACAATCGTTTTGAACCAATTTCTCACAACGGTCAGCAACCGGACTGAAGGTACCGTTTTCCGGACAGACAACAGCCTTGATGCATTTGTCGATACCAGAGTCCCAGGTATAGCCGCTGCCACACACGTTCTGAGCCGTGGCCTGACACATATCACGGGTTGTTTCCAGAGTAGAGCCAGCCGGACAGACTGGTGCCGTATAGGTTTCGACGCATTCCGTGGAACCGACCGGGCAGAATTGTCCTTGAGTCGTCTGAATGCAGTTGGCTGTTTCTCCCGGGTCACCGGCATAGCCGTTGTTATTCAGATCCTGACCGCACATGATGTTATTGATGGCATTGGGATCAGGTGGTGGCGGAGGAGGTGGCGGCGGTGGCGGAGTAATCGTGCCGGGATCGATGTACGACAGGGCACAGTCGAGCTTGCCGGGAAATTCGACGATCTGTGAGCTTCTTGTCCCATCGAGACCACTGGCCCAGATCCCGTCACTCCCCATGACGACTGCCTGCGGGTCCTGTCCGGTATAGGCACCAACTGCCGGCCAGTTAGTGAATGGAAGGCCCGAACCGTCAACAGCAGTGAACCCGACGGGCCCGAACTCTTTCCAGGCGTCGATGTAGGTGCTCTTATCCGAGGTTGCTGTCCCCAGATATGCGCCATAGCGCTTGATCAGGAAATCCAGAGTCTGCTGGCTGTCCACGCTTACCGGTTTGGCCGCCCCGAACTGTCCGAGTGAAAGCATCCTCTTGAGCGATGCCGTGTCGGTGCCGGTCATCAGGTACTCCCGACTGATATTCGCAGAAAAGTCGAAATAGATGTCGGGAAGCGACTGACTGCCGCTAACGGCTGACTTGGCGATGGCGTAGGTCTTGCCGTTGAATTCGGTGAAGAAAACCAGGGCATCGCTGTAACGATAGGTGGTACCCGTCGAGATGGAGTCCTGGCAACTGACAACAGCCTGAGCCGTGGTGGTTATCCCGGAGAGGGAGAGCAGGAGAACGGCATAGAGAACTGAATAGGCGATACGGAATAGCATCTGGTTTTACCTCGACTGCATTGGCTGCTTCTGGCCGCTGGAACAGATATTGTCCTTGCCGGCCAGTCGGAGTGTCTGAATGACCGTGGCAGCTTCGGCAAACTCGTTGATGCACTGGCAATCGATGACGATTTCTTCGGACGGGTCGGCAGGACAGCTGTTGTTGATGCAGGTCTTGTAGAAAATGTCATAGGACTGTGCCGGTACCCGCATGTCGGTGACATTTCCGGTCGTCGTCACCTGGGTGTCGGTCTTGGCGATGCGGGTCTTGCAGGCCACTTCACATTCGGACGCCGGGTCCCGTTGCGGCAGGTTGATACTGCCGTTGGCAATGTTCCACCCCGTAGGGCCGAGTCGTGGGTCCTGGAACGTCAGATTCGCTGTGTTGTCGCTGGCAGAGGAAACCACCTTCCCGAAACGGGTTGCCACATCAGAGAAGTCGTATTGCTGACTGCCGCAGACGTACGTACGCTTCTTGTGCCACCAGTCCCGGCAGATCTTGTTGGTACCCACCTGGCCGGTGAAGTTCTTACAGGAAGGGAGCGGGTTGAAGCCGGTCGGATTGAAGTTCTGGTAGGTCACGACTCCGTCGATATCTTCTTCCTTCAAGCGACAGTCCGGATCGTTGGCCAGGGTGGCACACTTGTCCTCAACCCCCTCGGTGTAGGCGTCCTCTTTGAAGTCGAAAAAATAGCTCCAGTCGAACGAGACACCTTGAGCACCCTTTGCCGGACAGACAATGCCGGTCTGGACTGACGTGTCGAATCCGTTGATGACTCCGTCTACGGATGCCGAAGCGGAATTGCAGCCGCCGCCACTCATGTTGTTCATGTTGAAGGTAGCGGACATGAGCTGGCCGAGCTTGGCCGGGTCTGGTGTGGACACGGTGACGGGTTTAACTGTATGCCAGCCATCTCCGCCCGGACTGCCGCCGCAGTTGTTGTGGGCAGCTCCCGGTCCTCCCGGGCCGGTATCCAGGTATTCCAATTGATAGGTTAGATCATCGACCTTATGAACCCGTATGTAGACCAGGTGATCGGTACAGAGTGCACTGTTTCCTGAGTCGTTGAAGGATTTGGTGGTGGTATCAACACGTCCAGCCCGGTCAACAGTGCAGATGCTTGATTTGCCCTGGGCCTCACGTGCCGCACCCGAGTTGGAGATCATGTAGTAGAAACTGCTCGGATCGGATGATTGGGAGATAGCGGCTGAATCCCGGGCTGCCGTCAACTGGGGCCAGTTGGTGTAATACCCCGTCAGGGTATCCACTGTTGGGGAAGAAGCGAATGCCGCGACACTCGTGGCAGCATTGTTCGTTTTGGTGGTCACTTGCCCGTAATAGGTAATTGTGGTGATGTCGGTATTGACGTTGGTAATGGTGAAGGAGGTATTGCTGGTATGAACTGCATTGACAATACCCCCACCGATATCCTTCAACACGATGGCGCTGTTGACCCAGACCAGGTTGCTACCGCAACTGCTGTTGATGCAATAGCAGCCACCGAGATCGGTAATGGACGCCGGTGCTTCAGTGACTCGGCCATCAGCATCGGCGGCCCACGTATAATATTTGCAATTCGTCCAGCTACCGGCATTACAGGAGATGAAGCCGTTAGCGCAGACCCCTGATACAAGCGACGGCACAGCGTGAACATTGTCGATGGTGCCATCAGTGTTAAGATCCTGGCTGATGATGACCTGCTGCAGGTCACCGGTTCCTGACGGCTGTATCATCACCTCCAGGAATTTTGCCGATGAGGGGGCGTTCAGGGTTGCCGGGAAGCTGGTAGCGCCGTTCACCGTCTGCATGAGGTTCGATGAGTTAGTCATCGGCAACGAGATGTTGCTGTTGACAGAATTCTTACTGCCGAACCTGGAGAGCGCCGACTGACCGGCATTCTGGCCAGCGGTCTTCCCATCGATTCCGAAGGCAGACGTGCTGCCTAACGTCACAGACATCATCAGACTAACTGCGGTATTTCTTGACCATCTCACGGATTGCATCCTCATAACTCACTCCGCCATCAACCATTGCCTCTATTTCAGTTATCTCGCTCGCATCAGACGTGAATACGTAGTAGGAGAACGGATCGACCGCCAGTCTGCCGACGCCGGCACCGAACGGGGTGTCCATGAAAATCTCCGAATACTTGGGCTTATTGCTCTTGGTTGACTTCAGAATCCGCATGGTGAACTCGTCGTAATCAAGGAGCTTTTCATCCAGCGCCTTCTCGAAGTCAGATGATTCCAGGAAGAACTTGAAGGCTGAGTTATTCCGGATAACATCCCCTACCCCGCCAAAAAGTTTCATGTCGAGCACCGACTGGGTGATTATGGTGAAGCTGCCGCCGTATTTGCGGGCACGGCGGTACCCCTCCTCGATGACCTCCTTCAGGGTCGAACTCTCACCGAGGAACTGCCAAGCCTCATCGAAAACGATCAGCCGCTGATCCGACTTGTCAGAGAGATAGAGATCCTGGGTAACAGCATTAATCACCTGAAGGGTGACGACCCGGAACAGTTCCTTGCGGGATTTGAGGTGTTCCAGTTCCAGTACAACAAACTCGTCGTTGGAGATGTCAAGGCTGCTTCTGCCGTTGAAGAAACGCCCAAAGGAACCGTCACTCTTGAAATCGGCCAGGTTGAAGGCGAGACGGGAAGCGGCCTCCTTGATCTCGCCACCCTCCGAGGAGTAGTGGTCAAAATTGAACAGGTACTCGTAGACGGTGTCGATACCGGCGTCATTCCCCTCCTGCTGCCAGGCCCAGCGAACCGCTCCCTTGATGAGGGTCATTTCGGTCTCGCTAGGGATAGTCTTACCGGTGGAAAAGACCATCTGGGCAACGATGGGAGCGATAACCGGGATGTCGTACTCGGGATCAATGATATTGGTGAAGGGGTTCAGACAGACCTGGGAGTCCTCGCTGAAGTCCAGGTAGCGGGCACCGAACAGTTTGGTCATCTTCTTGTAGGACCCGCCGATGTCGATGATCCGGATCTTCGATTTCATGGCGAAGTAGTTGTAGACCAGATAGTTGATAAAGAAGCTTTTGCCGGCGCCGCTGGAGGCGCAGACCATGGCGTTGTGGTTGTTGACTCCCTTGTTGAAGATGTCGAGACCAAACAGATTTCCCTTGCGTCCGGCGAAGAGCATTACCGGTTTGCCCAGTCCGGAGAAGTCACCCTGCACCGGTAACATCACGGCGATACTGTCCACGGGGAGAATATGGTCCCGGTCAAGGGTGTCGATGTTGCTGCCGTGGTCGTAGAGACCGAATGGCAGGGAAGAGATGAACAGGATGGGAAGAATCCCCTTATCCTCCTGCATGACATACCCCTGACCCTCCCAGACCCGTTTGGCCCTGGTCACCGATTCGTTCACCAGCCACTCGTCGCTGCCATAGACCCACATGATCGGGATGATCCGGTAGAACTTGGTACCCCGTTCCAGTTCATCGACCGCCCAGAGGTATTCGTCTTTCTTCCGAGCCAGCGAGGGGGCGAAGCTGCCGACTCCCTGCTGCTGCAGGACCATGTTGCATTTGGTGTGAAGTTTGTTCTTCTGGTTCCGCAGGAGGATGTTCAGGGTGAAGAAGAACGGCGTCCGGATCTGGTCTGAGTCGGTCGCCATACCCATGATCCCGCCGAAGAGCTGGTTGGTCTGGATCGGATTGCCGTTAAGAGGAAAGGCTTTAGGTGTCACACAGCGGAAGTGCCGGTTGTCAAACTTGAGCGAAGTGAAACGTTTCTCAATCTTCGTAGCAAGCAAGACCTGCTTGCGGATGACGTTGCGCTCGTCGTAGTGACTGGCATTGCTGGAAGGATCTTCGTTCAGCATGCGCCGCAACCAGTCCAGCAATCGTCCCGGTTCGACTACGACCGGAGAAAGTCCGGCACCGCGCAATACCTCCTGGATCGTTCCGAACACCTCTTCCAGGTTTACATGAGCGATCTCTTTTACCGGGAACTTGACCGTGAAAAACATCCTGAAGTTACGGACCGGGATGCCGCTCAGGCAGCCAAGGCCTTCCACACCCTCCTGAAAGAAACGGGACACGTTGTCAGAAACATCGCGTACCAGCTTGCTCTCGCGGGTCTTCAGTGAACCATAGGCATCGACAACCGGTTGCACATAAGGATCGGCAAACAGAATAAACTGCATGACCGATCCCTCAGGAAGATTGACGCGAAAAAGTCCTTCCAGAGTCTTGATGCTGGTTTCCGAGGCAAAAGCCAGGGGAGCGCACTCCCACATCATGCCGAAAGTGTTGTCGGTGTTAAGGTAGATCTGTTTTTTGGGTTCATAGGCGATCCAGGGGAAGTGGTCGGAAAACTTCTCCCGCTGAGACAGGCGCCGTAATTCACCCCTGGTAATGCCACCATCCTTGCCAAAAAGTGCCGACATGATGCCCATGCGCTATTCCTCCTCACCGGACGACACCGAATCGCCCAGGAGCCAGCGCGGTTCATCAACAAAGAAGTAGACGTAGCGCAGCATATAGAACTCGTTGTCCTGCCCGGTGTACGGCAGAAGCAAGACTCTCATGGTTTTGGGGGGTGCTACGACAGGCGATACAGGCTCCTTCAATAGCCCGCTGAACTTGTCGAACAATGCGGTTCGGTACCGGTTGTAGGTGCCATTCTCGTTCGGCGCAGGATTCAGCGTCACTTCCTTCTTTCCATCGATGCAGGAACCAGGAGTAATACTCTCTGATCCACACTCTTCTGTTGCATGATCCACTTGAGTTTCTTTGACCGGAAGCGTTCCAGAGGCTGATTCGCTGTACGCCGTCTGGACGGAGACGCATTTCCCTTTACTACTCTCTGGACAACTGAAACTGCTTTCGTAGGGATTGAGCAGGGCGCAACCACTCATACTGAGCAATCCAATGGCTATCAGGATTTTATTCACTTTCCGCCTCCCTTGGAGATCTTCTTGATTTCCAGGTTGATTCCCTCGCTGATGACGAGCGTCACCGGTTTCGTGGCTCCAACCTCGATGACCGGCATGGTCTGTCTGGCCAATTCCATGTAGAACCTCTGGATCTCTTTAAACCCGCTTGAAAGCCCTGACCCGACTCCGGACATGGCAATATCCTTCGGGTCAACGGTCTGGGTGGTACCGAGAGGGCTCACCGACATGGTAGTGGCTGAGGCCTTGATGGCATCTCCAACGCCACCAAAGAAGCCTGCCAGCATACTTCTGGCGATCATGGAGCCCATCTTTGCCACGACCCGACCTCGCAGGCCGATCTTGCCATCCTCATCTACGACGAATCCCTTGATCTTCTGGTCGACTACCGCCTGTCCCTTGCGGTCGAGACACGACAAGGAGACCAGCAGCAGTTCCGCCCGCTCGGTGGCCAGGTTCCCCTTGCCATCGGCAATCACGAAACACCCTTTGAGGTTCGCCTTGACGCTGTTGGGTAGAACCGCCGGGGTTTTGACCCTGAGCAGAACCGGCACCGGATTACCTTTGGCTTCCGATGTTGTGGGAGCGTCCAAGCCACTCAACAGGGTCGCCTCCATAAAGGAAGGAGGCAGATAGACCGAACCGGTTGCCGTGTCTTTTTTTTTATCATCCGTTTCAACCTTGGCTGATTTTCCAGACCCGGAGTGGGAGACAATAGTGATGTCTCCGATCTCGGTTTCGAGGGGCGATGGCAGCTGTCCAGCAGACATTCCTTGCGCTGTGGCCGGCAATGGGGGCAGCGATATGTTACTTTGCGGAATCGGCGGGGGTGGCGGCAACGGTTGTTTGGACATCACTGTCCTTCCTGAACCGGCCTTTTGTGATTGGCTCTGTTGTAGTGCCGTGGCGGCAATGCGAGTGTCACCCGGCATAGATGGTGATGTACCGGTCTGCATCTGAGGCGGCGCCTCCACTTTACCTTTTTTCTCACGAGTGATTTCATCGAGCTTCTGTTGGAGTGCGGCAACCTTGTCGTCACGCTTGGCAATCTCTTTCTGGCTTTCAAGGAACTGTGATTTCTCCAGAAGCTTTGGTTCGATGTCCAAAGTGGTCTGCTTGGCACTTTTCACCGGTAGCGTAGACTTCCCCCGGTTCATAACCATGCTCCCGACAAGGTAAACCGCAATAAAAGTACACACTGCACCGCCCCAAACAATATTGCGCCGCTGATTTCCACTCAGGTTGTTCCAAAAAGAGAGCAGCTTATTTTTCATCGTCTGCCTCCTGGTCCGCTTCCTGTGCCTTTGGCTTGGTCTTTATCGTCTGCTTATCCTGCGGCCCGGTTTTGGTGCTGTCCATCACCGGCAACTCTCCGGCAAGTTTCCGGGATTCAAGCTTTTCGGCACGCTGCTCCACTACGAATACGCGTGAGGTATCGCCTGTTCGCAGGATGTGACGCTCAAGTGAGATTGCCACCGGGTTCTCGGCAAGTTCCGTTTTCAGGAACATCTTCTCGTTCATCTTGAACTCGGTGGTCTCTCCGCGCAGGGATGCTTCGTACTCCTTGATTCGGAGACCTTCGCCCTCGATATCCACCGTCCGCTTGAGAGTCAGGAGTATTTCCCTGAAGGAGAAGAAATGTTTCTCCCTTCTGCTGACACTGTAGGAATCGGGAATGTTTTCGGTGTAGACATCCTTGATGGCTTTGAGAGCCTTCTTCTCGAACGGCAGTCCCGAGTAGAGAGAAAGGTTCTCCTTGATCTTCCGGTCCTTTCCTGACGTCAGGCGGATGGTTTGGGAGGGGACTCTTTGCGGAAAGATGACCATACTGAATGTCTCATCGCCGCAGACCACATAGAGTTCGCTCGGTGTTGTCGAATAGGCAAATTTGTCACCTTTCTTGGTTACCTTGAACTTCACAAAGGCATCTTTGCCGGTGATCTTGATGGTGAGACCTTTTTCGGTGGATGTCAGTGCTTCACGGATATCAGTCGGACAGGAAATGCGATTCATGTCCGAACTGGACAGCCTGACACTCGTAGTCGCTTCCGGGAGAACAACAGTGGGAAATTCTCCCTCGGCTGGTTGTTCGGCTACCTGCTCAATCGCTGTTTTCAGTTTCTGTCCACCACCATGCTCTGCCGCCTGTACTAACACTGGCACCAGCAATGCGGCCAATAAAGCAACCTTGCGCATCATGCCCCCTTCTTTTCGCCCAATGCCGGCTTCTCATACAACCGGATCAGGATGAATTTTCCGTTATCGAATCGATATTCAATGATGTAGACCTTCAAGACGTCTTCCGCCTTCTGGTCCACCATGTAGGTTTTCTTGGTGCCGGTGACTTCCAGACGGCGCTTCTCGCTGTCATTGTTGATGGCATGGATGTAAAAGGCACTCGATGCCTTGGTGTTTTCAATTTTATCCGCCAGCTCGTACAGCTCTTTCCGTGATGCCTGAAACTCGGCGGGATCATAGACAGCCAGCAGTTCACTGAACTGCGACCGGGCATTGACGGGGTTGTACGTGAGAGCCAGACTCAGGATGTAGCGAGTGAATTCCTTGAGGTACTCATCAGATGCCTTGTCGCCTGAGACCGATATCTTAGAATTGATGGTCGGCGGGACGAGGATTACCCGCTGGCTGTTCAGTGCCATGAACAATCCGGCGGTGTTTATAACAACGGCAATGCCCAGCGCCACAACGACGAATTTGAGCAGCCGGTTTTCGGCGAATATGTTGGAACTTTTCTGTAAAAATATGTCGAGGTTCACTTCAATGCTCCCTCTGAAGTAGTCATTCCTGGAAATCACTTTCGAAGAACTGCGGGTATCCTGTCATCGGAGCCAGACCGATGAAATACAGCACATGGCGCAGGAAACCACGCGGGTACTGCCGTTTGAAGCGGCTGTATGCCCACGGAACGATGATCATCGTCAGCCAGAGATATCCCCCGAATTGTTGAGCAAGGATAAAGCTCGCCGTCATGATCGCCAGGTCGTCCGGTTCGAACCAGAGAACCTGGAATGGCTGAGTCAGGTATTGCGGAAACTTGCGAATCAATTTCAACTCCGTTCAGGGTTGCCAGCTGGTGAGGGGGGCTTTCGCCCCCCTGGTTGTGGTCAGATGATCATCCCGAGTGAGGTGACGATCTTGTCCGAGTTGATGACGAGCACTCCTCCCAGGATACAGAGGATTGCCGGAACCATTTTCTGCTGGATCATGACGACGACGCCGGCAATGATCGACAGCACGCCGGCGATGGCGCCGAACGGTCCCTTGAGGATGTTGTTGATGAAGAAGTCGTAGGCCTCGAAACCGAATGAACCGGCTACCGGGGCAACGAGGGCCATGGCCTGGGATGCCGCCAGCGTTACGATCATCGCAACGAGGGTCATCAGAAGCATTTTCCGCTTGTGCATTCATTTCTCCTTTGAGCTGTTGGTGTGATGGTCAGACAGAGTTGCGAAATAGATTCAGTGCGATTGCGGCTTGCTCACCTCCTTTCCCTTGTCCAGCAACCCGGTTATCCGTTGGATGTCTGCACCATTCACGTGAGCACCTTCGATCCAGAGTGCCGGTGTTCCTCGTACGCCCAGCCCAACGGCGATCTTTTCCATCTCCTCCAGTTGCTGTTGCTGTGCGCCATCGGCTATGGAGATCGGCTTGCCGTCCAGCACACCCTCGAATACGTCATGGAATGCCTTGTCCCTGTCTGGCTGCGACAGGATGTAACGAGCCTTTTTCTCGGCGTTGGGATGTATTTTGCGTAACGGGAGGAAATAGACGTAACGGGTCACGTCAGCCCGCTTCGAGAGTAACTTGTCAACCTGACGACAGTAGGGGCAGTCTGGGTCGGTAAATTCGATGATCTTCTTTGGGCCATTGCCTATTTTCAGAGCTCTATCCAGGGGAAGATCCTTTATTCTTTCTGCCGCAACCTTCTCCCGCATCTCTGCAGTCAGGTTCTTGCCGTCCTTGGTCCATATTTCACCAAAGAAGAGGTATCCTTCAGGGCTGAAGTAAAATACCTGTTCTCCTGCGGTGATCTCATACAGCCCCTTGAGCGGCGACTCTCTGAAGCCGTCAACTTTCAGATTTGGAAAACTTTTCATCAGATTCTCTTTCTCGGTTCTCACATCGTCACTTGCCATTGAGAACCCCGCCGCGGTCACGATAAGCAGCATCAAACCGCCAACCGTCATTTTCTTGTTGTTAATCAGTTTCACAACTCCTCCTTTCGATGTTCCAGAATCTCTACTCTCCGGTTAAGTCGCTTTTCGTTAGAAACGGGACAACACTTGCCTTTTCCCTCCACGCTCCCCACATTTAGCCCATTGATCTTAATAATTTCGGCTACATGGTTCGCCCTCCTGATAGACAGCTCCTCGTTGTAGTCACTTCTGCCAATCGTGCAGGTAAATCCCGTCACATCGAACGTGCTGCTTCTCGGCGAATTTGCCAGTAGCCCGTTGAGCTTCTCGCGTTCAGGGAGGGACAACTTTGCGCTGTCGAAATCGAACTGAATGGGGACGAGTTGTACCTGCTTAACGACGGATTGATCTTTAGTAGTGATCTGCACTTGTTGAGTTTCAGGCGTAGCAGGAACGTCTGGGTTGAGAGGTGTTGTTAATCGCAAAGCCAGTTTTGGAGTCATGGGCATTCTGGAGAGCTGATTGTCCGGACAGTCGGAGCAGACCACGAATTGATCATCTTCCTTTGCAACCACTGCTTCGAATGAATAGCTGAATGGTCGCTGGCGAATGTCCGTGGCATGGCTTGCCAACGGAACGAGCAGGACAAGCGTTGCGATGCTCAATGATTTGACCGGCATAGAACCTCCTGATCGAGTTGTTCATAGAAATAATCTATAGGGGGGGCAGGTTGACGATGATCCTCGGGAACTGAGAATCAAGTTGAGGAGCGCTGAGAGTCATCTGGCGACAATTGGAAACGCAGTGTGGACATATATTTTTTGGGGAACGGTAAGGCTGAAGGTGTGGCTGAGATGAAAAACCTGCTGAGTGGCAAGAGGACCGACCTGGCAAAAAAGATCAACCTTGGCAGGATGACGCACCTGAAAAAATTTATGTTCGTCATATTGGGATGTTACAGGCTTTTAACTACAAAACAGCCTGAGCTACCTGCCCCCCTTATAGATTTATTCAACAAGGAGAAACATCAAGAACGGAGGAAAGGCTATGGAAGCTCTTTTGAGGCAGCGTGATCTGATGGAGATCATGAACGTATCGCGAGCAACACTCTGGAGGATGCTGAGATATCAAAATTTTCCAAAACCAGTCGTCCTTATGGGGTGCCAGCGGTGGAAGCGTGAGGATCTAGAATCGTGGCTTGAGGCAAGAAAAGGTGAATAAACGATGCCCGGCCCAACAAAATAGGCTGATGCGGGAGGTCTCGGTTGCATGACCTCTCTCAACCTCAGCTGTTTACTGACTCCCAGGACTCCTGCGTACCGGATTCCTTCCAGGAGTTACTGGCGAGCTTTGCCTCCAGGCCAAAATATCTGCCCGAATGGCCTGAAGGACAACGGGCAATGCCGAACGAGATCCTGCGATCAGCACTCTTCAACTGCCGCAACAGGAATCTTCCCCGCGTGTTCATGAAGGAGGTTGAAATAGCAGTGATCGGAGATGGCCAGGTCATCTATCGCGGCGAAGAACTGCGACAGGATGATGAGCTTGTCTGGATGCACCTTATGCACCTGATCAAGAAAAGCCCGTTGGGTGAATGTGTCACGTTTACTCCCTACTCATTCATCAAGGCACTCGGGTGGCCTATCAAGGGCCAGAACTACGAAAGGCTGAGAACCTGTCTCAGTCGCATGCAGGCCACGGCAATCAGAATCCAGTCAAAGCGACTGGACAGTTTCATCAGCATCTCCCTGATTCAGAAATTCATGTCCAGAAACGACCGGAATGAAAATCTTTCCCGATGGGAGGTCTGGATCTGCAAGGAAATGCAGTTGCTGTTCGACGAAGATTTTCTGACCAGAGTGACCTGGGAAACAAGACGTTCATTGCCTGACGGTATTGCTTCCAAGTTGTTCGGTTATTGGGCCAGTCACCGCAAGCCGTATCCGGTCAAGATCGAGACGTTATTGAAGCTGTGCGGTTCAGGGATGAGGACAAAGCATTTCAAGTCGGAGTTGAAAAAGGCCCTCGATCTTCTGAAAGAGGTTGGCTTCCTGGAAGCGTGGGAATTTAAGGCTGAGCTTGTCGTTGTTACCCGAAGGTATTGACCTATGACCGACCGGACGTTGACTTATGACCGACTCACTATTGACCTTTGCCCGACTGATGCTGACTTTTGACCGACCTGAATATTGACTTTTGACCGACCCGACCCATGACCTATGACCGACCGGCATGGTTCTGATTTCTGAAAACAATCGCTTGGTTAAAAGGTTATCAACACCCCGCTAACCTTCTTTTAACCAATTTTTAACCTTAAGAGGCATCGGATTGACAGGAAGGAATAGCGATGAACTGCCCATTTCCGGATGAAGCAATGAAAACCGTAGTTTCATACCTGCGCCGCTCTGGCCAGGCCGTTGTTTTTTCGGAAGGTTCATTTGTCCTTATGAAAGGGATTCCGAATATCGCCGTTATTGGACAGGCATGCTCCGACGGTGCGGTGTCTCTTACCGAGGACGGCTCTATTCAGGTATGCGGAACACGAATCATTGGCGAGATGGATACCGTAAAGTTACGCAGAAGAGTTGAAGATCATCTACGCAAATCTGCTTCAAAGCAGGACATTATCCGCATAGCAGCATGTTTGGGAATCAGATTGAATTAGTAGCTGATTCTCGTTTTCTGAATAAGCCATACCAACAGGGCAGTAACGCGTCTGGATTCGGTCCGCAGCCGTCTCGGGTCGCTTAATCGAATTATTCATTCTGGCACGGCCAGGCTCACAGCGTTGAGCACTGGCAAAGCCGGTCATCGGAGCACGACTTCGAGGCCGGCTTTTTTTTATCTGGAGGGTTCCCCTATGGACTTTCAGCAAGCAATGGCATGGGTAAGTCAACATGAGTCTGCAATCAAGGGCTATATCGCCAAGTACCGCAATTTTTCACCGTATGAAGAACGAGACTACATGCAGGAAGCCTTTGAAGCTGCAATGATTGCGGCACTCCGCAGCAGGGAGAAGAACCTTATCTTCGAGGCAGTATTCTGGAAGGTATTCCGAAGCCAGATAAGTGTCATCACTCCTTCACCTGACATTCTGACACATGGATCAAACTCGATCCCATCAAACCTCTGCAGTGACGATCTTACTGCAATATCCGGCAAAGCAACAAAGAGGAGACAAAAGGAACCGGACACAGAGACAATCTACAACTCAATTTCTCATCTTTTAACGGAAAAGGAACGGCAGGTCCTCTATCTGTCCCTGGGGATCGGGATGGAAGGAAAGCTATCCAATTACGAGATTGCAGATCGTCTGGGGTGTGTTGTTTCGAATGTCCGGGACATCCTCAACAGGGCGCTTGCCCGGATCAAACACCTTGTAGAGAAAGGCAGAATCGACCCTAAGCTTATCGTCTGACATTTTAACCAGTCACACAATTTAGGAAGGAGGAACACTATGAACCTGGAACAGGCCACACAGCAGTATCGACCAATACCATTGAAAGCTTTGAAAAGAATGGTTGACGAGGGGCTGTTGACTGATCCTTTGGACGAGAAAGATCAGTACGCACTGCGAATTCTTTCCCGCCTTTGGGCTGATGAATGGTACGTCGCCCGGATGAACATATCCTTCAAATCAGACAAGAGAGCGCTGATGCTCGCATTCCCAAACTTCGGCAAGATTGAACGTTACATTCTGAGTTCCTATCTGCCGAAAGAGGGCAAGCCCAGAGTACGGGTATCGGTGCAGGACGTTGCCAACAACCTCCGCATCTATTTCCACATCGAGTATCCTGAGTTCAAGATCAAACGTATCCGCCAAATTGCCTACAACATGCTGCGCAGTTGCAGGGAGGAGTGCCGAAGACTGTACCTTTCCTTGACGGCTTTGGAACGGCAATCGATGGAAAATCAGCGCAAAAAATCTGTCAAAAAATCCAACTAACAAACTTTTCTAAGGAAAAGTCTTTATAGAAAAGTTTGTATTACGACAAGGAGTCTGAAATGAAAATCGAAGATATTGAAGAACTGCTCAACAGCCGGATCATCGAAGCATATTCGAAAGGATACAGCGTTATTGAAATCACCAGAGCGCTTAAGAAAACGTCCATAGATTTGATCTACGATCTGTTGCGTGATACGGGCAAAATCCCAGTGATGGAACGAAGCGAGTACCGCCGTCAATACGATATCGACCCAAGGCTGACAACCGCATGTCGGCGGAAGGGTTTTTCCTTTGGACGATGGTGTCTCGGCTGGCGCTTTGATCCGTTTGTGGCAGTTGCAGCACTGAAATCTGCTCCTGACGACGAGAACGAGAGTGCTGTTCATGCAGCATTGAAAAGAGATTTTCCGGAAATTTATCTCAGCATGTATGAGGGAGCGAAGATCACAAAGGAAAAGAAGGTAAAACACCGGTCCAAGCCCGATTCCCTGATTATCGAATGGAGTACTAAGGGGAAAACTTTTGTTGCGGCGGTTCCTGAACGCCCAGGCATCGAAGCCCGTGGCAAGAACTGGGATGATGTCTACTTCGCTATTAAATCGGTACATCAGATGCACGAATATGTTCAGCGTCTTGATCGACTCCTCAATGGAACAGGCAGGGAGCCTGGCCCTGTAAATGTGGTCGAATAGTCACCTCCCCATATTTGCCCTATATTTGGTACCAAGTTTGTTACCAAAAATGCGGCAAGTTGCAGAGGTGGCAAATTTGTAGCCAAATTTGTCACCATATTTGCCACCGATACCTGCCCCCCCTATAGATATTTAGTATGGAGGCTTACCTGCCTTACAAAATTTCTGGGGGTTGATATGAACGTGCTGGTATGTGATCTCGGATTTTCTTCGGCCAAGTGGATTTACGGGGAGCGCAAGGGAAGGATTATTTCTGCGTTCAGCTATAACGGTGAAAATCTGCTGGTCGGGGAAGATTCCCTGATGTCTTCAGGCTCTTCCTATCTGAAAACGATGGAAGAGCTTGTTCGCTACTATCCGGTATTTGTGGAACAGTGTCTGAAACAGGCTGCATGTGAGGGTGACCTTCTTCTTGCCGTCGGGCTGCCGTACTCCTACTGGCAGGAGCAGCACAAGCCAGGGGGAGCCGTGCCGGCCTTGGCTAAGTCACTGACCGAGGGAACAATCAAGGATGTGGCAGTTTTCCCGCAGGGGCTGGGAGGCTTGAGGGATTATCTCGATGGACTTCCTGAGCGACCGACGGGCAATGTTCTCGGCATCGATATCGGCTTCAACACCATCATCTTCACCCTGTTCTCACCCCAAAAGAAGCAGATCATCCATGGCAAGACTCTCAACAAGCGTGGCGTCCACCAGATGGCGACCAGCTTCCTCCTTCCTCGCATCAAAGACCTTGCACCGTCAGGTACCTTCACGCCGGTAGAAATAGCTTTCCTGATTGAAAAGGGATATCTGCAATACGGTTTTGAACGCCACGATGTTACTCGGGAAATCCAGGAAGCCGGCGTTGCGTATATTGAGCACATCATTCGCGATATCCAGGGCGAGTTGCAGGCCCATGTCGGCATGCATGCAGATTTTGATCGCGTCCTGCTGTTCGGCGGCGGTGCTGCCTTCCTGAAGAACGGCATTCCGGCCAGAAATATCGAGGTTATTGTCCTGCCTGAACCGGAGTATGCCAACGCCAGAGGATTCCAGACGCTTGCCTTTGCCAAGGGGGTGTGATGTGCCCTTGTACTCGCTCAAGCTTTCCACCTATGATCCGGAAATCATCAATGCCTTCGAACGGCTACGCAAAAGCAGAAAACAGGCGACATTCACCCACGAGGCAATTAAGCAATTTCTTTCAACGGAGCGGGGAAAACAGGTGCTTGCCAACATGGATGGAGTCACGGCAGGTCAGCAATTGCCGGTTATTACTCCTAAGGGTGACATGATGCCAGTCAACAAGCCGCCTGATGAACCAATGTCTGTGAAAAGTGGGACTGGATTTGGTCCGAGTGACGATTGCAGTGATATATTGAGCACCATCTTTGAGTGAAACTCAGAAGTATTAACGATAAGTATAATTGACAATACAAACCTGATATGTAATTTATATTTATCGTTATGACAAAGAAACGTATCGTTATGTACCCAGCTTCTATGAAAGAAATGGATGCCTTGGGGCAACGGCTCAAGGATGCGCGGCTTCGCCGCCGTTTTTCCATGGAGACGGTTTGTTCCAGGGCAGACATTTCTCGACCGACGCTTTACAAGGTTGAAAAAGGCGATCCTACCGTTGCAGTCGGGATCTATATCAATGTGCTGCGTGTATTGGGGCTGGTTGAAGATTTGGGAATGATCGCCAAAGAAGATGCGATTGGCCGGCGCCTCCAGGATGAGGCGCTGCCTCACCGTAAAAGGGCACCGCGCAGAAAGCCACTAGAGCTAGAGATTGATGCTTAAAGAAAAGTCTTTTCACTTCATGGTGATGAAGTCATGATGACAAGGTAGCTTTCACGCCTTCATTCCAGGCGGCCAGCATCCGGCTTCCCACGTCATGAAACTCTGGGTGCTCCTCCACATATGCAGACAACATAACCTGCGTATCGTTAACTCCATCCGCAACTTCATCGAAAATTTGCCCGATCTTTCCGACAGGTAGCGCCAAGTGCGACACCGCAAATTTCTCCAACACCTTTCGCGGCCACCATTTCTTGGTTCCTGTCAGGGAGAGCGCGGGAACATCCTTGGGGATGTACGCCACCGTGGTCACCATGTCATACACCGGCGCCAACCGGACCGGTTGCCCGGGCTGCTCATACAGCACTCCGAAATTTTTCAGATGAGCATCGCCATTTCGTATCATGCAGGAAAGTACAAGCGATGCAAAAAATTGCTCGCGGGCAGTTTGCAGTAACTCTCCTGATACATAATCCTTGATGGTCCGCGCCACCCGCTCGTAGGTGCTGCCGTATTTCTGGGCGGTGCCAAGGGCCTGCAAAGAGCACATATCCTCAAATCCCTGGGAATATCCTTCGGCGTCCAGATCGAACCGCTTCATCACGAAAAGTCCGCCATTCCCGGAAAGATGGAATTCCGGCACCGGCAGACCGGCTCGCTTGGCAGCGGTCATACAAAAGAACTCATTTGCCGCCAGTTGAGGATAATCGGCTCCCCAGGATTTCACGATATACCCGCCAACGGCGGCGGTTCCCCGTTCGGTCGCATCCAGCATGACCTTCGGCTGCACGCCGGAGACGCCGGACCGGAGGGCATACTTCGCAACCAGATCGTGAAACAGCTCCTCAGTGTCCGGGTATGACAACAAGTCATCCAGTGATTCAGTAGTTTCCACAACGACGGGATCACTGTCCCCTGGCAGGGAAAAGCGGTTGCGACCGATCTGGTTGCCGCCGGTAACGCGAAGAATGGTCAAATCATCTTCACCAGCGAGCTTGGCAATGGCACGACGGATAACCTCAAGCAAGGCGCCTTCCGGAAGGTTCATCTGGAATATCGGGTGGAGATCCCGGCTCAACCAGCTCTCCAGGCGCACCGGCATGGTAAGCGATACCTGGACATCAGGTGACGCTACAGATTGATCATAGGCAAACACATACTGGCGCTGGTCCGGAGCCCGATCCAGGAGACCAGCCCGGCACTCAGCAGCCCATACGGCCAGTGGTTGAGTACTCATTTCTCTTCCCTCAACTCATCTAAAGTCGGCGGCACACCTGCCGGTCTTACCCTTAGTTCCAGATCGAGGTATTCCAGCATTCTGATCAACTTGCGGACACCGATCTCCTGGACCGTTCCAGATTCAATCTGGCTGATCGTTGTGCGGCTCATCTCCAGGTCCTTTGCCATCTTTTCCTGGGAGATCTTCCGGCGCTTGCGTTCTTTGCGTAATTTTTCACCGATCTCGAATAGCATAATTGCATTCTATACGAAACAATTTATTCGTTCAACAGTAATTTGCATTGCATACAAAACAATTTCACAAGACAGTTTTTAACCACGTACTTTATCGTCCCAACAACACCGCTGCTATCTTTCTGTTTTTGAGAGCATTATTCTGAAAACGGAGACAAAAACGGATACAACAGAAACAAGTGGGAGAAGAAACATGTGTAAATGCGGAACGAAAGAAGATGGTTCAAAATGTGGTGAGCAGAAAGAAGCCGTGGTAGTTGAACAGAAGCCAGTGTGCTGTAGTACAGGTCAGGTCAAGGCAGTCAACGAAGATTGCTGTTCCGGAAAGACTGAATAATACTGGAACTATAAAATATGGAACAAGGAGCCGACTTGAGCAATCAAGTCGGCTCTTTTCAATTGCATCATAGTGAATCAATATTCCTGTATTTGGGCCATTTTATGTATAATGCGCCAATGGCAATATCTGGTATCAAAACATTGCTTCGGGCATTGCGCTCCCGGAACTTCCGGCTTTTCATGGCTGGTCAGAGTGTTTCTCTTATCGGAACGTGGATGCAATCGGTGGCCATGAGTTGGTTGGTCTACCGTTTAACCGGTTCTGCCTTCCTACTTGGCGTAGTGGGTTTCACCAGTCAGATTCCCACGTTTCTACTGTCGCCTGTCGCCGGTGTGCTTGCCGACAGATGGAATCGCCATCACCTCTTAATTGCTACCCAGGCGCTTGCCATGCTGCAAGCAGCGGTACTGGCTGCTGCAGTCCTTACTGGTGTTATTCAGGTTTGGCACATCATAGTGCTAAGCTTACTCTTAGGGGTGGTCAACGCCTTCGATATTCCGATACGGCAGTCATTTATCGTTGAACTGGTTTCAGAGCGAGAAGACTTGAGCAACGCAATTGCTTTGAATTCATCGATTGTACAAGCTGCCCGTCTCATTGGCCCTGCGATAGCAGGACTTCTCGTTGTTTCAGTTGGTGAGGGTATCTGTTTTGTCCTGAACAGCGTCAGCTACCTGGCAGTATTACTGGCACTTGTTGCCATGAAACTTGCTCCTCGCTCTCATAGTGAAAAGCCACGTCGGAACGTTCTGCATGAACTCCGGGAGGGTTTCAACTATGCTTTTGGATTTGGGCCAATCCGGAGTATTTTGTTGATGGTAGCCTTGGTCAGTCTTACGGGGATTCCTTACTCAGTCCTCATTCCGGTATTTGCGAAGGAAATCCTTCACGGTGGTGCCCACACTTTTGGTTTTCTGATGACTGCTGGCGGATGCGGTGCGTTAGCTGCCACCATCTATCTTGCCTCACGAAAAAGCGTTCTCGGTCTTGGGAAACTCATTGTCCTTGCTGGATTCCTGTTTGCACTTGGGATTGCTTCTTTTGCAGTCTCCACCAATATCAACGTCTCGTTTGCATCTCTGGTCGTTGCCGGGTTCGGTGGAATTACAATGATAGCCTCCAGCAACACGATTCTTCAGACAATCCTTGATGAGCACATGCGAGGCAGGGTCATGAGCTTCTTCGCCGTTGCATTTCTTGGAATGGCTCCTTTTGGTAGTTTCGGAGTCGGAACAATGTCAGGTATTATCGGTCCCCGTGAAACTCTACTTGTAGGCGCTGTTTGCTGTCTCGGCTCTACATTGTTGTTTGCCCGTCAACTTCCTAAAATCAGAGAAGTTATCAGGCCGATTTACGCAAAAATGGGTATAATCAAGGAAGTTGCTGAAGGTATGGAAACAGCAGCTGAGCAACCGATGATGGCGGATAACCGGAAGTGATATGCCGATTCCGGTTAATTCTGACCTGTTGACGAACCATTGTATCATTGACGGTGACGTTGGGAGGCGTTGCGTCACGTTATTGAAGTTCAGTCTCCTTTACGACGTGACCTCGGCTTTGTCTTTAGTGGTATTCGGTGTCTCAGCAACCTTACTCTTCGTTTCCACCTGAGTTGGAGCGGATGCTTGCGGTGCAGGTAACGCTGTTGTCTCTGTCTGGGCTGCGTCTGTTGATACAACTTCCGTTGTAGCTCCAGCTCCATCAGCTGTAACACCTTCTGATTTAGTAGGCTCTGTTTTTGCGCCGTAACCGTCACCGTACCATCCTGCACCTTTGAGGCTGAATGAGGCCGCAGACACCAACTTATGGACTGTTCCGCTACATTTAGGGCATTTGTCTGCTGGAGGGTCTGAGAACTTCTGGCGGAGTTCA
Source organism: uncultured Geobacter sp. (assembly GCA_964420435.1). Taxonomy (GTDB): domain Bacteria; phylum Desulfobacterota; class Desulfuromonadia; order Geobacterales; family Pseudopelobacteraceae; genus JACRCG01. The sequence goes on from CAYQTC010000028.1 coordinate 48,377, forward strand.
AATTGAATGTTACAAGAATTACAGCGATATTCGTAAATGGGCATTTCTCATCCTTATATTTTGTTCCTTGCTGTCAGTGGCACCATAAATCTATTTTTTTGGAAGTTTTTTCGCAAGGTATTCATATTCTTCATCATGATGTTCGAGCCAATGAAGAACTTGGTCATCGCTCATATTGGCCGATAACTCTTTGTAAGATTCCCGGAATCGTTTTATAAGATTCGCATTTTCCATATCAAACCTCCACAAATCACAGTCTCTGAACAATATTAATTCTATTCCTTTTTGGTCAATTAGAATAGTTTGCGATAAAAAGCCAGACCATCACCACGAAAAGTAACAGGATGAATAATGCGAAAGACCAAAGGGTAATGCGTCCAGCTATTTTTCGTGAATAAGGGTTAAACAAAGTTTCACCTATGGACTTTACATTCATGCCTAATCTGCAAGCGGGTCTTCTCCTGCCTGCCAGCTTGCCAGGTATTTTTCAAATAAGTGGAAATCCTCACCCTTGTGTTCGGTGAGGGTAACATACATATTATCCACTGGAATATTAAACAGTTCGTGAATTAGCTCCATGAATCCAAGGGTAAGGGTTCTGCGTTTTTCTATTGTTCGCCCCTCCCTTATATCTGCATTAACAACTGCTACGCCCTTTTCTGGTTCCTTAACACGCCCGATTGACAGATTGTAGGTGCCGTATTCTCGAATTGAAATGCTGATGTGATCAGTACCCGTATCCATGACATCAGAAAAAAGCGTTCGTACCCGTTCTGCAAAAGATTGTTTTTGAGAATCCGATAGGCTTTGATTAAATTCAAATTGTAAATGCGGCATAAGTTCTCCTTGAAGATAAACTCCTGTCATTCCGAAGCTATCGGAATCAGTATTTCGTTCCGACGCAGGAACCAGAGTGTGAACGGCGGGTTGTAGCGCGCCCAGACCGGTTCGCCGATGACTTTCAGGTTGTTGACTGTTATCCAGCTTTCCAGTTCCTGCTTATATCGCAGAAATTTCTTTTCACTCCAGAATCCGGAATATCTAACAGCGGCCACCCGGCAAGCAGGAACCTGCCGCAGCTTAATGTTTGGATCATCGGGAGTCGGCAAGTTTTCCATAGTATATGAAGCCGGCATCATAAAGCTGACAGCCCACTTCCCCTGTACACTCTGCTGACTGACCGGAGCGGTCATGGATATTTTTTCCCCCGTCTGTTCCTGCGAAACAGGAGCTGTCATAGCAATCTTGCCGCGCGATTTGTTCTCACCGGAGATGTAGCGAAAAAGCGGTCTGAATGCCTTGTTACCGGCACCTTCCAGGTCTCCGTCAACAATGATTTCGGCGAGGACCTGAGGTGCGTACTCACGCAGCTCGAAAATATCGTCAGTTTTAATAACCGTGTAGGGTGCTTCTTCAGTTGCCATGGCAGTAGTCGCTCCTGTGAGCAGCAGTAATAGTATGGCAGTGATCAGTCTGATCAGTTTCATTTCCTGCTCCTTGCGCGTCTACATAAAAAGTGTAGGCGGTCTCTTTGTGCCGCTGGTTCAGAATGAATTTTCAATAAAGACTTCCGCCAGCGGCAGCTTGCCCGCCCGAGGGAACGATTCCTGCGAGCGGCTGCCCACCACAATCATCATGCTGACGACATGGTCGTCTGGCAAATTGATCAGCTTCCCCACGGCATCGAAATCAAATCCGTCCATGGGACAGGAGTGCCACCCCTGTTCCTGCGCCAACAGCATGATGCTCATGGCGAGCA
>CAYQTC010000029.1:0-50093 GCA_964420435.1 uncultured Geobacter sp.
AAATCAAGGATTTCGTCAGCATGAATCTGCCGCTCGATATGATCTGCACCAGCCATGGTGTTATCTGGCGTGACAATCCGATGCAGATTGTCACTAAATATCTTGAGTGGTCAGCCGACTATCAGGAAAACCAGATTACGATCATCTATGACTCAATGTGGGATGCAACTCGTAAAATGGCTGAAGCAATTGCACACGGTATCGCTGAGGAAGATGGTACCGTACTGGTAAAAATATTTAATGCAGCCCGAGCCGACAAGAACGACATCATCACGGAAGTATTCAAATCAAAAGCGATCCTGGCAGGTTCTCCAACGGTCAACAAAGGTATGCTTTCCGCAATTGCAGCCATCCTTGAAGAAATCAGGGGTCTGGGATTTAAAAACAAGAAAGCAGCGGCTTTCGGGGCTTACGGATGGAGTGGTGAGTCTGTCAGGACCATAACAGAGAGACTGAAAGAGGGCGGGTTTGACACCGTCAACGAAGGTCTGAGATTGCTGTGGAACCCCGATTATGAGGGTATTGCAACCTGTACGGCTTTCGGAAGAGATTTCGCCCGAACAGTCGCGCAGTAGTTCACTTGAAAAGAAAGGAGACTGGATGGGTGGACAGATGTGGATGTGGACAGTACTCGCCGTACTGGTGGTACTTGTCGTTGTGATTAACAAGTTGTTCCGGAACAAATAATCGCGCTTTTGCGACGTACTATCCTGGCTCAACACGCGGTAAAAGCGGCTGAGCAACTTAAACAACCAAGAGTGCGCATCTGGTTCCGGCTTTGGCCAGGCAATCCTGGACAGATAGACACGCAAATGCTTGCATCTATGCGGTCCGTCATATGTGACAGTTACGTTAAAGATGACGGATTCCGCTGACGTCGTTCTCTTACCCCCCCACCTCTTCTTTCCTTTTTACCATTAATAATCAGGTAGTTGCACTCACAGTATCCACAGACCGGCTCTGGCATGTTAGTTGCTGTTTAGCTTTGGCAGAACAATAAAGCCGTCATGTATTCTGCTTAATTTGATCGTTAGTAATTTAAAGGGGAGTGAAATAATGAAATCGAGTATGTAAAGACAAGGCAAATGCGAGTTTCACGAAGCAAAGGGCGCAGTCAGGGAGATCGCGGTGAAACTAATCCGGAGTCCGGAGTTGGAAGCTGATGGAACCGGTGAAAAAAACAGGCGGTAAAGTCCAAAAGAATATCGGTCAGTTGAAGAAAGTTATGGGGAAGTAGTTGGTAGTCATAAATAAAAAATCTGTAGCAACTAAAAGGAGAAGCTGAAATGAAAGTAAAAAACACGATATCTACAATGGTGGCGGCAGCGGCAACTCTGATGGTGTTCAACGCGCCTTTGCACGCTGCGAGTATGGACAGTCGCATTGAATCATCCGCCAAGCAGTCGTATGTGTTCAAAACATACCTCCAGGGTGATGACATCAAAATACAGTCCAGGGACGGCGCCGTAACATTGACCGGAACGGTTCCGGAAGAATCGCACAAATCATTGGCCCTGGATACGGTATCAGGCCTCCCCGGTGTCAAGAGCGTAGTCAACAAACTGGAAGTCAAAGGTTCCACCTCCACGGCAAACTCGGATGCCTGGCTTACCACTAAAGTTAAGACTACTCTTTTGTTTCATCGCAGCGTGAGCGCAGGAACAACCGAGGTTGAGGTAAAAGACGGCATCGCGACATTGAAAGGAACTGCTGACAACCAGGCCCAGAAGGAATTGACGACTGAATACGTTAAGGACATTGAAGGTATCAAAGAAGTAAATAACGAGCTGACCGTGAAAACTGCCACAAAAAAGAAGCGCACTGCAGGCGAAAAAATTGATGATGCGTCCATCACAGCCCAGGTAAAATCGGCGCTGCTGTATCACCGTTCGACCAGTGCCGTCAATACCAAGGTTGAAACCAGACAAGGTTTGGTAACTTTGAACGGCAAAGCCAACAGCATCGCCGAATTTAATCTGGCCACAAAGATCGCCAAGGATGTAAAAGGCGTTAAGGATGTTAAAAACCGCATGTCAGTCGAGTAGTTCTGAGTGTTAGCAGGAAACCGCCTGCGTGATGTTTTTCATCTACAACCGGTTATGGCTGTATTATTAAGAAAAGGTTTATTAAAAGGGTCCACTACGGTGTGCCCTTTTTCATTTTCATTGGAAGTTCAGAAGGAATTTTCAACACAGCCCGTCAAATATGGCGGCTATGTCAAAAAACGACGGATTACACTGGCGGCTTTCACATGACACCCTGTATGTAATTCCATTTTAATTGATTACATTCAGCCGCTTGCAGACTCGTTATATGCATGATTATTCTGGCACATTAGTTGCGTTTTACCAGTAAGAAGACAGATGGAATGTTCAGCATGAAAGAGAGATATGACAGATGAAAAAATTAATTTTTGTCAGACTGGTAGTATTAACTCTCACAATCCTGGCACTGGCAAGTTGTATATTAGTGCCGGTGGATGACGGTTATCGTGGTGGTGATTATTATGAAAGAGGACGTGGCGGGCATCACGGAGATCGTCATGATAGACATGATCGTCGTTGAGGTTGATTTTCATTTCAGAAGGGCCTGAGCGGCGAGAAAGCGGTCTGGCCGGTATAATGCCAGACCAACCACGGAAATAAAGAATGGAGGCTGATATCATGAACAACCGGACAGAGTTTGTTGAAAAACTCTCTTCACAAATTGTTGAATGGGATACTCAGATCGAACGGCTCAAGGACAAGGCTGAAAGCGCTTCGCCGGAAGAAAGCTTTGAATATTCCGGTTCAATCTCGGCATTGCAGCTAAAGCGTGATGAGGCAGCTGAAAAGCTGCAAGGGATATCCACCGCCAGCGATCATGAATGGGACGACCTCAAAGCCGGAACGGAACGTGTCTGGGGCGAGGTCAGAAGTATTTTGAGAGACACTATAACTAAAATCAAATGAATTAACATGAAAACCCTCAAGACTTTTTTTCAGCTTTTTCTGTATGTATCCATCCTGAATATCAGTAATGGATGCGCGACCCTGCCTGACGTCTCTGAAAAGATGGATGAGGCTACGACTGCACAGAAACCACGCCAGATTGTTTCGACGGATGGATTGTTATCCCGGCAGAAAAGTGACGCCATTATGGAAAGACTTAAGCGAACTGTCGCCCCGACTGACATTCTGGACCGCCACACTGCAGTTGTAGAATCGGTCACCGAAAGCCCGCTGACAAAGGGGAATAAAGTCGTCCTGCTTGCAGACGGTATGGCTACCTATGCCGCAATGTTTAAAGAGATGCAGAATGCCAAAGACCATATCAACCTTGAAAGCTACATTATAGAAGATGATGAAACCGGTCGAAAATTTGCCGACCTGCTGCTGCAAAAGCAGGCTAAGGGCATCCAGGTAAACATCATTTATGACAGCATGGGGAGTATGTATACCCCAGCTTCCTTTTTCAAGAGGCTTCGTGACGGCGGAATTCAGGTTGTAGGATTCAATCCGCTGAATCCGCTGGAATCCGGGGATAAGTGGGGATTGACGCACCGGGACCATCGCAAAGTTCTGATAATCGACGGCAAAACCGCCATTATCGGGGGTATCAACATCAGCAAGGTTTATTCGAGCGCACCCTTTAAACGGAAAAAAAACATAAAGGCGCCAATTCACTGGCGTGACACAGATATCCAAATTGAAGGCCCGGCTGTGGCAGAACTTCAGAAACTCTTTATTGACACCTGGCAGAAGCAGAAGGGACCAGAACTTTACAAACGAAATTATTACCCGGAAATTAAAGAAGCCGGCAAGGCTCTGGTTCGTGTGGTCGGAAGCACCCCCGGCGAAACCAACCGGATTCCTTTTATTGTCTATGTATCGGCCATCTCCTTTGCAGAACGTTCGATTCACATGACAAATTCCTATTTCATTCCTGACGACCAGATCGTAAAGGCACTTGGCGATGCTGCCGGACGCGGTGTCGACGTGAAGATAATTCTCCCCGGGATCACAGATTCCTGGCTGGCATTACATGCTCAGAGGTATCATTACTCCGGGCTTTTGAAATCAGGAGTGAAGATATACGAACACAGCACTTCCCTGCTGCACGCGAAAACCGCGGTGATCGACAAGGTCTGGTCAACGGTCGGCTCAACCAACATGGACTTCTTAAGCTTATTGAACAATGACGAGGTGAATGCGGTGATCCTGAGTAACGAGTTTGCCGCAGAAATGGAAAAGATGTTTGTCGGGGACCTTGCGAATTCCAGGCAAATCCAGTGGGAGGAGTGGAAGAAAAGACCTATGCTGCCCAGGGCCAGGGAGTGGTTCATTAATTTATTCGTCAGATGGCTGTAACGTTTTCAACGATGGAAGATAGTCACATGAGTCAGATGCATCAGCTCAAAAACCTGCCTAAACTAGTTCTGTCCCTGGTTGCAACTGCGATTATTCTTTCTGCCGCTTTCGCTTCAGCTGCCGAAAAAAATCGGCCAGGCCAGGATCTCCTGCTCGACACCTATCACCGGAACATGACCCGATTAAAGACAAACAGCTTCGGCATTCCTCTCGTTGTGGAGTCATTAGAAAAAGACGAGCGTGTGCAAGTGGATGTCTACGGGGTTTTCGATTATTCCTTCAACAGCGTTGTCAGTGCGCTCACAGTCCCGGCTGACTGGTGCGATATCGTATCCCTCCACCCCAATATCAAGGCCTGCACTTATAGAGAGCTTCCGGGCAACTGGATGCTGGCCTTTTACCCAGGCAGCAAAGTCTATCAACCTCCCGATGACTCGCGTAAAGTCATTTACCGTTTTCGGATCGCCGCTCAGCAGCAGGGGTATCTGGATATCACTCTTGATGCCGATAAGGGCCCTTACGGCACTAAGAATCACAAGATGAGGTTCGAAGCCCTGCCGCTTGAAGGTGGAAAGACGTTTGTCCATGTCAGTTATGCGTACAGCGACAGTGCCGCGCTTCGCCTGGCAGCAAAAATCTATTTTGCGACAATTGCCCGGAGCAAGGTAGGGTTCACGGTTACCGGAACAGACGGAAAGGGCAACTCCGTCTATATCGGCGGCCCGCGTGGCGCGCTCGAACGCAGCGCTGTCCGGTACTATTTTGCGATTCAGTCCTTTATGAACACATTGCGCTATCCCGCAGAAAGCCGTTTCAGCATAAGAATCAGCACTTGGCACGATCTTACGTCCCGCCACAGGAGACAGCTCTTCGATCTGAACAAGCAGGACTACCTCACCTTCAAGACGGCAGAGCAGAAGAACCAGGTGACGCTCCAGCGGAAAATTGGTACGGGTCTTCCGTAATTAAATCCAATAATCCCAAAAAAAGCATTTAACCGCCGATGAACGCCGATATACGCCGAAAAATCAAAAACTTTGGAAAAAACACGGCAAAACCTGAAAGATGAATTGGTTTTTGACTGTAAATCCACGTTTTATCGGCGTTCTTCGGCGTGTTCGGCGGCTAAAACTGCCGTTTCTGGATAATGTTTACTACTCACCGTTCTACAGCAGTCCATATCCGAAAGCTTTGTACCTGTCCAGCTTCTGTTTTGTTTTCTTGGAAGCGCGAAGTGTTCCGGCATTTATCCGCCTGAGAGCTGACGTTCTTGTGACCCGATTCACCGGACTTAACCCTGGAGACCCTGCCGGTATACTGGGAAAAACCCTAGCGTGCGTTGTAGTAGTAACGGTTCAAGTCAAAGAGTCCGCCATTCACCGGCTCATCTTCGTTGAAGCGTTTTTGAAACCAGTCATAGGTAACCCATAAACGGTCGTCCGCCCGGTTAACGCCATATTTTGCCATCCTGGCCAGATTTTTGGGACTGGTATCAAAATGATCCAGGAAATCGATAAAATCGGGCAGGTCCTGCTCCTGCACATCAAAAAAATAGTTCGGGTAGGAGCCGATGAGACCATCAATGAAATCGGCGCTGTCCTTTGACGGGTCGAGTCGGGCATCCTCTTTGACCAGGAATGCGACATTGTCATGCCAGCGATTGATCACCATGGAAAATGCGACATCACGGCCCTTCTCCCGTCGGATCCTCACATAAGCCAGATTGGAGTTGCTGCCATTGACGAAGGCGAAAAATGGCGCACCGGGCCGCGAAAGGCCGCGAAAGGCCCGCAGATAGTCATCAGCTGTTTCATACTTGCCGGTCGAGAGCGGATAATCGGTCCCTGCGCGCAGGTAATTCACTTTATCCAGTGCAATCCCCGCCTCCGGCAGGATGTGGCTGTCCACGATATGCTCGACGAACTCGCGCTTCGGATTGTTCGTCGTGAAAGCAATTTTCGCCGGCAGGGCAGCAGGATAATACTTGATCTTCTTGGGATCGACACCCTTGTACCACGACTGCATTATCTCATTACGATTCCCCGGTGGGAGAAAATTAAGGAAATTACTCTCCCCCTCGACGCGCAGCTCATCCATGTAGAGCCTGGTTACCAATTGATGACCGGCTGTGCCGTAGATGTCAAAACCGGCAACGAGGGCATAGTAAATCCGCTCCAGCAGTGGATAGTCGAGGACCCACACAGTCTTCGGCAGATTGCCCAGAGCCCCCTTATGCACCGAAGCACTTTCGAAATGGCGATAGATGGTCAGCAGCGGCGCATCTGCGGCACGTCTCCCTTTCCAGATGGATTCATAGCCGAGTCCGGCGTAGTTGATTGATGCGTAGAGATCCTGTCTGGCCCGGTTGAACGCCTCTGCCGCAGTGCGGTGATCGTCGGTGAGCGCTGAAAAAAGGCGCAGATTGCTCCCCCCCTCGATGGGCATCCGCAGTTTATTGCTGTGCAGCTTCAGGAAACCCGGATAAGCCACGCTCAGATCATGGTCCGGGTCCATGAACATGATCCAGAAATGGTCATCAATGACGTTGAGGGCTATCTGACCCTTACAGACCGGGCCATGAATGAAGGTCATAATGGCATACTGGGCATTGTCCAGCAGAAATTGATAGCGCGAGCGCGGCGGAATCTGCTCGAAAGCAACAAAAGGGTTGGCGCTCATCTTTGTGTCATAGCCCATAACATGTGGCGGCTGCAGCCACTCAGGCTGGATGAACAGCTCGTTGAAACGCTTCAGCTGGGCGTCGTCAAGAGTGAAGACCATATGGGTCTTGAAGACGATGGTGGAGTGGATCTTCCGGAAGCGATAATAAACGCGCCGGGTGCCGGGATCGTCATAGGGGCGAACGGTGGCGATCAGATCAAGGGCCTGGCCGGGCGGCGTTTTCGAGCGCACCAGTTCATAAAATTCATTGGTCGGCGTGCCGAATTTCAGGTGAGCCAGAAACAGATGTTCGTAGAGGTAGCGTGCCGTCACGGCATGTTTGGCATCGTCCAGGTTCAAAAAACCTTCCCACTGTTGAACAGCCAGTGCGTCACTTGTTTTCGGCGTCGTCAGTTCCGCCTGCCGGGCGGCATCAGGCCCCTTGGCTCCCTGTACCAGCCAGCCGGCGACGATGTCGAACTCATCCTGCTTGAGCGGCGGAAAACCAAAAGGCATGCCGTTGTTGGGATGCTTTTCCAGATAGCCGCCAAGCTCATTCGCGTTTTCAGAGCAGGTCAGATCTTCCGATTCAGACCGGTACTCTCCCACGCTCTTCGGGTTTTTAATCTTATGGGACAACAGCTGAATCATGATCGAGTCGTTCAGTCCGTTTGAAACGGTGCTGTTTGTTACACTGAAGAATTTCTTCTTGCGCCACTGTGCGGTTGACTGCGCATCGGTAAATAGGCGGGTCGGCTCCATGGAGCTCAATCGTGTGGAATTATAGATGGCCCTTTTGGTGGCTCCACGATCGGCCCCCTCAAAAGAGTCGAGTTTGAGCTGGCAGGGCGAATTGTAGCAGGAATGGCAAACCGTGCAGCGCTTGTCGAGAAGCGGCTTAACCTCCTTCTGGTAATCAATGGTCCTGGTCGGAATCTTCATCGCGACAGGCGGAATTGCTTTTGCGGCACATCCGGAAAAGAAAAAAGCCAACACTAATACTGGGAAGAATGTAATTTTCATGAATGGTTAAGCTTCCCCCTGGCTCGGATATTCAAGTTTTCAATGATCTGCTCTATAGCATCAGCCATGCACGCAGAAGAATCTTCAACAAGCACGATGGATGAAATTATCAGCTGTTTTTGGGTTTGATTCCAGCATGAAAGATGCCAAAACCATAGGCACTGATAACACATTAATTTAAATACTCCTATCGATCAGTATGTAATCAAAAAGAACCCTCCGTCATCATGCCGTTTTCGTCATATATGACAGTAATGCTAATTATGACAGATTCCGTTGACTGTTTCTATTTCGACCACGAGATATCTTACAGTTTTTTCACATACAATCGAACCCTTGTTGAGATGAAGGAGGGCAGCGCCCAGGAATGGCTCGACACGGCAGGCGGCTCCCCGTGGGCAGCGGTGGCAGGCAAGCTGGCCCCCTACACGGCCGGTTTTCTCTGTGTGGGGCTGTTGATGAACAGCTATCTCTTTCTCTGGCTGAAACTGCCGCTGCGGGGGAGCGTCACTCTGATTGCCATGGCAACGGTTCTGCTGGTGTTGTCGTACCAGGCGGTGGCACTGCTGATTGTGGCCGCCACAGCCAATCTGCGGATTTCACTGAGTACTGCGGCGATCTATGCCGCCCCGGCCTTCGCCTTTGCCGGGATCACCTTCCCCGTAATGGCCATGCCGCTGTCAGGAAAAATCTGGGGCGGACTCCTGCCGCTCAGCTACTATCTGATTATCCTTCTGGACCAGGGGATGCGCGGGGCACCGGTGTCCGTGTCAATTCCCGCCCTGGCTGCCATGTGCGGTTTTGTCGTTGTCATCCCGATTCTGGCAGTGCCCCGTCTCGGAAGATTAATGGCGGATGAGCTGCAGTGGGGCAAGCGATGAGAGAATTTATTCAGGTCTGGCGGGAGGAATATCGCACCATCTTTGGCGACAAAGGTGTGCTGATGATATTTTTCGGCGCGATCTTCTTCTACTCCATCTTCTATCCGCTCCCCTACGCCAACGAGGTCCTGAAAGATGCGCCGCTGGCCGTGGTTGATCTGGATCACTCTGCCTTAAGCCGGCAGCTTGCCCGGATGGTCGATGCCCACGAGAGCACCAGGGTGGCAGCACAGGCGGCCAGCCAACTGGAGGCCGAACAGCTGTTCTTTGCCCGGAAGGTGCACGGTATCCTGATCATCCCCCATGATTTCGAGCGAAATATCCTGCGCAAAGAACAGAGCAGCGTGGCGGTCTACAGCGATGTCAGCTATTTCCTGCTGTATCAGCAGGTCATGACCGGGGTCGCCGTGGCGAGCGGCACACTCTCGGCCGGAATCGAGATCAAACGGATGCAGGCGGGAGGTTTCAGTGAAGCCCAGGCTAAACATCTCCGTGACCAGTTGCAGCTTGTGGCCGTGGCACTCTTCAACCCGTCCGGGGGCTATGCCAGCTATGTTGTACCGGCGGTGCTGGTGATGATCCTGCAGCAGACACTCCTGATCGGGATCGGCATGCTGAGCGGCACTGCCCGGGAAGATCGAGAACGGAATGCCGCCCCTCATCCGCCCTACGTCCACCTTCCCCCACAGGGAGAAGGAACCGGGTATGGCACTGTCATCGCCCATGTTCTGGGCAAAACGGCCGCCTATTTTTCCATATATCTCTTCAACGCCGCCTATTACTTCGTGGTACTTCCCCGGCTGTATAATTTTCCGCAACGGATTAATCCTCTGGATCTGGCACTGCTGGTGCTTCCTTTCCTCCTGGCAGTTATATTTCTCGGCCTGTCACTGGCGACACTGTTCCGCCACCGTGAGGCCTCAATGCTGGCCCTGATGTTTACCTCCCTGCCGGCCCTGTTCCTGGCCGGTTTTTCCTGGCCGAAGGAATCCATACCAGTCTGGCTGCGCGGGGTGTCATACCTGCTCTCCAGCACCGCCGGGACTGACGGATTTTTAAGGGTAAACCAGATGGGAGCCTCGCTGCAGGATATCAGTTTCGACATGCTTGTCCTGTGGGGTCTGGTGTGCCTGTATTTTATCCTGGCCTGTATTTCGGAAAAGAGAGTTACTAAATGGCATGCCCCTGATAAAATGCCTGCGATTAGATTTTAGCTGAGGAAATTCAGTGACAATACAGTGGTCCGCAGACTCATCATCGACAGTATCAACTACTGGGTCAAGGAGATGCATGTTGCTGGTTTCCGCTTCGACCTGGCGTCGATTCTGTCACGGGATGGACAGGGTCATCCGCTCACCCCTCCGATCATATGGGATATAGAATCAGACCCGCACTGGCAGGAATAAAATTGCGCCCGCATAGTAGACATGCAGGACATCGTGCATCTGCAGGTATGTCAGCATGGAAAACTTTGCCCCGGTACCGTAGACCGCATTTGCCAGCGTGAACCAGTCGGCAGTTGAAACCCTCTTATCATGAAGAAGGGATTAATCTTCATCATACCTCCGCTTCATAGTCACTATCACATCCAAGACAGAGCGCGGCATAAATGCGGGAGGCGCACAATACTTCTTCAAAGACCACCCGTTCGTAAGGCGTATGGGCGGTTTCCAGAGAGCCGGGACCGAGAATCAGCGGTTTTACTCCTGCAGCAAAAAAGACATTGCCGTCGGAATGGGAGCGAAAGGCATCCGTATTTAACGACAGGCCAAGACGTGGATAGATCTCCCGCAAAATCTGCGCCGGACGGTTGTTGGTGCCAAGGTTATAGCCAGATGAGGCAAAATCGAAGGTGACATCCAGATCAAGGCCGGGAATCGACCGGTCAAGGCTGGCGACAACCCGGCGGATTTCATCCTGAAGGGCGGTCGGATCATGATCGGGCGGCAGATGCAGATCAATCCAGGTTTCGCAGCGATCAGGAACGACAAAACCGGCCCGCGAAGACTTCATTTCCCTGATTGAATAGACGATCTCCGTTTTCGCCCGGTCGAACAACCGGTCGTTGCCCAGCAGCAGCAGAACGCGCAGCATCGATTCGACCGCATTATGCCCAAGTTCAGGTAGTGATGAGTGACTGCGAATGCCGCGCGTGACGAATCCGGCCTCCAGATAACCATAGTGAGAGAACCCGGCCGCCAGGCTGGTAGGCTCACCAATGACAACCCAGGACGGGCGGCAGGATTCAAGGAAAGTAATGCTGCCGTCCCCGTTTTCTTCCTCCCCGACCACCAGCAGTAGCCCAACCGAAGGCCGTTCCTCCGGCTTCAAAACCCCGGCCAGCGCCAGCCAGGCCTCGACCATGGCTGCACAGCCGCCCTTCATATCAGCGCTTCCCAACCCAAGGATAATTCCGTCTTCCTGCTGCGGTCCGAATTCGTCCAGATCCCAGGCCGGAACGGTATCCACATGCCCTACCAGATAGAGCCGCGGCTCCCCCGGTCCCATGGTTACCCGCAGGTTATAACGATCATCGGCCACGTCCTGACGCTCCACGCTGAAACCAGCCCTGGTGAGCAACCCTTCCAGATAGATCTGGATATCCTCTTCCTTGCCGGACGGCGAATAGATATCAAGCAGGTCAAGAAACGTTTTTCGCAAACGGACGGGATCGACAGCCTGCCAGACCTTCTCCAGAACGGCGTTCATGGTTTCTTGACCGTTTTTTTTCCGGTCTTGCGCGTCAGATTGAGGGACATGTAGACGTGCTCCTGAACATCTCCGAAGCCCTGTTTTTGAAAGAAGTTGACCGCCGGAAGGTTGTCGGCGGAGGTATCGATGATCATCATCCGTACCCCCTGCTCCTTCATGCGGTGCTTCATCTCCTTGAAAAGCCCGCTTCCAATGCCCCCCTGCTGAATGTCCTTGCGTACCCCCAGCCAGACCAGATAGCCGTATTTCCAGGGCGAGTTATGTTTGTTGACGGTTGTTCCCAGGACGAACCCGACAATCTTTTCACTCGACTCCGCCACCAGGCAGAGTTCGCTGTCCGAATTAAAGAGCGTAGTTATCTCGTATTCATCCCAGGTCCGGTAAAGACTCTGGGAATATTCAACAGTGAATACCTCTTCACCGATATGAAAGACTTCGGGAAAATCGTCGATGGTCATTTCCCGGATGCGAAGATTATCTCTGCCTGCTGACGACGTTTCTGACATGGGCCACCTCACAGGATTACAGGATATAAATCAAGGGTTCGGGACCCGTTCAGTCCCTTGTGCGGGTACGGGTCACTCCGGTCAGGATGGCTATCCCGACAAGTATGACGCTTGCGATTAACACGTACTGGGTACTCAAGCCTGCGACAACAAGGGCCCACGCAATGCCACCGATGACAAAAGCAAAACCGATCAAATAAATTATCAAGGACATGGTGCTGCCTCCTGGCATCCTGCTTCATTTAGTAAGTGAACTTGATCAGTGCAACAACCGCACCACGCGGATTTTGCCCTTAAAAATTCAGCTTACGCTGTCAAATTAATTCAGGTGTGCATTTTGAAAAACAGACGCGCCCTGTGCATGTCCGACTAAACAACTTGTTTTCAGTTAGCTAAGCATACGCTTCTCATCGGGATGGCGTAAAAAGGAAGAGGTGGTCATGAAAAAAAGCTTTGCAAGATTAATCAACGTCTGCCGCAAAACAACCCGTCATATATAACAGTTGTGTCAAACATGACGGTTTCCATAGACGGCCTCATCTGAGCTCCGTACCCCACCCTACCATATTACCACTAAATATCAATCTGTTACACCTTTGGCTTCTTTTAATTTTCTCTGGTACGGTTGTTGATGATTATCAATCATATAAGGAGGATCAATACCATGGCCAGAATCAAAGAAAAACCACTCTATAATATCATCTCCATGAGAATTAGCGAGGGAGAACGCAGACAACTATTAGCTTTGGTCAATACAACCCATCAGAGTGTTTCGGATTTAATGCGCGAGGCAATCAAATATTTCGCAGCCAGCCAGGAACACGCAAAGCTAAACAGCTCGGCCACGTAGTCGATTGAGCTATACTGCTCGATAACCGTGAATCAGACACAATTGTTCCCTTAACTTCAAGGAGGAATAAAACATGACAAAAGAACGACTGCTGGTTATCGGCGGCGATGCCGCAGGTATGAGCGCAGCCTCCCAGGCAAGGCGTCGACGTCCCGAACTGGAGATTGTCGTCTTCGAGAGGGGTCCGCACACCTCCTTTTCGGCCTGAGGGATTCCCTATTACGTCGGCCGGGTTGTCGACGAGGAAGAAAAACTCATTATCCGCACGCCGGAAATGTTCCGGAAACGGGATGGAATCGATGTGAAGGTCCTTCATGAGGTGGAGGAGATCGATGCGGCAGGACGTAAAGTGCATGTTCGCGATCTGAAAAGCGGCAGAATTACGTGGGAGCCGTATGACCAGCTTCTGATCGCCACCGGTGCGGTTCCGATCTGCCCGGACCTCCCCGGATCCGAAGCCATAAATATTTGCGGGGTAAACACCCTCGAAAGCGGCCTGGATATCCGCAGGCGGCTCGAAGGGGAAAAGATGAAAAAAGGTATTGTCGTAGGCGGCGGCTACATCGGTCTGGAGATGGCAGAAGCCCTGGTGAGGCATGGCCTGAAGGTATCCCTGATAGACAGATCCGTTCAGGTGATGGGCACGCTCGATGAAGACATGGGGGCACTGGTGTCCCAGGCGCTGCGGGATCTGGGAGTCACCCTGTATATGGAGGAGACTCTCACGGAGTTTGTGACAACGGCCGGGAAGATGACCGGTGTCGTCACCGACAAGCGCACATTGCCGGCCGACATTGTGATTCTGGGTCTTGGTGTGCGGCCCAACACGGCGCTTGCAGCTCAAGCCGGCATACCGCTTGGCGATAAAAGTTCGATCCGGGTGAACGAACGGATGGAAACCGGAATACCAGGGATCTGGGCCGCAGGCGATTGCGCCGAGTCGTTCCATCTGGTGAGCCGCAAACCATTCCATATAGCACTTGGAACAGTAGCAAACCGCCATGGTCGCGTAGCAGGCATCAACCTGGGGGGCGGCTATGCCACCTTTCCGGGGGTAATGGGGACAGCCGTCACCAAAATATGTCAGGTGGAAGTCGCACGTACCGGTCTCCAGGAACAGGAGCTCGAAAAACTGGGAATCGAGTGGGTCAGCGCAGTAATCAAGAGTCGAACCAAGGCGGGATACTTTCCCGGTGCAGGGGAAATAACCGTCAAGCTGCTGGCCGAAAAGGGCAGCGGTCGCCTGCTGGGAGGCCAGATCGTCGGAATGGAAGGTTCGGCAAAGAGAATAGATACCGTGGCAACCGCTCTGCATGCCGGGTTTACAGTAGAGGAGATGATTAATCTCGACCTTGGCTATGCTCCGCCTTTTTCACCGGTCTGGGACCCGGTAGTGACAGCTGCCCGTGAAGTGGCCAAGAAGCTCTGATAAAGCAGACAGAAAGGATTACCGCATAACAACATCATAAAAGGAAGTACACCATGATACGCACAACAATATTCATGCTGCTGGTACTGTGCAGCGCAGCAGTGGCAGATGCAGAAACCTACAAATGGATCAATGATCGGGGAGTGGTCGGTTTCACTGACAATCCAGCCCTGATACCCCACAAATACCGCAATAAGGCATTCAAATCACCGAAAGCAAAAAGCACCACCGCCGCGAGAGAGCGGGAAGAGAAAATACTCCAGAATGAGCTCATGACGCCCCCGGCCGACAGTGTGCAATCGCCACCCGCATCACCGGTAATGCAGCAGACAAATAATGGACCTCTGGGCGGCAGCCAGGCAGACCCGGCGCCGCCGAGTATGAAGCAGCCGGTGCCGGCACCCCCGGGAGATCAGCCAAAACCGACACCAGCGGGGATGAAACAGCCGATACCGGCACCTTCAGGCGATCAACCGACACCGACACCAGCGGGGATGATACAACCGATGCCGGCACCGTTGGGAGATCAGCCGAAGGCGACACCATTGGGTATGGAGCAACCTACGCCGGCAAAATAGAACTGTAAAAACAGATATTATAAGTCCGCCATATATAGCGGTTATGTCATACCTGACGGATTTAGTTGACGGCTTTACCTGCACACAACAAACTTAACAATATTTTAATACCATAAACCAGCCACTTACACCAGATCACAAAAACAAACCGGCTCCGGCATGTTAGTTGCGGTACACATCCTGGCAAACATGAGCACGATCACAATGTCTGCCGAGTTGAGATGGAGGAACTATCAGGAGGCAAAAATGACTATCAATATGGAAGGCTCAGTTGCGCATCTGAATGGCGACTTGACCTACTCAGGAATGACTCAAAGCAATATCGAACTGTTGGCCTCGTCTTTGGAGCAAATAGAATCAGGCGGCGGGAACAGCATCCGCATCGACTGTAACTTGGTAAGTGATGTTGACATCAACGGCCTGCAGTTGCTTGACGTATGGATGCAGTGCGCCAGGTTTATGGGAGTGGAACCATTGCTGGTCAATATACCCAACAGCCTGAAAAGTGCTTTGCAGTGTATGTAGATAAGTGGTCGAATACATATTCGACCTCAAATCAAAGGAGGAGGTAATGAAAATAGTAAAAAACCATGTGGATTTACAGAATGCCAACCAATCAACCAAAGGAGAGTATATGAAAAAATTCATAGCAGTATTTCTGGCAGTGGGATTGTTCGGAGCTATGCCGGTGCTGGCCGCCGAACAGGGCAACATGAGTATGGATACTTCAGATGGCGTAAGGCAGTGTGCTTTAGAAGCGGAATCTATCCAGGCAAAGATAAAACGACTGGAGACTGAAGTTTCAAAGGGCAGTAAAAAATATAGCGCCGAAGACTTGAAAAATCTTAAACTTAAGTTAAAAGAAGCCAATGAAATACTTGAACAAATCAGCAAAAACTAGAAAACAGTCACACCAATAAATTCCCAAGGAGATATCCGGTTATGAAAAAACTTTTAGTCCTTACCTGTGCAGCAGCAACAATTTCTCTGGCTGTCGGCACAGCATTTGCCGACAGTATCAAAGGAAAAGTAGGTGTAACCGGCAAGATCGGTTTCCAGGTTCCTTCTGACGGGGAAATCGGTCCGTTCAAAAATGATACCGATACAGGCTTTACAGGAGGTGGCGGAGTTATCTACGGAATAGATAATCACTTCGCAGCAGAGTTTGACGTTACACATAGTGAAATTGGTTCACAATTCGGCAATTTCGGAGTGACGAATATTTCACTGGGCGCTCAGTATCGTTTCGTAACAGATCACCCAAAACTTGTTCCCTATGTGGGTACCGGACTGGACATACTGATAAACGACGCCGATCAAGGCCGCAGCGTTGACACAACGGTAGGTGTACATGCCAATGGAGGCATTGACTATTTCTTGATGAAACAGTTGGCCCTGACTACAGAAGTAAAGGTCGTAGTTGCCCCGGATGCCGATATTCACGGGTCTACCGGTAAAGTTGGTAAATTCGATCCAACCTCTTTATCAACGACTTTCGGCGTCAGATACTTCTTTTAAGAGGAAGAGTTAAATAACCACCTTGCATTTGCAATAGTTGCGGGATGTTAAGTAAATCGAGACCCGCTCCGGCGGGTCTTTTAATTCATCCGGGGATACAAAAAGGAGCAGGAACATGAGAACAATAATTAAAAAAATTAACCTGATATCGTTTGTCATGCTGATTGCCTGTTCCGGCATGCTGCTTTCGAGCGGGTGCGCCCGATATGCACAAACCGTAAACACCCTCTATCAACCTTCTGCGACTGTTCGTGGCGGCACGGGTGAAGTTTATATAGTCATACCGGAAAACCGCCGTACAAATTCATCAGACATCAAATGGGTGATCGGCAAGGTTAAAGATGATGACAACAACATCATTAATGACGTATTCAGCCCACGCTCCCCGTCGGAAATAATTCAGGAAGCGCTCGTACTGGAGCTTAAAAAGGCAGGATATACTGTTGTACCAGCCACCAAAAGCCCTGCCGGCAATCAACAGGTTCTGGATCTGATCAAGGCTGAAATCGCAATTGAACAAATCTCGGATGTGGTAGATCTGAAAGTCAAATGCAGGGTGCTGGTTGGTATAGACGTGTCCAATAAAGGCCAGCTTATCAAGCGGCTTCAGTATGAATCCACATCATCCAGAACCGATATCAAGGATCGTGACATGCTTGCCAGAAAGGTTCTGGAGGAAGCCATTCAATCGGTCATGCTGAAGGCCGTACCCGAACTTAACAGCCTGTTCAAGCAGTAGTTCCAATTAAACAGGCTTGATATCAGGTCACTGAGGATTCGAAAAGGAGATCCATAGATGGGGCAATTCACCCTGGACATAGGTGCAACATATAGAGATGACAAAGTCAACTTCAGGGTCTGGGCCCCCTTGGCCGAATCGGTTGAGGTGGAACTCGTCGATGCCGGAGGTATGAAAAGTCCGCTCCAGCGTGACGGTGAATACTTTCATGGTGTGCTGCCGGCGGCACCCGGAGACCGTTACTGGTTCTGGCTGGACGGCACAGTGCGTCGATCTGATCCGGCTTCCCGCAGTCAACCTGATGGTGTGCATGGCCCTTCACGGATTATTGATCCGACTTTTGCCTGGAACGACAGCAGATGGCAGGGAATAGCCCTTTCAAAGAGCATTTTCTACGAACTGCATGTGGGTACCTTCACCACAGAGGGCACCTTCGATGCGGTCATCCCGCACCTGGATTATCTGTGCGATTTAGGCATAACCTCTTTGGAACTGATGCCGGTGGCACAGTTTCCGGGAGAGCGCAACTGGGGTTATGACGGCACCTGCCCCTTTGCTCCCCAGAACAGCTATGGCGGCACTGAAGGCCTGAAGCGGCTGGTTGATGCCTGCCATTCCAAGGGTCTGGCCGTGGTTCTGGATGTGGTCTACAATCATCTGGGGCCTGAAGGGAACTATCTGCACAACTTTGGCCCCTATTTTACCGATCGATACCGCACTCCCTGGGGAGACGCGGTCAATTTCGACGGTTCCGACAGCGATCCGGTCCGCCGCTACTTCATCTCGAATGCGCTGTACTGGATAACCGAATTCCATATAGATGCCTTACGGCTGGACGCCATCCACGCGATCTACGATTTCAGCGCCCTGCATATCCTTCAGGAATTGACCGAAGCCGTCCACCGGCAGGGAACCGCCCTCGGACGTCAGGTCTACGTTATTGCCGAAAGCGATCTGAACGACGTGCGGGTGATCACTCCTCCGGCGTCTGGCGGCTACGGCCTGGATGCCCAATGGAATGACGATTTCCATCATGCCCTGCGAACCGTTCTGACCGGTGATCGGACAGGATATTACGTTGATTTCGGCAAGTTATCCGATCTGGTCAAAAGTTATATGGAGGGCTTTGTCCTCTCCGGCGGATACTCAACCTTCAGAAAGCGGCGGCATGGCAATTCTTCGGCAGAAATTCCGCCCGGTCAATTGGTGGTGTTTTCCCATAACCATGACCAGATTGGAAACCGGAGGCGCGGAGAACGCCCGGGCGAGCATCTTTCTGCACAGCAGCTCATGCTTGCCGCCGCGACGGTGCTGCTCTCCCCCTACGTGCCGCTGCTCTTCATGGGAGAGGAGTATGCGGAATCGGCGCCGTTCCCCTATTTTGTCAGTCATGGAGATACGGAGCTGGTGGAAGCGGTCAGACGGCAACGCCTTAAGGAACTTGCAGATTCTGAAAATCAGGGTATTTCTCCCGATCCACAGTCGGAGGCGACCTTTCTCTCGGCAAAACTGGATCATGAAAAACGTCATCAAGGGAAACACCGCACCATTTTCGAGTTTTACCGCAAATTGATTCGCCTCCGAAAGGAGTGTACTCCCTTTGCCAGCCTCAGCAGAGAGGATATGCAGGTGGTCATTTGCGAAGAGCAGCATGTTCTGGCGGTCATCCGTAGATCCGACAGAGGCCAGCTGCTCTGCCTGTTCAACTTCAGTGACCGGGACTGTGTGGTCCGCCCGCCGCTGGCAAGCGGCATAATGAGTCTTATTCTCGATTCCACCGGCAACATTCAACCGGGCAGCAGCGTAACTGTGTATTCCACCCGTCCCGAAACATTCCCGACACTTGTCCCTTTCGGATTCAAAGTCTATCGAAAGGATTAATCATTTTTTAAATCGCTGAACCCGTAACAGCTAAGGCAAATAAATGAACGGCAGAAATTGAGCTTGGAAAAGCAGGCCGTTGCCTGTGCTGAAATGTATAAAATCGAGATGCGTGGATAGAGACTTGCCCCGGAATCATAGTTACCGGCAATTATTGAATGAGAAGGGTCATCACTTTTTAGCGACGCACGGCTTTTCTCACTTCCCTTCCTCAGAACGGTGACCACTATGGACAAAAAAATTTACCTGAGCTTCATGGCCGCTTTTGCCACTGCCGCTGCAGTCTGGCTGTTTGCCCTGCTGGCGGCCCCGATCGCCAAACCTCTGGCGTGGGCGCTTATCATAGGCATCGCCACCCTTCCCCACCACGACCGGCTGGCCAGAAGATTCCCTGACCACCCTGACCGTGCTGCCGGACTGATGGTTCTCGCAATAACCGTTTGCTTCATACTGCCGGTTGCCGCCATGATCGTCATGATCGCTCAAAACGCCGCAGACTGGTACATGGAAGGTGAGCGCCTCATTCTGGCATTTAAGACGACCGGGTCAGGCACTCTCAGCCGTTTTCCGTTCGCAAGCGATATTATTGTCCATTTGGAGCGATTCGGCATCGATCTTTCCGGTACCGGTGCAAAGCTGGCTGCCGGGGTTTCGGGATATCTCCTTGAGGTGACTACCAATGCCGCTAAAAACCTTGGCGAATTGATCTTAACCCTTGCAATAGCTCTTTTCATACTCTTTTTCATCTATCGTGACGGCGAAAGAATTGTATTCGCGGCTATCGCTCGGTTCGCCACCAACCAGCACAAAGCGCAGCGCTATTTTTCAGAAATCCGTGCCACAACGACAGCAGTGACAGTAGGAACAATCTTAACCTGTCTTGTACAGGGTCTGACCGCCGGAATCGGGTACTTTGTCGCAGGGGTCCCCGCTCCGGTTATTTGCGGCGCACTGACCGCTCTGGCAGCGCTGGTGCCGGTTGTCGGCACGGGCATCGTCTGGGTGCCGCTGGCAGCCCTGATTGCCATCAACGGCGCTTATCTCAAGGCGGGACTACTGGCACTCTGGTGCATTGTTTTCGTTGGGCTTGCCGATAACGCGATCCGCCCGCTTGCCATTGGCGCAAGCAGCAACATCCCTGTCCCGGCAATTGTGCTGGGAGCGATCTGCGGTGTTTTTACGGTGGGGATTCTCGGCCTGATCCTGGGCCCTGTTCTCTTCGCGATCCTCATGACGGTCTGGCAGGATGTAACGGCTACCGATCAGACCAGTTAGTAGCGTCCGATTAGTTTTGCAATCAACTCATATATTAGAAGTATTTCTTCTTGTGATCCTAAGAGAAAGTTAAACGATTTCGACACTCTTTCGGCAATTCAAACAGATAAGCCACACTACCCACATGAAATATTTCAGAGTAAGCCAAAACATATTGAAGCCTCCTTTTCGTGTACTTTGAGCGGTTCACGTTAGGGAGGCTTCAACATATTTCAGGAACTGTCTAACTATTGGGGTACCACGGCAGAGCCGGGGGATTACCTAGAGGAATTTATCAGCCTGATTTCAGATATATTAACGATAAGAGATTCCTGATAAAGTTTGCAAATAACGCATCCTACAGGACTTTTCGTCCTTGAATGACACGCACCAGTACAACAATTATGGCAATTACAAGCAGTATATGGATCAGGCCGCCCATCGTGTAAGCGGTAACCATTCCCAGCAGCCACAGCACTATTAGAATTACACAGATTGTCCACAACATAATTTTCTCCTTTTCCAGATGCTGCAGTTCTGCATCTACTTTTTGACGTGATATAATTCTGCCTTTATTTCATCCAGAGCAAATATTACCGGCCTGAGGGATACTTTTAATGCATCCAGATCCTGAATGGACTTATTAGCAACAGGAGTTATGGTTTCAACACCTTTTGGTGTTAAGTCATTGGAGAGATATTTTTGAATTTCTTTCAACTCCGTCAGATAAGCGAGGTAAGTCCCTTTGATTCCTGAAGCTGATGCAGGTACCCGAGCATAGATTTCGGCTAACTTGTTGCGGCGTTCAGCGCTAAGTTCACGGATTTCCGTATTTGTAAATGTGTCACCCTGCTTTTCCCATTCGCCAAAATACTCTTTGCTTTGCGATTTCATTTCTTCAACTCGCTTGTTCATTTTTTTACCCTCTTTTTCGAGTTTGAAGACATTATCTGAATAGGATTCAAAGGATTTTTTCAAATCAGGATTTCCAGCAATCACAAGTGAATCCAGCGATATTGCCGTGACATCAATCTGGACAATCATTTTCCTTATCTCACTATCAACTTCCTGTATTGAATTGGAGGTTTTAACAGATCGATCCACGCCGGTAGTTGCGCAACCGAACTGTAATGCTGCTGTACTGATTAGAAGCATGGCGAATAATACCAGCGAATGATTTCTTATTTTCATTGTGCTCTCCTTTGGTTGCGTGTTGGTGGTTAACGTACAGACATTACATCCCTCTTTTCAGCTATCCACAATAATGATCCCATACTGCTATCAAGTTATTCATGGTAGAGAGCAAGAGACCTGCCAATAGTCTCACATTGAGCACGTGTTTTGGTTTTTCCTTCAATATCAGTGTATTATCTTGGCAGGGCAAGAGGACTGAGATGCATGTAACGATTAATCAAGCCTCAGTATTTGACGGAACTTCAACATGTTGAGGGATGTTTTAATGGGCTGAAAAGGAGACGATGTGGGCCCCGCCTATGTCAAGCAATGTGCCGTTTTATATGGCGCTGCCATTCGCCGGCCGAAACCGTCATCAAAAACGCCACATAACCAATGGCACTGTGCAGTCTGTGTAAATCGGCGTCCAAAATTGAAATACCCGATAAATATTCACCTTTCCCGGATAATCAAGTTTAGTTGCGGTTGAAATAACTAACCGTTATCGACATGTCCCTGATATCATGCTACCGATACATTTTTCTCTGAAGAAATCCATAACACAAAAAGGACTAAGATGAAAAATGTCCATGAACAAGCGGTCAGTGTTCATCATGAACTGCATAAGGGAAACACTTCCCCTCTCGGTGCGACCGTCTGCAGCGGCGGAGTAAACTTCAGCGTTTTTGCGCGGGATTGCACCGGTGTCGAACTGCTCCTCTTCGACCATGCGGACGACAGGACAGCTTCACGCATCATAACACTCGATCCAAGGCAGAACCGCACCTACCATTATTGGCATATCTTTGTCCCGGACATCGGAGACGGCCAGCTGTATGGTTTCCGGGTGGCCGGCCCCTTTGACCCGCAGCGGGGACTGCGCTTTGATCCGGACAAACTCCTGATTGACCCCTATGGCCGCGCGGTGGCGGTACCTGACGGATATGACCGCCGCGCCGCATGCGTGCCGGGCGATAATGTTGCCCACTCCATGAAAAGCGTGGTGGCAGACCCACGAGGTTACGACTGGGAGGGAGATATGCCGCTCAAGCGCCCGTATTCCAGTACTATAATCTATGAGATGCATGTAGCGGGATTCACCATGCACCCTTCCTCCGGAGTCCAGCCAGAAAAACGCGGCACCTATGCCGGCCTGATCGAAAAGATCCCATATCTTCAGGATCTGGGGATAACTGCCGTCGAACTGCTGCCGGTTTTCCAGTTTGACCCGCATGACGCCCCGGTCGGCATGTGCAACTATTGGGGCTACAGCCCGGTTTCGTTCTTCGCCCCCCACATGGCCTACAGTTCACGCAAGGACCCGCTCGGCCCCCTGAATGAATTCCGCGACATGGTCAAGGCAATGCATTGTGCCGGCATCGAGGTGATCCTCGATGTGGTCTACAACCACACCTGTGAAGGTAACCATAACGGTCCGACGTTCTGTTACCGCGGTTTTGCCAACGATGTTTACTACAGCATGGAATCTGACGGCATCCATATCGACCACTCCGGCTGCGGCAATACGCTGAATGCCAATCATCATGTGGTCCGCAGACTCATCATCGACAGCCTCAACTACTGGGTCAAGGAGATGCATGTTGATGGTTTCCGCTTCGACCTGGCGTCGATTCTGTCACGGGATGGCCAGGGTCATCCGCTCAAAAACCCGCCGATCATCTGGGACATAGAATCGGATCCGGCCCTGGCAGGAATAAAACTGATCGCCGAAGCATGGGACGTAGGAGGACTTTACCAGGTAGGAAGCTTCATTGGTGACAGCTGGAAAGAATGGAATGGAGAGTTCCGCGACGACGTGCGCAGCTTTATCAAAGGTGACAACGGTATGATTTACCGCTTCGTCTCACGCCTTTTGGCCAGTCCGGACATCTACGGCCATCAGGAGCGTGAAGCAGAGCAGAGCATAAACTTTATTACCTGCCATGACGGATTCACCCTGAACGACCTGGTTTCATACAACAAAAAGCACAACCTTGCAAACGGCGAGCAGAACCGGGACGGGGCCGAGTCCAACGCAAGCTGGAACTGCGGTTTCGAGGGACCCACCGACGACCCGACTGTCGAAGGACTGCGCAACCGTCAGGTGAAGAACTTCCTGGCAGTAACCCTGCTTGCCCTCGGCACCCCGATGATCCTGATGGGGGATGAGGTACGCAGGAGTCAGCAGGGAAACAACAATGCCTACTGCCAGGATAATGAGATCAGCTGGTTTGACTGGGGATTGCTGACGCGCCATGAAGACATCCACCGTTTTACCAGGCTTTTGATTGCCGCACGGACCATGCACGGCGAGGGTGCCGTGGAGGATCTGACCCTGAACCAGCTTCTAGATCAGGCGCGACTGGAGTGGCATGGCGTCCGGCTGCATAAACCGGACTTGAGTTATGAATCGCACAGCATTGCACTGACTGTCTGGAGCGTAACCAAGCGGGTCGTCTTCCATTACATTATAAATGCCTACTGGAAACCGCTCACCTTCCGCCTCCCCTCCCCTAAAAAGCTGCCGGGCGGGACCTGGCATCGATGGATCGACACTTCACGAGACTCACCCGAAGACATCGTACCCCAGGATGCAATGCCATCCATCACCGCTCGCACCTATCGGCTGCCGGCGCGCTCGATTGCGGTCCTGATTGCAAAAAGCGAAAGCGTATAGCACATATAAATAAAGGGGTTGGCTGAAACAGCCAACCCCTTTATTTATGCCGATCCATAAAGTTATAAATCTCTTCTTTTGCTGGAATTATTCCAATTTCAAATCAAAGATGAAATCAAGGCGGCGAGAATTGAGGAACCGAGGCGTACTGATCAGTACGTTGAGGTGCCGATGACGAGCCAACGATGATAGCGCTTTGATTTGGAATTGGAATTACTTGTACCCAAGCCTGGCGGAGAGTTCTGCGGCAGCTTCCTTAACAAGAGGCATCAAGTAAGTATTCATCCGTTCTTCGGTAAATCGCATTGAAGGCGCCGAAACACTCACCGCCCCTATGACGCGCTTTGTATAGTCACGAATCGGCGCACCGATGCATTTGACACCTGTTTCCAGCTCTTCATCCTCAACCGCATAACCGAGTTCTGCTATCCTTTTCAGCTGTATTCTCAAATCGTCCAGCTTACATACGGTATTTGAAGTGTACTCTTTAATTTTTACGTTTTTAAAATAATCCCGCAGATTTTTCTCGTCCATACTTGCCGCAATCACTTTCCCCGCCTCGGTACAATAGAAAGGAAACGTTTTCCCGACACGGGAAACGAGCCTCACTGGCAGGTTAGAGTCGATTGAGTCCAGATAGATGACCTGAAAATCCTTCATTATTGCTACATAGGAGGTTTCTCCACTCTCTTTGGAGAGTGATTCCAGGATGGGTCTTGCATGCCTAAGGAGACCGGTCTGCTTAAAAAAGGTCTGCCCCAGCTGCAGATTTTTCAGGCCGAGACGATAGCCGGTCGTTGCCTTGTTCTGCTCGATATAGTTGCGGGCCTCCAGAGTGGCAAGCAGCCTGAATACCTTGTTTTTTTGAAAATTAAGGCTTCTGCACAACTCCATGAATCCAAGCTCGTCGTTTTTACCATGAAACTGTTCCAGAACGTCCAGCGCATGACCGACCGTCTGTATATTATAAGTCGATTTTTCTTTCTTGATCATATTCTTACTCTCGAGATGTGTCTTTCCCGAATGGATCATTGCCATGGAACCGCCAGTACTAAAACTTCAATTATGTAAACCTTAAATGTACTGCCCGGCATCCACTTTAATAACTTCGCCGGTTATCATGCGGGCCGCATCGGAAAGCAGGAACAATACTGTATTGGCAATATCTTCGGGCGTAGCAAGTTCAGGTAAAACGCTTTCATTTTTTGCCTTGGCAAGAAACTCTTCCGGCAAGGCAAGCGCCATTTCCGTCAGGACCATACCGGGAGCAACGGCGTTTACGGTTATGCCTTTGGGTCCCAGCTCGCGTGCCAGCGTCTTGGTAAGTCCGATCAAGCCCGCCTTGGATGCGCTGTAGTTGGCCTGTCCGAACTTGCCGCGAATTCCGTTGATTGACGTTAAATTAACAATCCGTCCATATTCGGCATCCCGCATGTCCGGCGCCAGAGCGCGCACCATATTAAAGGCCCCGGTCAGGTTTACGGAAAGCACGGACTCCCACTCTTCATCCGACATCTTGAGTACGCTTCGATCCCTGGTAATGCCGGCATTATTGACCAGCAGCGTAACCTTGTCGGGCAGCTGGGCAACCGCCTGAGCCACGCTGGCGGAGTCGGCAATGTTGACCTTGTGAAACTGATACTCCTGCTCACCTTCGCCGGGAGCCACGTCAAAGACGTGCACCTTGGCACCGTACCTGAGCAACCCGTTGGTAATGGCCAGACCTATACCGCGCGCGCCTCCGGTGACAACAGCGGTACGTCCTTTGAAATCGATAAATCCCTGCATAGTGCCCCCTAAATTTAACTTATACCAAGTTGCAATCAAAATGAGTACTAGGCGGCAAGGAGAGTGGCGACAGAGGCGTACTATCAGTACGTTGAGGAGTCACCGACGAAGCCAACGACGTAATCGTTTGATTGCGACTCGGTATTAACGGTCCTGCCACACGGCCGGCCGCTTGGCAATGAAAGCGGTGAGTCCTTCCACAGCATCATGGGTTGTCATCAACTCTTCCAGGTACAGCTTCTCCACGAACTCAATCTTTGTCCTGATCCGCTGCATCACGTCACTCCGGACTGCGCGAACCGCAAAGCGGAGGGTGCTTGCACTCACTGAGGCAAGATTCTGGTCAAAATAATCCAGCGCGGCCTGATCGGGGTCTTCAGCTACAAAATTGACCAGACCGATCCTCAAAGCCTCCTCGGCATTGATGCTCCTACCCGAGAAAAGCAGGTCCTCGGCCTGAGCCTGCCCGATACGCTCCGGCAGCAGACAGGAGGCGGCCGGTGCAAATACGGCCAGCTTGATTTCCGGTTGACCCAACATTGCGCCGGGCGCGGCAAAGATGATATGTCCGGCTGCGGCTACCTCAAGCCCGCCGCCCAGACATTGTCCGCGCACTGAGACCAGAACCGGAACCGGGCTCTCGACAAGTTGCAAGACCAGAGCGTGCAGCGATTTCAGCATCTGGGCGCAGGAATCCGGCATATGCTCATCAACGCTGGCACCGAAACTGAAGTGGGGGCCTTCGGCCGACAGCAGCACGGCCCGCAGGTGCGGCTGATTCAGGTGCTCGCTGAGAGCTGTCCGCAAGGCGCCGATCATGGCGGCATCAACGATATTGGCCTTGGGACGGGCCAGAGTCAGACGCAGCAGACCGCCCTCGCGCTCCAGGGATACTTTGAGAGGAGTTTCACTCATGTTCGTTTCTCCTTTATGGATTAGGAACCAGGATTGCACGCCGTGTAAGCTTGTGTTCATGGGCAGCGGCAAAAACCTGATTAATATCATTCAATGGATGTTTTTCGATAAAAGGCGCCAGTGCAATTTTTCCGTCCAGCACCATGTCGAGAGCAGCCGGATAAAGTTCGGTCAGGCAGCCCCAGTTGCCGAGTGCCCTGGCGTGGAAAGCCATCAGGTTCGACAGGCGCAGTTCTAGCTTGTCCATGGTGAAACCGACCACCGACAGGGTTGCCCCGTAGGTCAT
Source organism: uncultured Geobacter sp. (assembly GCA_964420435.1). Lineage (GTDB taxonomy): Bacteria > Desulfobacterota > Desulfuromonadia > Geobacterales > Pseudopelobacteraceae > JACRCG01. Next base: position 27,221 of record CAYQTC010000029.1, read on the forward strand.
CAGACCATAGGCGGTTTCCTGGCCGACTGCGCTTCCGGAACATTCGAATATCTTCCAGCAGGTTTCGCGCAGGCCCTTTTCCTTGACAAAGGCGGTGATCGCCTTTTTCATATCACGTCCCTGCACCTCTCTGGCATTGATGGTCAGACCGGCGCCGTATTTGGCCATATTATCCAGCTTGGCCTGATCAACATCGATGGCCACAACCGTTGCACCCATGGCGCTGGCGATCTGAACCGCATAGCCGCCGACGCCGCCGATCCCGACTACAATGGCCAAATCTCCGGGTTCCACTTCGGCCTGAACCGCCGCCTGATAGGGGGTGGTAACAGCATCGGCAACCACCGATATATCAGCCAGTTCCAGACCGGCGGCCTTGAGCTTTTGTTCGTCTACCGGGCAGAGACCACGGACCGGAATCAGAATATGGCTGGCGAATCCGCCCTGAATGTCATTGCCCGGCATCTGCTGTTTGCGGCAGATGGTGCCATGGCCGCTGAGACACAGATCGCACACTCCGCACGGCATTACCGCCGGAATCAGCACAGCCTTGCCCTGCCACTCTTCGGCGCCGGCTCCCGCGCTGACAACCCGGCCGCTGATCTCGTGACCTAGTGTTAACGGCACCGGATGATTGAAACGGACACCATCGTAATAATATCCCAGGTCGGTGTGGCATACTCCGCACCCCGCAACCTCGACAACAACTTCTCCTGCTGCGGGTTGAAGCGGCTCGAATTCACTCCTGACCATGGGCTCACCAACAGCGGTCATGGACCAACGAAACGGCGACTTGGACATAATTCCTCCTTCGTGTTCTTTTAGATGAAATATTGCTTCAGGGTCAGATTAGACTCGTTCGATAATCATGGCGATACCCTGCCCCACTCCGATGCACATGGTGCACAAGGCATAACGGCCGCCGGTGCGCTGCAGATGATAGGTTGCGGTAGTAACCAGGCGTGCGCCGCTCATCCCCAAGGGATGTCCCAGTGCAATGGCGCCGCCGTTGGGGTTCACATGTGCTGCGTCATCCGGCAGTTCCAGATCACGCAACACTGCCAGCGCCTGAACGGCAAAGGCTTCATTAAGTTCAATCACATCCATCTGATCCAGCCTGAGGCCGGCAAGTGCAAGCACCTTGCGGACGGCCGGAACCGGGCCGATCCCCATTATGCGCGGCGGAACACCGGCAGTGGCCATGGCGACAATCCGGGCCCTGGGAGTCAAACCGTACTGCTTTGCCGCGGCCCCGGAAGCTATCAACATGGCACAGGCGCCGTCATTGACTCCCGATGAGTTGCCGGCTGTGACCGAACCGTCGGCCCTGAAGGGAGCCTTCAACCTGGACATATCTTCCATATTGCTGTCCGGTCGGGGGTGTTCGTCGCTGTCGATTACCAGATCGGCCCCTTTGCGCTGAGGGATGACAACCGGCACGATCTCATCTTTATAATTCCCGGCAGCAACAGCCCGGCCATATCTTTGCTGGCTTCTCAGAGCAAAACTGTCCTGATCGGCACGGGCGATAGCATAATCCGCAGCCAGGTTCTCGGCCGTTTCCGGCATCGAATCGACACCGTAGTTATCCTTGATTATCTTGTTGACGAAACGCCAGCCGATGGTTGAGTCAAAGAGCTGAACATCACGGGCAAACGGGGAGGCACCTTTACTGAGTACATAAGGCGCCCGCGACATGCTTTCAACACCGCCGGCAATCAGCAGATTCGCCTCGCCCAGCCTGATCGCTCTTGCGGCGGTACCGACCGCATCCAGACCCGAACCGCACAGCCTGTTCAGTGTCACACCGCCGACAGCTATCGGAAGTCCAGCCAGCAAACCGGCCATGCGGGCAACATTCCGGTTGTCTTCACCGGCCTGATTGACACAGCCGTACATGACATCGTCCACTTTTTCCCAATCTACAGACCGGTTTCTCTCTATCAGAGTCCTGATGGGATATGCCGCCAGGTCATCGGTGCGAATGCCTGATAAGCAGCCGCCATAACTGCCAATCGGGGTTCGTATTGCATCACAGATATATGCTTCGACCATAGCTTTTCTCCCTCTGAATTGTGTCTTAATACCAACAGCATCAATCAATAACCACGTTTTATGTAATTTGGTACCGTATTACCTATTTAATGTCAAGAGTTTTTTAACATAATTTAAAACTATGCTGATCTAAAAAGGCATCCCCATTCTCATCCGTTCCTGAATCATGTCATGAATCTTCTGGTCGGCATTGTCGGGAGTGATTTCTGTTTTTCTGCAAAGCTCTGCTGCCTGCTCGTACCTGCCGGGAATCCGCATATCGCCTATCCGCAGGAAATAGCCGGATCGTTTGCCAAGCTGGAACAATGCCCGATCAGCCGGCGACATTCCGATAAAGCTCCGAAGGACTCCCAGCAAACGCTCCCTGTCGTCCGGCAGAACACCGTCTATTTCCTGAAACAGGTTGTAGGAATGATCACTTTTGACCGTACTGGTTATGCCATCCAGCCGTTCCAGCAGCAGCAGAATCTCTTCCGCCAGCACAAGATCAGGGGCCCATTGGTAGCGGCAATCGTCAGAATTGGCGAAAAGATTGATCTTGTCCTGGATGTGCAGGGTTCTGAAGCGTATGAAATCGGGGTTGATCTGATTGAGCGCGTCAGCGGTTTCTATGGCATGTTCACGGGAAAACTCGCTGCCGCCGATGCCGGTCAGGACATATTCCGACAGTTCGATACCGGCCGCCTTTGCCTTCAGCCCGGCATTGATGTGGATATCCTTCGTGCATCCCTTCTGAATCATGCCCAGAATAGTATTGGAGGCGGTTTCCATGCCGATGTGAATCCGGTTCAGGCCGGCCGCGGCGATTTCCTTCATATTTTCATCGCTGATTCGGGCTACACTCTCGGAACGGGCATAGGAGGTGATTCGTTCCACCTGGGGAAAGCGGGTTTTGATATGGAGCAGAATTTTAATCAGGTTTTCCGGTCGGATAACAAGGCTGTCGGCATCCTGCAAAAATATGGATTCCATCCCCTCCGCCATCCAGCTTCTGGCGGCATAGAATGCCTGCTGGTCATCCGGAGATACCGTATTCGCGATAACGCGCGGGTCACGCTGTCCTTGCTGCAGTTCGGTGACGAAGCGATGAATGCTGTCGATATCGGCGATTACATCAGCTACCGGACGAAGGGAAAATTTCTGTTTTTTATATACCGAGCAGAAGGTGCAACGATTCCAGGGGCAATTGCGGGTTACGCGCAACAGCAGACTGGCTGCTTCACTGGGCGGTCGGATCGGCCCTTGTTCGAATCCTTGATACTGCTGCATCGTGATAACTCCCGGTAATGGCCCCTATTTACTCAAATAGCTGATTGCCCGATCCAGACCATCCATATTCAACGGATACATCTGCCCACTCACCAGCTGGTCGATGATCCGGATTGAATCGGTGTAACGCCATTCATTGTCCGGCACGGGATTAAGCCAGACGGTTTTTCTATACTGCCCCAGCAAACGTCCCAGCCACACGGAACCGGGCTCCGGATTGGTGTGTTCCACACTTCCGCCGGGCCACAAAACCTCATAGGGGCCCATGGTTGCATCTCCGACAATGATAAGCTTGTAATCAGGCCCGAACTGATGAATCAGGTCCAGGGTGGAAAGTTTCTGATCAAAACGGCGGCGGTTCTCCTGCCAGACGTGCTCATAAACGCAGTTGTGAAAGTAGAAATATTCCAGATGCTTGAATTCGCTCCGGGCGGCGGAAAACAGCTGCTCACAGAGTTCAATGTGCGGGTCCATGGAACCGCCCACATCAAGAAACAGAAGAACCTTGATCTTGTTGTGCCTCTCGGGCACCATCTGTAAATCGAGATAACCCGCATTCTTGGCCGTAGCCCGGATTGTTCCGGACATGTCCAGCTCTTCCAGCGCCCCTTCCCGGGCGAAGTTGCGCAGCCGGCGCAGGGCAATCTTCATATTGCGTGTGCCCAGCTCCACCGATCCATCCAGATCCTTGAATTCGCGCTTATCCCAGACCTTGACCGCCCGGCGGTGCCGGGACTCTGCCTGACCGATGCGAATTCCTTCCGGGTTGTAGCCATAGGCGCCAAATGGTGATGTGCCACCGGTGCCGACCCACTTGCTGCCCCCCTGATGCCGCTCCTTTTGTTCTTCCAGCCGTTGTTTCAAGGTTTCAAGCAGCTTGTCCAGTCCCCCCATGGCCTTGATCTGCTGCTTTTCCTCTTCGGAGAGAAAACGTTCCGCCAGCTTGCGCAGCCATTCCTCGGGGATCTCCGCGCTGAGTTCCTCCAGCGGATTACTCTCACCCTTGAAATATTCCGCGAAGACCCGGTCAAACTTGTCAAAATGGGTCTCGTCCTTCACCAAACAGAGCCGTGCGAGAAAATAGAAATCCTCGACGCTGCCAAAGGCCAGATTCTGCTGAAGAGCCTCCAGCAGCGTCAGAAACTCCATCAGGGTAACCGGGATTTTGGCGTTTTTCAGCTTAAGAAAGAAATCGAGCAGCATGGCCGGGCTTAATAACCGGACCTGGAGAGTCGTTTCAAATCGTCAAAGAGCTGCAAATCCTGCTCGTTTTTGAGAAGAGCACCATGTAATTGGGGAATCAGTTTGGCCTTGCGGTTGTTCTTAAGATCCTCCGGCAGGATCTGTTCGGACATCAGTATTTTCAGCCAATCGAGCAGTTCGGAGGTGGAAGGCTTCTTTTTTAAACCAGGTATTTCCCGAACTCCGAAAAACACCTCCAGGGCCTCTTTCACCAGTGATGTCCTGATATCCGGGTAATGTACATTGACAATCTGCTCCAGGGTATCCCGATCGGGGAAACGGATGTAGTGGAAAAAACAGCGCCGCAAAAAGGCGTCGGGCAGTTCCTTCTCATTGTTACTGGTAATGATGATCATGGGCCGTTTTTTCGCCTGCACCAGCTGTCTGGTCTCATAGACGTAAAATTCCATCCTATCAAGCTCGCGCAGAAGATCGTTGGGGAACTCGATATCGGCCTTATCAACCTCATCAATCAGCAATACGGACTGGGTATCAGATTCAAAAGCCTCCCACAGCTTCCCCTTGACGATATAGTTGGAAATATCGTGCACCCGGGGGTCGCCAAGCTGTGAATCGCGCAGACGCGAAACGGCGTCGTATTCGTACAATCCCTGCTGAGCCTTGGTTGTGGATTTGATGTGCCACTGGAAAAGCGGCATACCGAGAGCTGAGGAAACCTCCTCGGCCAGCATGGTTTTTCCGGTGCCCGGCTCTCCCTTGATCAGCAGGGGACGCCCCAGCACCATGGCTGAATTCACGGCCAGCATCAAATCGTCGGTAGCAATGTAAGAATCAGTTCCTGTAAATTTCATATTTTATCCGATCATGTCAGGGGCTTTTGAAAACCCGGTTTATACTATGCGAACACCCGGAGCACGTAAATATAGATGTATTTTAGTACTACATTACCTGTTTAATGTCAACTGTTATCAAAATGAAGCTCAGAGGGAATACCGATCTACTTCTCCGGTTTTTCTGGTCCGCGGCGGACAAGCGTTGCGAGCATGTGCCCGAGGCCGCCGGCACCGCTCTGCAGCCAGCCGCCGTCTACCGGCAGAATCGCGCCGTTGACATAGCTCCCGTACTCCGAGGCGAGGAAAAGACAGGCATTGCCGATGTCCTCCGGAGTGCCGAGACGTCGCAGCGGCACCGAGTCGCGGGCTGCATCGCGCATGGCGGCGCTGGGGGCGAGGCGCTGCATGCCCTCGGTGCCGTCTATCGGACCGGGAACAATGGCGTTAACCCTCACACCCTGCGCACTCCACTCCAGGGCAAGGCAGCGGGTCAACATCTCCACTCCGGCCTTGGCGGCACATACGTGAGACTGGGCTTCCATCGGGATTGTCGCCTGCGGGGCGGATATATTAATCACTGCAGCACCGGGAATGAGCAGATGGGGGTATATGGCCTGCATGACGTTGAAGGTGCCGATCAGGTCGATGTCGATAACAGCGCGGAAGGCGTTGACCGACATCTGCGTGAGAAGGGCCGGAAAGTTGCCGGCCGCACCGGAAACAACCACCGCAAAAGGGCCAAAGGCCGCATGGACTGCGGCGAGTCCGGTCGCCAGCGCTGCGGGATCGCGGACATCAGCGCAAAACCCCATCGCTTTAGCGCCACAAGCGCGCAGGCTTTCAACGGTGTCATCGACCTTCTGCTGCGAACGGCTGGCCACGGCGACGCGGGCACAGTGGCGGGCAAAGAGCTCGGCAACGCCACGGTTTATGCCGCTGGTGCCGCCGATAACAACGACTGTTTTGTCAGAAAAATCGAAAGAGTTTTTCATCGTGTGGCCTCGTATTGGTGATATTTAAATAATACCCATATGGCAACGCTATACGATAATTGAAAATCCGTCAAAGAGAAATAAGGCTGGTAAAGACGCCAAAAGTATAACCACCTCAAATGGTTAGCCGCTACGGTTAAATGTATTTTCACCTTGACACTATTAGCGCCAAATACCACAATTGAAACATAAATAATCCGAAGACATCATATTCCACACAAGGAGAAACGAAATGAAACGGCTAATTATTTTGCTTTTTTTATTTTTCCCCGGAACCCTGTTTGCCAATTTTGGCGGAGGAGGCGGATTCTCCAAAGCCGACAGCGAAGACAGTCTGAAAGAGATTAAACAAACTATCGAAGACCAAAAATACGCTGATGCCATAAAGATGATCAAAAAGCATATAAAGAAAGACGCAAACAGCGCTGACGCCTATAACTACCTCGGCTTTTCCTACCGCAAGAGCGGCAACCTGCCCGAGGCATTTAAAGCTTATGACAAAGCCCTGGCACTTGATCCAAAACACCTGGGAGCACATGAATATCTGGGTGAAGCCTACCTGATGAACAAAGAGCCCGAAAAAGCCAATGAAATGTTGAAAAGATTAAAAGAACTCTGCGGAAATTGCGAAGAATACCTGGATCTGGAAAAGGCCATAGCAGCCGACAAACGCTAATCCGGAGGGTGGAATATTCGGGTAACTCCTTACTTAGGGACATGGAAATTGCAAAACCACCTTTTTTGTAGGGGCAATCCCGGCGGGTCGCCCTGTTGGAATATGCAATAATGCTGGCAATTGCACCTGGGGCGAGCCAACGGCATCGCCCCTAATGATAAATCAGAATTTTCTACATCCCTTATCTCGCATGAAGTAAAGATTCGCGCTCATAGAACGTGGATTTAGGGCCTTCGCATTAAATTAAGTGCCACCCGAACTCAGCCACAATACAAAGTTTCAACATCAGTTTTATATTGCTTACATACAATACAGTTGCTATTCTTTCCCCATGAAAGCGCGATTACTTCAGAAGTCAAAAGAAGAGTTTGCGGGCGGCGTCATTGTTGAGACGGTGGTTTGGGAACTGACGGAAGCCAGGCCAGATCGCCCGCACAGACTGAAATATCGATTGTATTGCGGCAGAAACGGTGAGTGTATAGTTCGGTATGACAACGAGACTGGTAAAGGTGATCACCGGCATTACGGAGCTCACGAGGAACCGTATTGCTACACCACCTTTGCAAAATTGGCAGAAGACTTTCTGGCGGATGTTGAACGCTTGACAGGGGTGAATTTATGAATAAGGTAATTATCGGTATTAGTGACTGGACAACGACGCGGAAGGGACTGCTCGGACTAGGGAACACACTTGATACAGGTGAACGCATTCCTGATGCAGATTATCATCTCAATTTTGCCACGCCGACCCAAATGTTCTCTGAACTCACTCCAAAACGAATGGAGCTTTTATGCCGCCTGAAGCAGGAGGGCACCCTGTCCGTCTACAGACTTGCAAAAGTGACCGGTCGCAATTACAGCAACGTACATGCAGATATAAACAGGCTTTTGGAACTGGAGTTGATAGCAAAGGACGAAAAAGGCCGCGTTTATGTGCCGTGGGACGACATAGAAATTCACGCTTCATTGAGCACACCGGCAAAGTTAGCAGCTTGACCTGATTTAAACTCACTCTCTATGTATTCAGCATTTTCATAACTACGCCGCAAGCCGGATCATTCTGACGTCAGAGATCAGAAAGGCAAAATAATAATCTAAACGGCATCTGAACCTGGAGGATCGGGAAGTGATAAGGCGAGAAGTGCTGCGCAGACGGTCAGCAGGGCTGATATAAGGAATGTTGTGGTGAATGAGCCGGTCATGCCTGCTATCAACCCTGCTGCGCCGGGGCCAATGGTCTGGCCGATCGCAAAGAAGATGGTGATCATGACAAAGGCGTTGGCCGCGCCTGATACTCCCAGGTAATCTCCCACGGTCGCTGTCATTATTGCCGGAATAGCGAAGAACGCCAGGCCGTAAAGTACGATAGAAATCACAAGGCCTGCGCTGCCGAATTTGAAGCCTACCAGAATATTCGCGGCGGCCTGTACCAGAAAAACCAGTGCCAAGCCTCTTTTTCGACCAATCCGGTCAGAGATTGTTCCGAATACGACTCCTGAGAAAAGGCTGAAAAACCCAACCCATGACCAGTAAATTCCGGCTTTTGCCTCACTCAAACCAAATTCTTTCACCATCGTGGCAACGATAAACGTTCCGTACACCATGAAGGTAACACCGAAAAGCATGTAGAGAATGCCCAGGCGGAGCAAAAGCCCGGCCTTTCCGTTCTCATCGCGGGGCTTCAGCTGTTCGGGTGCTATGGGCGAGGCCTTGCCCATGGGCTCCTGCCCCATCTCGGCCGGAGTGTTGCGGAGAAACAGGGCGGCACCGGCCGCCATGGCGAGTGAAATGCCGCTGAATATCAGCCAGCCGCTGCGCCAGCCGTCAAGGCCAAGACTTCGATTGAGATAAGGAATCAGAAAACCGGAGAAGATTATTCCCAATCCGCTTCCGCCACAGACTATCCCGGCGGCTTTGCCCCTCTGTTGGCTGCGGAACCAGTGCGGCAGCAGCACCATCATGGAGACATTGGCAAAACCGCTGCCAATCCCCACCATCGTAAAAAAGAACAATATCATCAGATAACTGCTGCTGCGGCTGATGCCGAACAGACACAGGCTTATCAACAGCAAACCGGCAGTGATGGTGGCCCGGTGCTGAAAACGCCGGATCAGGAAAGGTGTGACGACTACAGCGAACAGATATCCGGCAAAATTGCTGGTACCGACAAAACCGAGACGTTCATAGCTGAGACCGATACCGGCATGCATCCCGGGCAGAAAGACACCATAGGCAAAACGGGCAAGTCCAAGCGAGTTAAAGATCACCAGAAATCCGAGGGCGATAATTGCCCAGCCGTAATGAAAAGAGCGTGTGTTACCCGACAGCAATTTCAATATACCTCCAGGGAGAACGGGCATCCAGGCTGATTATTGAATTCGTTTCACGGATTCGAACTGATTGCCTGATCACGAATGGCCGTCAGAGTCGTTCGCGGGGTTATCGCTTCAGGATCCATACGGAGTTCCAGCAGGGCCGGCTTTTCGGACCAGACCGCCCGGTCGAAGGCGGCCTCGAAATCGGCGGTTTTTTCCACAACCTCGCCGTAGGCGCCGTAGGCCCGGGCAAGCGCGGCAAAATCGGGATTCACGAGTTCCGTTCCGCTGACTCTTCCCGGAAAACGCCGTTCCTGATGCATGCGGATAGTGCCGAACATGCCGTTATTGATGACAATGACAATAACTGCCGCACCGTACTGCACGGCGGTTGCCAGCTCCTGGCCGTTCATCATGAAACAGCCGTCGCCGGCAAAACAGATCACCGCCCGGTCGGGATGCACCAGCTTGGCCGCCACCGCCGCCGGCAGACCATACCCCATGGAGCCGTTGGTCGGGGCAAGCTGCGTGCGGAACTTCGCATATGTGTAGAAACGGTGGACCCATGATGAGTAATTGCCTGCTCCATTGGTCAGGATAGCTTCCGGAGGCAGTCTTTCCCTCAAAAAGGTCATAATCAGGCTCAGGTCAAGCTCACCCGGGCCCGGGGTCGGCTCCAGTGTAAGCAGATACTCTTTCCTGGCGGCAACCGCCCATGGAGCCCACACCGGAGCAGTGACGGGCGACAGCGACCGTGCCGCAGCGGCAAATTCCGGCATGCCGGAATTGATCATCAGGTCGGCTTGATAGACACGCCCCAGTTCTTCCATTCCTGGATGGACATGGATCAACCGCTGCTTCGGCCGTGGCGCCTCTATCAGGGTATATCCGCTGGTGGTGATTTCTCCCAGGCGCGGACCGACCGCCAGGATCAGATCCGCCTGCCTGATTCGTTCCGCCAGGGCGGGATTGATGCCGATACCGACGTCGCCGATATATTTGTGATGGCGGTTGTCAAACAGGTCCTGGCAGCGGAAAGAGCAGGCCACCGGCAGATAGTTGGCTTCGGCAAATGCCATGATATCCCGGCAGGCATCCGGCGACCAGTCGCCGCCACCCAGCATCAGGATCGGCCGCTGGGCCTTGGCCAGCATTTCTCTCAGATTGTCCAGATCGGCGGCACCCGGATGCGCCTGCACCCGCCGGTATCTCCCGACATCGGCAACGGCTGCAGTTACCGACAACATATCCTCCGGAAGCGCAAGCACAACCGGTCCGGGCCGGCCCGACACGGCCAGATGGAAGGCACGGCTGACCATCTCGGGGATCCGTTCCGGACGATCTATCTGCCCTACCCACTTGGCCATTGGTCCGAACATGCGCCGATAATCCATCTCCTGGAATGCTTCGCGCTCAGCCATGGCGCTGCCGACCTGGCCGATAAAAAGTATCATCGGCGTGGAATCCTGAAAGGCGGTATGGACACCGATGCTGGCGTTGGTGGCTCCCGGTCCTCGGGTGACGAAGCAGATGCCGGGTCGCCCGGTCAGCTTCCCGTAAGCCTCCGCCATGTATGCCGCCCCACCCTCCTGGCGGCAGACGATCAGGCGAATGCTCTCCTGCTCGTCATAGAGCGCATCGAGTACCGGCAGGTAGCTCTCTCCCGGAACACAAAAAGCAATATCAACATCATTTATTTTGAGGGTGTCCACCAGAATGCGTCCACCACTGCGTTGATTGGCTGATTTGTTCATGGTTTGGTCCTTTATATTTACTATTTCACTCACAAGACGGAGCTGAGCGGAAACATGATCTGTTGCAGGCAAAAAGTATCACTGTGAGGGTCAAGCCGCAAATCGGCATCAGGAAAGCTCCATGATATGCCGTGGCCGGGTATCCGGTAGCTCCGCGCGGAAACGAGTGGATATATAAACCCATTGCATGCTGAGCGGCAGCTGCCCCCATCAGCAGAAAAAAATTCACGAATGTCATTGCGGTTGCCGCAAAGCGATGCGGCGCCAGATTGCGGGCCAGCGGGTAAATCAGCACTCCGGACGCTGATGCCAGACCTATCACAAAGAAAATCAGCGCAAGCACCGTACGGGAAACCAGTTCGGCCGGACCGAGCATGGCGGTCATCGCCAGCAGCAGAATCAGCTGACCGATCACCATAGTTGCAGTCAGAGAGCCGCCAACAAGGTCGATAACCTTGCCGAGCAGCAGTGAACCGCAGATATACCCGAACGAAATGCACAGCAGCACCGTACCGGCTGCAGAACTATCCAGACCGAGCACCTCCCGCAGGTAAGGTCCGCCCCATAATGCAAGCAGAACCATGTAATTTGCATACCAGAAAAATGCCGTCAGTGAAACCAGCCAGAAAGCAGGCGAGGTAAAAAGCAGCTTCCAGACCTGGAAAATGCTGCTGTTTTTGTCTGGATTTTCGGCCGCTGCCGGTGCAGATACCAGCTTTTTACCGTCGGGAGTATCGCTTGTAATCAGAAAGACAGCAAGCGTTACAGCCAGTTGAACGAGGGAGGCGGCTACAAAGGTGGGGCGCCAGCCGAAATGGCTGATGACATATGCCAGTGGTTTCGTGGCGCCAATGCTGCCCAGATTGCCGACCGCGATCATGAATCCCGATACCCTGGCGAATTCCTGTGGAGGAAACCAGTTGGTGTATATTTTCAGCGATCCCATCAGAACCGCTGCCGTCCCCAGACCGAGCAGCGCCCGGGCTGCAACCGCATCGGGATAACCGGATGCGAACGCAAACAGCAGTGATCCGCCGGTCGTGACGATTCCGAGGATGAATATGATAATTCGCCCCCCGAAGCGGTCCAGCAGGGAACCCAGGGGAATCTGGGCACAGGCGAAAACATAGAAGAATATCCCCGAGATAACGCCTAATTCCGCAGCGCCGAACCCCAGGTCAGATGTCAGGTCGGACGAGACAACCGCCATGGAGACCCGGAAGAACATGCTGATAACCAGCATGCCTGCAAGAACCGAGAATATTTTCCAGCGTTTGGTCAGGTGCATGAGTCTCGTGGATTGCAGTAAAATGCATTTGAATCAAGTTACCGTGAAGCGGCATAGCTAGGAAATCCTGTATGCCGGAACGGAAATTCCCGCGCTCTCCCCTGCTGGCAAAGTTCCTCCCGGATTATGACAAAGCCCGCTCAGGCTGATGAATCCTCAACCAGATAGGTTTTCATTCCGGCACGGATATCAGCCGGAATAATGCAGGATACAACACCTTCCTGAACCAGATTTGCTGACACAAGCACGGTTTCAATTGCAACGCGCTCCTCGCCATTACAACAGGCGCTCACACCAAGCGTAAGCGACCGGGAGCCAAGCTTGCGCACTTCCAAAGACCATTCCAGAATTTCATCAAGCCGGCTGGCTTTTCTGAATGTAATCTGCATGCTTACCGTTGGAAAACCCAGTTTCAGTTCATGATGCATCCTGCTCCAGGGCAGATCCAGGGCATCAGCGAACCAGTCCTCGATCAGGCGGGTGAGCATAAGAAAATAATTGGGATAGAATACAATCCCGGCTAAATCGCAATCTTCAAAACGGACTTTGCCGGAACGGATAAATTGAGCCATGATGGACGCCTCAGATGCTGCGAATAGAATTTATGTGCGGCAACAAAGAGAGTCGGGCGACGGGTTTACCCGCCGCCCGATCAGTAATTCAGCAGTCAACAAACGTTTTCCGTTTATCGTGGCTGACAGACTATTAATCCTTGTACTTTTGCAGCGTAGCTTTGGCATCGTCATAGAGTGCCTTACCGTTTGCACCTTTGGCGGTGACTTCTTTAATCCACTCGTCATCAACCTTGTCGGTCGCCTTTACCCACTTTGTATACTCGGCTTCGCTCAAAGTATTAATGGTGTTTTTTCGGTCAACAGCCATCTTGCGGGATACCTGCGCACCTTCATCCCATATTTTGCCAACCCATTTGGCGACTTCGCGACCGCTGTTGTTGTCGATGACCTTTTTCAGATCTGCCGGCAGGCTGTCGTATTTTTTCTGGTTCATGGCAAAGACAAAAATCGCATTGGAATGTTTCTTATGGCCCGGCCCGACTTCAGTGTGGGTTTTGCAGATTTCTGTCAGTTTCATGGCATTGGTGATTTCCCATGGCAGACTGCCGCCATCCACGACTCCCTTTGAAATCGACTCGGGAACCTGCGGCATCGGCATCTGAACCGGAGCTGCACCGAGGGCAGTCAGGGTCTTGGCGCCAATACGGGTCGGTGACCTCAATTTAAGCCCTTTCAGATCTTCAAGGGTTTTGACGGACTTGCTCCCGAAATGCATCTGCGAACCGTCATGCACATGGGTAAAGATCAGCTTGGTACCTTTGAATTCATCCAGAGAGTTTTTCTGAACGTAATCCCACATGGCCTGGCTGCCCTTTTCGGCCGAATTTACCATAAAGGGGAGTTCAAACACCTCGGACTTGAGGAAGCGCCCGGCCTGGTAGGTGGGGACAGTCCAGATGATATCAGCTACACCATCCCGGGCCTGGTCAAAAAGCTGCGGTGGCGTCCCTCCCAGCTGCATGCTGGGATAAATCTGGCATTTGAGTCTTCCGTTTGATTCCTTGCCGATTTTCTCACACCATGGCACCAGGTTTTTCTGCTGAAAAATTGATCCGGGCGGCAGAAAGTGGGCGACTTTAAGGGTTATAACCTCCGGTGCAGCACAGGCAACGCCGGCTCCAAACAAGCTGGCTGCTGCGACAAACAGCATACACTCTCTGATCTTTTTCATGTTACTCCTCTCTTTCTGATAGGTTAGGGTTTAAGTGCGTGAACCTGATACATCGAATCGATCGAAAAAACAGAAGCGCAGCCCTCCTTTCTGGTTGATCAAACTTGGAAAAGCGAACATGTATGCAAACAATAAAAGAGCCGATATAAATCGCGTTATATATCTAAACCGCAACGATTTTGGCATGTTGTTTATATATCATGTTTTAACCTCACAACATATATAATTATGTTCTATTTACCGATTTTTACAAAAAAAACACCATCTGAATACCGGCTGAAGCAAACTTATTATTTGAGTTCCAGAGCCTTGACCAGACCGCGAATCATAGTGTTATAGGGTGTGGGAATGCCGGCCTGCAGGCCGTATTCGACCACTTTGCCGTTGATGTAATCGATTTCGGTTCGACGACCTGCCTCGATGTCCTGAAGCATGGATGGTTTGTGGTTACCGGCGCTCTTGATATAATTTATGCAGTACGGGTAAAAACCGTATCCAAGCGCAACTTCATTGGCCCGGGCCACGGAAACCCCCTCCTTGATTAAGGCATCAACCAGGTTGAAGAGGATCGGATCCAGAATCAGTTCCACCATCGTTCTGCCGGTCACAGCGCAAAGCGGGTTCATACTGGAATTCATGAGGGTCTTGCGCCAGACCATGTTTGTGATCTGATCGGTATGATGGGTATCCAGGCCGCACTCCGTGAGAACGTTACTGATGCCGATTGCGGCATCACGGGACTGGGGATCAAGTTCCTGCAGATAATGGGGTCGATGATGAAAAGCGATCCGGAAATGCGCCGGGCCGATCGGGACACAGCCGAAATTGACAACGGCCCGCATGACCGATTTTGCCCCGAGATGCTCTGCAAGAACAGCCTCCGTGTCTATGCCGTTTTGCCAGCTGATTACGTAGCGCCCTTCGGCAACAAATCCCTCGAGCGCGGATGCGATCAACGGCAGCGCGGTGGCCTTTACCGTGACAATTATAACGTCCGGCGGATCGGTCAGCAGATCATCAACATTGGTTGTTATCCTGGCAACCCTGGCCTGAAGATTATCCGTTCCTTCGATGATTATGCCCGGATCAAGGGCCGGTTCGATCAGTGAAGGAATGACGTCGCACAGGGTTACGTCATAACCGCCCCTGGACAGAAATGCAGCGACAATTCCACCTACCGGCCCTGCCCCAATGACTGCGAATTTTTTTGGTTTATAATTGCTCAGCTGCTGCATGACGGACTCCTTGGTGAGAAGTAACTTTCAGACGACTACCTGGCACTTTCGACAATCCCGAAGTCCTTGTCGTCGAGCAGTTTGATGTTGTTGTCCTGCAGTATCCGGATGGCCCGGTCGTTGTCACTGAAACGGAAGATCATCACCGCTTTGTTAGAAGTGCCCCCGGTTCCGGCCAGGGCATACATGTATTCGATGTTGACCTGAGTATCTTTGAACAGAAAAAGCACAGAGGCCAGACTGTCGGGGACGTCGTCGATTTCCGCGGCAACAACATCATCAACTTTGGCTGGAAGCTGTTTCTCCATAATCACCCTGCGCGCTTTGGCAACATCCGACACCAGGATGCGCAGAACACCGAATTCAAAGGTGTCACAGATCGACAGCGACCGCAGATTGATTCCCGCTGCGCCGAGAGCGTGTGTGGCTTCATACAGACGACCGGGGGAATTTTCCAGAAAAATGGATAACTGTTTCAGCTTCATACGATTCTCCCTTGTCGCGTACTGACGGTCGCGACACTAGACTGAATATCAGGGTTCAAGAGCTTTCACCAGGCTGCGCAAGGCGGTATTGAACGGTGTCGGCATGCCGACACGAACACCGTATTCCATGATTTTACCGTTGATGAAGTCAACCTCGGTGCTGCGGCGCGCTTCAATATCCTGCAGCATGGAAGGCTTATGGTGGCCGGCGTTTCTGATATAGCTGATGGTATCCGGGTAGAAGTCCGGGCCGAGGATGAATTCGTTGGCACGCGCTACGGCAACCCCCTCTTTTAGAAGCGAGTCAACCAGGTTGAAAAGAATCGGGTCATTGATGACATCAAACATGGTCTTGCCGGTCACGGCGCAGATCGGATTCATGCTGGAGTTGTTGACAGCCTTGCTCCAGACCATGTTGCGTATGTTTTCGGTGTGATGGGTATCGAGACCGCATTCGGTGAGAACGCTGCTGATTGCTATGGCGGCTTCGCGCGATTCGGGATGAAGCTCCTGAAGATAGTGGGGACGCTGGTGAAACGCCATATGTACATGGCCCGGTTTCAGCAGGGTGCAGCCATAGTTGACGACTGCCCGCATGACTGATTTGGCGCCTAGCGTCATTGAAAGCACACGTTCGGTATCGATGCCGTTCTGCCAACTGACGACATAGCGCCCTTCACCGACAAAACCTTCCAGGGCGGAGGCGATCAGCGGCAGGGCGGTAGCCTTGACCGTTACAATAACGACATCGGGAGGATCTTTGGCCAGATCATCAACCCGGGTGGTAATCCGGGAAACCGCAGCCTGGAAATTGTCGCTTCCCTCCAGGAGAATACCCGGCTCCAGCGCCGGTTCCAGAAGTGTTGAAACAACATCGCAGAGCGTAACATCATAGCCACCTTTTGCAAGAAAGGCAGCGACTACTCCACCCACGGGACCGGCACCGATAACAGCGAATTTTTTCGGCTTATAGCTGCTTTTTTTCACAGGAGACCCCTTTCAAAGCATGCTGCATTACTTCATACCGGTTGGCAACTCACTAGTACCTTGTAACATCAAAATCTACCCCCCCTCAGTCCCCCCTTACCTAAGAGGGGAAGCCTTGAAGTCTCCCCTTAGATAAGGGGAGATTTAGAGGGGTTATTTGCGAAAGAATAATGAGATACATGGTACTAGGTCAATTACGGCTGGGTTTCCAGAATTCCGAATGCTGCGGCATCGAGCAGGCGCACCCCGTTATTCAGCATTAATTCGATTGCCAGATCATTGTCGTTGAACCGGAACACCATCACCGCCTTGCCCTGCGTGGCGCCCGCCACCGCGTACATGTATTCGACGTTGACCTTGGTTCCTTTAAACAGCTTGAGTATTTTCGCCAGACTGCCGGGACTGTCCTCGATCTCGGCGGCAATCACTTCGTCAACCCTGGCGGGAAAGAACTTGTCCATAATGACGCCGCGGGCGGTGGCAAGATCAGACACCAGAATCCTTAGAACCCCGAAATCGTGGGATGTATCCGATATGCAGTGAGCCCTGAGATTAATGCCGGCATCTCCGAGCGCCTCGGTGACCTCGTACAGACGTCCGGGTGCATTTTCAAGAAAAACGGATAGTTGTTTGAGCTTCATGAAAACCTCCCTGGTAACGATCAGGCTTTAATTATTGCCGGGAGTGAACCGCGTTAACGCTTCACTCCCGGCACCGGTGAGCGGTCAGGCCGCAGCAGCGCCACCCTTGAGAGCCTTCAGGTTGACATCAACACCCTTGTCCTTTGAAACAGCCCGGACAACACCTTCAACAACCTCTGCATTTATCGGCAGCCTCTTCATTACTGCGCCCACCATGACCATATTGACAGCCTTGGCATTTCCGGCTTCCCGGGCAATGGAAAGCGCATTGATGCCAAGCGCGTCAGAGCAGGCTTTCTTGATCTGCTCCTCCACATCGGCTGGATAGGTGGCCAGTCCGGAAGCCACGGTGCTGGGGTTTATGGTGACCTTGTTGTAGACCAGCATGCCGCCCGGCTTGAGATAGTGGACGTATCTCAGGGCTTCAAGCGGTTCGAATGAGATCAGAATATCGGCTGTCCCCGGAATAACAACCGGTGAGAAAACCTCTTTACCGATCCGGACAAAGGAGATGACGCTTCCACCCCTCTGGGCCATGCCGTGAACTTCGTTCTGCTTGACATCCATGCCGCTGGCAAGGGCGCTTTCGGCCAGGACCTTGGATGCCAGAAGCACCCCCTGCCCTCCTACTCCGGCTATGACTATATTGAAAATTTCCATTATTTCCTCCTATCCTTTCGCCACAGACATAGCATCAAATTTACAGAGCTGTACGCAGACGCCGCAACCGTTGCAGACGTTGGGGTCAACCTGGACCTTCTGCTTCTCACCCTCAACCGCCGCCCCCAATCCCAAGGCCACGCAGGCCGCCTTCAAACAGGCGCGACAGCCGGTGCATTTATCCGGGTCTACAATTCTTACGGGCTCTTTGATCCGGTACCGCAGAATGCAGGGGTTTTTGTCAATCAGTACATAGGGACCGGGTGTTTCAAGCCCTTTTTTGATGGCTGCCTCGGTTGCTGCCAGATCGTATGCGTTCAGTTCAGCCACATTTTCGATGCCGAGTACCTTGACCAGGGCCGTGATATCGACCTGCTGGGATATCTCACCCTGCAGATCCCGTCCTGATCCGGGGTTTTCCTGACCGCCGGTCATACCGGTGGTGCGGTTGTCCATGATGATGACCAGCGCGTTGCCCTTGTTGTAGGCCAGGCTCAGCAGGCCGGTCATACCTGAATGGAAGAAGGTCGAGTCGCCGATGACCGCCACCGGTTTTTCGGTTCTGCCGGCAATCTCGTTGACCTTGGCCATGCCGTGTGCGGCGCTGATGCTTGCTCCCATGCAGATGGTCGAATGCATGGCGCTCATGGGGGGCAGGGCTCCCAGTGTGTAGCAGCCGATGTCGCCCGACACGAAAACCTTGAGCTTGCTCAATATGGAGAAGAGGCCGCGATGGGCGCAGCCGGGGCAAAAGATGGGGGGGCGCTGCGGCAGTGACGCAACCGGTGTGGTTCCCTCAGCCGGCGGATCACCGGCAGCGGCTCTTATAATGT
Source organism: uncultured Geobacter sp. (assembly GCA_964420435.1). Taxonomy (GTDB): domain Bacteria; phylum Desulfobacterota; class Desulfuromonadia; order Geobacterales; family Pseudopelobacteraceae; genus JACRCG01. The sequence continues at coordinate 46,193 of CAYQTC010000029.1, forward strand.
CGGCATTGACTTCGCCGCAGAATGATATCTTGTCTTTGCCGATATCAACCCTGATGCCCATAGCACGGATCTGTTCTTCAAAGATCGCGTCCATTTCCTCCACGATCATCAGGCGTCCTACCTGACCGGCAAACTCACGGATCTTCTTTGCTGGAAGCGGATGCACCAGGCCCAGCTTGAGAATCGAGGCGTCCGGATAGGCCTCCTTGACATGCTGATAGGAAACGCCCGAGGTTATGATGCCGAGTGATTTGTCACCCATCTCAATCCGGTTCAGGGGAGTGGTTTCGGCAAACTCCTGCAGCTTGAGGAGCCGCGCTTCGATTTCCACATGCTTTAGCTTGCCGTAATTGGGAAGCATGACGTACTTCGGCACATCCTTGACCCACGGGCCGATCTTCTGTTCAATTTTCTCCCGCTGCTCCACAACTCCCTTGGCATGGGAGATGCGGGTGGTGGTACGAAGCATGACCGGCGTGTCGAACTGCTCGGAAAGTTCGAATCCGTCCCTGAGGTAGTCATAGGCTTCCTGGGAGTTGGCCGGGTCCAGCATGGGAACTTTGGCAAACTTGGCATAATTGCGGCTGTCCTGTTCATTTTGCGAGGAGTGCATACCGGGATCGTCGGCTACCATCAGGACCAGACCGGCATTTACTCCGGTGTGATTGAGGGTCAGCAGTGCATCGGCGGCGACGTTAACACCGACATGCTTCATGGTGGCCAGGGTTCTGCCACCGGCGATCGAGGCGCCAATGGCCGATTCCAGGGCGACCTTTTCGTTGGGAGCCCACTCGCAGTAGACCACGCCCAGACGGGCGACTTCTTCCAGTGTCTCGGTGCTGGGAGTCCCCGGATAACCGGAGGCAAAAACCCCGCCGGAATCACCAAAACTCAACGCGATTGCTTCATTGCCGGATATTATTTTCTTCATGTACACCACCCTTTCACCTGTACTTTCATTTTAATGCTCCTTTACGTAAAACGAAAACTGATCACTTTCTTTTACATCAACATCTTTTGAGAAACAATCCTCTTGCCTGAATTATTTGGGACGATTGTCAATGTATCGTTTGGCCTTGCCTTCACTGCGCGGGATCGAACCTGGAGGAACAAGGGTAACCTGGACCGTAATACCAACCACGTCCTTGATATCCCTTTCAAGCGCCCTTTTAATGTCCCGTGTAGCTATATCGTCAGTGACGTACAGGTGCGGGTTTAGTTCGAAAGTCTCTATTGTCGGTTTATAGGCATACTGGGCTTCTACTTCGATTTTGACTTCAACTTCGTCCAGCGTACCCTTACGATCAACCACAACCAGATAATTTGGCGTAACGCCATTGTGTTTGAGAATAATCGATTCTATTTGCGAGGGGAAGAAGTTGACGCCCCGGATGATCAGCAAGTCATCAGTGCGCCCGGTCAGCTTTTTCATCTTGATCAGGGTGCGACCACAGATACATGGCTCCAGACTGAGGCTCGTGATATCCCGGGTCCGATAGCGCAGTAACGGCTGCCCCTCTTTTCCGATTGTAGTAAAAACCAGCTCTCCTTCATCACCAACCGGAAGAGCTTCACCGGTATCAGGATTGATAATTTCCGGATAGAAGTAGTCTTCATTCACATGCAGGCCGTTCCTGGCTTCATGACACTCACAGGACACACCCGGACCGGTGATTTCGGTGAGTCCATAGATATCGCAGGCCTTGAGCCCGAAACTTTCCTGGATCTTTTCACGCATGGACTCGGTCCAGAATTCTGCGCCCAGCACGGCTGTACGGAGATTGAGCTTTTTAAAATCGATCCCCATATCGACCCCCACCTCATAAATGTACATCAGAAATGAGGGGGTTACCGTCAGAGCTGTTGTTCCGAAATCCTGCATCAGCATGATCTGTTTCTGGGTGTTGCCGCCGGAAATGGGAATTACTCCAGCCCCGATTTTAATTCCGCCATAATGCGCTCCGATACCACCGGTAAAAAGGCCGTAACCGTAGATATTCTGCAGAACATCATTATTTGTGATCCCGGAAGCGGACAGGCAGCGAGCCATGACTTCGGACCAAGTTTCGATATCGGTTCTGGTGTAACCGACAACGATCGGCTTACCGGTAGTTCCGGAGGTGGCGTGATACTCAATGATATCCTCCCGGGCCGCGGTAAAAAGATCGAAGGGATAATTATCCCGCAGATCGTCTTTGACAGTAAAGGGAAGCCTCCTGATATCATCCAGCGACTTGATGTCGGAAGGCTTCACTCCCGCTTCGTCAAGCCTCTTTTTGTAGACCGGGTTGTTGTCATATACATCGCTGACCGTCTTCTGAAGCCTGCCAAGCTGGATGCTTTGCATTTCGCTGCGGCTGCATGTCTCGACCTTGTTCCAAATCATGCTCGTACCCCCGTTATTCTTGTGACATCAGATCCGACTCTGAAAATCCGATTACAGGTAATGCAGTTCTTTGGCCTTAGCTCTAATTTCATCGCGGAAGCGGGGATCGGCAATGCTTATCAGCGCCTGAGCGCGCTGACGGACAGTTTTGCCGTACAGCTCCGCTACGCCGAACTCCGTCACCACGAAATGAACATGGTTGCGGGAAGTGACCACGCCGGCGCCATGCTTCAGCATCGGCACTATTTTGCTGATGACGGTTCCGTCCCGCAGCGTTGAGGTGCTGGGCAGCGCGATAACCGGCACGCCGCCTTTGGAGCGGGATGCGCCGTAGATAAAATCAAGCTGTCCGCCCACAGCCGAGTACATCCTGGGGCCGATACTGTCGGCGCAGACCTGGCCGGTGAGATCCACTTCCAGTGCCGAGTTGATCGCCACCATGCGCTCATTCTGCGCAACCACAAACGGGTCGTTGACATACTCGGTCCGGTGAAGTTCGACCAGCGGATTATTGTCCACCCAGTCGTACAGGCGTTTCGTGCCCAGCAGGAACCCGCACACAATCTTGCCGTGATGGAGGGTTTTGCGCGAACCGTTGATAACGCCGGCTTCCACCAGATCGATGACACCATCCGAGATCAGCTCCGAATGCACGCCCAGGTCTTTTTTGCCATACAGATATTTGAGCACGGCATCAGGGATTGCGCCGATACCCAGCTGCATCGTGGCGCCATCCGGGATAAGACCGGAGATATGCCCCGCGATCTTCTCGACAACACCATCATTACCTTCGGCACCCATGGCATGTTCGCTGATCGGACAATTGACCTGTACGATGTGATGCATGTGGTCGACGTGCATCAATGTATCGCCCAGGGTTCGCGGCATCTGCTGGTTGACCTGTGCAATGACGGTTTTGGCAACTTCCGCCGCGGAGATGGTCAGACCGGATTCGGCCCCCATCGAGCAGAACCCGTGCTGGTCGGGCGGCGAGACGTGTATGAACGCCACATCCAGCGGCAGGTGACCGTTTTTGAACAGCAGAGGAAATTCCGACAGCATCACCGGCGTAAAATCAGCGCGCCCTTCGTTAACGGCTTTGCGTACATTGGCACTGATGAACATTGAATTGATGCGCAGATGACCTTCCATTTCCGGTGCGACATAATCCGACGGGCAGATTGCAAGCGGGTGGCAGACCTCGACATCCTTAAGCTCCGGCGCACGCTTTACCAGCGCGGCCAAAAGCTGCAGCGGCACCGAGGCGTTGCCGGTCAGGAACACTCTATCTCCGGACTTGACGGCCTTAACCGCTTCATCCGCTGTTTTTACCTTGGATTGATAACTATCGTGCCAATTCGACATTTGATCACCTGTGTAGTATTTATTTATCCGAATAATCGTAAAAGCCCTTGCCGGTCTTTCTTCCCAGATAGCCGGCCTTGATCATCTTGCGAAGCAGACCGGGAGGGGCAAAGCGGGCTTCTTTCATGTACTCGTAGAAGATATTGCCCA
>CAYQTC010000030.1:0-49481 GCA_964420435.1 uncultured Geobacter sp.
AGCCCCAGTCCATCCAGATAGAGGGAAAAGGAGATACCCAGTGATGGAATCCAGGAGAGAGATGCAGCCACGGCTTTTCCGGCGATAACCGGCCCGCTGCTGGTCAACAGAGAGGCAAAGAGAAACAGCGGCAGCATTGGACAGAGGCGTCCGGCCCGGCGGGGGGAGTAGCGGTACATGACAGGCGCTGCCAGAGCGGCCAGAAATCCGGACAGGACGATGGCGATCAATGCGTTACTCAACAGGGGCAACCTCTTTTTTTTCAGTTCGCACCAGTTCTCTTTCACGATGTGATTTTTCGAGTTCCCTTTTGAGTTTTTTCACCTCTGAGCGGATTCTGAAGTGCCCGGGCAGAGTTGCCATAAACATGGTAAGCAGACCGATGGCAAACGTCAGCAGCAGCACAAAGACCAGCGCCCCCTCGAAGTACCAACCCATGAATTGAACCTGAACCGATTGGGAATTCTGCAAGGAAAAGGTGGCAATCAGGGCCGTGAGTATCATGGCGACAATCAGCGCAAATTTCATACTCGTTTAAGAGCTTCGATTCGCTCTTCCAGCGATGGATGTGTCATGAACAGCCGTTTCAGTCCTCCGCCGGTCGTGCCTGAGATTCCGAAGGCGCTCATCTGATCAGGCAAATGGGGCAGTTGTGCTGTCTGGCGTAATTTTTCCAGGGCAGCCACCATCTTGTCCCGGCCGGCTAGGGCAGCGGCGCCGGCATCGGCGCGGAACTCACGCTGGCGGCTGAACCAGAAAACGATGATGCTGGCCAGGATTCCGAACACCATCTGGGCTACCATGGAGGTTATGAAGAAGCCGGGGCCGTGGCCACGCTCGGTCTTGAATATCACCCGGTCCACCAGATAACCGGCTACCCGCGAGGCAACGATGACGAAGGTATTCACCACCCCCTGAATCAGCGCCAGGGTAATCATGTCGCCGTTGGCCACATGGCTGACCTCGTGGGCCAGCACCGCCTCGGCCTCGTTACGGTTCATCACCCGCAGCAATCCGGAGCTGACCGCTACCAGGGCGCTGTTACGACGCATTCCGGTGGCAAAGGCGTTAACATCCGGCGCATCATAGACCGCCACTTCCGGCATGCTGATACCGGCCTTCAACGCCTGACGTCGTACCACCTCCACCAGCCAGACCTCCACTTCGTTGGCCGGAGTGGTGATGACCTGTGCACCGGTCAGACGCTTGGCGGTCCATTTGGAAAGAGCCAGCGAGATCAGTGAACCGCCGAAACCGAACACGGCGGCGTAGGCGACCAGGTTGGCCATATTGAGCCCCTGCTGATTCAGCATCGGGCCGACCCCCAGCAGGTTCAGAACGATGCTGAGTACAAACATTATCGCCAGGTTGGTGACAATAAAAAGTGTGATTCTCTTAAACATGGGGTTACCTCCCTTTCGTACAGAATAAAAACAGCAGCTATCGAAAAAACGCTATTCCTTTGCGATTAATCTGACCTTGACGATGGACGTCGGTGTTATCTCTTCGCAGACCAGTACGAAGCCATACCACACAATTTTTTCTCCCTTTTTCGGGAATCTGCCAAGCTCGCTAAGTATTGCTCCGGCCAGCGTATCGAAGGGCAGACCTTCTTCGAACTTTGTGTCAAGCACTTCCTCCAGGTCGTTGAGCGAAAGAAACCCATCCACCAGAAGGCTGCCATCGGGGAACCGTTCCACGCGCTGCACCTCTCCCACATCATGTTCATCCTCAATTTCGCCGACAAGTTCCTCCAACAAATCCTCCGTGGTAACCAGGCCGCTGATGCCGCCATATTCGTCAACAACAAGCGCCATCTGCATTCTTTTGCGCTGCATCTCGCGAAGAAGGTTACTGGCCCTTTTACTTTCCGGCACATACATGGGCGGCCTGATAATCTCATCCAGAGTAAAATCCGGTGAATCAATTCGAGGATGCAGAAACAGGTCCTTGCTGTGGACAAAGCCGACTATATTGTCTCTATCGTCACGATAGACCGGGTAGCGGGTGTACATGTTTTCCCGAACAACCTGAAAAAGAACGTCTCTTGGCGAGTCTATATCCAGGGCAACCATTCTGGTGCGTGGCACCATTACTTCGCTGACCTGCGTATGGCTGAAGTCCAGCATGTTTTCAATTACCTTGTGCTCATGTTCAGTCAATGCTCCCGTCTCTCCACCTTCGGCAAGAGAGTGCAGCAACTCATCCCGGGTAACGAACTCCTGGCCGCTGGTCGGCTTTACACCACATAAGGCCAGAACCGCCCGGTTCGACAGAGTCAGGAATTTTACGGCAACACCGCCAATTGTCGCCAGAGCGTTAATTGGTTTCGCAACTACCAGTGACATATTATCAGCGAACTGAAGACCGATGGTTTTGGGAGCAAGTTCACCAAGGATTAAAGAAAAATATGAGACCAGAGCGACGACAAGACCAATAGAAATGGGTTCGGATGCCTCACGTACAAACGTGTACGGAGCGGAATCCAGCAGCGGTTTCAAATACTCGACCGCAGTTGCGCCGCCGACTGCAGAGGCAAGCGAACCGACCACGGTAACGCCGATCTGTACTGTCGCCAGAAAACGGTGCGGGTCGTTCTGGAGTTTTTCCACAACCATGGCCCTGCTGTTACCTTCTGCAACCAGACGAGCAATGGTGCTTTTTCGTGCCGAAATAATGGCCAGTTCAGATCCGGAAAAAAAGCCGTTTGCCAGGATTAGAAAAAATATGACGACAAGTTCAACTGCAATGGTTTCCAAACTCTATCTCCTGTTAATGACATATTCTGATTTGAATTCTGCTTGGGTCAACAATGGTCGTTGCTTTCCGCATGTATTTCTGCTTGACGCGACTCCTCGAAAAAAACAAGAAAGAGCGCCAGAATCACCGGACCCGCCACCACCCCGGTAATGCCAAATGCAAGTACTCCGCCGAGTACACCAAGAACTATGACCAGAATGTGGAGTCTGGCGATGCCGCTGATAAACAGGGGGCGAATGATATTGTCAATACCACTGACAACCACCACCCCCCAGACAACAAGCAGCAATGCATGAATCGTCTGGCCATGCATCAGAAGATACAGTGCACCGGGAAGCCAGATCAGGGCGGTGCCTATGAGCGGTATCAGGGCGCAGATCGCCATCAGTGAGCCAAACAGGATCGGCGAAGGGAGTCCGGCGGCCCAGAAACCAAGCCCGCCAAGTGTCCCCTGCACTAGGCAGGTCAGGACAATTCCATACATGACCGCACCCAACACCCTATTAATCGTTTCGATTATCGTCTTTTTAAGTCCATCCCTGATGGTCACCACCTGTAAAAAACGCTCGAGAAACCTGGCTCCATCTTTGTAAAAGAAAAAGAGCGTGATTACCATCAGCACCAGTTTGAACAGAAAAACAAAAAAGTTTTTCAGGATTCCGGTCGAATAATTCAACATGCTTGCAAGCGCTTTTTTAACGGCCGGCAACAGCATTGAATCCACATCCAGGCTGAGTGTACTGGTCAACTGTCTGATTCTTTCCAGCCATGGAATAATCGCAGGATGGTTCAGAATATTACTCAAAGCAAGGTTGGAACCGCTGGCAGTCACATTTTCCAGATATTGGTAAGCCAGGGCGGCCTCCCGTGAAAGGGTGAAAATCAGGCCGATCAGCGGAAGAATAACCGCCAGGACAACGACCCCTGTCATCAACGCTGCAGCAGTGATTTCCCTGCCATTGCAGCGAGCGAGGAGTCTCTCGTGAATCGGAAAGGTAATCACACCGATTGCGCCTGCCCATACCATTGTCCCCAGAAAAGGGGAGAGAATCGAATAAAGCAGATACAAAAGCAACAGGGCAAAGGTGTATGCCAAAAGCGTTGTAAATAATGAGCGATCCATCAGTACTGCGACCTCCGTGGGGTTATGTCCGATTCTGGTGACAGTATATAGAACTATTCTGCATTTCGTTTTGGCCCAGGTTTTTGTGGTTGGAGAGTCCTATCGAGCAAGGTCTCAAGATGATCAATAAATACCTCTTGTCCAAGCGGTCTGCCGGACCGATCATGCTCTGACAGCAGGAATAGACATGGAAACCTCGCGACGTCAGTTACATAAATGTTGCTGATTCAGGAAGACCGCCGGTGACGCAGCCATTTTTCACACTCGATAACGATATACACGACCAGGGAAGCACAGATAATCAGGCCCCATTCCCGTAGACCGATCGGCTGGCTGCCAAAGGCGGTATTCATGACCGGCAGATAGGTAAAGAGGATCTGCAGCAGCACCATCAGGCCGACTCCGCCCAGAACCCAGCGGTTGCTGAACAGGCCGATACGGAACATGGAATGGCGCAGTGAACGACAGTTGAACAGATAGAATATCTCACCGAACACAAAAATATTGACCGCACAGGTTCGGGCTAACTCCAGACTGCTCCCCTGTCGCAGTTGCCAATTGAATAGTCCGAAGGAGCCTACCAGCAGCATAAATCCGACCAGAACGATTCTTGTCCCCAGTTCCCTGGTTAACAATGGCTGCCGGGGATCCAGGGGGGGGCGAGCCATGATGCCCGGCTCTTTTGGCTCGAAGGCCAGCATCAACCCGAGCAGCACCGCCGTCGTCATGTTGATCCAGAGAATCTGGACCGGAGTAATCGGCAGCTGGACGCCGGCAAAGACCGCCGCCAGAATAACCAGACCTTCACCAAGGTTTGTGGGGAGTGTCCAGGTGATGAACTTGACCAGATTATCGTACACTCCGCGCCCTTCTTCAACGGCGGCCTCGATGGAGGAAAAGTTGTCATCGGTCAGCACCATGTCGGCCGCCTCCTTGGCAACCTCGGTGCCGGTGATCCCCATGGCAACGCCGATATTGGCCTGACGCAGCGCCGGTGCATCATTAACCCCGTCGCCGGTCATGGCGACAACATTGCCGCTCGCCTGCAATGCCTCAACCAGTCGAAGCTTCTGTTCCGGCGCGACGCGGGCAAAGACAGCGATCCGCCGGGCTACAGTAATCAGTTCCGTGTCGCTCAGGGCGGCGATATCCCGGCCATTCAGCGCCAATGATTGACCCGGCTCGGCGGACTCTCCAATCAGACCGATCTGCCTAGCTATGGCTGCGGCGGTTATGGCATGGTCACCGGTAATCATCTTTACCCGGATACCGGCCGCCTGGCAGACACGCACCGCAGCTACAGCTTCGGGCCTGGGCGGATCAATCATCCCCTGCAGTCCCAGAAAAGTCATCCCTTCGGCGACGTCACCATGCTCTAGCGCTGCAGAGGAAATCTCCCGTTCGGCACTGGCAAACGCCAGGACCCGCAACCCCTTCTCCGCCATTTCTGCAGCCGCCCGGTGGCAGTTGTCAGATTCCAGGGGCAATAAATCCCCGGTGCGGGAGAGGGCGAGACTGCAGCGGTCAAGCACACTTTCAACCGATCCTTTCAGATAGATAACACGATGCACAGCACTCCCGTGCCCGGTCGCCATGTACTGATACTGGGACTCGAAAGGAATGGCGTCGAGGCGGGGCAGGTCTTTGAAAAACTGTTCCCGCTCAAGCCCCCCCTTTCGTGCGGCGACAACCAAAGCGGCTTCGGTCGGATCACCCTCCACCCGCCACTCATCCTCCAGCTTGACCAGGGCGGCATCATTACAAAGCAGGCCTGCGATCAGGCACTCACGCAGCGCCGGATTTTCCGACGGGGTTGCCGGATTACCGTTATTGGTGATCCGGCCTTCAGGCGCGTATCCGGTTCCTGACAACAGGAACAGCTCCTCACCGGCATACAGCTCCTGAACAGTCATCTGATTCTGGGTCAGGGTGCCGGTCTTGTCAGAGCAGATGACCGTCGTGCTTCCCAGGGTTTCCACCGCCGGAAGCTTGCGGATGATGGCGTTGCGCCGGGCCATCTTGGCCACACCGATGGCCAGGGTGATCGTTACCGCTGCCGGCAGACCTTCGGGAATGGCTCCAACCGCCAGGGCAACCACTGCCATGAACATGTCGAGCCATGATTCACCACGCAGGACTCCGACCACAAAGGTGATTCCGGCCAGTCCGAGAATTACATACAGGAGCAGTCCGCTGAACCGGGCGATCTTTTTGGTGAGCGGGGTAGCCAGGATATCGGCGGAAGCGATCAGTTCGTTGATGCGGCCGATTTCAGTGCTGTTGCCGGTCGCAACGACTGCGCCGGTGGCGATGCCGTAGGTGACCAGAGTCGAGGAATACGCCATGTTCAGGCGGTCGGCCAGCAGAGTGTCCAATGGCAGTACGCTGTTCTTTTTCTGCACCGGCACCGATTCACCGGTCAGGGTTGATTCATCGATCTGCAGTTCACGGCTGCTCAACAGGCGCAGATCGGCCGGGACCTTGTCACCGGACTGCAGCAGCACAATATCGCCCGGAACCAGTTCCGTTGCCGGAATCTGCCGGCGTTCACCGCCCCGGATAACGGTTGCCGTCGTGGTGAGCGATTGCGACAGGGCCTCGATAGCCTTGACCGCCTTGGCCTCCTGAATGAAGCCGATGATGGCGTTGACCAGCACCACCCCGTAAATGACCCCGGCATCGACCCATTCCTGCAGAAAACTGGTAACAACAGCGGCGGCAAGCAGGATGTAGACCAGCGGCTGGTGGAACTGCAGCAGGAACAGCACCAGCGGACTTTTACCTTTTTTTTGGGTGATCGTATTCGGACCGAACTGCTCCTGCCGCTGTTCGACTTCAGAGGTCTCAAGACCCTTGTCCAGCGCTGTCCCAAGGAGTTTGGTCACCTCCGCTTCCGTCAGATTATGCCACTGATTTTCCAAGAGATCGTTCATTGTATGTGCCTCAATTTTAACCTGTCCCCGAAACATTGACTCAGCAATTACCTGTTTCAGAATGTGTGCACCGGCGCTCATTTTATCCCTCCAAACTTCAGGACTGGACAAAATCGATCGCCACTATCGGTAAAATACCAGGGAAGTTGCCCACCCTGGTGCAATAGTACCGCATGACCGCTAGATTTCAATTTCTTAATTATATCAGTGGGTAAAGTATTTCCCGTTCAACAGCAGATGGGCGGCGATGCTGGCGGCATACCCCAGGGCGATGGCCCAGCTCCATTTGAGATGCGCCCCGAAGGTGTAGACCCCGCGGGCCGAGCCCATCAGAGCCACGCCGGCGGCTGAACCGATCGAGAGCAGGCTGCCCCCCACGCCGGCGGTCAGGGTCACCAGCAGCCACTGGCCGTGGGACATCTGCGGATCCATGGTCAGGACGGCAAACATAACCGGGATGTTGTCGATAATTGCCGAAAGAATTCCCACCAGCACGTTGGCAGTGGTATGCCCCAGACCGTTGTACATGAAGTTGGAGGTCACGGCCAGATACCCGAACTGCCCCAAACCGCCCACACAGAGGATAACCCCGTAAAAGAACAGCAGGGTGTCCCATTCGGCCTTGGCAATCTTGCGGAACAGGTCGAAGGTGGCGTGCTGGTGGCCGGTAACATCCAACGGGTTATCACCGGACAGCAGACGATACTCCGCTTTTTTCAGCCAGTATGCGAAGAACGACAAGTAGCCCAGTCCCAGCATCATTCCCACCGCCGGCGGCAGATGTAGAAAGTTGTGGAACGAGACGGCGGTGACGATGGTCAGCAGAAACAGGATCATGATGCGTCGTGCTCCAAGTTTCATGCTTACCTCTGTATCGCTGACCTCCGGTTTCTCCTTTGACACCGTGAAACTCATGCAGACCGCCGGAATAATCCAGTTGATTACCGATGGGATGAAGATGGCGAAGAATTCAAAAAATTCGACCTTGCCTTTCTGCCAGACCATCAGAGTGGTGATGTCGCCAAAGGGGGAGAAGGCACCGCCGGCGTTGGCGGCCACGACAATGTTGATGCAGGCCACGATCACGAACTTTTTGTTCGTGCCGCCCACCGCCATGGCAACCGCCCCCATCAGCAGCGCAGTGGTCAGATTGTCAGCCACCGGAGAAATGACAAAGGCCAGCAGGCCGGTCATCCAGAACACAGTCCTCAGCGTAAAACCTTTGTTGACCATCCAGGAGCGCAGCGAGCTGAATACGTTGCGTTCCTCAAGAGCATTGATATAGGTCATGGCAGCCAGCAGGAACAGGAACAGTTCGGCATATTCGGTCAGATTGCCAAGGATAGCGGCGTGGGCGTGGTTTGGCTTGCCCAGGGCCTGATAGGAGAGGGCCACCAGTATCCAGATTATTCCGGCGGCCACCATTACCGGTTTGCTTTTGCGCAGATGAAGCTTTTCCTCCATGATTACGATGGCGTAGGCCGCCACAAACAGAATCAGGGCGAAAATACCCATGCCGGTGCGGGTCAGGTCTGCAATCTCGCCGCCGCCTCCCGATGCAAAAGCCGACTGAGTTGAAAATAGAGTTGCTGCTCCCATCAGAAATATCTTTATCATGTGTTTATTTTTCCTTTAATTGTCTTATTTTAGAAAAACTCCCCGCAGACAGCGCTTGCCGTGGGCCAGGGTAGGATAGTCGCGGCAGATATCCGGCTTGGTTTCCTGAATGGCGCAGAGTGATTGTTGTTCGCTGATCTTGTCAATAAAGGGACATCGCTCCAGCAGCGCCTTGGTATCCGGATCCACCCAGATCCAACCGAGACGGTTGACGCGATTAAGGAGATCTTCACGCCCCTCCCTGCGCCAGCGTTTAATGTCATGTTCGGATGCCGGCAGGTGACCGCCGAACGATTCGCAGCATTCTCCGCAGCAGAGACAGCGAACTTGGTGTTTTTCGGGATCAACCGATTCCTTGAACAGCCGTTTCAGAGATTCAAACATAACTCCTCCCCGACATTTCAAATGCAGTTTTTACGGCAGGATGAAGCGCAGCGCGTCCTGAGATGGCAGCAATGCCGAACTGCTTCGCTTGATTCGGCCAACGAAAAATAAAGAATTTCAATACATCTGAGAATTCAGTGCAACGTCGCATTGTCACTGAATAAGGATATCTTAATTGTGGGCGTAGTTACACAATAAAGGAGAACAGTGAAACCGGGGGGCCGCGGGAAGAAGTGGTGAGAGAGAACCATTCGACGGGAGATGAAACGGGAGCGGGGATGGCGGGACATGCGTCAGCAGCTGAGATGGTGTCAAGGCAGGGTTCTGATAAACAGGTTGCGACGGCAACAGAAGCTGTTGATTTGATTTTCAGGGCACTGTGTGTTTTGCAGTCAGGTTTGAAATTGGGGATTTTATCGGTAGAAAAGGTGATGGCTGACAGCAGCAGCAGCGTGAGAACCAGCAGGCAGGAAAGTTCACGGCGCAGATGCTTTCCGATCATGTCGTATCGTCCCTGCACTATCGAAACAATATGTGATGGTGAAGTGTGTGGGGTGAGCATGGCTGAAACCTTAACATATAATCCCCTCTGTTCATACCTTTCAAAGGGGATAACAGAGGGGATTTGTCTTAATGAAACATCTTGTACTGCACAATATAGACCGCAATTCCGGCAAAATAGCCAACCAGAGCCAGTCCGCTGATCCGCTTGACATACCAAAAGAAATGGATCTTCTCCAGCCCCATGGCAGCAACGCCGGCCGCTGAGCCGATGATAAGGATCGAGCCGCCGGTACCGGCACAGTAGGCCATGAACTCCCACAAAAAACTGTCGGGAGGATATTGCGCCAGGCTGTACATACCCATGGAGGCGGCAACCAATGGCACGTTGTCCACAATGGCACTGACCATGCCGATAATGGTGACAATCACATCCTCGCGCCCGACGGTCTTGTTCAGCCATCCGGCCAGATTGGTGAGGATATGGGTATGCTCCAGGGTGGCCACGGCCAGCAGGATGCCGATGAAGAAGACGATAGAGCTCATGTCGATCTGTTTGAGGGCGCGCACCAGGGTCAGATGCTCCTTGGCTTCATCCTCTTTCTTGCTGTGGAGCAATTCACCTGTCATCCAGAGGATGCCGAGGCCGAACAGTATCCCCATAAAGGGTGGCAGGTGGGTGACTGTCTTGAAAATCGGCACACAGACCAGAATACCAAGTCCCATCATAAACATGAAATTCTGTTCGAAGGGTGTGGTTTTAGCCCGGTGGCCGTGATTTTCATCTTCGATTTTAACCGGACTGACAACCTCCCGACCCCTTAGGATATAGCTGGTGATTGCCAGCGGTACGATCATATTGACCATCGAAGCGAGGAAAACTCCTTCCATGATTGCCAATGTGGTGATCTGTCCGCCGATCCAGAGCATGGTGGTGGTGACGTCGCCGATGGGCGACCAGGCGCCGCCGGCATTGGCGGCAATGACGATGATGCCGGCAAAGAATAGGCGGTCGTCGTGCTTGTCCAGCAGCTTCTTCATCAGAGAGATCATGACGATGGTGGTGGTCAGGTTGTCCAGAATCGAGCTGAGGAAGAAGGTGACAAAGCCGACCAGCCACATCAGCGTTGATAATTTAGTCGTCTTGATGCGTGAAGTGATTACCTCAAAGCCGTTGTGAGCATCCACCACCTCGACGATTGTCATGGCTCCCATCAGGAAGAAGACGATCTGGGCCGTTCCCATCAGCGATTCATTCAGCTGATGCCCCACCAGAGTATGATCGCCGGTGGACATGGCGTAGATCGTCCAGAGCAGACCGGCTCCGATCAGGGCAGAGGCTGATTTGTTGACCTTGAGCGGATGCTCCAGGGCGATGGCGGCGTAGGCGATAATAAAGATAACGACAATGGCGGTAAGCATGGGAGAAGTCTCCGGATTCTATATGTTTTACAAGCTGTTACTGAGCATTTTTCCTGAAATAGTCGAATATTCCCAGATCTCCGATGCGACCTATCTTTGCATAGGGATCGTTCGGGTCGGCAGGAGGGTCGCGCAGGGCATCGCCGATAATCATGCCGCCGATGGCGCCATAAAGGAGTGCTGCGCCACCTCCGGCCAGCAGAATATTCGGTGCTGTACCGATGCCGACTGCGGTGAAGAGGAGGCCAGTGATCAATCCAACCGTGCCAAGTACAATAGCGCCCATTCTCTTGTCGCCGGTTTTCTGTACCGCCCAACCGCCGACAGCCCAGGCCATCATGGAGTATACCGCAAAGCCACCCAGTCCCCAACGTGCGGAAAAGCTGTCCATAAGTCCCATCATTGATATGGCCGAAGGGATGATGTTGGTCGTTAGACTCAGGCCGGCAAACGAGGCCAGCAGGGTGGCGCCTATAGCCCGGAACCTGATGCACATGACAAACCTGACGATAGCGGCGTTAAAGGTGCGGAACATTTTAAGAATCATGTTTGGTCTGCTCTCCATGGCGTTCGACACTGAATTCATACCATAAACTCCTTTAGTAAGTTAGAAATTGTTTTCAGTGTTTTTCAGAAAATAATTTCGTTAACGCACTTATCCTGTGCAGCAGGGCTGAGCGAATACTGATTTTAAAAAGCCCTCCCCCCGCTAAGGGGGAGGGCGCCAGCAATCAGATCAGTGACCGGCTGGAGGAGGTGCAACCAGCTTGCCGGGGTAGCGCAGGCTGCCAACCAGGTCCTGAATCTCCTGGGGAGGTGCCGGGGTGAACTTGCCGACGATCCACATGGTAGCGAAGTTGAGGCAGGCGCCAACGGTGCCGATACCTTCCGGAGAAATACCGAACCACCAGCCATCCTTGTTATTTATGGCCGGGTTGACGTACTTGAAGTAGGTGATGTAGGCGGCTACAAAGACGATGCCGACCGCCATGCCGGCCAGGGCGCCTTCCTTGTTGGCTTTCTTGTTGAATACACCCATGAGAATGCAGGGGAAGAAGGAGGCCGCCGCCAGGCCGAAGGCGAAGGCAACAACCTGGGCCACGAAGCCGGGCGGATAAATGCCGAACAGACCTGCTATGCAGACCGCCACACCGGCAGCACCTCGAGCCCACCAGAGCTCTTCTTTTTCGCCCATGTCCGGTTTTAAAATACCCTTCATCAGGTCATGGGAGATAGCAGCGGAGATAACCAGCAGCAGACCGGCCGCAGTGGAGAGCGCGGCAGCCAGACCACCTGCGCCGATCAGACCGACGACCCAGTTGGGCAGCTTGGCGATTTCAGGGTTGGCCAGAACCATGATGTCCTGGTCAATCTTGACTTCGTTTGCGCTTTTGGGATCATCCCATTTGCCTTTGCGAATCTGCATGATGCCGTCGCCGTTTTTGTCCTTCCAGCCGACCAGTTTGGTCTTTTCCCAGTTTTTGAACCAGGAAGGAGCCTTGGTATATTCAACGTTGTTGATCGACTTGACGAAGTTGGTACGGGCGAAAACGGCAATGGCCGGTGCGGTCGTGTAGAGCAGGGCGATGCAGACCAGGGCATAGCCGGCTGAGGAGCGGGCGTCGCGCATCTTGGGTACGGTGAAGAAGCGGATCAGGATGTGCGGCAGACCGGCGGTACCGATCATCAGCGACATGGTTATGAACCAGACATCAATACGTGGTCGTGCGCCGCTGGTATACGCTGCAAAACCGATATCCTTATGGATGCCGTTCAAAACATCGAGCAGGTATTTACCCTGGCTGGAAGGGTCCTGCAGCATGGCAGCGCCTTCTGCGGAGATGGTTGAGCCGAGACCAAGCTGCGGAATCGGGTTGCCGGTCAGCTGCATGGAGATGAAGATAGCCGGAATCAGGTAGGCGATGATCAGAACTACGTACTGGGCAACCTGGGTATAGGTGATGCCCTTCATGCCGCCCAGGGTGGCGTAGAAAAAGACCAGCGCCATACCGACGACAACACCCATGTCGATGCTGAGACCCATGAAGCGTGAGAAGACGACGCCGACGCCGCGCATCTGACCGGCCACATAGGTGAACGAGATGAAAATAGCGCAGACCAGCGAAAGCAGGCGAATGGATTGCGAGTAGTAGCGGTCCGCCATGAACTGCGGGATGGTAAACTTGCCGTATTTACGCAGGTAAGGACCAAAGAGCATGGCGAGCAGAACATAGCCGCCGGTCCAGCCCATCAGGTAAAAGGAGCCGTCACGTCCCATGAACGAAATAAGACCGGCCATGGAGATGAAGGAAGCGGCCGACATCCAGTCGGCGCCGGTGGCCATACCGTTCATGTAGGCGGGAACTGACTGCTCGGCGGCATAGAAGTCACCGGTTGATTTTGCCCTGGTAGCGTAGGCGATGTAGATATATAGGGCAAAACTGCTCCCTGTCAAAATCCAGGTCCATACAAGAATACTCATAGATTGTCACCTCGTAAATTTAGTGATGTGAGAGTGCCGACTGCAGTGTGCACAGGCCTGTTACCCTTCGTGAACGTCATACTTGATGTCCAGTCTGTTCATCATCCAGACATAGGTCCAGATGAGAATAACGAAGGTGATCATGGAACCCTGGTTGGCAAACCAGAAGCCGAGCGGCATGCCGCCGATCATGTACTTGTCAAGTTGATCTACAATCATGATGCCGCAGAAAAAGGATACGAAAAACCAGATGGCAAGGTGAACAACTATGATGACCAGATTCTCTTTCCAATAAGCCTGTAACTCTTTAGTTGCATGAACTGACATAAAACCTCCTCATGTTTGTTGTTAATTACCCTGAAACTATTTCCGCACTATTGCTTGGCTATAACCTCCTTTCCTGTGTGGGGGGCTGCCGGCCATCCCTGCCCTGGTTCAGCGGGCGGTTAGTGGTTGAACTATAACTTCGCCTCGATTGCATAAAAACGTACTGCAAAAAGAAAAAAACATTTAAAATCTAACCCCTCTAAGTCTCCCCTTAGATAAGGGGAGACTTCAAACCTCCCCCCTTATCTAAGGGGGGACTGAGGGGGGGTATGGATTATGGGGTTACGCATACGCCCGTGAATATCCGAACTTCATCGAAAGCTGCTCTGCTCCTTCCTGCATGCAGGGGATTACCTCTTTTTCAAGACGCTCCTGCATCATTCGAAAAGATGGGGCCAGCAGCGTAAGTGCGCCGACTACCTTGCCTGCGTAGTCGCGAATTACAACCGCTACACTGCAGATGCCATCGCCCAGGCCGTTGAAATCTACTGCGACACCTTTGCGACGGATTTCGTCCAGCTCAATCTCAAGTTGTGGCAGGTCCTTGACGCAGCTTTTTTTACTGGTGCGCCCGAAGAGGTCAACCGAACTAACCGACTTGATTACTTTGCCGGCTGCGTTAGTGAAAAAGGGGAAGCGCTTGCCGACAAGGTCGGCTGTCTTTATCTGCTGGAATGAGTCAACCATGTCCAGAAACAGCACTTCATCGTTATTGGCTACGGTGAAATAAACCGCTTCGTCCAGCTTGCGGGCCAGTTCAGCCATGATTGGATGTGCCATTCTGATCAGATTATCGCTTTTCAGTATGTGCTGAGCCATTTCAAAAGCCTGCAGACCAAGGTTATATGTGCTGCTCGTTTTGTTGCGCTCGACCAATCCCTTCTCCTCGAGAGTGGCCAGCAGACGAAAGGTCTTGTTGTGGCTTAACCCGAGTTTTTTTTCCAGAACTGAAATTGATGGGCTTTCACCACCCTGGGCAAGCGCTTCAAGCAGGTCTATGGCTTTGACAACAGCCTGAACGGAATAAACATTTTTATCTCTCATAAAATTATTTGCTCCTTCTCCATTGAAATGAGCATATGTATCAATTTTTCAGCAATAAGGACTCGGTCCGTCACAAGTAATGATGACAGGGTAAAACAGATTTAATGCACTTGTTACGTGATCAACTGCTTTTTCTCGGGTTAAATTTTGGGGTGGTGGACTTTAAAAAAGGTCTATGCGGGGAGTGTTACAGGAGGGGCTCTGCCATGCTCAATTTCGTAGATATTTTCAATCGCAGGTAATGCCGGGAGTGATATGTTACCTTTTTCAGGAGGATGGACGATTACACGCAATGGCAAAGGCTGTGCCATCCGATGAGCAATGGTAATACTGTTCTTTCTTGATTGCTGTATCGTGGAGGTTTTAGTGGCTGGAACATCAAAACTGGGAATGCTTTCCGTTGAAAAGGAGACCGGTGCAATCACCAGGAGTGAAAAGATCAGTATTTGTGACAAAAATCTTTTCATCTCAGTCCCCAAAACAACATCAAACAATTCGGGTTCAACAAAATAATTAAAAACAGAATATCGTTCTGAATTTTTATGAAACAATATTTTCTTTTAGTCAAGCTATATTTTAATGTAACACAAATTCTTTTATTATGTATATCTGTGTGTGGTTTATAGCGATTTTGCGCCTTGGTATTTTATGTATTAAAAGTACAAAAAGCGTTTTATTTATTATTTCATGTAGTAAATAAATTGAATAATTACTGTTGTTTTAGATAATGTTCTATTCAAAACCAATATATTGTTTGTAATTCGTATTTGTTGAACACCAGGATCCTGACACGCCACTTTGCAAACCGCCCGAAAAATGTTGCAATAACGCCTTAAGTGCGAAAGAATGCCGCCAAATCAATCTTGCCATCCATGGGAGCCACATGCCGCTTATCAGCGAGGACAGTTTTTTCTTCATACCTGTAGAAGAGATTTGCCATCGGCCGGTTGTAACGTGCTCGCCGGATACCAGCCTGATTGAAATGGCCCGTAAGATGAAGGACAATAATATTTCCGGCATCGTAGTTGTGGAGAAAGATAAACCGGTTGGAATAGTTTCACTGCGCGACCTTCGTAATCTGATCTCGGATCGGGCCAACGAGATTTTGACTTTGACTGTGCGTGATGTCATGAAAACCGCATTGATAACAATCCGCTGTAGTGATTATCTCTTCAAGGCAATTTTTTTGATGGCAAAACATAATATTCACAGACTGATTGTAATAGATGATTTTGGCGTACTGACAGGTGTTTTGACGGACACCGACTTGCTACGAATCCAGACCAGCAGCCCTCTTTATCTGGTCCAGGAGATAGAATCCGCCGCTTCAATAGATCAGTTGCGGCTGATCGGCGGTAAAATGATCGGTATGCTGCAGTATGCGGTTAAAACCAATGCGGATGCACAAAGCCTTATCCAGCTTATCGCACACTTTAATGACGCCTTCACCCAGCGTCTGATCCATATCCTCGACTGCAGTCATGGTGTTCGACTTCCCGAGGGAGCCGCCTTTCTTGCTCTGGGGAGTGAGGGACGTGAAGAACAGACTCTGCGTACCGATCAGGACAATGCGATTGTCTATCGGGATGATTTGACTCCTGAGAAGCTGGCCGAGGTCAAGCGCTTTGCCGAACGCATGGTCGTCGCCCTGGAAAGTGTCGGTGTGCCGCGCTGTCCGGGTAATATGATGGCCAGTAATCCGGACTGGTGTCACAGCCTGTCGGAATGGAAGCAGCTTACCGAACGATGGATAGTCGTATCGGGACCGGATGAGACGGTTTATTTCGGAGTCTTTCAGGATCTGAGGGTTCTGCATGGAGAAAAGTACTTTGAGGAGGAGCTGCGCTCCCACATCTGTGAATGCGCTCGTAAAAACTCGATTTTCTTTCCGAGCATGGCACGTAATATTGTACGATTCAAAACGCCCATGGGCATGTTCGGTCGCCTGCTGGTGGAAAAAAAGGGTGAACAGCGCGGCAAGCTGGACCTGAAAAAGGGGGGACTGTTCGCCCTGACCAGGGGGGTCGGTCTGTTGGCGCTGGAATCGGGCTTCATGGGCGGAACAACCTGGACCAAGCTGGAGCGGCTCCACCACCTGCATGTCTTGTCGGATCAAAACCTGGAAGTAATACGGGAAGCATTTACTTTTCTGATAAAAATGCGCCTCGAAAAACAATTAATTGCAATTTCATCGGGAAAAGAACCGGGAAACTTCATAGATCCGCTGGTTTTGTCCGATGCGCTCAGGGATCAGCTCCGCGCTGCGCTGCGGGGCGTCGACACCTTGCTTAATATCCTGAAAGGCCGCTATCAGCTGGATATGATGTCCAGATAGCGTGAAATAGTACATAAGTGCGCAGGCAACCAGAGGTATAAACCAGACAATCTGATCAGGGAGAGAGTCGATGCAGTCAATTAAAATAACAGATGAAGTGACCCAAAATTTAAAGATAGCTGAACGTCGCGACGTAGCGATAATTCTAAGTGTCGTGCTGTTTGTGATCAATTTTCTGCTTTTCTACTTCATATGGATTTCTGCTTTCCCCGAAATGACCGGAATCTTGCGAGTAGTGTTATGCTGGATTGGTGCCTATGCTCTTACCTTGGTGATGACCTACATGACCAAAGGGGTGGCCCGATTGATTTTAACTCTGGTGATGATGGGAGTGCAGTATATGGTATTCCATTACAGACAGTAATCTCACTACTCTTCTCCTCGGATGGAAAATTTCCACCACATTCTATCGTCATTGGAAAGGAACACCTATGAAACATTTATCGCTGTGCAACAATCCTCTGTCGGCACTTTTCTCAGTTGCAGTCTTGATGCTTTTGTTGACAGTGCCCGCCATCGGATGGTCGGCAACTTCTGAAATCAGGCTTTCAAAAGGCCAGACGCTTTACGTGCCGGTCTATTCCAATGTCTTTGCCGGTCCACGGAAGCTCCCGCTTCAGCTTGCCGCTACCTTGAGCATTAGAAATACGGATATGGCGGCATCTTTCAAGGTCACTGCCATCGATTATTATGACACCAACGGCAAAATGGTGCGGCGGCACCTTGAACGTCCGACTGTTGTCGGTCCGTTGGCAACCATTTACGTCCATATTGAAGAAAAAGACACCAGTGGAGGTTTTGGAGCCAACTTCATCGTACGATGGCTGGCTGACAGCGTCATCAACGCTCCGGTCATCGAGTGCGTCATGATCGGAGCCACCGGCGGGCAGGGAATATCGTTCGTCAGCCCCGGCCAGGAAGTCAGGGAATCGCTGAAAATACTACAATAAGGCTGTTGAATGGAATTCGGACTTCTGAAAGACATAGTACTTCTGCTGGGACTGGCGCTGTTTACACTGATCCTGTTCCGACAGTTCAAAATCCCCTCAATCATCGGCTTTCTTGTGACCGGGATCATCGCCGGTCCCCACACCCTCGGCTTTGTAAACAATATCCATGAAGTTGAGCAGATGGCTGAAATCGGCGTAGTGCTGCTGCTATTCACCATCGGGATTGAATTTTCTCTGAAAGAGCTGCTCCGAATCCGTCATCTGGTACTGTGGGGAGGCGGAATCCAGGTAGGGCTTACCATAGGGCTTGTAACCGTAGTGTCGGTATTGGCCGGCTTCACTCCGTCCCAGTCCGTATTTTTCGGTTTTCTGGTGTCTCTGTCGAGTACCGCCATCCTCATGAAACTCCTCATGGATGCCGGTGAGATGGATTCACCGCACGGAAAAGCGGCCCTGGGCATACTGATCTTCCAGGATCTGTGTGTCGTCCCGCTGATGCTGTTTGTGCCGTTCCTTGGGGGGGCAGGCAGCGGCATTGCCGATGTGGCAATTGTTTCGGCAAAAGCGGTGATGGTTGTCGTTATCGCCCACTTCGGAGCACGATATGCCGTGCCGTGGATATTCAGTCAGGTCGTGCGCACCAGAAGCAGGGAACTTTTCATCCTCACCATCATCTTCATCGGTTTCGGCACCGCCTGGCTCACCGCGCAGGCCGGTCTTTCCCTGGCTTTGGGAGCTTTCATTGCCGGTCTGGCGATTTCCGAATCGGAGTACAGCCATCAGGTCATGGGAGATATCATCCCCTTCAGGGACGCCTTCCTGAGCATCTTTTTTATTTCCGTCGGAATGCTGCTTGATCCCGTATTCATTCTCTCAAATCCGCTTGTAGTTCTGGCTGTAGTGGCGCTTATTGTTGCCGTCAAATTCGTGGTGGCGGCAGGTGCGGCTCTTGTGTTGAAATTCCCGGTGCGAGTGGCCCTGACCAGCGGTCTCATCCTGGCACAGGTCGGCGAGTTTGCCTTTGTTCTGTCCCATTCCGGAATGAAATACGGTCTTCTTACCGAAAATACCTATCAGACGTTCCTGGCTTCGTCAGTCGCCACAATGGCTCTGACGCCGCTCTACATCAAGTATGCATCTCCGGTTGCAGAAAAAGTATCCTCAATTCTTTCCCGTCTGCTTCCGGCTTTCCTTCTCAATGGAACCAGAACTACCGGCGTCAGCCATGCTCGTTTTCCCATGGAAGAGCATGTCATAATTGTCGGTTACGGGGTGAACGGAAAAAATATGACGCGGGTTCTTACCGGCAACGACATACCGTATATTGCCATTGAGGCAAATCACCTGACCGTGAAGAGCGAGCGTAAAAAAGGGATAAAAATAATTTTCGGCGATGCGTCCCGACCGGAAACTCTGGCACATGCCCATATTGACAAGGCTCGTATCATGGTTGTGGCCATCTCTGATGCTACAGCTACAAGGCGCCTCGTATCCCAGGCACGGAGTATGAACAGCAGAATTCACATCATTGTGAGAACCCGCTATATAGCTGAAATGGAGCCGCTGTATGCTCTTGGAGCCAATGAAGTCATTCCCGAGGAGTTTGAGACATCCGTCGAAATGTTCTCGCGGGTGTTGAGAAACTACCTGGTTCCCCATGACCAGATAGAGAAGTGCATCGGGGAGGTCCGCAAAGATTCTTATCAGATGTTTCGTTCAATGAGTCGCCGGAACGTTCATGCCGTTGGGATTTCAAGTTATCTGGCCGGTTCAGAACTGTTGAACTGCACTGTCAAAACAGGTTCCGCCGTAGATGGTACCGTTCTTCGGGATGGGCTGGTCAGGGGGCGCTCGGGGGCATCCATACTCGCCATAAAACGCGGAGACGAGGTGACTGCCAATCCGGACCCGGTGTGGGAGATTCGAGCGGGCGATATCGTGCTGCTATTGGGAACTCCTCAACAGCTTTCGGTTGCGGCAACATTGTTTGATTAAACAGCAGCTTCATTGGAAGGTTTTTTGAAATATGGAAGCTTAATAAAAAAAGGGCCCGCCGAATGGCAGACCCTTTCTTTGTTGTATGAGGTTTGTCAGTACCCCAACAATCTCGGCAGCCACAACGAAATAGCCGGCACATAAGTAATCAGCAGCATGAATCCGATCATGGCGATAAGCCACGGCATGACCGCCACCGAAAGCTCCGAAATACCCATCTTGGTAATGCCGCTGGCCACGTATAGGTTCAACCCCACAGGTGGATGGCACATGCCGACTTCCATGTTGACAGTGATCAGTACACCGAAGTGGATAGGATCGATGCCCAGTGACATTGCAACCGGAAACAGAATAGGCGCCAGAATCAGGATGATGGAGGAGGGTTCCATGACGTTGCCGGCCAGCAGCAGCAGCACGTTGGTAACCAGCAGGAAAGCCACTACACCCAGGTTGTGACCCAGAATCCAGTCTGCCATGATCTGAGGGATCTGCTCATGGGTCATCAAAAACGAGAACAGGACCGCATTGGTGATGATATACAGCAGCATGGCCGACATGCTGGCTGAATCCAGTAGAACTTTCGGGATTCTCTTGAAAGTGATGTCCTTATATACGAAAACTGCGATAAAAAAGGCATAGACCGCACTCATGGCAGCAGCTTCAGTCGGAGTGAACATACCGCTGTAAATACCACCCAGAACGATCACGATCAGCAGCAGTCCCCATATGCTCTCGCGAAAGGCTTTGAAACGTTGAGCTGCAGTGGCTTTGGGCATGCGCGGATAATTGTTTTTACGGGCTATCCACCAGGAAACCACGCCCAGCAGTGTTGCCAGCATCAGGCCGGGAATAACCCCGCCCATAAATAGCCCGCCAACTGAAGAGTTCGTAGCTACACAGTAAATAACCATCGGGATTGATGGAGGAATCAGAATCCCGAGGGATCCGGAGGTGGTGATAACACCGGCCCCGAAGCGCTTGGGGAAGCCGGCTTTTACCATGGCCGGCAGCAGGATCGAACCGATGGCCACAACGGTTGCCGGACTGGAGCCGGACACGGCGGCGAACAGGGCGCAGGCGATAACACCCGACAGAGCCAGTCCGCCGTGCAGATGCCCGACCATCGATGTGGCGAAGTTGATCATCCTTTTTGCCACACCGCCGTGAGTCAGGAAGTTACCGGCCAGGATGAAGAACGGAATTGCCATGATCTCGAATTTCTCGATGCCGGTGAACAGTTTCATCGCCACCGCTTCAGTCGGTATTTCCGTGAAGAAGAACAGGAATGAAAGTACGGTCAGACCAAGGGCGATGGAAATCGGCATGCCGGTCAGCATCAGCAACAGCAAAAGAGCGAATACGATTCCGGTATTGCCGAGCATGGCAATGGCGCCAAGTGCTGCCGCTATGCACAACATCCATTTCGTAGCTTTTTTCTTGGAAAACTGCTCCCAGCCAGCTACAGCAGTAGTACTCATTTGACACCCCCATCTTTTACCTTTTTGTCAAAACGGTGTTCTTCATATTCCTCAAGTACTTCAGTTTCATCTACAACAACTTCATCAAGACCATCAACAGCACCGTGATCGTGATGCGGCAGTACGCCTGTACGGAAGAAGCTCCAGCCCACCTGCAGGAAACGGAAGCACATCAGGTATGAGCCGAGCGGGATGGCCGCGTAGATGATCCAGGTCGGCCACTCCAGGTCGGGTGTGATCGGACCCTCAATCAGTTCAGTGACATTCATGCCGAGTTTGTTGAAGAGAGCGTAATGCATGCCGTTCTCCCAGACAAAAAGAGCGCCTAGAGTTCCGATCAGGCCGGTGAAAAGAGCGCCGCCGGCGATTCCGATAAGTACGCATTTAGTGCGCCATGAATCCGGCAGGCGATTGACCAGCACATCCACCCCGACATGAATGCCTGAGCGTACACCATAGGCAGCGCCGAATTTAGCCATCCAGACGAACATGTAGATGCATAGTTCCTGTGCCCAGCTCATATTGATCGTCAGCAGCCAGTCCTGAAGGCCGGGAATGGGAAAACCTGACAAATAGCGGTGTGCAACAGCGAAGAAAATAATTACTGTCGCCGCACCGATTAGAAAAGTAATGATTATTTCCTCAAGGTGATCGAGGTATTTCATCATGTGATCATCTCCTGAATTTGGTCGTTAAAAAGGCCGCTGCGGTGGCCGCAGCGGCCTTTTGATGAGAATAATTAATTGGCTGTGTAACCGGTGGCCTGATAGACTTCCTTGATCAGGTCGGCGCCGATACGGCCGACGTGCTCTTTGTGTGCCTTATCCATGGTTTTTTTCCAAACAGCGCGTTCTTGCGGAGTCAATGTTATGAACTGTGATTTGCCGGATTTCTTGACGGCAGCCAGTGCTTCATCGTTGTCTTTCTTGGCGATGTCGTTGGCGAACTTGGTGGCGTCCTTCATAGCGCCTTCAAGTGTGGTACGGATATCGGCGGGCAGACCAGCCCAAAACTTCTTGTTGACGATTACCGCATAGCCCAGATAGCCGTGATCGGAGAGGGTCACATACTTCTGAACTTCATGCATCTTCTGGGTGTAAAGGTTGGAAGGTGGATTCTCTGTGCCGTTCACGACGCCGGTCTGCAAAGCCTGATAGACCTCTGAGAAGGCCAATACCTGAGGATTGGCGCCCATAGAGCGCATCTGTGTGTCAAGGACTTTGGATGACTGGATGCGAAGTTTCTGCCCTTTGAAATCTTCCGGAGTCTTGAGCGGTTTGTTGGCGCTCATGACTTTGAAACCGTTGTCCCAGTAGGCCAGACCATGAATTCCTTTAGGCTCAAGCTTGGCCAGCAGTTTGGCACCAACCGGGCCTTGAGTTACTTTGTGCAGCTCAGTGTAGTTGTCGAAGATAAAGGGCAGGTCGAACAGCTCGAATTCTTTTACGCCCAGAGGGGCAAACTTTGCCAGCGAGGGAGCCAGCATCTGAACGGCGCCCAGCTGCAGAGCTTCCATCTCTTCTTTGTCCTTGTATAGCTGGCTGTTAGGGTATACCTCAATCTTGACTGCGCCCTTGGTACGTTCTTCGGCAATCTTTTTGAAGTAATCGGCTGCTTGTCCTTTGGGGGTGTGCTGAGCGACAACGTGGCTGAACTTGATTACAATCGGTGCGGCTTGGGCGGTCAGCGGCAGTGCCAGTGCGAATGCTCCTACAACCAGACTTTTCAGACAGACATTCAGTTTCATGCGTGTTCCTCCTTGGTGTGATGTTGTGTTTGATTTTGGTGAAGCAACAGGTGACATGGATTAACTGCTGTGTTACTTAATGCAGTGGTTGTGCCAATTTCTAATGATACTGTAACATGCTGATATGATGTTTTATTATTGTGTATGTCGTTGTCAGGAATGTGGCTGAAAGTGGCAGGAGTGGCTGATACCGGCCAATGCCAGTGGCGGATAACCGCCACTGGCCGGCTATTTGGGTGCGGTTTGCTGCAGAGTTATTATGGAGATGTAAAGAAGCGGGTGCTCATTTCTTCAAGGCCCAGCGAGTGCAGTATGTCATTAAGACGATCGGTCGGGCGGCGGCGGGGCAGATCCTTGTATTCGGCGATGATCAGCTCGTTTTTCATCGAATGTTCCCACCCCACAAGTTCTGTAACATTCACTTGATAGCCGTGCGCCTCCAGCTGCAGGCAGCGCAGCACATTAGTGACATGGCTGCCGAATTCGCGGGTGTGGAGCGGGTGCCGCCAGATCTCGGTCAGGCTGCTGCCGGCCAGTGCCTTGGCTTTGTTTCTTCGCAGAACCGCTGCCACTTCGGCCTGGCAGCAGGGCACCAGGACGATGAAGCGGGCCTGTTTCATCAGGGCAAAGTGAATTGCATCATCAGTGGCCGTGTCGCAGGCATGCAGTGCTGTCACCACATCTACCGTTGTCGGCAGGGCAGGGGATGTGATGGATTCAGCCACGGACAGGTTCAAAAACGACATGCCCGGAAACATGAGGCGCTGCGCCAGCGCTCTTGATTTTTCCACAAGTTCATCGCGTGTCTCAATCCCGAAGATCCGGGAATCGCTTTCCCGCCCTTTGAAAAACAGGTCGTAGAGGATAAATCCCAGATAGGATTTTCCGGCTCCGTGATCCACCAGGGTGATATCGGGGTGGTCCTGCTGTACCTGCTTCAACAGCGGCTCAATGAACTGGTAGAGGTGGTTGACCTGCTTGAGTTTGCGCCGGCTGTCCTGATTCAGTTTGCCGTCGCGGGTCAGTATGTGCAGCTCTTTCAGCAATTCAATTGATTGTTCCGGTTTTATGTCGTGTTTTTCCTGCATCTGTTTTCGAGTTCCTTTGGTGTCATGGATATTCTGAATGAATAAACGGCAGTAATGTCCTTGTTATTAAGCTGAAACGTGGACATTACTGCCGTTATGATTTGTATCAACAGTCTGTTTCTTAAGAGTTGTCAGGAATGTTGCCGTCCGGGGTGAGGTTGTCAACAGCTCCGGGCAGGTGCTGGGCAAGCATCGAGCTTATTTCATCAGTGGAAATACCGAACTTTGAGGCCAGGTTCTGAATTGTGTCATTTCCGAGGACATTCTGGATCTGATCCGCACTTATCGGAAGATTTTCTCCCTTGCCGACCCAGGATGCTACTGTGTCACCAAGGCCCTTTTCCTGAAATGACTGCACCAGCCTGCCTAAACCGCCCGATCCTTGAGGCGCCAACATCCCCATAATCCCGCCCATGAGTCCGCCGGAGGCTTCACCGGAACCGCTCAACATGCCGAGCGCCTTGCCTGCTATATCGTCAAAAAGTCCCATATTGATCTCCTTTCAGATAAAGTCGAATGCCCGATTATGCCTTACTATTTTTTCTTTTCTGCCTTCGCATCTGCTTTTGCATCAATCGTTGCGGCTTTCATTGTGTAAGAAACAGTAGCTTTGCTTCCAACCTTGAGATCGCCGGTGACTTTAGTGTCTTTGTCTTTTGCAACCTCCCACTTCTCTTTACCTTTCTGAACAACAATCATGTCCTCCTTGACTTCCAGAACCGGTCCGGTTACCTGATAGGTCTTGGTTGGTCCGGCAAAGGCGGCGGTTGAAGCGAGTAAGACAATTCCTGTAAGCGTTACGGCAAGTTTCATTTGTAACCTCCTTAGAATTAGTTGCGGTAAATATACTGATATCACGCAAATAATCAATGTCAATTTATATCGACGTTAGAATTTGCTTTATGCGTCCATTTATTGTGAATCAGGCTTACCGACAGATTACGTATTACAAGCCGAATTTATCCATCTTGTATCGTAACGTGCCGCGTGGGATCTTCAGGATGCTGGCGGTTTGCAGAACATTGCCTTTGGTCTGCTTGAGCGCCTGGCTGATAATATTTTTTTCGTAGTCTGCGACAGCCTCCTCCAGTCCCTTTGTAGCAGGAAGTGACGTAACAGACTTTGTTCCGATCTGGTCTGCGGTCAACGCCGGTGCGTTGGAAATACCAAGTATCTCGGGCGGCAGATATTCCGGCAGCAGGGCCGGTCCGTGCTTCATAATACAGATGCGCTCTATCACGTTTCTGAGCTCGCGGATGTTGCCGGGCCAGGCATACTGCTTCATCAGCTCGGCGGCGTCAGTGGACACTCCAGCGAAGTTCCGCCCGAATGAACGGCTGAAGCTGTCCAGAAAATAGGCTGCCAGAACCGGTATGTCCTCGGTTCGTTCACGAAGCGGCGGTATATGAATCGGAAAAACATTGAGCCGATAGAAAAGATCTTCACGGAAGCTGCCGTTGGCAATCTTGCTCTGCAGGTTGCGGTTGGTGGCTGCTATGACCCGGGTATCTATTGCAATATCCTTGAGTCCTCCTACACGCCGTATAGTACGTTCCTGAAGCACGCGCAGAAGTTTGGCCTGCATGCTCATATCCATTTCGCCGATTTCATCCAGAAAGATTGTTCCCAGATGCGCTTCTTCAAATAATCCCGGTTTGCGGCTGGTGGCATTTGTAAAGGCGCCTTTCTCGTGGCCGAAAAGTTCGCTTTCCAGCAGATTTGCAGGCAGCGAGGCGCAATTGATTCCGACAAAGGCGGCATCCTTACGGTCGGACAGGTCGTGAATGCCGCGTGCCACCAGTTCTTTGCCTGTACCTGATTCACCGGTAATCAATACTGTTGAGGGGATGCGCGCGATCTCCCGCACCTGGGCAATCACCTCAGAGAAGGCGCTGCTGGTACCGATCATCGGGAAACGCCCGGGCAGGACACCGTCGGCGCGTTTCAGATTTCGAACTTCCCGTTTAAGGGTTTGTGTTTGAAGTGCAAGTTTAACAATTACTCGTAATGCGTCAGCTTTAAAAGGTTTTTTCATGTAATGGAACGCACCGAGCTTGAGCGCGTCAACAGCACTCTCTACCGATCCATAGCCTGTTATTATGATAACCAGCAGATCCGGGTCAATTTCCTTCAGTGACTTGAGAACGTCGATGCCGTTTTCCGTTCCAAGATTCAGGTCAAGCAGCGCCAGATCTATGTCGTTTGCCAGCACTACTTCGCGTGCCTCACTGCACGATGCGGCTGAGCAGACCTGATAACCTTCGTCACCCAGGATGCGTTCCACGTTCTCGCAGATAAATGATTCATCGTCTATGATCAGAATTTTTTCCATGATTATCCTTTTGACGTTTTTACGCTGTTATGCCGGGATTCAGAGGCAGCTTCATTATAAAAACTGTTCCGGTTTCAGACGAACTTTCCACATATATCTGGCCTCGATGTTCTTCAATTATACGCTGTGTAATTGAAAGACCCAGTCCGGTTCCGGCTCCTTTGCTGGTAAAGAAAGGCTCGAAGATCAGCGGCAGATTCTCTTCACTGATTCCTGGTCCGTTGTCGAACACATTCAGCGTAGCATGTTCCGTGTCTGCAGCCATTGATATCCTGATATCTCCGCCGTTGGGCATTGCTTCCAGAGCGTTCCTGATAACATTCATCAGCGCCTGCTTGATTTTTTCCGGATCGAAACGGAATGACGGTAATTCACTGGCATCCACCCGAAGACTCACCTTTTGCCGCTCGCACTGACGACGCATGAGCAGTGCAGTGTCATGTACCACAACAGTCAGATTCCCCATCCTGAAATCGGCCCGGGCCGGTGAAGAGTAATTCAGCAGAGCGCTGATCAAACGTTCCACCCGCTCGATTTCAGCCAGAGCTTTTTTGATCATGTTCTGGTCGTCGTGTGCCAGGGCGGCGTTGTCGTGGAGATCGTCCAGCAGCAGTGAAATTCCGGTCAGCGGGTTGCGCACCTCATGGGCGATGCCGGCCGAGAGTTTGCCCAGCGATGCCAGGCGGTCGAGCCGCATCATTTCTTCGCGCAGTTTTTCCTTTTCGGTTTCATTGCGCATTGTCACGGTCAGGCCTCGCTCGGCGTCCTTTCCGATAGGAAAAAAACCGACATCGAAATGTGTCATTCCGTTGCCGCGATCGAAGGACAGCGCCTGGCGACCGTAACCGCAGCGTTTGTCAAGCACATGCCCGGTGCGCTGTTCCATGCCTTCCCAGCCTTGGAATACGTCCCTGAAATGCATATCAACACAAATGCCGTTGCCCAGAAAGTGCCGGCCGGTTGCGTTGATCGAAGTCAGAAGACCGTCAGGTGAAAAGGTGACAATGGCACTGGATATACTTTCCAGAATGCTTTCCTTGAAGTTACGTTCGTCCAGAATCTCGAGGCGTGAGCGCCGCAGCTCATCAAGTGTCGACAAAAGGCTTGTTTTACGAATTTCCAGTTCGTTGGACATGAAGTTAAATGTATCGGCCAGTTCACCCAGCTCATCCGTTGAGGAAACACTGACCCTGCCCTGGGTGTCTCCCATGGCCAGGCGGCGGGCGCCGTCTATCAGCTGGTTCAGCGGACTGGTTATTCCTCTAGAGAGAGCCCAGGCCGAAAATCCGGCCAGAAGAGCAGTAAAGAGGAGAATCATGGCGCTCAGTGTACGGTGCTCGCGTAATTCGCGATGGATCAGGCGACTACCCTTGCGGGCGGCGTCGTGAAACTGATCGGCCTGGAAACCGATCGTCACGCCTCCGAAGATGCCGTGTTTGCTGTAGTCGCCGGTGTCATAAAGGATCGGAGCGTATGACATGATCTTTTTTGCACCGCCCACGTTTGTTATGTCAACATAACCGAATTTCCGCATTCTCACCGCATCCGACACAATCGGATAGTTTTTGTGTATGAAGCCGGCCTGATCGAGATTGAAAGGAATTAATCCGGCATCTATATCAGCCTGGCTGGATAGTTTGGTGTAGGGCGGCACCGGTTTGCCGCTGCGGTCAAGACCGCGGATGTCCCAGAATTTGGGGTGGGTTATGATCCAGCCTTCGTCGTCGAAGAGAAAAGCGTAGTTTCCGCTTTTGTATGACGGAAACAGCGTCGAGAAGTTGCGCCCGGGATCGATATGCTGAGTGAATTCCATCAAATGACGGTGGTCTAGTGAAATGACAACCATGCCATTGAAATTACCGTTTTTGTCAATCAGCGGTGAACCGAAGCGGATCACTCCCTCGTAGATTTTACCGTTGTAGGCACTCTCAGGGTCGGCAGCGCCGGACAGCTGTTCCTGTTTGGAAACATGGAAGCCGGTCAGGTGTGAAACATGAATTTCGCCATGACGCAGCTCTTTTGTCCTGTGAAAATAATCTTCGCTTTTGAATTCAGTATTGGCTGGCACGGAAATATCGAGCAGTTCTGACTGTTTGAGAAACTGACCGTCCCGGATGACAATCAGTTCTTTGCCGTTCTTGTCTATAAAAGCTACTGAGCGGTAGAGCGGGATGAGTTTTCGAATCTCTTCGGTCGTACCGAATCGCTCCCACACATCACTGCGGCGGGTGATGTAAAAGTTAAGCAGGGTCTGATTGTTCAGCTGGGTGCTGGCCAGAAAAAGCAGGTCTCCTTCGCACTGGCGCAGAAATTCCGAGATCGTTTCGGCCACATGCTGAGCCCGCATCTGCAGCGATTCAGCAGCCTGAATGTCGGAAGTGTCGGCAATTTCGGATGTCAGGCGGGTGTTGACCGACTCCAGATTGGAAAGAAGAATAAGAGAGGAGACCAGCAGCGGCAGCAGCGACAGCAGCAGGGTTACAGCCAGGATTTTTTTAAAGAGGGTCAGGCGCAGCATGTCTGAAAAGTCCTGTTCCCCGAGGGAATATTCTCTTGAAACAGATCAGTTCCGGAAGACATGATTTAATTGTCGAACATCAGCTTGCGCTCGAAATCCATGGAATGTGTCATCCGCTTGGCGTCTTCAATTGAGATCATGTCCTGACGGTAAAGCTGCAGCAGATGCATATCAAGGGACTGCATCTGATACTGGGATGCACCGTTTTCAATATGTTTTTCGATTTCATCCAGTCTTCCTTCGCGAATACAGGACTGGATTGTGGTTGTTGCTCTCATGATCTCAACGACCGGAAGAATGTTTTCTCCGCTCTTGTCCTTGATCAGCCGCAGCGAAATTGTGGCCACCAGAATATCTGCCAGACGATGGCGTACGATTTCCTGGGTTTCCGGAGGGAAGTGTCCGATAATACGGTTGATGGTGGAAACCGCACCATGCGTGTGAAGGGTGGAGAGGACCAGATGGCCTGTCTCGGCGGCCTTGATGCAGGCATCGATAGTTTCCTTGTCGCGCATTTCGCCGACCATGATTACATCCGGGTCCATGCGCAGGGCGGCCTTGAGAGCCGATTTGACACTTTCGGTGTCAATTCCGACTTCACGCTGGATTATGCAGCTCTTCTGGGATGTGAAAAGGAACTCTATTGGATCTTCAATGGTAATTATGTTGTAGCTGAAATTTTCGTTGAGGTGGCGCAGCATGGATGCCATGGAAGTCGATTTGCCATTGCCGGTGGGACCGGTAACCAGAATCAGGCCGTTGGGCGCCTGGGCGATTTCGCTCAGTACCGGCGGAAGATTGAGATCTTCGAATGTGCCGATGACTGGCGGAATCACGCGCATGACAATCCCATAATTTCCTTTCTGCCGGAAGATGCTGGCCCGGAAACGCCCACCGGTCGGCAGCGAGTATGAAGCATCACACTCTTTCAGATCACTGCTGGTCTGGCGACCGTTGTGCTCCAGTACTTTGGATGCGATGAATTCGGTATCCGCCGGGGTCAGTTTGGGCATCTTGGCACGGATCAGTTGTCCGCGACCGCGAAAAAAAGGGGGGTTATCTACTTCGAAATGTATATCGGAAACCTTTTTCTGGAATGCGATCTCAAGTATCTGGTGCAGAATATTAGCGTCCATCGTGGTCCTCGCAGAGTGTGAATCTGAATGTGTCGGTTCGTTATACCAAATCAGGCCGGCTTTTCAATGTGCTTTTTGTATATTGCGTTGTCCAGTATTGAGCCGGCATGCTGTGCAAGCGCTTCCAGAAGCTCGGTCTGAGTCGGGCTGACCGGCCTGGATCCGAAATCGGCATAGGTGAGGGCGATGACTTTGCCACGGCTTGTCAAAGGCACAATCAGTGCTTTGGGATTTCGCGGCTGGCCGATTTCCTTGTACAGGAGGGTCGTCAAAACATTGTCATCGCGCTGTCCATAATATAGTCGACCGTTTTCAACAACTTCCTTAAACAACGACTGTTTGTCCAGAGCAATCTTGAACATTAGCGGAGATGACGGGCCATCTGAACGGCTGCCGGTAACGCCGATGGACTTTTCTGCAATCAGCTCTGATTTCCCCACGACGAATGTTATCGCCCTCTCAAATTGTGCAGCGGCGAAATTGAGCATCAACAGAGCGATTTCAGGAGGTGTGGAAAGTGTCTTTACCTGTTTGAAACAGTCTAAAAACTGCTGCTGAAGCTCTTTATTGGAAGCCGGGCACTGGCTTTTTAAGAGCGGACCCAAAGAGGAAAGAAAGTTTATCATCTGGTGTACATAAGATTCATCGTGGCATTGACGGCAGGGGCGGGGGATAACAGAGCGCGCTCCGGCACCCAGGATCTGGATGCCGATTGACCGCCAGATATGACTGCATGCAGCAATAATGACTGCACCCTGTGGATATTTGGCTACTTTCTGGAGTACAAGAGCCGTGGCAAAATCTCCCTCGTCATTATGGGGGGTGTCGATCAGCAGGACCGGGTACAGGTCCCGTCCCAGCGACTGCTCTATGATGGTGTCCAGAGCTGTTTCCTCATCGGTGGAAAAAACAAACAGATTCTCCTTGTTGCAGATGGTGGTAACAGCGTGCGACAGCAGTTCATTGCCGGTCAGCAGAATGACTGCCGTTTTCGGGGGGCCGGAATCAACCGCTGCGGATCGTGAGATTCCGGCCAGATAGGAAATAAGCTTGTCATGCTGATCCAGAGTTGCTTCCGGTAGTGCTCTGATGACGAGTCGACGGTGTTCAGCGACCGGATCATGATCCTTCAGTCCGATGAACACATCAGGAATCTTCTTTGTGATCATTTCCAGAGCGTCCAGACCAAGAAGATCTTCGGTTATTTGGAGCCCCTCACCGCTGACACCGGAGTTATCCTGCTGTTTCTTTGGACTTTCTTCGCTGAAGAACAGTTTGCTGAGAGTTCCGTCACGCACTTTCTCGTCATATATGCGCAGAGCATCCATCAGAATACCCTGGGCGCTCAGCAGAAACTCCTGGTTAAGTTTTTCCGGAAAATACCGGTATTCATCGGATACATATGATTCCGTTACATCCAGAGAGAAAGTGCCGCTCGGCCAGGTCAGAACCTCTACGATGGTCATCTCTATCAGGGTTTCAAGTCCCTTGTAAGCGGTCTCCCTGTCAATTGTTCCCTGCTCAACCAAAGTTGCTATGAGCGGTTTATAGCCTGCTCCTGCATTTTTCTGGATGTAGAGCGCCTCCTCAAGCTGTTCTTTGCTGAGGGCATTCATTTCTACCAGAACCTGTCCTATCCGCACGCTGTTATTCAGGTGATTGGCGCTGACCAGGAAGCCGTTGCTAAAGACCAGCTGACTCTCACCTTTTTGGCTCTTTAGCGTTAAAACACCGGTTTTGGCAGTCATGTGCAGCAGTTGGACTACTTCAACAAGAGGAATATGTTCCAGTGTACCGTTGAAAGACATGCGGGCGCTCCTCCTACAGGAATGTTGGCCGGTACTATACCTGATAATTTTTGTTTTTTGCTCATATTTGTTCCAATGAATTCAAAAAATAAGGATTGTAATGGTGACAGTTCGAATATGTTTTGGTACTAATTGTAGACATTAAGATTCAGTATGATTTTGGAGATGACGCAAATATGAAAATAAGCTGCCCGAAATGTAATGCTGCCGGAGAAATACCGGAACATGATATTCCCGAAGCCGGCAGATTTGTAAGCTGTCCGCGCTGTCAGCAGGGTTTTACCGTCATGAAGCCGCGTGCGTCCAAAGACACTTACCTCGTTGATACCTGCCCGTCCTGTAATTTCAGCTCATTCGGGGATGAGCCTTTCGGTACCTGCCCAAGGTGCGGAGTCGTGGTCAAGGCCTTTGTGGAGCGCCAGCGTGATGATCTGCTGCAGCAGAAGAATCAGGAGTTGCTGTCAAAAAAGTTCAATCGAAATGAGGATCCTCCGGATACTGATATGGAAGAAGCTCCGGCGGATGATTTTCTGGAGAATCTGCACCCGGTCAATCTGATCGGATGGGGCATCGCTCTGGCAGCTGTTGTTATTGTTGGTATCGGATTGTATGGAGTGTTCGGTTACGATGGAGCAACAATCCAGGCCCGATTGTCGGAGCAGCGTGATGAACAGATTTCAGGCTGGTATGTGTTCCTGCATTACGGACTGATGCATTGGGTAAAGCTGTTCTACGGCCTGTTCGCCATGGCTGGAGCATTCATGCTCATCAAGCGTCTGCGTATGTCGCTAAAGTTTATTTCATGGCTGATCTGGGTTGCTATGGCATATGTGCCGGCATCTCATATTATCAGTTTTGTATATTGGGTACTTGCGCCGATTCCCCATACTATCGCAGGCTATTTTATCGAGGTTTTCAACATTGCTTTTATGAGTGCGCTGGCAGGGATTCCGTTGTATCTGCTGGAGCGCTATCTGCATGATCGCAGCATCACAACAGTTGTCAGATTATGAGTTATTTACAGCTGATTATCATTAACTGGATTCCGCTGCTCTCCGCCGTTTGCCTGATTCTCGCGTCACGCTGGCGGTTCGGCCTGTTTGCCGGTTTTATTGCAGGATCGGTCTACGTTGGCGGGAGAGGAGTTGTTCTTGGACGTCTGCCGTTGATCGGACCCCATGATACACTGCTTTTCTTCGGCATGTCGCTGGCGGTCCTGGGCTTTTTCATGTCGTTCTCGCCGATCCTGAAAGGGGTGCGCTGGTTTACTGCATCTGTAGGCATAGCGGCCGGTTCGATTACGCTGCTCGCGTTGACCTTCAAACCTCTCAACATGCCGCTGCCGCAGATTCTTGACACGTTCTGGTTTGAACTGCATGTGGTAGTGGCTTTTTTCGGATACGCGCTGTTTGTAATAGGCGGTGTGGTCTGCGTCGCCTACCTTCTGACAGGAGTCAGAACCTATCTGGATGTGTACTACAAAGCCGCGCTGGTCGGCTGGACATTCTTCTCGGCATCAATGGTCTCCGGCGGGATCTGGGGGTATTATGCCTGGGGCACTTACTGGCTCTGGACGCCAAAAGAACTGTGGACATCTATCCTGTGGCTCTTTTACTCCATGGTGCTGCATGTCAGGCTTAAAGGTTCCCGTTGGGATACCTGTCTGGCCTGGTCGGGAATAGTCGGTGTTTTTGTCATGCTGTTCACCTATCTCGGCGTCAGCATACTGATGAAAAGTTCGCACAGTTTTTGAAATATACAAGCCAGTCCAGTTAATGGTATGTAAACGAAAGGCCTCCGGAATTCATCTCCGGAGGCCTTTTGCCGTTTGCATTATGCTGCCGGAGTTTCACCGGCCGGCTTCTTTTTTCTTCTGCGACGTTTCTTCTTTTCTGCATCAGATCCGGTTGCTGTTTCCGCAGAAACCGGCTTGGCCTCGACTGGAGGTTTTGTCTTGACCGGACGTGCCGGAGGTCGACTGCTCTTGACAGGAGTTCTTCCGGCTCCCGGTTTGTCCCGTTTCAGATCCTGAACCCTCTTTGGACGTGCCGTCCTGACATAGTCGTTAACAAACAGCTCATCTTCCGCCCACTCGGTCGGAATCTTTTCCTTGATGTAATCTTCAATCGCCTCAATGAAGAAGGCGCCATCCTCGTCAGCCAGTGAAATGGCCTTGCCCTCGGCTCCGGCCCTGGCGGTACGTCCTATGCGGTGAACATAGTCCTCGCAATCCTGGGGCAGGTCATAATTAATTACGTGCGAGACACCGTCGATGTGCAGCCCCCGCGATGCAACATCGGTGGCGATCAGAATCGGCAGTGAGCCGTCTTTGAAGTCTTCCAGGATTTTCATCCGCTTGCGCTGCTCAACGTCACCGGAGATGACCCGGCAGGGGAAGCCGTTTGCGTTCAACAGGTTGTGCAGATGCTCTCCCTCGCGCTTGGTGTTGATGAAGATCATGGTGCGCTCCATTCCGTCACGCCGCAGAAGTCCCAGCAATAAGGGAAACTTTTCTTTGCGGGAGACATGGAAAAGAAGCTGTTCGACCCGCTCTGCGGTCATGCTGTCAGGTGTTACCGAAACCTTTACCGGCGAATTCATGAATTCGTAAGCCAGTTCCATCACCCGATGATTGAGGGTGGCCGAAAACATAAGATTTTGGCGTTTGTCATAAGGTGGAAGCCTTTTCAGAATAAAGCGCAGATCTGCGATGAATCCGAGATCGAACATGCGGTCAGCCTCATCAATAACCAGCATTTCTATTCCCTTGAGGGTATAGACCTTCTGCTTGAGGTAGTCGATCAGGCGTCCCGGCGTTCCGACGATCACATCAGCTCCGTCACGCAGGGCGTTTTTCTGCTTCATGTAATCCACTCCGCCGTAAATGGCCTGAATCACCAGTCCGCAATGCGCTCCCAGCTGCTGGGCATCCGCCTCTATCTGAACAACAAGCTCCCGGGTCGGAGCAAGTATAAGGGCTCGAGGCCGGTTGACCGAATCTTTGCTGGCCAGCAGACGGGTAAGGAGCGTAACCAGAAAAGCGGCAGTCTTGCCGGTGCCGGTCTGTGCCTGGCCGGCAACATCTTTTCCGGAGAGCGAAATGGGCAGTGTCTGTTCCTGAATCGGGGTGCAGTTAGTGAAGCCTGCTTCTGTGATACCGCGCAAAAGCTGTTCCGGAAGATTTAGTTCGTCAAATCGCATGGTATTTCCTTAAGGTGTTCGAATCGTTTGTACAATTAAATACAATATACCGTGCTGTCCGGTCTGGCAATGTAAAGATTATTCCGCAACAAATATGGCTGGTATTCCCGAGTCGATTGCAGAGGTCCAGGCATTGGATTGCTGCACGCTGAACAGTTTTTATGTAGAAGATGTTGCAGGGGAAGGGGAGTTTTGTGAATTACGGTCAAAAAATTATTTATGATGGCAGTCAGCGCATGAAACAGGGCCTTCACCGAATAAATCATGGCAGTCCGTACAGTTCTTATGCGCCCACTCCTTGCCGAATTCTTTGATCTTTCCCGGTTCAGATGTGGTGACCTTTTTCCCGTCTTCGGAGACAGAGACATTGTCATGGCAGACAAAGCATTTGCCCACTCGCTCGTTCTGATGATCCTTGTGGTTGAATATAATGCCGTTTTTGAATTTAATGATGTCGGAGGCGAACGAACTGGTGGAAAACAACAAGAATATCAGAGCCAGTTTTTTCAAAATGCACCTCCGTAACAATTTAATAACTGTACAGCATGCGATCATTCTTTTAATTAGATGCTAATATCATGCCTATGAATAGCTGGCAAGAACAATTAATGTGAATGTTGACTGTTATTCAGATATTTATAGTGTCGGCAAAGTCCGGATAATATGTGTTGATTGACAAAATAATGATTCATTAAACTGTGGGTGATCTGCACGTTATTGTTGTTAGTGAGGTGGCGCTTTGCCTCAGGTTTGGTATTATAGTTCAGTCATCCTGTTTGTCAAAACGTGCGAAGGGGAATCTAAATGTCAACTGAAAGCTGCGTCCAGGTAACGGAAAGTCTCCAGCTAATAAAATCCCGTTCCGATGAAATGCTGGAATGGTTACGGGGCAAAGGGAAGACAATAATAGTCATTCATGACAATCCGGACCCCGATTGCCTGGCTTCGGCCATGGCGCTGCGCCATCTGCTGACCATGAAACTGAACAGGGATACGGTCATTACCTTTTCCGGCATGATCGGACGCAGTGAGAACATTGCCATGGCGAAGGAGTTGGAGATTACGCTCACTCCCCTTGAAATGGTTGATCTGAAAGAAGTCAGTGTTATCTGCATGCTTGATACACAGCCTGGCACCGGTAACAACACACTTCCGCCGGATTGCCGTGTGGATATAGTCATTGATCACCACCCCATACGCGAGGCCAGCAAAAGTTGCCGATGGATGGATATTCGCGATGATTACGGTGTTACCGCCACTATTCTTTATGAATACCTTGTGGCTCAAAATATTACAATCGGGACAAAACTGGCTACAGCACTATTTTATGCGATAAAATCCGAAACTCAGGACCTGGGTCGAGAGGCGAACCGCCCTGACCGGGATGCATATCTGCGACTCTTTCCGTTGGCAAACAAACGGCTTTTGTATGAAATATCACACCCCAAACTGCCGGTGGAACATTTCCGGACGATTCACAGCGGAGTTGAGAATGCGAAGATTTACGGCAAACTGCTGGTAGTGAACCTGCAAGCAATATGCTTTCCAGAAGCTGTTTCGGAGATGGCGGATTACCTGGTCCGGCTTGAGGGCATTGAGACAGTGCTGAGCATGGGGCATTATAATGTTGAAGTTATACTCTCCATTCGCACGACCAGTCATCTTCTCAACGCGGGAGAGATAATCAAAAGGCTGGTGTCGGGCAGAGGAACGGCCGGAGGGCACGGCATGATGGCCGGAGGCAAACTGGACAATGTCCCGTTCGACCCCGGCTCACTCAAAGAGGTGGAAGATTTCCTGACCAGGGGGCTTTTAAAGGAACTGTCTATCGAAGATGTGGTTCCGGTCCGGCTAATAGAGCCTTGATAATCTTGAACATAAAAAGGAGTTTACAATGAATTTTTTGAAAACACTGGGGATAAAAGAAAAAAATCCCGGTGCCTCTACAGGTCTTGAATGGAACACCACAACAGACCAGGGGGAGCTGAATATCGTTTCTCCCGTTGACGGCAGGCAAATTGCGACTGTTTATCTTGCCTCGGAAGAGGATTACGAAAGGGTTGCAGCCAGGTCCTCAGAGGCTTTCAGGATATGGAGAATGGTTCCAGCCCCAAGGCGCGGAGAGGTGGTCCGCCAGATAGGCCTGCAGCTGCGAAAATACAAAGATTCGCTCGGTTCGCTCGTATCCTATGAAATGGGCAAAT
Source organism: uncultured Geobacter sp. (assembly GCA_964420435.1). GTDB lineage: Bacteria > Desulfobacterota > Desulfuromonadia > Geobacterales > Pseudopelobacteraceae > JACRCG01. Next base: position 37,386 of record CAYQTC010000030.1, read on the forward strand.
CCCTGCAGGAAGGAAAGGGTGAAGTCCAGGAAATGATTGATATCTGCGATTTCGCTGTCGGCCAGTCCCGTCAGCTTTACGGTTCCACAATGGTTTCCGAACGTGAGCATCACCGGATGTATGACCAATATCACCCGCTGGGGGTTGTGGGCACTATTTCAGCCTTCAACTTTCCAGTTGCGGTATGGTCCTGGAATGCCATGATTGCCGCGGTCTGCGGCGACACAAACATATGGAAACCCTCGTCTAAAACCCCCCTTAGCGCCATCGCAGTGCAGAATATTCTGGCGGATGTCATACGGGAGAATAACCTTCCCGAGGGTTTGTTCAGCCTAATCGTCGGGCGCGGTTCTTCGGTTGGCGAAAAAATGCTGAATGACAGTCGCATTCCACTCATATCAATTACAGGTTCGACGGAAGTAGGCCGACATGGCGCCCAGATTATTGCAAAGAGGTTTGGCAAAGCGATCCTTGAACTGGGCGGCAATAACGCGATCATCCTGACTCCCAACGCCGATCTCAAATTAGCATTACCCGCCATTGTCTTCGGAGCGGTAGGAACCGCCGGGCAGCGCTGCACCTCGACCCGTCGTCTGATAGTTCACGAATCAATCTATGACCGAGTCAAAGCGGGTCTCGTCAAGGCCTATTCCGGACTGAAAATCGGAAACCCGCTGGATGAAAACAACCATGTCGGCCCCCTGATCGATAAGGAGGCCGTCGGAATATTTCAAAAGGCGCTGGTTCAGGCCCGCAAGGAAGGCGGAACCCTTATCCATGGCGGCAATGTTCTTGAAGGCAAAAGCTATGAGTCCGGTTGTTACGTCAGTCCAGCCATTGTAGAGGTTGAAAACAGTTATGATATTGTGCAGCAGGAAACCTTTGCACCGATTCTCTACCTGATCAGGTATCAGGGTGATATGGCCGAGGCCATTGATCTTCACAACAATGTCGTGCAGGGACTGTCCTCGGCGGTATTCACCCAAAACCTGCTTGAAGCGGAAGAATTTTTGTCTGCAGCAGGTTCGGATTGCGGTATTGCCAACGTCAACATCGGCACTTCGGGCGCCGAAATCGGAGGCGCTTTCGGCGGCGAAAAAGAAACCGGCGGCGGTCGTGAGTCAGGATCGGACGCCTGGAAAGCATATATGCGGCGTCAAACCAATACCATTAATTACGGCAGAACGTTGCCACTGGCCCAGGGAATCAGGTTCGATATCTGATTTAATCTCGATAGCAGGTAATTAAATATTGAAATGGAGAGCTGGCAATGCGAAAAAAAATGCGCTCGATTCTGGTTCTGGGACTTGGAAAAGTCGGCTCACTCGTGGCGTTATTGCTGCACGAAACAGGCTTCACGGTTACTGGAGCCGATGTTCATTTCCGCGACAAAGTGCCTTTCGATGTCATCCCTCTGGATGTCGGAAGTACCGATGAACTGACCAGCGCATTAAAAGGTTTCGACGCCGTAGTGTCATGTCTTCCCTACGCCTGCAATCTCGGTGTGGCAACAGTTGCAAAAGGACTCGGCGTTCATTATTTTGATCTTACCGAAGATGTTCCAACAACCAGATCTATCATCGAAATGAGCCGCACCTCTACTGCTGTAATGGTGCCGCAATGCGGACTGGCCCCCGGTTACATTGCCATTGTCGGAGCTTCGCTGGCCAGGAGATTTGATAAAGTCCGAAGCATCAAGCTCCGCGTCGGAGCACTGCCCTGCCATCCAACCGGCCTTCTCTCATACGCCTTCAACTGGTCTCCCGAGGGCGTAGTTAACGAGTATCTAAATGACTGCGAGGTTATAGAGCATGGTGTCCACAAGTGGGTTTCTCCTCTGGAATGGGTGGAAAAGCTGGTCATCAACGGTATTCAGCTGGAAGCCTTTACCACCTCCGGCGGATTGGGAACCATGTGCGAGACCTACGCCGGGACAGTGGAAAACCTGGACTATAAATCGATCCGTTATCCCGGGCACGCCAAATTGATGAATTTTTTCTTCCATGAACTGCTCATGCGCGACGACCGGAAAAGGGCCGGAGAAATTCTGGTCAATGCCAAGCCGCCGGTGAACGATGACGTTGTTTACATACATGCATCCGCCGAAGGCTTGCAGCAGGGAAGTCTGGCCCGTGAGGAGTATGTCGAGGCCCACTATCCGAGGACAATCAACGGTCGACGCTGGCGGGCCATTTCCTGGATGACGGCGGCTTCCATCTGCTCGGTTATCGAACTGGTGAAAAACGGCACGCTGCCTGACAGAGGATTTATAAGACAGGAAGAGATCGCTCTGGATAGTTTCCTGGAAACAAAAAACGGCCGCCTGTATTCTGATCCGAATCATGGCGGGAAACTGCCAACCTGATTGGACTCTGAACACCTCCCCACAAGACTTTGACAATCTGCCTGAATTGGGGCATAGTCTCCGATCGTACGAAAGCCCAGCAACTCACCACCGGAGCAGCGATGCAATCCCGCACCATCACCCCCGAAAAACGGGACGACGACCAACAATTTGACAACACCCTGCGTCCGCGTGCCCTGGATGACTACATCGGGCAGGAGAAGATCAAGGGCAACCTGCGTCTTTTTATCGATGCCGCCAAGGGCAGGGAGGAGGCGCTGGACCATGTACTTCTCTACGGCCCGCCCGGCCTGGGCAAGACCACTCTGGCCAACATCGTGGCCTGCGAGATGGGAGTCAATATCAAGTCCACCTCCGGCCCGGTTATCGAGCGTCCCGGTGATCTGGCTGCCATCCTGACCAATCTGGAACCGCATGATGTGTTGTTCATCGACGAGATTCACCGCCTTTCCCATGTGGTGGAAGAAATACTATATCCGGCCATGGAGGACTATCAGCTCGATATCATTATCGGACAGGGGCCCAGCGCCCGTTCGATCAAACTGGATCTGCCCCGCTTTACACTGGTGGGTGCTACCACCCGCGCCGGTCTGCTCTCTTCACCGCTGCGTGACCGTTTCGGAGTCATTTCCCGTCTGGAGTTCTACACCGATGACGAGCTTGCCACAATCATCTGCCGTTCGTCGCGAATTCTGGGCATGGAGATTGATCCCAAAGGGGCTTCAGAGCTTGCCCGCCGCAGTCGCGGAACCCCCCGCATAGCAAACCGTCTGCTGCGCCGGGTGCGTGACTATGCCCAGGTCCGGGCTGACGGCGTTATCACCTGTCATGTTGTGCAGGAGACGCTGAAGCTGCTTGAAATCGACGAAATGGGTTTCGACCAGATGGATCGCATGATTCTTTTGACTATCATTGATAAATTCGGCGGCGGCCCGGTCGGACTGGATACAATTGCAGCCGCCATCAGTGAAGAGAGCGACACTATCGAGGACGTCTACGAACCGTTTCTTATCCAGCACGGTTTCATCAACCGCACGCCGCGCGGCCGTGTTGCGACGCGGGCGGCCTACCTGCATTTCAACCGCATCGCACCCGAAGCTCCACAGGCGAATCTGTTCTGATTATGCAGCAATTCTTCGATTTTCCCATAACGCCGTCCTTCAGTTTTGACAGCTTCGTATCATGCGAGGGTAACGCGGCCGCACTTCGTTTTGCGCTGCGGATAGCCGACCCGGCCGATCCGGAGAAGCTGTTGTATCTGCACGGACCCTCCGGTTCCGGAAAAACCCACCTGCTTAAATCAATTGCAACCGGCGGCATTCCCTATATATCTCTTCGCGAACAATATGACCCTGAGATTATCATGTCATTGTTCGGCGGCGCACAGGGTCTGGTGGTTGATGACCTGCAGGCGATGCCCGATGATTCCGGATTGCGCGGTACTCTGTGGCAGCTTTTCAACGAGTTCCACACTTCAGGCCGCACTATTGCCATGGCTGGTCAGCACCCGCCTCGTGAGCTGACCAATCTGGATGATCATCTTTCGTCCCGGCTGCTGTGGGGTCTGGTTGCACGACTGGATACTTCCGATGATCACTCACGTGCCATGATCATAAAAAAAGTCTCTGATGACCGTCAGATACGTGTTCCTGACGATGTCGTAGATTTCATCCTTGCCACAACCAGCCGTGAAGTCGGGGCATTGATAGACAGTTTCAACCGTTTGTACCGTTATTCCATGTCCGAAAAACGCCGCATAACGCTGCCGCTTGCCCGCGAAGTCCGCGATCTGATCCAGTCCGGAAGATCAGTATGACACCCTTTAAAAACCGGCTTAAAACGCCGGAAGAAATCGAGCTGGATCACAAGTACAATAAGCTTGCCGGGTTCAAGGCTGAACTGCAGCTACTTGAACAGGCATACAACACCCTGAAATCTGAAATCAGGATGTTTGAACAGGTTTACGAAGATATTCTTGGGACGCGTATTGAAGTTCTGGAAGATCTTGAATGGCAGCTGCAGGGCCTGCTTGGTGAAGGTGCCAAGGCAGTTTCAGCAGCTTCACTGAAACAGGAACCGTCATTTTCGCACTTTCATCACACAACCGATCTGCTGGATGATGAAGAAAGTCAGGTCGATACTGCTGATCTCAGTCTGAAATCCCTGTATCGCGGCGTGGCCAAGGCTGTTCATCCCGATCTGGCATCTGATGAGGCAGATCGAGTGCGCAGGCAGGAGCTTATGGCCCTTGCCAACGAGGCTTATCAGAACGGTAATCGCCAGGTATTGTCGGATCTTCTGGGAGAATGGGAGCAGACGCCGGTTTACAGCTCAGATCTTGATATCGCGATGGAACTGGTGCGGGTAATCAGGCAGATATCATTGGTTGAGCAGAATATTCATGCGTTAATTCGCCAGACCGAAGAGTTGAAGCAAACCGATATCTACCTCTTTAAACTGCGTGTGGATGAATCACTGGCTGAAGGTGTCGACCTGCTGGCTGAAATGGCATCCAGGACGGACATGGACATTGCCAGGGTTCGCAGACGCCTGATGAAACTGAGGGGTGATACGGGAGTCAATTTCGAAGCTCCGGATTTATCGTTTGAAACCCGCATAGTCAGATTTCCGGCCGATAGTTCCTGCGGTACACTGTATATACGTAAAAAAACATCGCTTGATTATCGCGATTGGCAGCAGCTTGGAAATGCCCGCGGCGCCAGAGAAGTTTTCCTGGACAAATCACTGCGACTGGATGTCAAAGGTGGAACTGATGCGGATTTTTATTTCCTGAATGAGCTGCAACCGGATGATTTGCAGTCGCTTTTTTTATACAATGTTGAAGACTCGATTCTATCGAATATTACACACCTGACGGGACTGCAGGAGCTGTATATTTCTGATGCCCGGGTCAGCGATCATGGACTGGCGCTGCTGCGACCGCTGAAAGGACTGCAGCGCATCTCGATCTATCATACCGGTATTGGTGATAAGGGGCTCTTGAATCTTGCGCTGATTGCCGGCTTGAAGTGGTTGACCTGCAGCGGCACGGCAATCACTGAAGAGGGGCTTAATATTTTTCGGCGCGTCATGCCGGGCTGTAAGGCGGTCAGTTTCAAGTGGAGATATGAAGGGCAGAGCAGTATAAACTGAAAGTCAAGTCGATTGCCAGAGGTGTGTTTTGCGTATTAATAATACTTTTTACATAATGCTGAAGATCTGTATTTGCATAATGATCTTCTCAGGCTGCCAAAAAGCCGAACAGAAATCTGCGGCAGGTTTGCAGGTGGTCACTACACTGTTTCCGTTGTATGATTTTGCCCGTACGATTGCCGGTGACAAGGCTCAGGTGTCGATGCTTCTGCCGCCTGGTGTGGAACCCCATACCTTTGAGCCGAAGCCGGAAGATATGATCAGGGTAGGCCGCGCCGGGCTGTTCATATATACCAGCCCCTATATGGAGCCGTGGGCAGAAAAAGTTATCAAGGGTGTCCAAAATAAGCAGCTGAAGGTTGTCAACGCAGGGCAGAAAGTTAAATATCGCAAAGTTACTGCCGCTGATGATGATCATCGCAAAACGGAAGCAAGTGGAGATCATGACCACAAAGATCTGGATCCGCATGTCTGGCTGGATTTTGCCAATGCGGCCGTCATGGTAGATTCGATTCTGGACGGATTTGTCGCGGCGGATGCTGTTAATGCAGAACAGTATAAACGTAATGCGGAAGCTTTGAAAGCCAGGCTGGCAAAGCTTGACGTCCTATATCGGGACGAGCTTAAGACATGTGCGACAAGAAAACTGCTGCATGGCGGACATTACACCTTCGGTTATCTGGCCAACCGTTACAATCTGGACTACCATGCACTGAGCGGTGTTTCCTCCGACTCGGAACCATCGGCTTCGCGGATGGTCAATTTGATCGGCGAGATTCGGGCATCCGGTGTTCAGCATCTGTTTGCGGAAGAACTGCTGTCTCCGCGTCTGACAGAAACGCTGGCAAAAGAAGCCGGTGTCGAAGTACTGATGCTGCATGGTGCCCATAATCTATCCCGTGACGATCTGGCGCGCGGAGTCTCGTTTTTCGATCTGATGGACCGCAATCTCGAACGTTTGCAGAAAGGGCTTCGATGCGTGACGAAATAGTCAGGACCGATCAGTTGACCTGCTGCTATCGAGAGGGCAGGGTGCTGGAGGACATCAGCTTCCAGGTACTGCGCGGCGATTATGTGGGCATTGTCGGACCTAACGGCTCCGGCAAGAGCACACTGGTCAAATCCCTGCTGGGACTGATTGATATCTACGGCGGCGGAGCTTCACTGTTCGGTACCCCACTGTCCGGGTTTCGTGATTGGAGCCGGGTTGGATATCTCCCGCAGAGTCTGCATCTGGTCAATCCGGTCTTCCCGGCAACGGTGCATGAAACGGTCGGTCTGGGGCTTCTGTCACTGAAGCGCTTCCCCAAGAGATTGAATAATAATGACCGACTTAAAATTGATCAAACTCTAGAAGAACTGGGTATATATGATCTTAAGCTTAAACTGATAGGTGAACTGTCAGGCGGCCAGCTTCAGCGAGTTCTTCTGGCCAGGGCGATCGTAAATGACCCTGAGCTGCTTGTTTTGGACGAACCGACCGCCGCGCTTGATCCGGAAACCCGTGAAAGGTTTTATACGATGATTGATGACATCAATCGCACGCGGGGAGTGACGGTCATGCTGGTGACCCATGACAGCGGAGCCATAGGTCAGCACGCCTCAAAGATGCTCTACCTGGATAAGAAACTGCTCTTTTACGGTAGCTTTGAAGAGTTCTGCCATTCGCCGGAAATGTCGTCCATGTTCGGTGAACATTCACAGCACTTGATGTGCCACAGGCACTGAAAATCATGAACCTGTTAGAAATTCTGTCATACGGTTTTATTCAGCGGGCACTTCTGGCCGGTACGCTGATTGCGCTGCTCTGCTCAGTACTGGGCGTCTTTCTGGTGCTGCGTCGCATGTCCCTGATCGGCGACGGCCTTGCCCATGTTACCTTCGGCAGCACCGCCATTGCCCTGGCTCTGAAATTCTATTCCGCCATGTCGCTGCTGGTTTCCATGCCGGTTGTTCTGCTGGCGTCACTAGGAATTCTCAAGTTGACCGAAAAGGGGCGTTTGAGCGGCGACGCCGCAATCGGAATCGTTTCTGCTCTGGGGATATCTGCCGGTATTATTCTGGCAAGTGTGGGGGGGGGCTACAATGTTGATCTGCTGAGTTATCTGTTCGGCAATATTCTTTCCATCAGTTCTGAAGAGGTTATCATAGCGGCGTTTTTATGCGTGGGAGTCATACTGCTGCTGACGCTTTTCTACCATGAACTGTTCGCGATCGCATTCAGTGAAGAGCTTGCAAAAGCATCCGGTGTTCGAACTTCTTTCATCAACTCGGTTCTGGTTCTGCTGACCGCTCTTTCGGTTGTGCTGGCGATGAAACTTGTGGGGATAATGCTGATCTCTTCGATGCTGATCGTGCCGGCGGCCTCAGCCCTGCAGCTGGCTCGAGGTTTCAAGGTTTGTATCATACTTGCGGCTGTTCAGGGATGCAGTTCTGTGGTAATCGGTATTTTAATTTCAATTCTGACAAATCTTCCCGCCAGCGCCACTATTGTTGTGGTGAATCTGTCATTCTTTGCAGCATCATTCCTGATCCGCCGTATAATCTACCCTAAAAATAATAACTGAAATCTTTCATCTCAAACGGCGAATCATTCAGGCATTCGATAAATACATCCACGATAAACGGGTCAAAATGGGTGCTTTTTTGTTTGAGAAGTTCGCGGATGGCAACATCCTTTTCCATACCTCTTCTAAATGAGCGGTTTGAAGTCATGGCATCAAAGGCGTCTGCGACACATACAATGCGGGCATGCAGCGGTATCTGTTCACCCTTGAGGCGTCCCGGGTAGCCGGTGCCGTCCCAACGCTCATGGTGATGAAGGATGGTCGGCAGAATCTGGCTCAAGCCGTCGATGCCGATGATGAATAGCGTTCCTTTGATCGGGTGTTCGCGGACTATTGTCTCTTCATGACGATTGAGGCTTTCCGCTTTGTTGAGAACCTCCTCGTCGGTTCCAATTTTACCGATATCGTGCAGGACAGCGCCCAGATATAGATCGCGCATTTCGTCAGCAGGCAGATTCAGTTTTGCACCTATACTGAGGCAAAGCTCTGAGACACGTTTGCCATGTCCCTGGGTAAAGATGTCTCTTGTCTCTAGCGCCCCTACCAGGGCCTGAATAGTGCTGTTGAACAATTGCTGGTTCCAGATGCCTTGACCCGGCTCCTGAAAAAGCATGGCACTTGCAACTTCGCCGGCCTTGTTCTTTCCTGCCAGCAGCTCGGCAATCTCAAGTCCGAAGCTGATTGCAGTTCCGGCTCCCTGGCTGGTGATTATGTTGCCGTCACGGACTACCGGCCTGTTTTCGTAACTGGCGTCATTCAGTTTGCTGCTGTAGGTGGGGTGGGACGTTGCTCGCTTTCCGCCTAGCAGACCGGCGGCAGCGAGTATGCTGGGGGCGGCACAAATGGCGCCGATCAGCTTTTCTTTTGAATCAAATTCCTTGAGAAGTTCGTGGATGTGGGGATCTGCATTGAGATTGTCCGTGCCTGGCTGGCCGCCGGGCAGAATAATCATGTCGAACTCCGATGCGTTGACTTCGTCTATCACGGCATCCGGGATGATTTTTACATTACGTGTACTGGTTATAGCTCCGTCATGTAGACCGGCAAGGATAACTTCGATTCCTGCTCTTCTCAGAACGTCCACAACAGCCAGCACTTCGATCTCTTCAAATCCATCGGCCAGCGGCATCAGAACCTTTGCCATTCGTCTCTCCCATGTAGACTTAGTTCTTATATACTAGCTCATTAGAATAAAAAATCAAGTCAAATAAGCGCTTTAACATGGACTTCAACGATTGCCACCGGCCATTTTTATACTTTCCGGAGATCTTCTCAACATCCACATGAACCAAGGCCCTGCCAGTCCGCCAATGCCGACCGTAGCGAATGCTATTCCCCATTCACCATTGATCCCGGGAAGCGGCTGCCAGCCGCGGAATGTGTCCAGGGCCCAGCCGAACACAGTTGGCGAAATCATGCCCATTGAATATCCGATCAGTGATTGCAGTCCCATGGCGGCGCCCAGATATCCGGGAGCAACCAGTTCGGTCAGGCCGGTTGAAAAAACCGGCGATTCGGCCACGATCAGATAGCCGTAGGCGATCCCTAGCAGCAGGGTCAGCCATAGGTTGGTATTTATCAGCCAGCCGAAGGAAAAGGAAAGTGCGGCACTGGAAAACATGACCAGCGTGATCGTGGCGGTACGTCCGTAACGGTCCGAAAGTGTTCCGGTGATGGCGGTGGAAAATGCGCCGATACCAATCAGCAGTGCGGCAATAGTAGATGCCATCCCGGTTGCTGCAGCTGCTTCCATTCCCCATCCGATCAGGGCTGCTGAAAAAAACGGTGCCAGCCAGCTGCGCATTCCGTACATCTCCCACATGTGGGCGGCATATCCCAGAATCATCAAAATAGCCGGGCGGTTTCTGAGAACTTCACCGGAATATCCGGCAGCGCTGCTGGTTCGCTGTGAAGGACGGTATCCGCTGAAGAGTGGAAACGAAAGCAGGGCGCCCAGCACAACACCGATCGAGCAGCAGACGAAGGCGATTCTCCAGCCGTACAGACCGGTCAGCCAGCCGGTTACTGCCAGTGAAAGTGAACCGCCCAGAACCAGTGAACCGACATAGATGCCGATAGCCTTACCGCGACGGACAGGGTCAAAGCGCTCCGCCACCAGCTTCAGGCCGGGCATGTAGGTGCCGCCCATGCCGATACCGGTCAAAGCCCGGAACAGCATGCCGCTGGTGAAGTCATGGGCGTAGAGTGCGAAAAGTAGATTGCCGGCGGCGGAACATAAAGCGGCCGTGATAAAGATATGTTTTGTATTGATGCGGTCGGTGAGGGTGCTCAACAGGACGCCGGAAGCGATGTATCCGATCTGGTAGACCGAGAATATCATGCCGGCGCGGGTGTTGTTCATGCCCCATTCCTGGCGGAGAATGGGGAGGATGGCGGAGTAATTGATGAAAACCAGCATGATGAAGAGCTGACAGCAGCAGAGCAGGAAGAGCCAGCGGGCGTTGGAGCGGATCATGGAAACAGGTCGGCATCCTTGAATGCGGAACCTTCGCGATCCTTGGCTGAAACATTAGGAGCTGAAGAAAGCGGCCAGGTGATGTTCAGGTCCGGATCATTCCAGGCGATACAGCGTTCATGTTCCGGTGCCCAGTAATCAGTGGTCAGATAAAGGAACTCGGCAAAATCCGAAGTTACGCAGAAACCATGGGCAAATCCTGCCGGCACCCACATCTGGCGCTTGTTTTCGGCTGAAAGTAACGCTCCGAACCATTGACCGAAGGTAGGTGAGCTTTTGCGAATATCCACGGCAACGTCGAAAACTTCACCGGCCACAACCCGCACCAGCTTTCCCTGGGGATTCTGAATCTGGTAGTGCAGTCCGCGCAGGACACCGCCCGCCGAGCGGGAGTGGTTGTGCTGGACAAACTGCAGGTCCAGCCCGGTCAGGGCCTGCCATGAACGTTGATTGAAACTTTCAAAGAAAAAACCGCGTTCATCGCCGAAAACTTTCGGTTCGATAATGTGGACATCTGGAATTGTCGTGGAAACGATCTGCATATGAATCACTCCGGGATATATTTCAAAACTCAGGAAAGGTTCTTCGAGACGTAAGCCGTGCTGCGTTGTTCGGCAAAGGTCAGGTGGTTCATCATTGCATTGCGGGCAGCATCGGCATCCTTGTTCCGGATCGCTTCAAAGATAGCGAGGTGATGCCGGTACAGCAGGTGATGATCCTCGCTGGTAAGATAAACCGCGCGCCAGACGCCCTGTTGAAATTCCTTCATCGCGTCAAACAGGCTCTGCATCAGGTGCAGCCAGACGATGTTGTGGGTGGCACGGGCGATGACAATATGCAGGTTGGCGTCCAGATCCTCGGACGGCTGCAGACCGTTCAGGTTGCGTTCCATGCCGACTACAATCTCCTCCATTCGGCGGATATCTTCGGGCAGTGCGCGCTGTGCAGCATAATAGGCGGTCCAGGACTCCATGCATTTGCGGACTTCGATAACATCCAGAGCCCGATCCTGCTGGACTCGTATCAATTCACTGAGCGGATTTGATGCAGTGGATTCAACCAGCGACATGACGACCGTGCCGCCCCCCTGGTAGGACATTACCAATCCGGCAGAGGCCAGCACATTCAACGCTTCACGTACCGAAGGACGCGATACGCCGAACATCTCGGCCAGTTCGCGTTCCGGAGGCAGTTTGTCGCCAGGGGAAAACTCGCCGGATAATATTGAGGAACGTATCTGCTCCGCGATCTGGCTGGAAACTTTTTTGGGTTTTATGGGTTGAAATTTCATTTGAGTCCAATCAAAAAGGGGTGTCTGTTACGACCACCCCTTTTTCTACTATATCCGCTTCAGCATTGCAACCTGTTGCAACCTGTTTGTTTATATATTGCTTTTTCCCACTCCCGGCCACACAGGATCGGGGGTGGGAAAAAAGGCTTATATTACTTCTGGAAACTCAGCGCTGCCAGTTTCTGGTAATACTCAAACCGGTCGGCGGTCCAGGCGGTGGCCTTCTTCATCAGAACAGCAGCAG
>CAYQTC010000031.1:0-48003 GCA_964420435.1 uncultured Geobacter sp.
ATCTGAAGCAGGCCACTGCTGCCGGATTAACCACAGATAGTAGTCCCGGTGAGGTCGCAACCATCGCCTTATCAGTGACAACAAAGGTGTCCGGCAATAAAGCTGCAGCCCCTGCAATTGCAGCAATTGCCGTTCACGAAAAACGGATCAAGGAGCTGCTTAAAGAGCGTGACATGACCGCCAAGCAGATCTGGCGGCTGCTATCTGAAGCCGGACACCGCTTTAGTGAACGCAGCATCAACCGCTATATTCAGCAGATTGCTCCTTCTCAACCTACGGTTACGGTGCGCCTGGAAGTTGATCCCGGTACTCAGGCACAGGTAGACTTTGGTCAGGCTACTCTCACCTTTGCCGGAGTACGTAAGCGGTTATGGGCTTTCGTCATGACCCTTTCCTACAGTCGCCACCGCTTCGTCCGGTTTGTGGAACATCAGGATATTGCCACATGGCTCGATTGCCATATCCGGGCCTTCCAGTTCTTCGGGGGTGTTCCGGCCACCGTGCTCCTTGATAACTTAAAGAGCGGCGTAGTGAAACCGGACCTGTACGATCCGACCATCAACCGGGCATATGGTGAACTGGAGCGATTCTTTGGCTTTGTTGCCGATCCCGCCAAGGTCCGCACCCCCGAACATAAGGGTAAGGTTGAGCGCTCAGTTCCGATAGTCAGGCAGCAACTGGTTGCAGGTCGTGTGTACCCTGATCTGGCCGACGCCAACGAAAAAGCACTCGTCTGGTCTCGGGAAGAAATCGGCATGCAGCCCAACGGTACTACTCACGAGGCACCCCGCATTCGTTTCGAACGAGATGAAAAGGCTGTATTGAAGGAACTGCCTGTCCATCGGTTTGAGATGCCGAACTGGAAAAAATGCACCGTCCACCCTGATCATCACGTGGTCTTTGAAAAGAGCTATTATTCAGTGCCGACCCGTTTTGTCGGCAAAGAAGTCTGGGTGCGTGGCGGCCTGACAATGGTAGACATCTTCTATAAAGATGCCCAGATAAAAACCCACGCTACGGCTTACCGTCTCGGCACCTGGCGCACCGACCTGCGTGACTACCCGGAGGGTAAGCAGCTCTTCCTCCAGTTTCAGCCGGCCTACTGCAGAAAGGAGGCGTACAAGCTGGGCGAATATGCTGGGCAGATGGTAGATGAGATTCTGACGCCCCATGCCCTGGTTCATCTGCGCAAAGCCCAAGCGATCCTCCGGCTCGGCACAAAATACGGAGCAGAGAAACTCGATGCCGTCTGTCGCCATCTTCTTGAAAATGGCTCAAACAGTCACTCTGCTGTCAAACGGTTACTGGAGAAAGGCATACCACAAGCTGCCAAAGCCACACTGCCACCGCCGGTCTCGAATGAGGGGCTGGAGCTTTTACATCCAGCATTGAGCTTTGGGGAGGTGTCCCAATGAGACCATCTCCGACGATGCAGCTTACTCTTAAATCATTACGGCTTTCCGGCATTGCCGAATCCTTGGAGGTTCGACTTGAACAGGCACGGGAGTCAAGCCTTGGCTACATGGAATTCTTGCAGACAATCCTTCAAGACGAAGTAGAACGGCGCCACGCCAGCGGCGTACAGCGACGACTGAAACAGGCCGCATTCCAAGAGCACAAAGCTATCGAGGAGTTCGACTTTACGGCGCTGCCCGGCGTCAATCCGAAAGAGATAAAGGATCTGGCAACCGGAATATTCATCGAGCGCAAAGAACACGTAATCCTGTATGGCCCTCCCGGCACCGGCAAAACTCATCTGGCGCAAGCACTGGGTAACCGGGGATGCAGAAGCGGCTACACGACTCTGTTTGTAACGGCGGCCAAGCTCTTCAGAAAACTGGTGACCGCAAGGATTGAGAACTCCTATGAAGAAACCATGCGAACGTTTCTCAAACCACAACTGCTCATTATCGATGACCTTGGTCTGACGGCCTTCACCCAGGAACAAACCGAGGCGTTCTATGAAATAGTTTCTGAACGGCACCATACCGGAAGTATCGTCATAACCTCCAACCGGCCACCGGGGGACTGGCCGGGACTCTTTCCAGATCAAGTGCTGGCAAATTCACTTATGGATCGGTTGGCGCACAAGGCACATCACCTCCCGATGAAGGGAGAATCATATCGAAAAAGAGGACGGCCTCAACAGGTCGTCACAAACTAACAGGAAGCCCGTTGATCGCTAAACTGGCAAATAAACTTGGCGTAGGCACTGGAAAATAACCCTGGCGCTTGACATTGCTCCCGGTTGTTTGGTCGGAGAAGTGGCCGGTGCTGCAGTTTGCGTAGTCTGTTTGGTAACTGGAGGCGGCGCTATCCCTTCGTCTTTTTTAACAACTTCCTGCTTGGCGCATCCGGCAGTCATCATCACAGAAATAAGAAATGCACATGCAATCAGATTCAATTTTTGCGTTAACATAGAGTTCTCCTTTAATTTGCCCGCTTTATCAGGCCTGATATACTGCAAATGAAAATGTTATCTGCAGGTAGTTACTTAACTTTGATATCCTCGCTTCTGTTTTCCAACTTTTTCAGCAGTTCGCCATATCCGCTTTCCGAGATGATATTGTTGAATTGTGAGCGGTAGTTGGAAACAAGGCTGACTCCCTCGATAACTACGTCATACACCATCCATGTGCCGTTTTCGTTCATCAGTCTGTAATCAAGAGAGAAATAATCTCGCGAAGGGGTAAGTATCCGTGATCTTACTTCGCTGTAGCTGTTATCCCCTTCCTCTTTGATGTACTCAATTTTCTCGTTATTATAGGATTCGATCTTGTCAGCGTAAGAATTTTCTAGCAGGGTAGCAAAAAGTTCCACAAAATGCTTTTTTTCGGCAGGGGTTCGTTCGTTCCAGTGCCTGCCAAGTGATCGCTTCGACATTTCGGAATAATCAAAGATGACATCGATGGCCTTCTTCAGGGCTAGTCGACGCTTCTGTGGATATTTTTTCAACTCCTTGTCCGACACAATTTTTACGACCTCGTCAACGGTCTTTTTCACTACATTGGTGACGGTTGCATGAGCCAGATGTGTAGATACAAGTAAAACTGTTACTACAATTACAACTATTCGTTTCAGCATAACTCCCCCAAGATTTTACAAAGCAAATGGTACTTTTTTTGTATATTCCTGAACGTCAGTCCTAGTGTCAGTGTAGAGATGCAGGGGCTTCATCAAGCAGCACAGATGCCTTCTGCAAGATACAGTCAACTGAGTCTTTCACATAAATCTGATCTCTCTCCTTGTAATGAAATCGTGCTATGTCGGGACATTCCTTGAGGATCATGGCCCCTTCCGGTTCATCGGTGCGCAGGCTGTCAACCGGAAACTCGCTGTCAACCTGTAGGGACCAGACAGACAACGCCTGCTCATAGTAGCCCATCACCTTTCGCAGCAAAACGACAGTTGCGTCGGAACCACTCAGCAAGCCGACATATTCACGTGGCGTTACGAGTGCATTGCGATAACCCTTATAGGTGATGTTTGATGTACTGAGCGAACGGACCCGGCTTAGCTCCAGAAAGGCCAGACGTTCCTGGCTCAGGCTTTCTCCGTTACTGGTTGCCGCTGGCACCCATACGAGAACTCCGACCATGAGGAGAAGCAATAGGGTTATTTTACACGAATATCTGTTCATTAATGTTACCGCCAGTTAAGGATTTTATAGTCTTAAATCCTTTTACATCTTCCCGTATCATGCGCTCCATTCCTGGTCATTTTCCGGTTAGTGCATCAGCCTTGTTGAGAACCGTCTCAAAATCCGGAAGATGGGCTAATTCGGGCACTATCTGGAAGTATCGGACGATCCCTTCCTTATCCACAAGAATTACTGCCCTGGCCAAGAGCATGCTTTCCTCCTGCAGTAGACCTGTGGCACGGCCAAACGAACCGTCCCGGTAATCAGAAAGATAAGTAACCCCTGTAAGTTTGGATTCCTCAGAAAAACGTTTCTGCGCAAAAGGGGTGTCGCGACTGATGGTTATTCTCGTTACTTCAACCGGAAGGCGTGAACCCAATTCACCAAGATGGTGGGTTTGAGTCTCGCACACCTTGGTGTCTAGAGAAGGTACTACGCTCAAAATGAGGACCTTCCCCTTTAGCTGGGATAGATCGACTTTTTTCATGGTAAACGCGTCAATGAGGGATGTTGGAGGTAACGGTTTGCCAATTTGAAGCGGGGTACCGGTAAGACGGAGCACTGCGCCATTTAGAGTTACCGTGCCGCCAGGGGCTGATGATTCGACATCGATGGGGATATCGTTGCCCAATTTCTTGGCGCAACCCGATAACATGAACAGGATAATTACTATTATTGCTTCAATAAAATATGATCGTTTCATATGTTACCTCACTCAATGATGCTGACGGGTATCATCCTGAGTCACTCCGGAGCAGTCACGAGGCCAAGGTTATTAAGCCCAACAATAAAATTTGACGTTCCGATCTTTACTACTCTATGAGCAGTATTCATGCCATTTTTAATATAGAGTAACACTGGCATAAATAGTTAGTTGTAATGGTATAAACAGGTTTATCGACTTTGGTTGGTGCAATAAAAATTGCATGGACGATTCTGAAGTGGAGTCTAAACAGGAGTTAATTGAACAAATAGAGGCTGCAACTCAGAGGTTCTGGTGCAACAAATGTTGCACATTTAAACAGCAGTCCAAAGCAAGTTATAAAAATTGATAAACCATAAATATCTGGAACAGCTCGGCGTAATTACAAATCGAGCTTGAGTCAGAAGAGTATATTTGCTGTAGCGAGAATCCATATCAAGCCGAAATGCGCTCATGTGCATCGCACAATCAACTTTTACCCAAAGGGAAACACACCAAAAACCTCGTAATTTATATGACACCAGGCAACAAACGAATCCAGCCAAGGCCCGGACATAAGGGATGACAGGACGTATTTGCAATTATTGCGACAATCAGGTCTGCAGATTAACTCTGACGCGCCTTGAAATGCATCAATGCATTCCATCGGTAGCTTCCAGACGCTTCACCATACGCTCGATCAAAACCTGGCGGGCTATTTCATCAGCAAATTCCTGACGACAGGCCTCTCCAGGGCAGTTTTTTCTGCCATCCACCAAGAGCTTTCGTGCTTCGGCAAATTTACCTTCTCTACCAAGCACGCGAGTAAGATTGATAATAAGTGGAAATACTCCGGGTTTGGACTTGAGCGCCTCGCGAAACAATTCCTCGGAATGTGGCAATTTGCCGTTATTCTCCTCTTGTCGAGCCTCAAGAGAAATAAGGTAAGACAGAAGGGCCTCATAGGTTTCCCTGCCGGCCATGCGAATGTAAATCTGTGAGTGCGAATTCAAGTATTTTCGAGCTTCGGCCGGCTTCTCTTTGTCGACTAAAGACAGGACAAGTCCGGTAATGCTATCCGGGTTGTCAGGGTTCAGATTGAGAGATTTTTGGAAATAATCTATGGCTAAATCCGGGTCATCCTGCCCTTTACGCTCTTTGCCCATTTCGTAGTAGCACGCTGCAATGGGCACTGACATGCCATCGAGTCTACCGAACTCCCGAGCAACAATATCAATGAGTTGCGTCGATGCTTTCTGACCTGCATCACTTTCAAAATATTGTATGTTGTTACAGAGGGCAATACTCACAGTCATCCGCTGAGTGATTTTTTCCTCCTCATTCCTTGAGTTATCCATCAAAAGATCACGAATTACTGCCAATGCTTTCGGTTCCCGCCCGGCCATGATGTGGGCAACGGCAATTGAAACAGCCGGGAATGCCCGGTCAGGATTGTTTGGATTCAATATGTTACGGATATTCAGACTCTTGGTTAGGTCGCGGATTGCATCCTCGGGTTTGTCGGCCTTCAACAGGGACTGTCCACTTATGTAGTTCGCCTCGGCGCTGTACATTTCACTCTGACGATCGAGCACTATTTTCGCCTTGGAATCGGTTGCTTTCCGTTCAAGGTTCAGAATCGCCTTTTCGAAGTAACAGTTTGTTGAATCTTCTTGCGGTTTTTCGCGTAGCTCCCCTTTAATAATACCTTCAGATGTGGTCGCAAGCGCAAGGGAGTGACCTTTTTCAGGGTTAGGTTCGTCGGGATAGACTACCTGTAGTCGCGTAAGGTCATTGCCGGTAAAATGACCGATCTGAATATTCTGTCCTTGGATATAGCCGTCAATCTGCTTACCATTGGAGGGGCCACCCTGTTCCAGAGTCAAATCCAGCGGAATACGGCTGCCGGGCTGATATTTTTCTGAACAACCGCTTCCGGATACGGTAACCAGTTCCATCTCGCCACTATAGAGGAACATGGTAGCTGACGCACACGACGCCAATGGCGATGAGAAAACAAGAAGGGCAATGATAATTGTGGTTACTTTGCTCATAGTTAGTCGATCCAGTAATCATTTACGATTGTAATGTATATGCAACCTGGTTAAATAATCCCGCTCCAGCAGAAACTCCTCTGTATATCCTTTTCCACACGACGCTCAGTTTCCTGAGAAGGGCAGGCGAAGCACAGACAGAAGAACCTGTAAAAGTATGGAAACTTGCTTTTTCAAAAACATAGCAGGCCTTTTTTTCACACTTATGAAGCGAATGTTCAAGGTTGACTTTCACTGAAATGAATGTGGCTATTTCCTGACATGCAGGATAGAACAGGACATCTTGCGGATCAAACCTTCGTTGCTCAGCCCAAATATTAGATGTTCAATCCGACC
Source organism: uncultured Geobacter sp. (assembly GCA_964420435.1). Lineage (GTDB taxonomy): Bacteria > Desulfobacterota > Desulfuromonadia > Geobacterales > Pseudopelobacteraceae > JACRCG01. The sequence goes on from CAYQTC010000031.1 coordinate 6,713, forward strand.
TACATCGTGGGTCAAAATAAACATCAGATTGATGTGTTTACCCAGGAATGTACTATCTATTTGCTTTCCAGTTTATGATGACAACGGGTACAGTTTTCTTTAATAAAGAAGGCTTTTTTGCCGTTATGACATCTGCCACAATATTTTCCTGCATACAGGTCATTCATCGTTATCTTGATGTTACCTTGCTTCATCTTGGGAAAAATGTCCGGGTTGTGACAGTCTTTGCAGGTCAATCCGGCATTTTTATGGGTGGTTCCATCAAATAATACTGTGCCCATTGGACTATCCTTGAATTCCAGTGTCTTACCAGGTCCAACGGCTAATGCACTACCACTAACAACAATCAACATAGTCAACACCAACAACACGCCTTGAATTTTCATGGTAAATCCTCCCGTATCATTTAGTGTGGTTACTTGAAGGTCTTCTGAACATATTCCGCAATTGCCTTTGCCTCTGCGTTGGAAATGGTTTTTTCATCAAATTTAGTCATACCAGGCCCAGGATTACGTATCTTGGCGATGATATCTTTTGAGCTTTTGACCCCATTGGCTTTAAGTTCCTTTTTGTGTAAAGGCTTCATCGAGTTAATCACATTTCCACCATCGGGATGGCACACGGCGCAATGCTCATTAAATTCATTCTTGCCGCTGATTTTTTCTCCTTTTTTGGTGTCACAGAATCCGGTCGCTGCTGTTAAACCGACAGCCAACATCAGTGCGGTGGTAACAAGTGTTTTTCCCATTTAATATTCTCCTTGTAGTTGAATTAATCAGGAATCAACCCGATTTTGAAGAGCTTGTAAGGGAGTATGCGTTTGTCTTGACCATAATTGAAACGAGGCATTCGATTGATCTGGGAAGCGGTAATATAGAGAAAATTATCAGTCGAAACAGCCATGCTGTCCGGCCATGGGATGCTACCTTCTACAATTGTATCAAGTATATCGCCATCGGTTCGATAACGCTGGATGGAGTCTTTCTCCAAGGCAGTAAGATAGAGGTTATCGTCGTCATCCATCAGCATGCCGTCAACCGCCCCAGTATCAGCCACCTTTTCCACATACCCTGCGAGTTGATCTTCCGGCACAGAGAAGTTTTTCAACATTGATGTCTTGATGCGATAGAGGGTCCTGGCAGTCAAGGCATGGTAGTAAAGGTACTGACCCGATTTGTCCAGAGCGATGCCATCCGCATGAATCTGTGGCACCTGGCCGTTTTCATCTCGCAGTTCCCTGCCATTTATCACGAGGACATATCCCGTTTCCGCCTTGGTAGAGGGATGGACTGCCAGTCGTCTTTGCATAGCTCCGTTCGATAGATTGACCACGATAATCGCACCGGTTCCCGAATCAGAGATATAGGCGAATTCCCCTGCGTTAACTCGGAATAGACAGGATTGATTTCCGGATCATAGCGGCAACTGGTCTTGACCCCTGATTTAAGCTGATCAGGGACAATGACTTCCGGCAAACCGCCGTAGTACTCGAAGGCACCGATGTGTGCCTTGGTCCAGTCTGGTATCTGCTGGCTGGCAACCGCCAGGGCGTAGGTGCGGGAACTGGCTCCAATGACCGCTACAAACAGCTCGACGGAGATCAGTTCTCCGGTCTCCCGGTCAACGTAGGCGGGAGTATCGCCGGAGAAGTCAACAAACAGCTTTTCGCCTGCCTTGTGTTCAAAGCGCATAACCGGCTCGATGGTTTTGCCATGCCGACGATAAAGATCAAAAAACTGGGTGCGACCGTAACCATCGGTATGGATGGCACGGTATTCCTCCCAGAGCAGTTGCAGGGTGACCCCTTTGCGCTTCATCTCAGCCCTGAGATAGTCGAAGTCGGGCATTACCTTGCGGGCTAAAGGAACAGCGTCTGAAGGGAACAGAACAGTTTTCAAAGAGCTGTCGTCAAGGGCGGCAACTGCAGGCCAGTCAAGATCAGTCTGCCGGATTCGTTCCAGGTGCTCACCAACGGTTGTGGGGGATACCGCACAAGCTCTGGCAATGGCTCGTTGGCTCAGGCTGTGTTCAAAATACAGCCGTAAAATTTCTCGAACAGTACGCATTGATTTCTTCCTGCCTTTCATGACCATGGCCTCCAAAGTTTTCTGGGCATGGTACGGGGAATAAGACAGGAAGATGAAAAAAAGTTAGTCCGAAATCAACTGGACACCAAATCCGGAAATCGTAAAAAAGTGTCCAGTTAAAACCGGATTCGCTGTCCACCCAAAACCGGATTGAGTGTCCAGTCAGTTCCGGATTCAGTGTCCAGTCAAAACCGGACGGACTGTCCAGTTAATTCCGGATTGAGTGTCCAGTGTACTCCGGATTATGCAGCAGCGTGGTTTGTCGGCAGCGTAGCCGGGGTGACCGCCTGTATTGGAAGCTTCATCTCCAGCCTTCTCGCCAACCCCTATCGATTTGTACTGCGTCCTTACTCAAACCCAACGTACTATTATTGGGACCTGTTTCTGGAATTCATTTACCTACTGATGATGAGCCTAATGTTTTCCGCTCTTAAAGCGCGATTCAACGCAGAACGTGAAATGGCACGAATTGATTCACTCACTGGCGCTTTGAATCGGCGTGCTCTTTTAGAATTGGCAACCTATGAAATTGCCCAATGTTCCCGTCATTTAAGGCCACTGAGTATCGCATTCATTGATTTGGATAATTTTAAGACGGTGAATGATCAGATGGGACACGCGGAAGGAGACAAGGTTTTGTGTGAAGTGGCTGCATCAACGGGTAAAACTCTGCGAAAAGTAGATACAATCGCCAGGGTCGGCGGTGATGAGTTTGTCGTGATGCTACCAGAAACTGATGACAAATCAGCAGCGGATGCTATCGGGAAAGTGCGTAAGAATCTGCTGGCCTCAATGGCAAGGAATGGCTGGCCGGTCACTTTTAGTGTTGGTCTCATTACACACGAAACACCTCCTGATTCAGCAGAGGATATGATTTGTCAGGTTGACCGACTAATGTATTCAATAAAGAATACACACAAGAATGATATCCTTCATCATGTTAACCGAAAAAGTCCTCTGGATTAGGATATCAATCTGTGAACGCTAAAAATATCTAATTTTATTGGCATAAATATTTTTGATGGCACAGTTTTGTGAAACTAATTCATCAAACCATTCCGGGATGAAAAAACAGGTTTGGCCCACCACGCACCTTACCGGAACTGTCCATCAGCATATCCAGGGCCAGGGAGGCCAGGTCGTCAGCCATCGCTTCCATCTGACCGTCCTTTTCTAGATACAACAGCTTCAGGTAGGAATTACAGTCATCACAACTCTCGGCCTTGACCGCCCCGTTTGAACCTTCAAGTATGTAGTGATCGATTCCACCGGTGGATTCACAACTACTGCACTTGATCCGCACCATGTGCCATTGGGAGGCACACAGCGAGCAGCACAGGTAGCGCAATCCCTGCTCTGCCCCTCCAGCGCTTACGATGCCAACGTTCGGATGTGAACCGCATACCGGGCAGATCCCGCCCTGTTCCAGCCGCCCGAATGCATGTTCTCCCAGTCCGGACGCCATCTGCACCCAATAAACCTGCAGTGCCGCGGCAACAAACGGCAATTCCCGGGGAGAAACATCAGCCAGTTCTCCCGCCAGAATCCTGTCTGCCATCTGCTCCAACACCTCTTCACTCGCCTGCATCAAGCCGGCCACGGTCTCACCTGCGGCCGCCGGCAGCGCGGCGTTTCCCATCCGCTGCAGAATCATAGTCAGAGCTCCCCGCCAGGCCGGGTTACGGCGCCATGAGCGGGCAGACAGCAGCGGCATGCCATGCTGGCGGCAGAGCGCCTGTTCATCAGCATCAGGCAGAGGAAGCGCCGGGAAGCGGTTCAGCGCCTGCTGCTGTGCATCCGCCAGCACTGCCAATAATGCCAGGTACTCTCCCAGGGAATGACCAGGGGAAAGCTGCCGGAAACGTTCGGCGCGGCGGCTAAACAGGTCGCGCCCCGGGGGGATCAGGAAGCGGCTCTGCCCGGCCGGGGGCTCGATCTGGCCCGGTTCCAGAATACGAACGTCGCTGTTCATTTATCCCCCCCCATCATCTGCCGAAACCAGGCCGGGTGATGCTGCTTGGCCCAAGCGCGTCTGACATGGCCGTAGAGCATGGCATCGATGCTCTCCTTGGTCCAGATGGCAGCATAGGCGTGAAAGATGATCAGGGCCATCATGATGGTGGCCGCGACGGCATGCACGACAGAAGCGAGGCGGATCACCACTGCCGGGAACAGGAAGGCGAAATAGGCCCGCCAGATAACGAGCCCGGACAGGATCAGCAGCAGCATGCTGGCCACCAGCAGCCAGAACAGAACTTTCTGGCCGCCATTGAACTTGCCCGCTTCCGGCATGTTCCGGTCATCGCCATCCACCATTTCACGCACATGACCCAGCCATTGCTTGTCGTCCGGCGTCATAATGTTCAGACGCCAGTAATTGAAAAACATCACACCAAACGACAGGATCATCAGCACCCCGATGAAGGGATGCAGGATGCGGGTCCAGACGCCGCCGCCGAACAGCTGGGCCAAAGGGTAGAAGGCGGGATGAAAAAACACAAGGCCGGACAGAGCCAGCATGATGAAGGTGATGGCCGCCAGCCAGTGATTGGCACGCTCGAAGGGCGTATAGCGGAGCAGTTTATCGGGGTCATTTTTCATCTTCAAACTCCTTCTCGATCTCTTCCGAGACCTCGTTGGGACCCTTGGTTACGTAGTGGAACGCGGCTCCGGCCACAACCATTGCCAAGCCCAAAGAGGCCAGTGGCTTGGCGGCACCCTTCCACAGGTCGACCAGCGGACCGATGGTCGGATTTTTGGGGAGGCCGCAGTATACATCCGGCCGGTCGGCATGCTGCAGCACGTAGAACACATGCGTGCCGCCCACCCCCTGCGGGTCATAGATGCCCGCCTTGGCAAAGCCCCGGCTCTTCAGGTCAGCCACCCGTTCCTCGGCGTGACGGATCATATCCTCCTTTGTGCCGAACACGATCGCCCCGGTAGGACAGGTCTTGGCGCAGGCCGGCTCCAGCCCCACCACCACCCGGTCGGAACAGAGGGTGCACTTGTAGACCTTGCTGTCCTTTTTCGACAGGCGGGGGATGTTGAACGGGCAACCGGTGATGCAGTAGCCGCAGCCAATGCAGTTCTCCTCGTGGAAATCCACGATGCCGTTGCTGTATTGCACAACAGCCCCCGGCGCCGGGCAGGCCTTGAGGCAGCCCGGATCGGCGCAGTGCATGCAGCCGTCCTTGCGGATCAGCCATTCCAGCTTGCCCTGTTCTAGCTCCACTTCGGCATAGCGCATCACCGTCCAGGAGTTTTCGGTCAAATCCAGCGGGTTGTCGTACACGCCATGGTTGGTTCCGATGGCGTCGCGGGTGTCGTTCCACTCCATGCACGCCACCTGGCAGGCCTTGCAGCCGATGCATTTGGAGACGTCGATCAGCTTGGCCACCTCCTGGGTCTGGCGCTGACTCGGCGAGGGTGTCGTGGTGGCGGAACGGCGGGTGATATCAAGTGATTGCAGTGCCATAATCCACCTCCTAGGCCTTCTCGATGTTGACGAGGAACGATTTGAACTCCGGGGTCTGGGTGTTGGCATCGCCCACGAAGGGGGTCAGGATGTTGGCCAGGTACCCTTGCCTGGCAACCCCCTTAAAACCCCAGTGGAGCGGGATGCCCACGTGGTGGACGGTCCTGCCGTTAACCTGGAGCGGCCTCATGCGCTTGGTCACGACCGCCACGGCTTTGATAAACCCGCGACTGGACCAGACCTTGACCCGGTCACCGGCCTTGATCCCCTTTTCCTTGGCTAACTCTTCGCCGATTTCCACGAATTGTTCCGGCTGCATGATGGCCGATAATTTTGTGTGCTTGGTCCAGAAGTGGAAGTGTTCTGTAAGGCGGTACGTGGTGGCGGCGTAGGGATACTCCTTGCCCTTGCCAAATGAGGCCATGTCGCCCTTGAACACACGTGCCGCCGGGTTACTGATCACCTTTGGATGCAGCGGATTAGTGTCAATCGGTGTCTCAAACGGTTCGTAATGCTCAGGAAATGGCCCTTCGGCCATTTTGTCCAAAGCAAACAATCGACCGACCCCTTCCGGCAGCATGATGAATGGGTTCATGGCATCTCCCGGACCAACATCCGGCTTGAAGTCGGGGATGTCGGCACCGCTCCATTTACTGCCGTCCCATCCGATCAGTTTGCGCTTCGGATCCCAGGGCTTACCGGCCGGGTCGCAGGATGCACGGTTGTAGAGGACTCGCCTGTTAGCCGGCCATGCAAAAGCCCAGTTGAGGGTATTGCCCAGACCAGAGGGGTCTGAGTTGTCCCGCCGCGCCATCATATTACCCTTTTCTGTCCATGAGCCGGAATAGATCCAGCAGCCACAGGCAGTGGTTCCATCATCCTTGAGCTGGGCAAAACCGTCCAGCTGCTGCCCTTTTGTCAGCACCACCTTGGTGGGATCCTTGGGATCGGTCTGATCAGCCAGGGCCTTGCCATTATACTCCTTCGCCAGCTCCTCCGCCGAAGGGGCCAGAGGAATCTTGTAATTCCAGGTGAGATTCAGGATCGGATCAGGGAATGCTCCACCTTCCTTGCGGTACAGTTCGCGCAGCTTGAGGAAAATGCCGGCGATGATGTCCACATCAGGCTTGGCCTCACCCGGTGGCTCGGCACCCTTGTAATGCCATTGCAGCCAGCGGCCTGAGTTTGTGAGTGAACCGTTCTCCTCGGCGAAGCAGGTGGAAGGAAGGCGTAACACCTCGGTTTGGATCTTGGTCGGGTCAACATCGTTGTGTTCGCCGTGGTTCTCCCAGAAGCAGGAAGTTTCCGTGGCCAGCGGGTCGATTACCACCAGGTATTTGAGTTTGCTCAGGGCCACATCAACCTTGGCCTTATTGGGGAAAGCGGCCAGAGGATTGAAGCCCTGGCAGAAGTAGCCGTTGAGCTTGCCCTGGTGCATCAATTCGAACACCTGCAGCACGTCGTAGACCTTGTCAAGCTTCGGCAGCCAGTCGAAGCTCCAGTTATTCTCTTTTGTGGCGGCATCTCCGTACCAGCTTTTCATCAGGCTGACATGGAACTTACCGTAGTTTTGCCAGTAGGACATCTGGCCGGGGCGCAAGGGCTTGAGGGCCCGCTTGTCGATGTAACCCTGGTAGTCAGTCTCCGCTTCTCTGGGCATAGTGAGGTAGCCCGGCAGCAGGTCGGACAGCAGTCCCAGGTCGGTCAATCCTTGGATGTTGGAGTGGCCGCGCAGGGCGTTCATGCCGCCGCCGGCCATGCCCATGTTGCCCAGCAGCAACTGCACCATGGCTGCGGTACGGATCATCTGCGAGCCCACTGAGTGTTGGGTCCAGCCCAGGGCATACATGAAGGTCAGGGTGCGGTCGGGTGCCGAGGTGATGGCGATATGCTCGCAGACCTTGAGGAAGGTTTCCTTGGGGGTTCCGCAGATGTTGCTGACGGCTTCCGGCGTGTAGCGCAAAAAGTGCTGTTTGAGCAGCTGCAGGACGCAGCGGGGGTGCTGCAAGGTATCGTCTACCTTGGCATAACCGTCCGTGCCGACCTCATAGGCCCAGGTGGATTTGTTGTACGTACGTGCCGCCTGGTCGTAGCCCGAGAACAGGCCATCATCGAATTTATACCCTTCAGCTACGATAAAGGAGGCGTTGGTGTAGGCCTTGACATATTCATGCTGGATTTTGTCGTGGCTCAGCAGGTAGTTGATGACTCCGCCCAGGAAGGCGATGTCCGTACCGGTGCGTAGAGGTGCATAGAGGTCAGCCATTGCAGCCGAACGGGTGAAACGGGGGTCTATTACAAGAAGTTTTGCATTATTGTGGGCCTTGGCCTCGGTTACCCACTTGAAACCACAGGGGTGTGCTTCGGCAGCGTTGCCCCCCATGACGATGATAACGTTAGCATTCTTGATGTCCACCCAATGGTTGGTCATCGCACCGCGTCCAAATGTGGGGGCCAAACTGGCCACCGTTGGTCCGTGTCAGACTCGGGCCTGATTGTCAAAAGCCAGAATTCCGGTACTGCGGATCGCCTTGTGGGTGATGTAGCCCGATTCGTTGCTGGAGGCAGAGGCCGCCAGGAAACCGGTGGTCAGCCAGCGGTTGACCGTGGCACCGGTAGCGTTCTTAGCGACGAAGTTCTTGTCCCGGTCGTCCTTCATCAGCCGGGCAACGCGCGTAAAGGCCTCATCCCAGGAGATACGCTGCCACTGGCTGGAACCGGGGGCGCGGTATTCCGGATACTTGAGCCGGTTGGGGCTGTGGATGAAGTCCACCAGGGCGGCACCCTTCGGGCAGAGGGTGCCCCGGTTCACCGGATGGTCCGGATCGCCCTCGATGTGGAAGATGGATGACTCGGCGTTTTTGGCCCTGTCTCCCAGGCTGTGCATGATCAGGCCGCAGCTCACCGAGCAGTAGGGACAGGTGTTGCGGGTCTCGGTGGAGCGGGCCAGTTTGAACTCGCGCACCTCTGCCAGCGCTTCACCAGGTGAAAAGCCCAGCATGGCAACACTGGAACCTCCCAGCCCAGAAGCACAAAACTTGAAAAACTGTCTTCGAGTTACCTGCATTTCCACACCTCCTTGGTTAGCATGAATCATCTGGTGGAATGAATGTTAATCCCAGAAATTTAATACAATACTTCACTAGTGTCCGGAATAGTTGACTTTGGTTTTGTGTAACATACTAAGTTCTTTGAAAAGTATCTGAATTGTTCATGTCGTCGATTTCAGCGCCTTCGGAAATCTGGCATTGTTCCCTGAAAACTCAGGGGAACTATTATGAACTCAGGCCAAATGATCTTTACCCAGGTCATGGATATCATGCCTCTGAAAACGTTCCATCGCTGCGTTTCACGATACGATGGCGATTTCAGCGTTAAGCAGTTTACCTGCCTGGAACAGTTTCGGGTTATGGCTTTTGCTCAGCTGACTTATCGAGAAAGTCTGCGTGATACCGTCACCTGCCTTCGTGCCCAAACCAGCAAACTGTATCGGATGGGCATTCGCAGCAAGGTATCCAAAAGTACACTGGCTGATGCCAACGAAGTCAGGGATTGGCGTATCTACTCGGACTTTGCCCACCACCTGATTGGTGTCGCCAGAAAATTGTACCAGAACGATCAGTTGGCCATCGATATTGAACAGACGGTTTATGCCCTCGATTCAACGACGATTGACCTATGTCTGTCGGTATTCCCTTGGGCTCATTTCCGTACCACCAAGGCCGCGGTCAAGTTGCATACCCTGATAGATCTCAAGGGCAGCATACCGACATTCATCCATATTTCAGACGGAAAACTGCATGACGTCAACATATTGGATGAACTTCCCATAGAAGCGGGTTCCATCTATGTGATGGATCGCGGTTATGTTGACTTTGAACGCCTGCACCGGATTACGAGAAGCATGGCCTACTTTGTCACAAGGGCCAAATCGAACTTCCGGTTTGAACGGATCTACTCGAATCCGGTTGATAAAGACACAGGACTGATCTGCGATCAGACAATCAAGCTGAGCATTCCGGCAACAGCAAAGAGCTATCCGGACAAACTGCGCAGAGTCAAATTCCGTGATGACGAGACCGACAAGGTTCTGATCTTTCTGACCAACAACTTCGAGTTACCGGCCAAGACGATTGCTGATCTTTACAAACAGCGCTGGCAGGTAGAGCTATTCTTCAAATGGATCAAGCAGAACCTGAGAATCAAGACTTTCTACGGCACATCAGAGAACGCAGTGAAGACCCAGATCTGGATAGCGGTCAGCATCTACCTGATGGTGGCAATTATCAAAAAGCGACTGAAAATCGAGGCCAGTCTCTACACAATGCTACAGATTTTGAGCGTATCAGTATTTGAAAGAACGGAACTAAACCAGCTACTTGCATTTTACGACTACAAAAACAAGGCCACGGCAAAACCTAAACAGCTGAAATTATTTTAAAATTATTCCGGACACCAATGACAATACTTATTTATCTGGAACCATTCACCATCAACTTATCAGCAGTTAACTAACGAATCAATACGATAAGTCATACCATCAATAAATCGTTGCGAACCGGACTGATAAATACTTGGTCTACCAAGGATATAAAGCCTGCCTGCTCTTAAATTGAAACTGATAATCCTGCAAAATATTTCTAAATCAAAAAATGCAAAATATAGAGCAATCATAGTAGTATTAAGTGTAAGTAAGATGTTTCTGTAGAAATATCAGGAGGCCGCAGATTTCTTCTTGCTTCGTTTTGACTCTTCTTCTCCGCTCTTTGAAAGCGGGTTTGTAAAACCCCGTGGCGGTGTGTAGTCCCAAGCCATCAGCTCGCACATTTCTGCATTAAGAAGATTGATCTCTTCCCGGATCTGCTGACTTCTCTCTATGAACTCCTGTGCTTTTTCAAAGGTAATGTTGCTGTTACGCCCCATTGTCATGCGTAATCTATGAAGTACATTGTCATGGGTGTTGAGCATGGTGATGAAGTCGCTCTGATCCAGAGTTTTTCTGGAAATGACATCAATGTCATCACGAATTACCTTTTTAAGTTTCCGGTCCTGCCAGGACTCTTTTCCTGATGGTTTCTTTTCGGTTGATTCTTTCTTGTTCTCAGACATAAATCCTCCCTTGTGTGGTTAAATTCTTCCTGTTGCCCGCATGGCTATTCCTTTGCCGAAGCGATCCGATAATTCCGAAAACACCGTGTCATCGAATTTCTTCATATTCTGAACAATCATTTCCACTGCGTTGATCTCCGATGCCGCATTGGCGTAACTTTGCTGAGCAACGCTCAGAAGTTGCAGTGTCTTCTCCTCCAGAGTCTGGATATGCTGCATCCCTTCACCGAGTAGCGCCAACTGGCAGGTCTCCGGCGAAGCCCCTGCTTTATTCCCCTTCTGGGTAGACATGATGTTGCGGGCCATCTCCTGCAACTGGACTGCACGACCAAACAGGTCGAGCAGCATGTAGTAACCGTAGGCCCGGGCAGTCAATTCCGCTAGTTTACCGATGACTTCACCCTCGGTATTGGTGGCCGTGGCATTCTTGAGGATCAGGCCGACTGACAACGGCGTGCTTTTGAGAAACGCTTCTTCGTCGGCGGTGAGCGCCGTCTTCGATTTGATCTTGGTGGCGATGGACTGCATCTTGCCGGCCACGTAGACCATCAGGTTCTTGTTGGCGTCGGTGATATCGGCACAGGCCCCGGCGGTATCACGTCCCTGGGCTGAGCCGCTGATAAAGGAATCGAAGCTGTTGTTCTTGTCGCAGGGGGGGATGTACTGGGCCTGGTAGGTCGTGCCGGTCGTCGCCGGGTTCTGGATAACCACATCGCCGATGAAGCCGCGCACCAGTTTGACGTACTCGCTGCTCATCCCTTTCTTGCCGGCCAAATTTTCCAGAACCGACCCATCCCCGAAGACCTGCAGGACTTCGGTCGGGCAACCGGCAGTGGCGCTGGTGGCTGAGGTCTGGGTTGTGCCCGGAACGCCAGGCTTGTTACCGGCATTGGTCTTCTGTTCGCTCTCGAACAGCTTGCTGACATCCTGATAAAGATCCTTGGCGCCGCTTGATACCATGAAGTCGGTCTGGGCTGTTTTCATCTCAGCTTTCAGACTGTCGGACATGACCGACGAAAACGGACTGGCAGCAGTGGCCACCAGTGCCTTGGCCGCCTTGCAGTCGTTCAGTTGCAGCGAGTTCAGCCGGTCGGTGATGGCTTCGAGGGTCTTGATGGTATCGGCCACTTGGGGTGCCAGGGTCTTCAGGGCGATGTCGAAGGCTGCTGCCGGAGCTGCCGACAGGATGTTCTGGAGCTTCTGCACCAGATAATCCACGTTCAGGAACGAAAAACCGCCGAGGAACATATCGATCCCGCCGCAACCGGATTTCAGCTTTGGCAGGGAGGCCGTGAACAGATGGTCATCGGTATTCGCCCACCTGGCAGAGAAACTGCCGCCAGTGTAGTAGCCACGCTTCGACCCTTCGTAATAACTGGGAGAGGTGGAACTTTTCTGCTGCACCCAGTCATCGACCCAGCCAGACCAGGAAAGTACCGGGTTCATGGCAATGGTTGCCGCCAGGCAGGCAGCGGTGGTTCTGGTAAGTACGGTTCGTTTCACACTGACACCTCTTCTCTCTGTTGCTGTAGGAACATTAGACTCATGGCTGCTCCTTGTCCTGAAGACGGCGTTTCTTCACGTCGAAGCTGCCTCCCTTCTGGAATTCGTAGAGCGAATATTCCTCCGGGGAGATGTCCCCCTTGAGGAGGCGAACGGCCCGGTATGCCTTGTCTTCAATCTCGTCAGCAGAGATGACGCCTGCCGAGACCGGCAGATAATCCTGATTCCCTTTCTGGATCAGAATCAGGGTCGGCGTGATCTCAACGCTGAACTTGGCTGCCAGTCCCGGGTTCTCACTGATGTTGACCCTCTTCACGGTCCAGCCGGTCTCGTTGGTGAACCAGTCAAGGATGCGGGATTGCTCATCGCAGTAGCTGCAGTCAGGTCTCTGGAAATAGATCAGGGCAAAGTCATCCCTGTTGTCCCGCAATATGCGCTGCCGTTCCTCGTTGATTTGGGAGATTCGGGCCAGGTTGCCAGGAGTGGTGATCGGATAGTCCTTCTTGGTGGTCAGCTCCGGATACTTCTGCCAGACGAATTGGGCCACGTTTGAAAAAGCCAGAGCCTTCTTGCGGGCGATCTCCTGGACCTCGAAGTACTCCCTCACATTTTCTTCGCTTGGTTTCTGGACCGCCTTCTTCTTCAGTGCTTCGGCGAACTCCTGGAACTGGTCCGGATGCATCTCCCAGATCTGTTCATAGGTGTAGTCTTTGAGGGACGGTTCTTTCTTGGCTGATTTTTTCTTCTCAGGTTTCTCGGACTTCTTGTCCGGTTCCTTCTGGTACCACCACCAACCTTTGGATGAGTCGGTGTAGTAACCGGCAGATGCGGTAACAGAGACTGAAAGCATCGCTACAACCATCAACGGCCAACGCATTGTTCTACCTCTTTATTCTTTGGCTTGATTTCTTTCACCATCCGCTTCAGTTGAGGGGTTTTCAGCTCCTCCAATGCGGAAGGCAGCACTCCGAACGCTTCTGCCGTAAAGGGAATCAGCAGATACGGAACCCGCTTTCCGCCTCCGGTAATAATTGAAACCTGTGAAGTGTAGTAGCCGTCTGCGACATGATTCGTTGCCAGGGCGTTTCTGGTTCTGGCCAGTTCCGATACCACGGTAAATATGAGGTTGCGCTTTTCCGACTCGAATCCCTCCGATGCATACACCATCGAATCAAAATTGCTGACTTCCTTGATGGTTTCCCAGAGTGCATTTGGATTGACATAGATCAGACCACTGGGAGTGGAAACAACAGACCACTGCTCACCCTTCTGGGTGGATTCCACAACATTGATCCGCTTTTTCAGCGAGGACAAAATAGCGTCCGCGTTGAACCAGTCAGGAATATCGATGGTTGTCGGTATGAACTTCTCTTTGACCGGGTTAAACCCGAGAGGATGAGCCAGTTCTTCGACTGGAGGCTCTGTTTTGCTGTAACCGGTATGTTCTGCTTCAACTTTGGTGGAAGCCGTTTTTTTACCGTCACTTTCCGGTACACGCTGTTTACGCTCCCGTACATCGGCATATAACGCTGCCAACTCTGCCTGGCGTGCTTCGTGGTCGCTTTGCTTGAGACCGTCGCTAAGGATATTGTCGCATTTCATCAGGTGATGGCCGGTTACAGCGCGGTTAATGTCTTCCCTGTTGGGAAGGGACATGAATTCCGGAATCCCTTTCAGAATGAGCCCGGCAATTATCGGGTGGTCACCGCTGCTGTACATGCTGTCGTGATAAGATGGTATTTTGCCGATGTCATGAGCCAGGGCGATGAGGATCATGTCAGCCAGCAGAGCTTCCTGATCAGCTTTGGCGATGAAGTTGCGCGCGACTGTCAGACTGTGCCGGTAGAGCGGAACCGTTTCTAGAAGAGCATATGAGTCTTCTGCGTAAATACGTTCTGCTTCATCCTTGTTTTTCCTGACGACGGACGGACAGTCCCCTTCGTTATCGAGCATGGTGAGTATCTTGATGATCAGGGCTCTGCGCACCCCTTTAATTGATTGCCTGTGTTCAACCATCTCGCTGAAAAACTGCTCGATCTCCTCATGCTGGAATACCGGCCTTGGAACATTCGAGCGCTTTTTCGACGCCTGTTCCCGCCAAAGGAGAGATGCATCCTTTATTTTTACCTCTTTGTCCTTCCAGAGATGGCTCAAGTCAGCCAGACAGGTTAGCTCGGACGTTTCTAATTTCGCTGGGTCCGGCACGACAATGTGCACCCATTTTTTTGAGCCATATAAGACAAAGCCGCATCCGACAGCTGCTGAGATGCCGAGCAGCAGCGTATTCACTGTGAATCCGCCACTTCGGACTGGAAGGGAGACAACATCGAGCTAATGACTGCCGGCGCCTCCGGGAAGATGATCTTCATTTTGGGATCGCGGGCGTCGAGGGTAGTCCCCTTGAATCGCCCGGTATATGACATCAGATAGAATTCGCGGGGCTGCAGGCTTAATACATCCTGGACACGGAGAATGTCCTGTTCCACCTCGCGAGTTGTTACCTGATTGGAGCCAAAGATCCCGGTCAGCACATTCTGCACTCCAAAGTGCTTGACTACATATTCGCTTGTCTCAGCGTCGGAACAACGCATGAATATCTTGGTATTGGTATTGTCGAGAATACTCTTGCCGAATTCCTCACCGATGACCGCGTAGATCTGGTTCACCGACTGGGCAAAGGCGGTTACCATGACATCAGCTGAACCGGCCTTGGCGAACAGTTCTTCCACACCTTGGTAGAGCAGGCTCTGAGCCTCGTCGATAAAGATCGATAGTGGCGGATCAACTTTCTGTCGATTTGAGAGATAAACCCGTCCGACAAACGACTGAATCATGGAAAGGAGAACCTTGCCGAGGGTGGCGGATGCTTCGCGGGTGATCATGGCACCGGTATGGACCACCAGAATCACCGGCTCGCCGGCTTCAAGTTTTTTGATAAAACGGTTTGAATCAGCCTGACCGATGATCTTGCCGATGTTACCTGATGAAAGCTCCATCAGGGCGGTGCGTAGCGTAGAGGAAACCTTGGCATAATATTCCATGGGTGATTTAAGGATATCTTCGATCATGCCAGCAGTAAGGTCCGCTTCGGGTGTTCCAATGCTACGGAGCGATTTCATAGTTATGTCGAGGGATTCCCGTCGTATTCTCTGCCGGATTTCGTCTATATTCATAATAGGTAGGTTGCCATGGCTCCTGGCAAGGAGAATGTAGGCTGATATGACGGCAGTGGTTATCTCCTTGGCGATGTTGCGATAGAACGGTTCCCGGCCGCCAAGGATGCCGGAGACGATATGGCCGACAAGTTCATCAGGCATGAAATAGAAGGCCATTGGATCGACGACCGCCGAATATTCGGGGAAGATGGGAGTGACTAGCATCAGTTCGTTCAGACGATTTTCCTCGCGGGCGACTTCATAGATCTTGGTGAAAATCTGCTGATCCCCCTTGGGGTCAAAATAGACCACCGAGTAACCCTTGCGGATATCCTGCTCAATCAGGTTCTCGCACAGGCGGGTTTTCCCGACTCCTGTCGTCCCAAAGACGAACGTATGCCGCTTCCTATCAGAATCGGGAATCTCTATAGGAACAATCCTGGTCCTATGATCCATGTTGACGCCGGTTCCCAGACTGGTCATCAATCCGCTTGGTTTAGCGATGCGCTTCTTGAATGGAAACATACAGGTGCTCTTCCAACTCCTTTCCCACAGAGTTAATGACATTCTTGGGTATTCTTGCCGGAGTCACGATAGTGCTGTAGGCCCCTGGGATGCGTTTCAGGCATTGGATTCCCGATATACGTCCGCGCTCCTGCAACAGGAGGCGTGGCAATTCGTTCGATGTGCGACTAAGCAGAATCCGGACTTTGGAATACCTCTTGTTGACCATGACCGGGACAACACTTGAGATGTAGAACTCCTTCACGCTGCCGATGCTGTATCGTCCCAATTCATGAAACGGTTGGAATCTAGCGGGGCAGACTCCGCAGAGGACCAGTCGCCGATAATAGTCGGCAATTACCAGAGAAACGATCAGTGCACCATCGTCAGCTATCCGGGAAATTTCACCAGGGGCGGAATACCCTCGCAACTCCTTCAATCGATCAGCCTCGTTCAGGGTTCCGCGCTTCTGCAGTTCCAATTTGATTTGATACAGCAGATGTCTCCGCAATTTTCCGTTGATCGCGTCCAGGGATATTTTGATCGGTTCTCCATTTCCAATCGGGTAGGCAGTAATCCCCAGTTGCGCATCAATCTTGACACACACATTTGACCGGAAGGCACCAGTAAGAGTTTTGGCAATGGCAACCTCAACTGCATCCATTGCTTCATCAGTTGGCAATCCGTTTTCAGACAGGATTTCAGCGGGAAGCGACGATGCCAAAGGCTTCCTCCCACGGAGTCATCTTCGAGATGTCGGTATTTGTGGCTATCTGTTTGACTTTCTGATGAGGCTGTCCCTGTCTGATAATTCGGGCGATTCTGGCTGCATAGCGGTCACGTTTGGACGGAGTGCGGGAGTTGTAACAGCCAACCGCAGGCCAGGTGTAACCGTAGTCACGAATACACTGGGATAGTACCCAGGCGCCGACCATGACATTGGTGCAGGGATCGGCGAGGGTGCCCCACGGAATGCCAAGCTTGCGTAGCGTCGGTTCCCATGATGAATTAATCTGCATGAGACCATAATCGTAGCTACCGTTTGTGTTGTAGTTGATTGCAATCGGGTTAAAGCTGCTCTCTCCCTTGGAGATCGCATAGAGGAGGTTTGGCGAGATTCCGTACCTGTTACCGGCTTCTTCATAACAGAAGGCATCTGCCGGTCTTGTTGTAACGGCAGACATTCCCAGTAACAGTATCAGAGTGGCGAGCCGCATGATTCCCCCTACGTATATAATCTATAGGGGGGGCAGGTTTGAGGTGAGGCTTGTTGGGCTTTAATAGCGATGGTCGGGGGGAATTGATAAAACCGGGACGCCGTTGGCCCGGTTTTAGAGGGAAACTTATTTTGCTGGTTGCACCAGCAGTGATGCAGCATCTTTTTTTGCTATGTCGCCAACCTTGACCTCACCCTTGACAATTTCCGCTTCGAAATAGTGCTCACCAATAAAGGACAGTACCTTTACCTGGCCGACTTCTTTTGCCGTTGGGGTTTTGCCAACTTCACGGTAGACAGTGATCACGTCGCCGATAGCGATTTCTTTCTGGGCGTCCACTTTACCACTGTGGAAAAGATGCAGTTTGTTACCCATTTTCATGACCACTTCGTTTTTTGCTTTTTTATCAGCGGCGTAACCTGAAAACGGTAATGCAACCGTCATGGAAAGTATTGCAGCAGCGATGAATACAGTCAGTCTTTTCATTTGTATGCTCCTTTAGTAGTCTTTTTTGTAAGAAATAGCGGATTTTGGCCCATACATCATGATCATTATACGTTTTTTTGACGGTAAATTATTGCTCAACAATGTTTTACGCAGTCATCTGCATTCATCATGATAGAACATATTTTCTGAGTGCCTATGTGGGCTGCATATGCCATGGGTTTGGCAACAGTAAGTGAGACAACAATTGCCATGAGGATTGTGAACTTAAAAAACAACATTGGTCCGATAACTCTGAGCTTAGGTGTGTTCATGGTTGTTCCTTTCAATTTTAGGTAATTTAAAAAATGGCGTATCCCAGCAGGAGGAGTTCTAGGATACGCCCGATAACACCGGGTCAAATGAAGAAAAACGTATTGGAGCGTGTTGAAATCGCTTGCTGCAACGAATACTGCAAAAGTAATGCAGGGCACCTTGGTAACTGAGAACTGATGCAGCTCTATCCCATGCAATGAGTTCGCCGCAAACCAGATCACGCACCACAATTGTTTTCATGTCGGTAACCTCCTTCTCACTGGAGCCGGGAATAACAACCCGGCACCAGTTCGGGAGAGATGCATTAACTGCGGCTGCAAGCAGGAATTCCATACTTGGTTGCGGATGCATTGATTTTGTCTTTGAGATCTTTGATCTCGGATTCAAGTTCGGTTGCCTTGCGAGTATCAAAACTGTCAAAGCCATACAGTCCCCGCAATTCAAGATCTTTTGCTTTCAGCGTGGAGCTTAGGACATCAGTCTCCTGAGTAAACTGCTGAAGTGATTGCTTGTCGGTGCATTTACCGCAAGTATCTGCGGCCGAAGCTGATATGGCTCCTGCCGATAGAATTCCCATTGCCAACGCTATTCCAACAATCATTTTCTTTTTCATAGTCTTCTCTTCCTTTCAGTGAAATTTTCAGGCGATTACCTGTTTGTTGTTTTTAGTAGTATCCAACTTGCATGCCAATCGTCTTAAATACCCATAACAATCAAATATCATTGAACAAATACTCAAACATCCTTTCGGTTTCATGATGAAAATATAAAGAATATGCTACAGAGGATCTGTCGAAACGGAGGATATTCTGCTGAACGATCTTTTCAGCTAGCACAGTCTATTACAATAAAAACCATATTGACTTTATATACCGTAGGGGGGTATTTTGGTTTTATAAATACCCCCATGGGGTATGTGCAATAAAGGAGGTTTTTATGAGTGCATCGTCACAAAATAAGATGATATCTCGAATCAAACGCATTGGGGGGCAAGTGTCGGGTATAGAGCGGATGCTCGTTGATAAGCGCTATTGTGTCGATATCCTCAACCAGATTGCTGCCGTACGTTCGGCTCTGGATGCGTTGGGTGTCGAACTGATTACCAGGCATCTTGAGACATGTGTGCTTGGACATGGCAGTGACTCGGAACATGAAACCGCAAAGCCGATGACGCAAGAGGAGCTGTTGAACGAAGTAAAAACTGCTCTTTCAAGGTTTCTTAAGTAGACAGTAGGGAGGGGAACATATGTCAACAACACCTGAATCACGAGATCCTGTATGCGGTATGAAATTAAATCAAACAACTGATCTCGTAATAAGCAATTATGATGGAAACACCTACATTTTCTGTTCCACTAGCTGTAAAGAGAAGTTCGATGCAGACCCACATCTATATATGCATGAGGTAACTCCCGATGCGCCAGCATTAGAAGTACATGGAGCAGGGGAACGGTGCGAGCTTCCGTTGGTGGGAATGCATTGCGCTTCGTGTGCTGGTCGTATTGAAAAGGCGCTTGGTAACGCAGCCGGAGTTGCTGCTGCCAATGTTAATTTTGCAACCAGTCGTGCCACCGTCCAGTATGATCCGCAGACGACAAACGTGGCTTCGCTCAGTCAGGTTGTGCGTGAGTTGGGATATGATGTAATTATGCCGGCATTGGGTGCAGAGCATGCCGGGGTGGAAGAAATCCAAGCAGCCGAGTCACAGGTTCGCGAGGAAGAATATCGTCAGCAAAAGGTTCACTTCATAGTGGCATTGACACTGACTATTCCCCTTGCCGTACTTGCCATGGCCGGCCATGTGGTGCCGGCACTTGAGAATGTTCTTAATTTCTCTGGCCGCACGTGGCTGGAGCTGGCGCTCACCACACCGGTACTTTTCTGGGCAGGGCGTGAGTTTTTTACCGGAGCCTGGGCTGCCGCCCGCCACCGCGTAGCTGACATGAATACTCTGGTTTCCCTTGGGACCCTGTCGGCGTACCTCTTCAGTGTCGTTGCCACAGTTGCTCCCCAGTGGTTGACCGTCGGCACAAGGGAAGGTGAGCACCTTGCTCACGGCATGACGTCATCGACAGGCGTCTACTACGAAGTTGCGGCAATTATCGTCACTCTAATCCTGATGGGGCGGCTCCTGGAAGCCCGCGCCCGCAGCAAGACCAGCGGAGCCATCCGTGCCCTCATGGGCCTGCAACCGAAAACGGCCCGTGTTGAGCGTAATAGTGTCGAGCAGGATATTCCAGTTGCCGACGTAGTGGTGGGGGATCTTGTACTGGTGCGACCAGGCGAAAAGGTGCCGGTCGATGGGCAGGTAGTTGAGGGGACGTCCTCGGTGGATGAGAGCATGCTGACGGGCGAGCCATTAGCGGTGCAGAAAAAAACCGGTGACACCGTAATCGGCGCTACTCTCAACAAAACAGGTTCTTTCCGGATGCGTGCCACCAAGATCGGCAAAGACACGGTACTACAGCAGATTGTGCGTCTCGTACAAGAAGCCCAGGGAAGCAAAGCGCCAATCCAGCGACTGGCCGATATTATCGCCGGCTACTTTGTGCCGATTGTGATCTGTGTCGCCATTGCGACCTTTGTTATCTGGTTCGACGTTGCGCCGCCTGAGACCAGGCTCAGTATGGCCCTGCTCACCTTCGTCTCAGTACTGATCATAGCCTGCCCGTGTGCACTTGGCCTAGCCACGCCGACTGCTATCATGGTCGGAACCGGTCGTGGCGCTCAAGGTGGTATTCTTATCAAGGGTGGAGAAGCACTGGAAACAGCACACCAATTAACAACCATCGTACTCGACAAGACCGGTACCATTACTCGTGGAGTGCCGTTGGTGACGGATATTGTTGCTCATGGCATGGATGAAAGTACGATGCTCCGCCTAGCGGCATCAGCGGAATCAGGAAGTGAGCATCCGTTGGGCGAGTCTATTGTTCGCACGGCCGAGGAAAAAGGGTTGCCCAGGTCGCCGGCCAGTGAATTCAATGCCATACCGGGGTACGGAATAGAAGCGGTGGTGGATGAGCGGCGGATACTGATCGGAACCGCTCTCCTGATGAAAGAACGTGGCCTGGATGTTGATCAGTCAGCTGCTCACCGCATGGCGGATGACGGCAAAACCCCCATTTTCATGGCCATAGATGGTGCTTTTGCCGGGATTATCGCAATTTCAGACCCCATCAAGGAAGGATCACAAAAGGCCGTTGAACGACTGCACGCTTTAGGCCTGGAAGTTATTATGCTCACCGGTGACAACAAACGCACCGCTGAAGCAATTGCCCGTCAAGTGGGTGTGGACAGGGTTCTGGCGGAAGTACTACCAGAGGGAAAGAATGAAGAGATAAAAAAACTTCAGGCCCAAGGGAAGGTGGTTGGTATGGTCGGTGACGGCATCAATGATGCACCGGCCCTGGCACAAGCAAATGTTGGCATTGCCATGGGTAGTGGTACCGACGTTGCCATGGAGGCCGCTGACATAACGCTGGTACGTGGTGATTTGAACGGAGTGGTATCCAGCATCGCCCTCTCCCGGGCAACAATTGCCAATATAAAGCAAAACCTCTTCTTTGCATTTATCTACAATATTCTCGGAATTCCTATTGCAGCAGGGGTGCTCTATCCGTTGACTGGTTGGCTGCTGAGTCCAATTATCGCATCGCTTGCCATGGCACTATCCTCCGTCAGCGTCGTGACTAATGCCCTGCGCCTGCGCGGCTTCAAAGTAGAGAGGAGTTGAGAGCATGGACATCACACAAATCATTGTAACAATCAGCGGTGTTGTATTGATTGGGCTGACACTATGGTTCTTCTTCGGGAAGCGCACGGAGCACAAATCCATAGATGGCACTAAGCTCTATGCATGTCCAATGCACCCATGGATTACCAGCAACGACCCGTCAGCTGACTGCTCAATATGCGGCATGAAACTGGTGCGTACCGAAGGGACAAATAAATGATGGGGCATAATTGGAGCGTGCGATGATTATTTCAAGTGATACGAAAAAAAGGGTCGTAATCCTGGTAGTACTGACTGGGATAATAGCTCTTCTCCACTATCTAACGCCCGTCGAACCTCACAATTACCATAAAATTCATATTGTGCTGCGCAAGCTCTACTTCCTGCCACCAGTTGTGGCAGCAGCCTGGTTTGGTTTACGAGGTGCAATTATTACTACGGGTGCTGTTAGTGTGCTTTTCTTGTTTCATGCATTTCTGGATTGGCCAGGCAACTATATGGAACAGGCAAACCAGCTGGGCGAATTGGCTGGTTTCTGGGTCGCAGGACTGATTCCAGGATGGCTTTTTGACCGGCAAAAGTCACTACTTGTAGACCTTGCCAAAGCTAACGAAGAAACCATCATCGGCCTGGTTTCAGCTTTGGACTTGCGTGAACATAACACTAAGATGCACTCGCAACGGGTACGGGAATATACCGAGCTAATTGCTGACCGTCTTGGAATTGATGAGAAGATGAAGCGGGAGATTGGATTTGGAGCATTACTACATGACGTTGGCAAGATAGCTGTTCCTGATCAGATACTCTTGAAACCCGGCAAGCTCAATGATGATGAATGGCAAGTGATGCGTAAACATCCGGAGGCCGGATACCGGATTGTGAAAAGAATTGGATTTTTGAAGGATGCAGCGGAAATTGTTTATGCACACCACGAGCAGTTTGATGGTCTTGGATACCCACGTGGACTAAAAGGAGATAATATCCCGTTTGGGGCGCGAATGTTTATGGTGGCAGACGTTTATGATGCGCTGTCGTCTGAACGTCCCTACCATTCACCAATAAGCTACGAAGAAGCGGCAGCAGAGATCAGACGTCTGAGCGGCAGCCATTTTGATCCGCTTGTAGTTGATACATTCTTGTCCATAGCTCCTGAACAGCTGAAAAAGATTGCCAAGCGTTATCAGGATACAGCAAGCCATGAAGACACTTTCACGGGTGACCTGTCACATTGAACTGCAGCTAGCATCCTTGGCCAGCTTGAACAATATGCGGTAATCATCACCGAATTTACAGAGTCCGTGGCAATGTTTTTCCAAGTCGCTGAACAGTATGTACCTGAGTCCGATGCAGGTACTGATCTGGAACGAAGGACGTTTCAGTTGAGCAAGCACCTCCTTTTCTCGTTTATCGGGCGCTACCAGAAAAAAATCATAGTGCCGGTCCCCGAGTGAAGAAGCGAGGTCCATAAGTCTCAGCATGCCCGAGTAAATGGAAGTACTCTTTTCAATTTCGAAAGCACATTCGATCCGTTTTGAATCCCGTGAAACCCAGATCACGTCTATCAAAGAGACGGTTTTTGCCACATCCGGCAATAAACCCAGTGGCGGCAACTCCGGGAGCGTCAGAAACTGGAGAGAGCGGCCGTTATGCGCAACTTCGGCTTCCAGTAGAATGGATGTGCGGCCCCAACGAACACTTGCTTTTGCTCGGTTATTGAGCCTAATACGACTTCCAAGGGAGACCCTTTGAAGTCGTTGCCAAAGGTTCCATTCTTTATTGAAGCAACGACTGCTATCACTCCTCGTCGGATGGAGCGGAATGCCTTCATCCGGGTATTGTTGTCAATGAACCATGTATTGTAGACCGATTCCAAGTCAGCCTTGTAGCGTATTGCAAGTTCATTGAGATTGTTAATGGACATGAAAAAAGCTCCTTGCAAATTACTCTTAATGTAGAGGTTGAGAACGTACCTACTGTAAAACGGAAGACGTTCGAGGCGCTAGAGAATTTATCAAAACGGTCAAGAACAATCACTACAGTGGAACTTGTCAAAGTGTGGAATATTCTCTGCCCGCAACGAATATTCTCCATATTTTGGCTTTGGGTGGATTGGTTCAAAAGACGTTATTGCAATATAGTAGTGTAACATCAGCATGTTAAGATCGTGGAGGAGGTTTGGCACAATACTTGAGTAAGCATAGGCAGGTAAAAGGAGTCGGTCCATGTCTATCGTCAGTAGCAATGGTTTGGTAAATGTCATTGAATGGGCAGGCGTTGGAGCTTCCCTTACAGGGTCAGTTCTCAACGCACACGGTCAACGCAGCTCGTTTCTTTTTTGGATGTTGTCGGCGGTACTATTGGGGGTGGTTGCCTTCTACCTTGGACGACCAGGGTGGGTGACACTTCAAGGGGCAGGAGTCGCCATTAACCTTTATGGAATTCGGAACTGGCAAGGAAATGCGCCTACACGGGCACTTGTACAAGGAAATTAATCGGAGATTTGCTATGAATGCAAAAAAACTATCTACCTCATTTCTCGTTCTCGCGGCCATAACTGTTTTGGTGGTTCTTGCTTTTCGTATCAGAGTCGGAGCAACCGCTGATTCTGTCGCGGTGCTGAGAACAACCGGCATGACCTGTGGCAGCTGTTCAAGCAAGATTACCAAAACACTTGAAACGTTAAAAGGTGTGGCGGCCGCCGAGGTGGACGTTGAAGGCGGTTGGGTGGTCGTGGGATATGACACAACGATTGTTAAACCGGATGTTCTGGCAGCACAAGTCAGTAGCGCCGGTTTCGGCAGTAATGTTCATCAGGTACTTACACCTGAGCAGTTCAAGCAGATAACCGGCAGGGAAATTGGCGCAAAAGCTACCTCAAATTCCGGCTGTTGTGGTGGCAAAGGTGGCGGATGTGGATCAAACAAAAAAAGCTAAGCAAAAGGAGACAGAAATGGCAACAAATCACACGAAGAAGGTTATATGGGCTGGTATTGTTACAGTAGTGCTATTGGTTGGTGCCGTAAGCGTATTTGCCTTCTCGCTGGGTAAGTATGAAAAGGTGACCGTTAGCAACGGAGTAGTCACTGTGCCGGTAGCAAAACTGGCTGACGGCAAGGCTCACTTCTATAAATTCGAGGACGGCGGCAAAGAGATTACCTTCTTTGCGGCCAAAGCGGCGGATGGCAGCATAAAAACCGCCTTTGATGCTTGTGATTCCTGCTATAAGTCCAAAAAGGGCTATGAGCAGCAGGGCGACAAGATGAACTGCAAGAACTGTAACCAGAAGTTCGCCATTTCCAAGCTTGGCCCCAATGCAACTGGAGGCTGCAATCCTGGCTACCTGCCTCACCAGCTGAGCGGTAACACAATATCTATTTCAGTTAACGACCTTAAGGGCGGAGCGAGATACTTCTGATGAAACTTCACACGATTTCCATCAATAATCTGAAGCGGCGCAAGGCCAAGATGGCCTTCCTTACTATCGGCTTGATGGTGGGAATTGCCACCATTGTCACACTGGTGACCCTGACCCGCTCCATGTCCAGCGATATTGAACGCAAGATGGACGAGTTCGGCGCCAATATCCTCGTCACCCCACAAAGCAACGGGCTGTCCATGAACTATGGTGGTATCAGTCTGGGTGGCGTGACCTTCGATCAGCGCGAGATTCGTGAAGAGGATTTGGCGAAGATTAAGACCATTACCAACCACAAAAACATCTCGGCCATCAGCCCCAAGGTGCTTGGCGGCATCAAAGTTAATAACCATGACGTATTGCTGGTGGGTGTTAATTTCGAGAGCGAATTGAAGATGAAACAGTGGTGGAAGGTTTTCGGAAATGAACCGAAGACCGAGCATGACCTTTTGCTCGGTTCCGATGCATCCAAAGTGCTCAACGTATCTCCCGGCGACAATCTGAATATCAAGGGGGAAACATTCACTGTGGCTGGCGTGTTGGAGCAGACCGGTTCCCAGGATGATGCGCTGGTGTTTGCCTCTCTGAAGAAAGCTCAGAAACTCTTGGGTAAGGAGGGAAATATCAGCATGGCCGAGGTGGCGGCGCTCTGCTCCGGCTGCCCGATCGGCGACATGGTCAATCAGATTGCCGAGAAACTGCCGGACGCCAAGGTTTCTGCCATTCAACAGGTGGTAGAAGGACGTCTCAAGGCCCTGGATCAGTTCAAGCGATTCTCCTATGCAATAGCCGGTGTAGTGGTCTTCATCGGTTCCCTGATCGTCTTTGTAACCATGATGGGTAGTGTCAACGAGCGCACCACAGAAATCGGGGTCTTCCGGGCCATCGGCTTCAGGAAGAGTCATATCATGAGGATCATCCTGCTGGAGGCAGCCCTAGTCAGCTTGCTGGCCGGTTTTCTGGGATATGCCGTAGGCATGGGAGGTGCCAAACTGGCCTTGCCATTCATGGCTGAGAGCAAAAATGCCCATCTGATCTGGGACTCAACCGTGGCCTTTGGTTCAATAGGTCTTGCTGTGACACTAGGCCTCTTGGCCAGCCTTTATCCTGCTCTACATGCCAGTAAGATGGACCCAACCGAAGCCCTACGGGCACTTTGATACGAGGATAACATGGCACTCATCGAAATTAAAAACGTTACGAAACAATATACAAGCGGCGATGATGTAGTTGATGCGCTGCGTGGTGTGGACATCAGCATTGAGGCGGGTGAATTCATCACAATTATGGGGCAATCGGGCTCCGGTAAAAGCACTCTGCTGTCAGTACTGGGGGGCATGAACCACCCAACTACGGGCGAGATCGAAATGGCCGGTGTAAAACTGTATCAACTTCCCGGCGAAAAACTTGCTGACTTCCGGGCACAGAACCTGGGATTTGTCTTTCAATCATTCAATCTGATCTCTTATTTGACCGCTATTGAGAACGTTATGTTGCCGCTGGCCATCGTCAAGATGAGTACACCGGCGAAAAAGACCGCCGCCCGCCAGGCTCTTGAAAGAGTCGGTCTCGGCGGCAAACTGGACCGTCTACCAAATCAGCTTTCCGGCGGCGAACAGGAGCGGGTCGCCATTGCTCGGGCCATTGTCAATAATCCCCATATACTTCTGGCTGATGAACCGACCGGCAACCTGGACTCAAAGACTAGTGAAGAGGTCATGGCGCTCTTTCGTGAGTTGAACGACGCCGGCCAAACGGTCGTGATGGTCACCCACAACCCTGAGAACGGGTCATACTCCGACCGGACCATCAGTTTAAAGGATGGAATGGTACTCGGACTGGCTTAACACGAGGCATTAAGAGGCAAAATCGATGAAAGAATTTGGAATCCTTGTTGTCGATAATAACCTCGAAATTCTTCAACTGATTGAAAGATTGTTTAGCTATTTCAGGATACGGGTAGACAGTTTTACTAGCGCTGATGCGGCGCTCGATAAATTACGGTATCGCGATTACAAGATCATGATCACCGACCTTGATATGCAGGAGTCGGTCGGTTTGGAGATGGCTCACAAGGCGCATCAGATAAATCCTGATTTGAATATTGTGTTGTTCATAGGTGACAGTGCCGAACAGATATTGAATCTCATTCTGGAACCAAAAATTTCGGATATATCAGGAACAATTCTGAAAGAATGCAATGTTGAAAACATGCTACTGGATATCAAGAGCAGGGAAACGGGTAAGACTTTTTTGATGGATTGATCGTTGAAACTAATTCTGAAACGAGTAATACATGTTGTCAGTTATGGGACCGTTATGAAGATTACCGAGTTTTCCCTGTTGTTCCTATTATGCCTGCCTGTCGTAGCCCAGGCGGATATAACGTTACCGGTTGAAAATGGTGTCATAACCTCGGGCGTGGGAATTAGGGTTGACCCGTTCGGCAGTGGCAAACTAGTTTTCCATCGTGGGATCGATATTGCTGTCCCGGTTGGAACACCGGTTCATGCCACTCGCAAAGGAAAGGTTGCCTTTGCCGGTGAACGGCGCGGCTACGGCTTTACCGTTATCGTTGAACACTCCAACGGTGATCGCACTCTGTACGGACACAATTCCATGGTGCGAGTTAGTCCCGGAGAATCGGTGGAGCCTGGTACAATAATCGCTTTTTCAGGAAATACCGGCAGATCGACCGGTCCTCATGTGCACTTCGAGCAGTTACCGAGCGGACGCCCCATAAATGAACCTGTGGATGCGGATGGACCCTCGATACAACAGGTAGCCGTCAGCAATAATCAACGAGACCTGCTGGAACTGCAAATGGACGAATCAATCAACTCTGTTCTCAGGACTATCAACAACAAGCCTGTGGCAATCGGTCAAGGCGGGTAAAAATCCCTATCGCAAATTTTGATAACTTAAATGGAGAAATACTATGGCTGACACCATCAAGACCTCTGTAGAAAATTTGATTGCCACGGTCAAGAAGAACCCGCAAATGGCTAATTCCGTCTTTCGCGTTTCAACCTATTCGGACAATGCCGGCTTTACTGTCCGTTCGGAGGTTCGTGGGTTCACCGTTCCCATAGATGAACCACGTGAACTAGGAGGCAACGATACGGCTCCAAATCCTGTGGAATTGCTGCTGGCTGCTTTGGGTGGATGTCAGGAAATAGTATATCGGGCATTTGCAGCTGTGCTAGGGATTGAGATTGATAGTATAGAAGTCCACGCCAAAGGTTACCTTGATCTGCACGGCTTTTTGGGATTGGCGGAGGTCCCAGCCGGTTTCACAAACATAAGCTATACTACTCGGATCATTTCTGCGGCATCTCCAGAAAGCATACGCCAGCTTGCAGCACTGGTAGAAAAACATTGCCCTGTTCAGGATACGCTTTCCCGCCCCATACCGGTTAGTGGCAAAGTTGAACTTATGCAACCAGGTGATCCTGCCGGGGCTATAGAGATCATTGCGTCAGTCGCATAACAAGGATCAGAGAGGAATACATAAACCACTCATGGTAATATCTTCTATAGTTCGACCACTTATTCTCTTATCCTTCGTCGTTGGCATCAGCTTGCTACACTATCTGACCCCACTTCATCTCCCATATTTACACGATATCTTTCAACGCCTCTACTATCTGCCTATCATTCTCGCCGCTCTTTGGTATGGCTTGCGCGGCGGATTGCTCTGCTCCATTTTTGTCAGTATCGCCTATGCTCCCCATATCCTTTATCAATGGGGAGGGGCACTGACAATGGAGATGGAGAAATACCTGGAAATACTTTTGTATAATACGGTCGGAGGCTTGACCGGCCTTTTATCTCAACGTGAACGTGAGCGAACTATAGAGTTACAAAAGACCGCTCAGGGGTTGGAGGAGTCCTATCAAAAACTACAACAGCAATCAGAACGGATTATTGGAATTGAAGAGCAGCTGCGTCGTGCGGAGAAGTTGTCCGCCCTAGGCGAGATGGCAGCAGTTTTGGCCCATGAGATCCGCAATCCACTTGGCTCCATAAGGGGGACAGCCGAAATACTGAAAGACGACTACAAACCTGGCGATCCCAAGCACGAGTTTATTGAGATCCAGATCAAGGAAACTGAACGCCTGAACCGGGTAGTGGAGGATTTTCTCCACATGGCACGTCCGCAACCGTCTAATATGCAGTCCTGTCCAGTGCAGGAAGAACTTGAAACAATAGTGACTCTGGTGTCAAACGATGCCAGGAATCGGCACATTAAGCTAATACTTCAACCTCCAACTGCTCCCGTGATCATTAAGGCAGATGGGGAGAAGCTTCGTCAGGCTTTTTTGAACATTATTATCAATGCCTTACAGGCCACACCGCCTGGTGGCAGCGTAATCATCTCCACGACGGTATATCAGACGGCATTTTGTGAGCTTCGTTTCCGTGACACTGGATCGGGAATTGATGCGCTTATGCTGGAGCAAATATTCGAGCCGTTCTTTACCACCAAGCCGGATGGGACAGGATTGGGACTGGCAATCACGAAGAGAATCATTGAGAGTCATAGCGGAACTATGTTGTTTGAAAGCGAAGTTGGTCATGGTACGACTGTCATCGTTAGATTACCGATGCAAAATGCATCTCACGGAGGAACACTTTGAAAGCTAAAATTCTCATAATTGACGACGACACCTCGCTACGGCGGGTGCTTGAATATAACCTCCAGGAAGAAGGCTATGATGTTCAGGCCGCTTCATCAGGGGAAGAAGGCCTGTATCTGTTCGGGAAGTCCCAGCCCAACCTGGTCATCACCGATATGAAAATGTCCGGCATGGACGGGTTAATGGTGCTCAAATCCATCAAGGAGCGTTCACCGGAGACACTGGTGATTATCATTACCGCTTTCGGGACTGTTGATGTCGCCGTGGAAGCAATGAAAGCCGGTGCTTACGACTACATCACCAAACCATTTAACAGGGATGAACTCAAACTGACGGTGAAGAAGGCGCTCCAATTCAGTGGCCTGGTAGAAGAGAATAAACGGCTGAAGAGTGAGTTATCCGATAAGGCTGATTTTCGGACCATAGTTGGTTCCTCCAAAGAAATGGAGAAGGTATTTGAAGTAATTCGCAAGGTGGCCGACACCGAGGCGGCAATTTTAATCACAGGCGAATCAGGCACGGGTAAAGAGCTTGTTGCCCGTTCTATTCATGCAAATAGCTCACGACGGGATGCCCCGTTCGTTGCCATCAACTGCGCCGCCATCCCACGCGATCTGCTGGAAAGTGAACTTTTTGGTCATATGAAAGGCTCCTTCACCGGAGCAGTGAAAGACAAGACCGGGAAATTTCAGCTGGCTGAAGGTGGAACACTTTTCTTGGATGAAGTAGGTGAGCTTCCCTTGGAATTGCAGCCCAAGCTGCTTAGAGCACTGCAGGAAAAGGAAGTGGAGCCTGTAGGAGGCACAAAAGTTCAGAAACTGGATGTCCGCGTCCTGTCCGCCACCAACCTGGATATCGACAGGGCGATAGCCGACGGCTCATTCCGTGAAGATCTCTACTATCGCTTGTCGGTCATTCCGATGCACTTACCACCACTTCGCGAGCGGCGTAACGATATTCCACTTCTGATCAAATATTTCTGCTCTAAGCACGGCAGCGAGAAGGTAAGCTTTGATAAGCACGCCCTTGAGACCCTTGTCATGTATCCTTGGCCTGGAAATGTACGGGAACTGGAAAACACTGTCGAGCGGCTCCTCATAATGCGGAACAGTGATATAATCAATTGCGATGAATTACCGGAGAAGCTTCAGCAGAAGAGGGCACAGGGGAATGCGATCATAAAACTGCCTGACGAAGGGTACTCTCTTGAACAGTTGGAGAGGGAGGTTGTTGTTGATGCATTGGAGCGCAATGCCTGGAACCAGACTGCTGCTGCTCGTTTTCTGAAAATTCCCCGTCATACTCTGATTTACCGAATCGAAAAATATGACATTATTCTGCCAGGCAATAAATAGCCCTTGCCGAATAATTGGTTAACGTTCATATATTTGAATAAATTACACACAATTTGTGGAATATTCGTTTCGCCTTGAAGAATATTCTCTATAGCTACTATGTGCTATGGGTTAAAGTTAAACTATTTCGATATGATATGACTTGGCATGTTCCGTGTATACACACATGCATCGACAAATAATTGTCAGGAGTTCCCATGAAAAGTATTCGCGCACTTACATTTCTGATGCTGCTATCTCTTTTGCCTACCTTGGCATGGTCGGAAGAACTAAAATTACTAACAGAAAACTTGTCACAACTAGTGACTACTGCGGTGACGAATAATCCGGAACTGAAGTCTTCCCAGGCCAAATGGCAAATGTTTGCCAGCAAGGCCAAGCAGGCCTCGGCCTTGGAAGACCCCATGTTCATGTTCAAACTCCAGAATATGCTGGCTCGTGAGCCCTTTGTTTTCAACAAGGACCCTCAGTCTGCCAAGGTGATCGGCATCTCCCAACAACTTCCGTTCTGGGGCAAACGGGCTTTAAGGCAGGAAGTTGCTCAGTATGAGGCAGAGTCCTATAAATGGGCTATTGAAGAGCGCAAGCTTGAGCTGACTCGCATGGTCAAGGAAACCTACTATCAGCTATGGGCTGTGGACAAATCCATGGGAATTGTTGACAAAAATCTCAGGATTTTGGCCGACTTTGTGACCATTGCCGAGTCGAAATATTCCGTCGGCCAGGGCGTTCAGCAGGACATCTACAAGGCCGGCCTGGAAAAATCAAAAATGCTCGATATGCAGATTACCCTGCAACAACAACGTAAAAGCCTGGAAGCTAACCTTAATTACCTCCTCTATCGCCCAGGAAACACCCCCGTCGGTACCGTCGCGGATTTCACATTGCCACAACTGACTCTATCTACCGAACAACTTAACGAAACCGCCTATGAGAAGCGTCCCCAAGTAAAAAGCCTCGTCAGTGTGGCAAACAAGGGGCAGGCATCACATCGTCTTGCACGCAAGGAGTTCTATCCCGACTTCAACCTGTCTTTCGAGTATATGTTCAAAGAAGCCATAGCGACAGATATGGTTACTGACCCCGGCTACAACATGTTCACACTGGGCGTGACCTTCAATTTACCGTTCCAGCAGGAAAAGCGGCACGCAATGCTAGCCGAATCAGCGTCCGAGACGAATATGGCAACTGAAGAGTTAAACGGATTGAAGAACAACATCTCGTATACCATCAACGATACCCTGGCCCAGTTAGATCGCCGCAAGAAATTGATTGAGCTCTATAAGGGCGGCATAATCCCCCAAGCAGAACAATCTTTAGAATCGGCTGTCATCAGTTATCGAGTGAGCAAAGTTGATTTCCTGACACTACTCGACGGTAGAATGTCACTGTTCAACTACGAGCGGGAACTGTATGAGTCACAAGCTGAGTATATGATGAAACTGGCACAGCTTGAAGCGGCTGTTGGAACAGATCTCGTATCATCATCTACAGTAAACACACTACCATCACCAGTATCGGTACCGGAACAGACACCAACACCTGCAGCACCTGTATCCGAACACTCACAACATCATTAAAATTCACGATATCGAGGTACGACCATGGCTCTGAACAAGAAAATCGCAATCCCACTGGTGGTAATCATTCTTGCTGCGGCTGCAGGCGGTGGCTGGTTCCTATGGCAAACGAATCATTCCGGTAAGGCCACCGACCAGAAGACTGTTCAGGGCAAACAGCTCTATACCTGTTCCATGCATCCTTTCATTATCAAGGATAAGCCGGGAACCTGCCCGATATGCGGCATGGAACTGATCAAGAAGATAGACAACGCACCTGCGGATGGTGTCGCTCAGACTCCGGAACAGAAACAACAGGCCGAAATGCTGGGCCATGTCTCTATGTCAGCCAACCAGCGGATTATGGCAAATGTGGCCACGATCGAGGCCAAACAGCAGACACTCAACAAGGAGATCAACGCCGTCGGTATTGTTCAATTCGACCAGTCGCGCCAAGCCAAGGTCACGGCATGGATTGCCGGGCGGATTGACAAACTGAATGTCGACACCGTTGGGGCTCAGGTAAGCAAGGACCGGCCTGTAGCCGAGATCTACTCTCCTGATCTGTTGGCTACCCAACAGGAATACCTGTTGGCGGTCAAGAGCCGCGACCAGTTGAAAAATTCTCCGATTCCTTCCGTCTCACAGAATGGTGACGGCCTTGTGGCCTCGGCCAAACAGCGCCTGATGCTCTACGGTGTCAAGGAGAGCCAGATCGCTGAGCTGGAAAAAGTCGGCAAGCCCAACATCCGCCTGCCGATCTACACGCCACTGTCCGGCATCGTCATTGAGAAAATGGTGCAACAGGGTCAGTACGTCAATACGGGAGAGGTGCTTTTCAATATTGCCGATCTTTCCAAAGTCTGGGTGGAGATTGATGTTTTTGAAAATGAAGTTCCCTATATTCGGGTCGGACAGCAGGTGGAAATTCGCTCCGCTATTGAACATGGTGCGGTATCACATGGCAAAATAAGCTTCGTCTATCCGTTTCATGATCCTAAAACCCATACAGTCAAAGCTCGTGTGGAAATGCCCAATCCCGGCCATATGTTGAAACCTGACATGTTCGTCAACGCCATCATTAAGGTTCCTTTGGCTAAGGGAATCGTGGTTCCGGTTACCGCGGTCCTGGATACCGGTAAACGTCAGGTGGTCTGGGTCGAGATGTCCCCGGGAATGTTTGAACCCCGTGACGTGCAGGCGGGTGAGCGAATTGAGGATAAGGTCCAGATACTGTCAGGCATCAAGGCAGGTGACAAGGTTGCTGTGTCAGGTTCCTACCTGATCGACTCAGAGTCACAGCTTAAGGGTGGCGGTGGGCATGAGAACATGCCTGGCATGAAGATGGATGATCCAAAAGGCCCCAAGCCATCGGCAGTTCCAACGGCACAACAGCCGCCGGCCAAGAAGGGTGCGCTGAAGATGGATGACATGAAGATGTAGGTTACCCCCTTGAGAAAGAGGGGTCAGGGGGAATTGCGGTAAAAAGCGAATCCCCCTAATTCCCCATTATCAAAGCGGACTTTAGCCCGACAAGGATCTCTTATGATAGAAAAGATTATCGAATATTCCGCCCGTAACCGGGTCATTGTCCTGATGGTGTTCGGACTGATCATCGCTTGGGGTACATGGTCGGTCTACAAGACCCCGGTAGACGCCATCCCCGACCTGTCATACAACCAGGTCATCGTCTTCACCGATTATCCCGGACGTTCCCCACAGGTGGTTGAGGACCAGGTCACCTACCCATTGGCGGTCAATCTGCAAGGTCTCCCCATGGTGCGTGCCGTGCGGGCCTCCTCGGCCTTCGGCTTCTCCATGATCTACGTCATCTTCGAGGACAAGGCCGACATCTACTGGGCCAGGACGAGGGTACTGGAACGGCTGAACTACGCCGCTTCCCTCTTGCCGCCTGGCGTCGTCCCGACCCTTGGCCCGGACGGCACGGGAGTGGGGCATGTCTTCTGGTACACCATCGAAGGCAAAGGGTACGACCTGGAGCAGTTGCGCACCCTGCAGGACTGGTTTGTGCGCTATCAGCTCAACACCGTCCAGGGAGTGGCCGAGGTGGCCTCCATCGGCGGCCTGGTGCGTGAATACCAGATCGACCTGGACCCGACCAAACTGTTTGCCTACAAAGTCACCTCAGGAAAGGTCATGGAGGCTGTCAAGGCGGCCAACAAGGATGTGGGTGGTCGTCTGATCGAACAGGCCGACGCCGAATACCTGATCCGCGGCCGCGGCTACGTCAAATCCAAGGAGGACCTGGAGAATATCGTAGTCGGCGCCGACATGCGCGGTACACCGATCTACGTCAAGAATCTCGGCACGGTCCAGATGGGGGGTGCCATCCGGCGCGGCCTGCTGGAGATGAACGGTGAGGGTGAGGCCGTGGGCGGCATCGTTGTCATGCGCTACGGCGAGAACGCCAAGGACGTCATCGACCGGGTCAAGGTCAAGATCAAGGAACTGGAGAAAGGGCTACCGCCGGGCGTGAAGATCATGGTTTCCTATGACCGCTCCGACCTGATCCAAAGGGCCATCGATACCCTGAAGAAAAATCTGCTGGAGGAGTCGATCGTCGTCTCGCTGGTGATCCTGGTCTTCCTGCTGCATTTCCAGAGCGCCCTGGTAATCGTGCTGACCTTGCCGATCTCAGTCCTGATCGCCTTTATTACCATGAAACTGATGGGGGTCAGCTCCAACATCATGTCTCTCGGTGGTATTGCCATTGCCATCGGTGTGCTGGTGGATGCCGGGGTGATCATGGTGGAGAACTGCTACCGCCACCTGTCGGAGATGCCACCCGAAGATCGGGCCGGCAAACGGCTGGAGGTCGTAATCGCCTCGGCCAAGCAGGTCGGTCGCGCCATCTTCTTCTCCCTGGCCATCATCGTGCTTTCATTTGTGCCGGTCTTCCTGTTGGAGGGACAGGAGGGCAAGCTGTTCCACCCCCTGGCTTTTACCAAGACCTTCTCCATGATGGGCTCGGCCATGATTGCCATCACCCTGGTACCGGTACTTATGTACTATTTCATGCGTGGAAAGATGCCGCCGGAAAGCTCCAACCCGGTCTCGACCTTTTTCATAAAATTGTATTCACCAGTTATCCGCTGGGTGCTGGTCTGGAAAAAGACCACCATCGCTCTGAATGTCGTGGCCCTGCTGATCGCCGTGCCGCTGTTCATGAAGCTGGGCTCCGAGTTCATGCCGCCCCTGGACGAGGGTTCGCTGCTCTACATGCCGGTGACCCTGCCCAACGTCTCCATCACCGAAGCCAAACGGATTATCCAGGTGCAGGACACCATCATCAAGAGCGTGCCTGAGGTTGAGCATGTCCTGGGCAAGGTTGGCCGGGCCGAAACCTCTACCGACCCGGCTCCGGTCTCTATGTTCGAGAGCATCATCATCCTCAAACCCAAAGACAAGTGGCGTCCGGGGATGAAGAAGGCCGACATCGTGGCAGAACTGGACGGCAAGCTGCGACAGATCGGCGTGCGCAACGGTTGGACCCAGCCGATCATCAACCGCATCAACATGCTCTCTACCGGGGTGCGTACCGATCTGGGGGTCAAGATCTTTGGTAATGACCTGAATGTGCTCAAGGATCTGGCCATCCAGACCGAGGCTATCCTTAAACCGATCAATGGAGCGGCCGACGTGGTGGCCGAGCGGGTCACCGGCGGTAACTATATCGATATCGATATCGACCGCGAGGCTGCTGCCCGCTACGGTGTCAGTGTGGGCGACATCCAGGATGTCATCGAGACCGCTTTGGGGGGTGAGATGCTCTCCACAACGGTAGAAGGCAGAAACCGCTTCCCGATCCGCATCCGCTATCTGCGCGACTACCGCGACAACATTCCGGCTATCCGTCGCATCCTGGTTAGCGGCATGGGCGGCACCCAGGTGCCTCTCTCACTGGTGACCAGGCTGAAGATTTCCACCGGCGCCCCGGAGATCAACAGCGAGGGGGGACTCCTGCGTTCACTGGTATTCCTGAACGTCCGAGGCCGGGACATGGGCGGCTTCGTGACCGAGGCCAAACAGATTCTAGAAAAGAACCTCAAGCTGCCCCCCGGCTACTATGTGGCCTGGTC
Source organism: uncultured Geobacter sp. (assembly GCA_964420435.1). Lineage (GTDB taxonomy): Bacteria > Desulfobacterota > Desulfuromonadia > Geobacterales > Pseudopelobacteraceae > JACRCG01. The sequence goes on from CAYQTC010000031.1 coordinate 43,327, forward strand.
CGGCCAGTGGGAGAACCAGATCCGGGCCAAGGCCCGCCTGCAGATGCTGGTGCCGATTGGTATCGTGATCATCTTCATTCTGCTTTATTTTACGTTTCACTCGGCCTTGGAGGCGAGCATGGTCATGCTCTCGGTACCCTTCGCCCTGGTGGGGGGGGTCTACCTGGTCTCGGCCTTGGGGTATAACCTGTCGGTAGCGGTCTGGGTCGGCTTTATAGCCCTGTACGGCATCGCCGTGGAGACCGGGGTGGTGATGGTGATCTACCTGCACGAGGCCCTGGACAAGAAGCTGAAGGACGGCCCCTGCACGGAGCAGGACATCTACGACGCCACCTTCGAAGGGGCGGTACTCAGGCTGCGGCCCAAGCTGATGACCGTGGCCGTGGCTCTTTTGGGTCTGCTTCCGATCATGTGGTCAACCGGTACCGGGGCCGACGTGATGAAGCCGATCGCTGCACCAATGATTGGTGGAATGATTTCTTCGGCGGTACACGTTCTGATCATGACGCCGGTGATTTTCGTACTGATGAAGAAAAGGGATCTGAAAAAGGGAAGGTTGCATTATTCAGGCATGAAGCATTAAAATATCAGATAAAGGAGTTCTGTATGAAAAAAGTGTCGTTACTTGTTGGATTGTTGATAGTCGTAGCTATGTTATCAGGTTGCATGGCGTTTGATCACACAACTGATCGTTACGACAACGACAACAGTAGCCACGGTGGCCATTCGCATCATTAATTGAACTTAAACATTTAACATGAGGTTTTTATGGGTTTTCTTACACTTCGATGCCTATTTTCAGCCGGATTATTGTTGAATGTTTCGTTGGCTCATGCCCAGTCCATGTTCGGGGCGGTTACGACCGCCCCTAACAACATCACTTCTGTTACTTCTTCTTTCCAATACTATTCAGTATTCACTCAATATCACGTATTCACCGAACAGCCGGTGCTCTCTTGGCGAGAAGCCAATGATGACGTCGGAAAAATCGGCGGATGGCGATCCTACGCGAAAGAGGCAAGCCAACCCGAGGCAGCCGATACATCCACCGGTCCTAAATCTGATCCACAGATGAAAAAACCTGTCGGGCCACCTATCGGCGATGATCCACACTCCGGGCACGGGAGAAAACCGTGAACCAACGAATTCAGCATCCACGCTGTCAATTTTTTTTGTTGACCCTGCTCTTGCTGGGTGTTTTATCCGGTTGCGCCAGAGTCAATTTCGATCAATCCCTTGCCAAAACAAATCAGGATGCAGCCGATTTCACACAGGGTCAACTGTCCCTGACACAAACCAAAGACCAACGTGAACAATTGGATCGTATCGCCGGCGATATACTGAAAAAACCGGTCAGTCAGAGCGATGCCGTGAGACTTGCACTTGTCAATAGCCCTGCATTGCAGGCTATGCTGGCACAGAACTGGTCTGATGCGGCCAGAGCGGCGCAGACCGGACGTATCTCAAATCCCGTTTTTACCATTGAGAGCCTGTATTCAGTTAACGGTCTTGAATTTGGACGACTACTTACCGTTGCTCTGCTTGAGCTGTTGACATTGCCGCAACGCAATGGCATTGCGCAACGTCAGATAGAACAGACGCAAGTTCGCTTGACCAGCAACGTCATCGAGCAGATAACGCAAGTGCGCCAGGCGTGGGTCAAAGCGGTGGCTGCACAACAATGCCTTGTGTACGCACAGCAGGTAAATGATGCCGCGCAGGCCGGCGCTGAATTGGCGAGGCGACTTCAATCAGTCGGGAATTTCACTAAATTGCAACGTGCACGGCAGCAGGTGTTCTACGCAGATGCGGCGACTCAATGGGCGGCAGCGCAGAATGTAGCCACGTCAACGCGGGAAGGATTAATTCGACTGCTGGGCTTGACGGATTCACAAGCCCAAGAGTTCAAGTTGCCGAACAGGTTGCCGGACATGCCACAGGCTCCTCTTCCCCCTGATGCCGTCAACAAAGCTGTACATGCCGGACGACTTGACATCAAACTCGCTCAAGCCGAATTTGACGCTGCCACGAAAGCGCAAGGTTTGAATATACTTACCAGCCTTACCAACATAGAGCTTGGCCTGCGTTATGACCGCGTGTTTGATGAAGTTCGAGGTCAAAATGAAATCAAACGCGGCTATGAAGTTAGTTTGCGTCTGCCGGTCTTCGATTGGGGTGATGCCCGACGTGATTCGATGAATGCTCAAACCCTGGCTGCGGCTTATCGACTTGAAGCCACGGTGCGTGCAGCGGGGTCAAGTTTGCGTGAGACCTATTCCACATATCGGACGGCATTCGATGTGTCCAGGCATTATCGTGATGAAATCGTGCCGCTACGCAAAGCCATCTCCGAAGAAAATGTACTTCGTTACAACGGTATGCTTATTGGGGTATTTGAACTTCTTGCAGATATGCGTGATCAGGTGACCAGCGTCATGGCGGCAATTGCTGCTGAACAGCAGTTTTGGCTGTCCGATGCTGCTTTACAGGCTTCCATGATGGGGAAGCCAACGATCGTTTCGGTCGGTACTATGTCAGTCGGAGGTATTGGGGATAGTGGCGTCCGGCATTGATTTTCACTTTAAATAACCCGGTATTGAAAATGGCATAATATAATCTGAGGGTCAAATAGATGAATTCAAGAAGACAGTTTCTCAAGGCAGTCGGTATCGCAGGCGGAGCCGTTGCAGCGTCTGCCGTGAGCCGCGTCGTCATGGCTGCATTGCCCGAGCCGGTGTTGCAGTCCAAGCCAGACACCATGCCGCCATTGGTTCCGAACAGCGGTCGCCCCTACAACCCGGTCGTGACTCTCAACGGTTGGACATTGCCGTGGCGTATGAACAACGGCGTCAAAGAGTTTCATTTGGTGGCCGAACCGGTGGTGCGTGAAATGGCTCCCGGCATGAAAGCGCATCTTTGGGGTTACAACGGGCAAAGCCCCGGGCCGACTATCGAGGTGGTTGAAGGTGATCGGCTACGCATCTTTGTCACCAACAAGCTGCCGGAACACACCAGTATCCATTGGCATGGTCAGCGTCTTCCCAATGGTATGGATGGCGTGACAGGACTCACCCAGCCCGCGATTCTATCTGGCAAGACATTCGTTTACGAGTTTGTGGCGCGTCGTCCCGGTACCTTCATGTATCACCCCCATGCGGATGAAATGACGCAGATGGCCATGGGTATGATGGGCTTCTGGGTCACACACCCCAAGACAAAACATCCGTTGATCGACGAGGTGCAGCGCGACTTCTGTTTTCTGCTGAATGCCTATGATATCGACCCCGGCAGTTATACCCCCAAGATCATGACGATGTTGGATTTTAACCTGTGGTCATGGAACAGTCGTATTTTTCCGGGTATAGACTCATTGAACGTGCGGTTGAACGACAAGGTGCGCATTCGTATCGGTAATCTGACCATGACTAATCATCCGATGCACCTGCATGGTCATGAGTTTATGGTAACCGGAACAGATGGCGGACCGACACCGAAGAGTGCCCGCTTGCCTGAGGTTACAGCCGATGTTGCTGTCGGCCAGATGCGGCAGATCGAGTTTACCGCTGACGAAGAAGGTGATTGGGCTTTCCATTGCCATAAGAGCCATCACACCATGAATGCCATGGGGCACGATGTTCCTACCATGATCGGAGTTGACCACAGCGGCTTGGCCAAGAAGATTACCAACCTCATTCCCGACTATATGGTGATGGGAGAACGTGGCATGGCGGATATGACCGAAATGCAGATGCCGATACCCGACAACACGATACCGATGATGACAGGTGAAGGGCCGTTCGGTTCAGTAGAAATGGGGGGGATGTTCTCGGTGGTAAAGGTTCGCAAAGACCAGAAGCCGGGAGATTACAGTAATCCTGGCTGGTACCGACATCCGCCCGGTACGACGGCCTTTGAATACACCGGGGCGATGGCGGAACCGGCCCGTTTTCAATCTGAAGCGGGACAATCCATGCCGCTGAAACAGAAACCAGATAGAGAACTGGAATTTCAGATTCGAAAACCGACTGGCCATTCCGGTCACTAAATCAACAGCTGGAGTAAACATATGAAACTCAATCACATCTTTGCAGCGTTATCCTTGGTTCTCTTATCTTCCTTTGCCAGCGCCAGTGGCAACCATGCGGGCGGTCACGATGAGGCCGCTGCTATCGGTGAACCTGGTAAGGTGGAAAAAATCAACCGTACCATCATGGTTACGATGTTCGATACAATGCGCTATAGCCCGGCAAATATTACGGTCAAGCAAAACGAGACCATTAAATTCATCGTCAGGAACTCCGGTAAAATCAAACACGAATTGGTGCTTGGCACAGAAAAGGAACTGAAGGAACACTATGAGTTGATGAAGAAGAACCCAGAGATGGAACACGCCGATGAAAACATGGTCACGGTACTACCAGGCACATCGGGCGAAATCATATGGCACTTCACCAAAGCCGGCAAAATCGATTTTGCATGCTTGATTCCAGGACACTATGACGCGGGAATGAAAGGAATTGTGACGGTGAAATCACAGAAGGTAAAATCAGGGATTAAAAAATGAAAACGCTGAAATCATACTCCATAATGCTGGCTCTCCCACTGAGTTTATGGTTTTCTGTTAGCGCATTGGCACAAGAAATTGCACCCGAAGCAAAGATGCCGTTGGTAAATACA
>CAYQTC010000032.1:0-47858 GCA_964420435.1 uncultured Geobacter sp.
CGCCCTTGTCGACCTGCATGATGCCCTGCGGTGTCAGGTTTACGGCAGCGCCGAAACCGAGCAGGGTGGTCAGAACGTAGAAGCCGCCGATGATGAACATGGCGATGATAACCGATTTACGTGCGGCCTGTGCAGTCGGCACGGTGAAGAAGCGCATCAGGATGTGCGGCATACCTGCGGTACCCAGAACCAGAGCCATACCGAGCGAAATCTGATCAAGCGGGTTCTTAAGGAAGAGGCCAGGCTCCAGGAAGCGCTGCCCGGCATCCACTCCATTCAGCACGACACCGTCTTTAAGTACCATTTTGGAAACGTGATCCTGGATTTCAGGGCTGTTGACGATCGAGGTAAAAAAGCCGATCGGATTGAAGCCGGCCTTCATCAGAACCAGGAAGGAGAGCAGGAAGGCGCCAGACATCAGCAGGCCGGCCTTGATGATCTGAACCCAGGTTGTGGCTGTCATGCCGCCGAAAACAACGTACATGACCATCAGGATACCGACGCCGATGATGGAGGTCTTGTAATTGAATCCGATCAGCAGCGCCATAAGTTTACCGGCGCCGACCATCTGGGCGGTCAGGTAGAAGGTAGAGACGGCAACGGTCGAAATAGCTGCCACGGCGCGAACCGGCTTGGGATTGGTGCGGAAGGAGAGGATGTCCCCAAGGGTATACTTGCCGGCGTTACGGCATGGCTCGGCGATGATCAGCAGAACGGTGATGTAAGCCACCAGCCAACCGACCGAGTACATGAATCCGTCATAACCGTACAGTGAGATCAGACCGGAAATTCCCAGGAAGGAAGCAGCCGACATGTAGTCGCCGGCGATGGCCCAGCCGTTCTGGGTTCCGGTAATTCCCCCGCCGGCTGCGTAGAAGTCGGCAGCGGTTTTGGTCTGGCGTGCAGCCCAGACGACGACGCCCAGCGTGATGCCGATGATGACGGCGAACATGGAAAGTGTGATGGCCTTGTTGGCCTTCAGCTCTTTCTTTTTGGCCGGGGCAGGAGCTGCAGCCGGGGCTGGAGCGGTTGCGGACGGAGCAGCTACGGCAGGGGCGCCGGCCTGTGCGGGAGCGCTGACAGCAGGTGCAGCACCGGGTGCCGGGGCATCCTTGGCCGGCTCAGCAAAGGCGGCGGCGGCAACGGAAAGAGCAAGTGTTGTGGCGATAATGATTTTCTTAAATGTCATGTCGTATCCTCCTTTACTGAAGTTCATCGACCAACTGCTTGGTCAGACGGTCAAAGTCGTTGTTGGCTACTTTGGCGTAATACAATGCCAGGGCCCAGGAAACAAAGAACTGGGAAAGGGCGAACAGGTATCCAAAGTTGATGACCCCGATGATTTTAATCTTGAATAGACCGGGAGCATAAGCCGCTCCGATGGGGAGCAGGAAGTAGTACACGGTGGAGAATATCCACCAGCCGAAAAGGAAGGCTGTCTTTTTGTGGTGCAGCTCAATGAAACGCGGATCTTTGGCAATCTTTGCCCAATCATACTGTTTTTCTGCCATTAGTTACTCCTTTCTTAATAAAGTGATGATGAAGCACTTTGTTAACTTCGACTTGAAGCAAATCCCCCCCTTTCGATAAAATTTATACCTTGATGATCAGACCGGTATTTTAATGTAACCGAATTTCATTGAAAGTTCTTCCGCACCCTGCAGCATGGAAGGTATGACTTCCTGTTCCAGACGATCCTGAAGCATGCGGAAAGAAGGGGCCAGCAACGTCAGAGCTCCCACCACCTTTCCTGCATAGTCACGAATAACCACAGCCACTGCGCAGATCCCTTCCCCCAGACCGCCGAAATCAACCGCGACACCTTTCTGCCGGATCTCATCCAACTCTTGCTCAAGCTGCTGGGGATTGGGGATATCGCGCCTTTTCGCACCGCGTCCGCGAATATCTATCGAAGATACCGACTTGAGCACCTTGCCGGCCGCATTGGTAAAGAACGGAAACCGTTTGCCGACCATGTCAACAGCCTTGATCTGCTGCAGAGAGTCAACCATGTCAAGAAACAGTACTTCATCATTATTCATTACTGTGATGTAGACCGCCTCATCCAGCTTGCGGGCCAGCTCTTCCATGACCGGATGCGCCAGACGGATAAGGCTTGTGCTCTTCAGAATGTGCTGCGCCATTTGAAAGGCCTGTATACCGAGACCATATGCTCCTGTTGCTTCGTTCTTCTCCACCAACCCCTTGTCCTCAAGGGTGGCCAGGAGTCGAAAAACCTTGTTGCGGCTTAACTCCAGCGTATTAGCCAGTACCTGAACCGTCGGGTTGGCGCCGTCCTGGGCAAGTACTTCAAGCAGATCTATAGCCTTGATTACAGCCTGAACCGAATATGTACCCTTCTCTCTCGTCATGCTGATGTCCTCACCTGCAAACATGAAATAGAGCTTCATATAAATCCGTTTTATAAAGGACTGCTACGTTTATTAGTACAATGTTCTAAAACTGTCAATAAAAAATTATTTTTGTTTTCACATTTATTTATTTGTGGTGCTATATCAGCCGTTTAATGCAATTATTCGAACAACATAAAATGTATTTAGTTCTAAACTTGAGGTTTTATTTTTCGTATTTATGACCTTATTTTGTCTTGTATACACACAGTTTTTCAAGTTGTTATTTTATATTTCAAAACTATTTTAAATAGCCTGTTGATAAGAATTGCACAGACTTTATGCGGGTATGCAAATTGTTTTTCTATTGCAACATGCTTCAAATTGCACAAGAATACTTTCGCGCATTTCTACCACTCTCAAATTATCCGAAATCCCGCCGGGACGACCGAGGTTCTACATGCAAATCAGCTTCGGAATCATATACGCTCTGATACTCCTGTTAACATCCGAATGCTTTGCCGACATCACATCACCTTCTGTTGACACGATCAAGCAGCAGATTTCAGAACGCTACGGCAGGTTGCAGCCAAAACAATGGGGTGAAAATGTCGCTGGCGTGAAAACCAGACTGGATACAAAGGACAAAGCACTAGCTCTGACACTGGATGCCTGCGGCAGCGCCAAAGGGCGTGGAGTTGATTTACGGCTGATGGAATTTCTGGCTTCGGAACAGATCCCTGCCACTCTTTTCATCAACGCACGCTGGATAGAGTCAAATCCTGATCTTTTCAGAAAACTTGCCGCCAACCCTCTGTTTGAAATTGCCAACCACGGAACCTGGCACAAGCCGGCCTCGGTCAACGGCCGCTCTATTTACGGTATTTCTGGCACAAAAGATGCTGCCGAGCTGGTGGCGGAAATCGAACTGAATGCACGCAAGATTGAGGCAATCACCGGAAACCGACCAAAACTGTACCGCTCCGGCACCGCCTATTACGATGAACTGGCAGTGGAAATTGCCAATACCTTGCATCATCAGGTAGCCGGTTTTTCGCTGCTGGGCGATGCCGGAGCGACCTACAGTGCGGCACAGGTCACGGCTGCGCTTTTGAAAGCTGCCCCCGGCGACATCGCTTTGCTGCACATGAACCACCCTGAGTCCGGTACCGGAACCGGAATTATCGCCGCTGTTCCCGAATTGAAAAAGCGTGGTTTCAGATTCGTGCGCATGTCAGATTATCCGCTGAAATAAAGGACCGCTTAACATGCTGCATATCATTCAAAACGACCCCGAAGTTCCGCCGGGCAACATCTTAGAAAATCTGGACTTTACCGGAACCCCATACTTTATCCATCATCCCTACCAGGGAGATCCGCTGCCCGATCTGCGGGAGATAACAGCAGTGATCGTACTGGGCGGCGCCATGGGGGCCAACGATGATCAACGGCATCCGTTTCTGAAGCCGCTCAAGCTTTTTATCAGGAAGATTGTTGAGCAGCAGATTCCCTACCTGGGGATCTGCCTGGGGGGGCAGCTGCTGGCGGCGGCCTGCGGCGGGAGAGTTGAATCAAATCGCTGGGAGGAGCTGGGAACCTTGACGGTGGATCTGACAGATGAGGGAAGATGTGATCGACTGTTTGCCGGCATCGGCGATAAATTCACTACCTTCCAATGGCATCATGACAGCTTTGACACTCCTCCGGACGCAGTCCTTCTGGCCAAGTCGCCGGCCTGTCCGCATCAGGCTTTCCGGATCGGAAGCTGCGCCTGGGGAACACAGTTCCACCCCGAGGTGACCGAGGAAATTATCCGCGACTGGTGCGCCTGGGATCCTCAGACACGAGAGCGTTCAGACGAACTTGTGAGCGTTTGGAAGGCCGCAGGCTGCTACTGCAAAACGGCCCGCCAGATGCTTGATAATTTTCTGAAAACAATCTGACGGCCATGTTTTCCACTTAAACTGCAAAAGCCCCGCTCCTTCCGGAACGGGGCTTTTTATATTTTGAATCCCGATGATCTACTTCTTCGGTTCGTCCTTTTTGGCAACCGACATGGCGTCATTCAGTATCTTGACACCGGCCTTGGAGGCGGCGATGGAACTGGTCAGGCTTTCTCGCGCCAGATCCGGATTATGGAAACCATCCGAGTTCTCGGCGGTCCAGTATTCCCAGAGCACATGGGCTTCCTCATGCTTTTCACGGGCCTGGGCCAAAACGCTTTCCGTAACGCCCATGCGCTGAGCTGCGGCGTAGGTGTCGATCAGCTGACCGAGCCAGTATTCGGATTTACGCATCTTGCCCTTGGTATAATTGATGATTGATTCCATCTCATACTGTTTTTTCTCAACCGTACTGTCCGGATGGCAGCCGAGGCAGGCGGCCTTGATGGCCAGCTTGGGCTTGACCACACCGTGGGTAGAGAACATCTTGCCGTCCTTGCCCTTCATCTTGGGCATATGACACTGGTGACACTGAACACCAGCCCTGTCATGCACACTGCCGGCATAGGTTTCCGCCTCAGGATGCTGGAACTTGACCAGCCGTGCGCCGGTTACGGCATGCTTGAAGTCGAAGAAATCCAGATCCTTGTAATGCTTCAGCAGCTGCAGCGAGTTCTTGAGCGGGAAGTGGTTGGTGCGCTGGTCATCATAACCGACTTTTTTGCCGTCGCTCCACTGGCTGCCGGCGCCGCAGTTGTACTCGACGTGGCACTGGGCGCACATCATGCGGGAATCAGTCTTTTGCATGACGCCGATCTTGCGGAAACCGTCACGGAACGAAATCACCTTCAGGTCGGTCTTGCCGTCTTTGGAAAAGATATTGCCCTTGGTATCCCGTTCGATGGCCTGGATCAGGCCGTCACGCACTACCCGCGGCTGTGTTCCATGCGGATCATGACAGTGGATACAGCCGACCGGGTTATTGGTGTCCTTGGCCACATCAACGATATTTGATTCGCGGTTCCATTTGGCCTTGGGGTCCTTGTCACCCATGAACTTCCAGTTCAGGACATGGTCGGAAGTCTTGCACTGAATGCAGGTCGGGTTGCCGGCCATGGCGGTTTCCTTCAGCTTGTAATCTTTGCCCTTGTCGGTCAGCACATCCCAGGTTTTGCCCGATTTCTCAATGCCTTTCCAGCCGTCCTTGAATTGGAAGCGTCCACCCTGGAAGCGATCGACGACAAACTGGTCGATAACCATGAAGGCGTGCCCGCGAGGCTCATTATGCTCAATGGTAAAGCCGTAGGGCGCCAACAGCTTATCCTGCATCGGCGAACGGCCGGTCGGAACACCCTTTTCCTTACGGGCGCCACCATCGTGATTAACGTTAAAGAAACTTTCATACTGGCTTTTGTGGCACTTGCCGCACAGAGCCTGGTCGATGATCGTGACCGGCTTGTTTTTCTCCGGATCCTTCATGTGCTCGTCCATCCTGTCATGACAGGTCTTGCAGGAAAGCTTGGCGTGCTTTGAGCCCTCCTTGAGCGCCTTGACCTCGTCATGGCACTCGTAACATTTTGCCCGTCCATCGTTGGCCAGTTTGGTGGCCGGCTTGTTGACGGCAGTGGTCATGGCGGGCAGCGACAGCAGGGCGGCTGCTCCGGCTATGACTGCTGCAAGGGCCAGTTTTTTCTTCAGCATGTTGTATCTCCTTTCGTGGGGTGGGATAAGACCGCAAGTTTCAACGACCAGCCTAAACCTGCATGCAACATACTTATGAACAAAAATTTCAGAAAAGATTTGATTAAAATCAAAAAAAACTATTCCGTTTGACGTTTGTGCAGGGTAACCGCCTTGGGCGTCACCGGACAGACATATTCACAGGTGCCGCAGCCGGTACAGAACTGCGGATTGATCCTGATCCCCACTCCCGGTATCAGCTTGATAGCCCGGGTTTCGCAGCGCTCCACACAGGCGAAGCAGCCGCTGTTTTTTGCCAGACAGTGTTCATTATGGGCGACTGCCACCAAATCTTCCTGCGGCGCAGCGTTATAATTCGCCGTGTCAGGGATTGCCATAGGGACATCAGCAGCCCCCTTCAGCGCATCACTGACCGTTAAGACCGCTTCTCCGAGCGACATCAGACTCTTTTTAAAAAAATCTTTACGACTGAGGTTCATTTTTTCTCTTTCCCTGGAGGTAGGTTCTCATTGAGCCCGGAATAATACTACCATAGACAGATCAACAGTCAACAAGATGAGAAACATGTAACCGTTCCCACCCACATGTTACCGAAGGGTAACATTTTTTTAACCAACCACCCTCTCCACACGACCCACCATTACAACGTTTACCATACTAATCAGTCAGTTATACCGTTGTCGCATTCGGCATCTAATTTGGTACGGCATGTGCGATAGAAAGCCCATAACACCTGCCGACATAGGTTAAAAGGAGGCTTTTATGCAGTTAACAGGTTTGAAGTACGGTCGCAGGCTGCTCGAACTGGTGGAGTTTCCGGTAGCACAGGTTCTTACGGAAGATGCCTCCCATGATGAGATCAATCATCTGATTGAAGCCCATGGGGGCAAATGCATCGTTAAACCGGTTTTTATGGGCGGGGTGGGAAAGAAAGGAAAAGCGGGGCTGGTGCGCATTGTCAGCAACGTTTTTGAAGCCATGGCAGCCAAGCGCGACCTGTTCTTTGCGACCCACTACCAGGGCAATCGTCAGGTTCAGGCCTGTGGCGTGACCTTTGAAGGGTACATAGAATCGGACATCGAGATTTACGCCAGTATTTCCGATTCAAGCGAACATAGAATGCCGGTTCTGCTCTTGACGACAAAAGGCGGGGTTGATGTGGAAGATGTGCCGCCCGAGGAAAAAAGGACGGTCCTTTTCAATCCGGTTACCGGGGTCAAGTCGTTTCACATAAATGACGCCCTGCGAGAACTGAAGTGTCCGTCCCGCTATATCAGCCCCCTGGTTCAGCATCTCCCGAAACTCTGGGAGGTCTATGACAATTACGGACTTACGACATTGGAGCTTAACCCGATTCGGGTCGGCCGGGTAAAAGGGCGTTACGCTCCCTACGCCTGCGACATCAAGGCCTCCTTCGACCAGGACAATCCGGCCTGGAAAAGGCTGGGCTATCCGGACGAGATATTTTCAACCACAAACACCCAGTTCGAGTCTGAAATCAACGTCCTGAGAACCTATCAGGGGCAGAGCGACGTCACGGAAATAAACCCGCTGGGCACGATTCTGCCGTTCATGTTCGGTGGCGGAGCCAACAGCGCCGCCACGGAAATACTGGGTGACAAAGCGATTATTTCCTCCGATTTCGGCGGCAATCCGCCCTATGCGAAAATCAAGGCGATTGCAGACATAACCTTCAAACACTGGCTGCCCCAGGCCAATGTGGTCCTGCTGATCGGCGGCCGGGCAAACAACACCAACATTTACACCACATTCAAGGCGATCTTCGATTCGCTCAAGGAACATATTCACCTGAACCCGAACGTCTTTGTGGTGGCGGGTCGGGGCGGCCCGAAAGTGATTGAAGGCATGGTCTACGGTCGGGACACGCTTGACAGCATTCGAGTCCCGTACAGGTTTTTCGGGCATGACAGCAGCATGATGAGTGTCCTGCAGCATGCCATGGAACTTGATTCATTCTTTCAAACAAAGGCGGCGTGAAAATATAACCACGCTGAAAAACCCGATTTCCAGGAGTTTACCATGAGCTACCAGAACAATGTCTTTCCCTATCACATCGGTGTTCAGTCTTTGCACGAATTGGCAAACAAGCATTCCCGCGTGTGCGTGATGAACATCCGGGGCACCGAGAGCTCCCTGGTGACCCAGATCTCACATGCCTACAGCGGCGGGAATGTGGTGGCCGGGGTTCAGTACGGTGAATCAGGCGGGGTTTTCGAGACCCCCATCGGCGACATCCCGGTCTTCGGCAGCATTTCCGATGTGATCAGGGCCGGGATAGAATTCGATACCGGAGTTATCTATCTCCCCCCCACTGCCGTTTCCCATGCGGTGTCGGAAATGTGCGCCCGCAATGTCAACCTGAAACGCATCGTTATCGTAACCGAAAAAGTGCCGGTCCGCGATTCGCGCATGATCCGTTACGGTTGCCAGAACAGAAAAGTGGATGTAATCGGGGCAAATACTCTGGGAATTGCCAACTCCTGGGATCAGGTGAGAATTGGCGGTGCCCTGGGGGGCGATTGTCCGGAAGAAAGCCTCAAAAAAGGGAGCATCGCGATCTACAGCAACTCCGGTAATTTCAGCACGACCATCTCGGAATACCTGAAAACCGCCGGATTTGGTACCTCGACCATACTGAGCAGCGGCAAGGATGTCTATATCCATTTTGCGCTGGCGGAATTCCTGTATTGCGCCGAGAACGACCCCCGCACCAAAGCGATCGTAGTCTATGTGGAACCGGGAGGATTTTACGAGAAGCAGGCCCTGGACTGGATTGAACAGGGTCGCTTCAAGCTTACGAAACCGGTCATAGCCTGCGTCACGGGCCGCTGGAAGAAGAATCTGACCCGCTCGTGCGGCCACGCCGGCGCCATGTCGGGCAGCGGCGACGACGCGGAAGTGAAAGAGGGGTGGTTCGACAGCTTCTTTGGCGTGCCGGTCTTCGATTCGGCCAGACCGGAAGCATCCAGACGCGGGGTACGCATCAGGACCATACAGGACGTGCCCGAGGCGGTCAGCGCCTGCATGAAACTGTTCGGAGAATTGCCCGATTTTCAGCCGACCGGAGACCTGAGCCTCAAGCCATGGTTTGCCAACGATCTGGACCGGGCGCTTCCGTCACACCTGAGGATGCAGGCGGTCAGGGCGGTTTCCCCGTACGGCGAGGAGATCGAGAAGGCCAACCGGCAGATCGGAGCCCGCATAAACCGGGAACCAATGCGCAACCGCTCCGGCGCGACCTCCATCAACCCAGCCGATTACACCATCTCCCTGCACGGCAGCAAGCTTCTCGATCTTGTGGAACAACCGTTTGGCGCGCTCTGCATCTTTTCAATATTAAAGATCATGCCGGATGCGGGGCAGATGGCCATCATCAACCCGCTGCTGAACTGGTTCGTTGCCCGAGGCAGCGCACATACCTCGAACATCGCCCGAGGCCGGGAAAACGGCTGCACGCCAAACGCCTATATCGCCTCGGAAGTAGTACTGGCCGGCAACAAGCACCTGTTTCAGGATCTGCAGTCGATAAGTTCCTGGCTGATTGAGCTGTTCTATCACGAGGCTGGCGCGGATCTTGGTATTGATGAAAAACTCATTAAAAAGAAATGCGGCACCGATCAGGCGTTTCCGCGGATACAGCGCGAGGATGATTCGGAACAATGGGCCGGATACTTCGGATCGCTGCTGCAAACCAATGGCCAGGAGACAATCCTGACCCGCTTTGCCCAGGCTTACAGCAAGCAGACCAAGGAAGGTGAAACAGATAAAACTGTTGATCCGTTAAAACTGCTGATTTCCGCTGTACTGCTGGGCCTCGCCTGGAAACCTCTGGCAGAGCGCCGCATCAGCAGGGAAACGGCCCAGGATCTTGCCACCTATCTGGGTTTAAACGGCATTATCGTGGGAGTCTCCCCGGTGAACCCGGAAAAGAACACTTTCTGGCAAAAACTGCATGCATTGGATGATCCGGCGATTCTTGCCACGGATTTCGCTTCAACCTGCTTTCAGGTGCTGTTCAACCGCATTCCGGAGGATCGTGAGCTCTTCACCTTCAATGCCCTGCTCAACCTGACCGTGACGAACGGCCCCGGAACCCTCAGCGCACTGGGGGCCAAGGAAAGCGTCAGTGCCAGAAACCATATCGCCACCGCCTATGCCGGCTTCCTGACCAACACCGGCCTGGCCCATGGCGGCAACGGCTTTGAAGCGGTCAGCTATCTGCGGAACATATTTTCGGAAACCGATCCCTACCGGACCGGCACGTCAGAGCTCGACCCCCTGCTGAAGCGTCTGTCAGCCCAGGCAACCCAGGAGTTTTTGTCAAACAAGAAGGAAGCAAAGGCCGCCGGCATCGTGGAAAGGATTCCGTCCATCAACCACCCCGTATTCCGCGGCAAACCGGAGAACCATGATCCACGCGAGGTACATTTACGGGATCTGCTGGGTAAGAAGGGCATCGTCAATCCCTACCTGGAATTCTACCATCACCTGGTCAAGGATCTCTTTGCAGAGGGGCTGACCGGCAGCATTTACTGCGTCAACGTCGATGCGGCCATTGCCTGCATCGCGCTGGAACTGCTCGCAAAACAGCTCGACAGCGCTGAACTGAGTGAAAAGGAAGCCCAGGAAATTGTCTTCACCATGTTCCTCTACGGCCGTATGGCGGGAGTATCGGCAGAGATAGCCGACCACCTGAGCAGGGGGCTTGACCTGGATTGCCGCACCCCTCCGGCCGAGCTTGTATTTTTGTCATAAACAGTAAGGAGGTTGATCCATGGAAGCCCTGAAAACAATCCGCAACACCCCCGTATCGGAACTTATGCAGAAAGATGTGGTCACCATTGACGGCAGCCAGAACGTTGCCCAGGCAATTCAGCTGATGAAAAGCAAACGGGTAGCCAGCCTCGTGGTGCTGCCGCGAAACGAGGACGATGCGTTCGGCATCCTTACGGTGCGGGACATACTGGGAAAGGTGATCGATCCGGGGGAAAACATTTACCGCGATATCTGGAATACCCAGGTACTGGACATCATGAACAAACCGGTCTTCAGCGTGGATCCGTCGATGCGGGTCAAGTACGCGCTGCGCATGATGAACAAGCTCGGGGTCCGGCGACTGGTGGTTCTGCGTGGGAATGAGCTATTAGGGATCATCAGCGAGATCGAAATCTTTCACGCAGTCGAAGATCTGCCTGCCGTGGCACAGGTTGCCCTTTAGCGGACGTCAAAGCAGGGAGAAAAACATGGACCACTCATTTGACATAGTCATAGTCGGCGCGGGCGGAGGCGGTCTTTTTGCGGCCCTGGAAGCGATCCGCACCAATCCTCGGGCCACTGTCGCCGTCGTTTCAAAGGTCTACCCCACACGGTCCCACACCTCGGCCGCCCAGGGGGGAGTGAACGCCGCCCTGGCAAACAAGGACAAGGACGACACCGTCGAACTGCATGTTTTCGATACCGTCAAGGGGAGCGATTATCTGGCGGACCAGGATGCCGTCGATTATCTCTGCGGCCAGGCGCCTCTGGTGGTGCGAGAGCTGGAAAATCTGGGCGCTCCCTTTTCGCGGTTCGCGGACGGCACCATCGCCCAGCGGCCGTTCGGCGGAACGGTCAAGGATCGCTGCTGCTACTGCGCTGACAAAACCGGACATACCATCCTGCACACCCTCTTTGAACAATGCCTCCGCCGGGGAGTCAAATTCTTCAACGAATATTTTCTCCTTTCCCTGGAGCATGACGACGGCCAGTGCCAGGGGATCGTCGCCATGAACATGCGCACCAGCGCCATTGAGGCTTTTTCCGCCAAATCCGTCATCCTGGCAACCGGGGGCCATGCCAAGATGTACTGGAACCGTTCCAGCAATGCCGCCGGCAATACCGGCGACGGCCAGGCCGCGGCACTCCGCGCCGGCATCGCCCTGAAAGACATGGAATTCATCCAGTTCCACCCGACCGGCTTGAGGAAGAGCGGGCTGCTGGTGACCGAAGGGGCGCGCGGCGAAGGGGGCTACCTCCTCAACCGGCACGGTGAACGGTTCATGGCGCGCTATGCCCCGCAGAAGATGGAGCTGGGCCCGCGCGATCTGGTGGCGCGCTCCATGGAAACGGAAATCCTGGAGGGGAACGCCTTCTCCAGCGATGCCGGCAGCTACCTGGAGCTGGATCTGCGCCACCTGGGAGTGGAGGCGATCAAGAAAAAGCTCCCGCAGATCAGGGAGCTCTGTATGAACTTCGAGGGGATCGACCCGATCGAGGAACCGATTCCGGTCAGGCCGACCGCCCACTACTCCATGGGGGGCATCGACGCCAGCATGGCACAAACCACCATCCGCGGGATATATGCCATCGGAGAGTGCGCCTGCGTTTCGGTACACGGGGCCAATCGGCTGGGCGGTAATTCACTGCTGGACATCCTCGTGTTCGGGAAACGGGCCGGACAAGAGGCTGCCATGGAAGCGCCGCACCGCCAATCCCGCCCGGTGTCGCCCTCCGCACTTAAAAGAGCGGCCAATGAAATCAAATCATACACCTGCCATGAACGGTATGAGCGCTATGGGATCATCAGGGAAGAAATGGGGAAAACCATGGCCGACAAGGCCGGAATCTACCGGACCGAAGAAAAGCTGCGGTCGGGGGTTGAGGAAATCCAGGCGCTGCGGGAGCGCTTCCGGCGCATCCGGCTCTTCGACACAGGAACCGCCTATAACACCAATCTGATCCAGATCCTGGAACTGAAAAACATGCTCGATCTGGCGCAATGCGTCACCGCGACCGCGCTGGAACGGCAGGAAAGCCGGGGATCCCACTACCGCAATGATTTTCCGGGCCGGGACGATCAAAGCTGGCACAAGCATTCGCTCTGCACGCTGCAGGAGGACGGTGACATCCACCTCGGCTCCGGGCCGGTAACCATGGGAAAATATTCCCTTGAATCAAGGAGTTACTAATGGAGAGACGAGAGGTATCATTCCGCATCTACCGTTACAACCCCCAGGTGGATCGACACCACTTCTACGACAATTTCAAGGTTGCCGTGGAAAAGGGGATCACCATCCTCAGGGTACTGAACTACATCAAGGAGCATCTGGAACCGCGGCTGACCTTCCGCTCCTTTTGTCAGGCGGGAATCTGCGGGTCTTGCGCAGTCAGGGTCAACGGGGTCTCCAAACTGGCCTGCACGACCCAGGTCTGGGACGAACTGACCGGGAGCGGGGATGACCCGATCCTGGTGGAACCCCTGAACAATCTTGAGGTGATTCGCGACCTGCTGGTGGATGTGGATCCGCTGATGGAAAAACTGAAACAGAACTCCAGCTGGGTCGTCTCCTCGATTCCAGTCCAGCAGCTGGGGTGCAGGGAACATATCGTCAGTGAAACCGAATTCGAGGTCATCGATTCCGCCACGGACTGCATCCTCTGTGCGTCGTGCTACTCGGAATGCAGCATGATGGGGGTCAATCAGCGCTATATCTCGCCGCCGGTGCTGCTGAAGGCCTTCCGCATGAACAACGACACCCGCGACACGCTAGCCGCCGAGCGGCTCCTGCAGGTGACCGCCGACCATGGCCTGTGGGACTGCACCCACTGTTACCGCTGTGTGGAGCACTGCACCAAGAAGATTCCGATCATGGACGGAATCCACCGGCTGCGGGAAGAGGCTTTTGAACTGCGCATGACCAAGTCGGAAGGGGCCCGCCACGCCCGGGCTTTCTTCGACGATATCCGCGACACAGGAAGATTGAAAGAAGTGACCCTGCCGCTGCGGACAAAGGGGCTTGCAGGAAGCCTGGGCATGATTCCGCTGGCACTGAAAATGGGACTCAAGGGAAGAACACCGCCGGTTTTCATGAAGAGCATCCCGGGTATCAAACGGGTCAGGGAACTGTACCGCAAACTGGAGATACGCGCTGTAGTCAAGCGCCACGGCGTTTAGCCACCATGACAAGACAGAGAGGTTTCAATGAAATACGCCTACTTTTTAAGCTGCATCAACGAATCCATGACCAGGGAACTGGATCATTCCCTTGAGCGATGGGACAAGGACCTGGGCATCGAACTGGTCAAGCTGACCCGGGGAACCTGCTGCGGTGGGAGCAACCTCGATTATGTCAGCCCCGACCATTTCCTGGTCATCAACGGCAGAAACATCGCCCTGGCCGAGCAGATGGGGCTCGATCTGGTGACCTCCTGCAATACATGCCTGCTGACCCTGCGGCGCACCAGGCATATTCTGGACAGTAACCCCGAAAAACGGGAGCTGGTGAACAGCGCTCTGCGGGACGAAGGACTTTGCTACAGCGGCACCAGTGACATAAAGCACCTGCTGTGGGTCATCACCGAGGATTACGGCCTGAAACGACTTGCCGAACTGGTGACCACGCCGCTGACCGGGATGCGCTTCGCCCCCTTTTACGGTTGCCACATCCTTCGTCCCTCCAGTCTGTTCGGCAAGGACAACCCAGACACCCCCATGTCGCTTGACCATCTGGTGGAAACACTGGGGGGCATCCCGGTCGAATACGCATCCAAAAACAAATGCTGCGGATTCCATACCCTGCTGGTAGCAGAAAAGGAGTCTCTGAGACTGTCGGGAAACGCCATCGAAGACGCGATCAGGGCGGAAGCGGATTACATCGTCACCCCCTGCCCTCTCTGCCACACCGCCATGGACGCCTATCAGCCCATGGCCATGAAAGGAAGGGCGGTGTCCAGAACCATACCGGTGCTGCATCTCTCCCAGCTGATCGGCCTGGCTCTCGGTCACTCCAGGGAAGAACTGGGCATTGACCGGCACATGATCACGTAAAGCAGATATCAATTATTTACGGACGATGTGTGTAGTATCTGGAGGTACCTGTCATGGATAAGATTTTCGAACTGGTTGGCGGTCCGCCCGCATCCGGCAAAAGCACCTACGTTTTGACAAGGTACGGAGACGTCAGTAACAGGGAATTTGTGCATCTTGATTATGATGCGATGGTTGTTAAAGAGGTGGAAAGATCCTACGGGGAAATCAATGAGCAGAATGTCAGGGATCATATCAGCATGGTTTACGGTCGCGAGAGATCCGAGGTGGTTTATGGCGACGCTCTGAGAGTAACGGTGGATTGGCCTTTCTGCGTCTCAAAAAGGGCTGAAGAGTATATTTCAATCGGCCATAATGCCGGTCGAATTATCGAATGTAATTTTTTTACTGCACAAGCTACCGAAGCCTGGAAACGATCCCTGACCAGGCATGTTGCCGGAGAATTCAATGCTTTTACGGTTTTTATAAACAAAGAGACCGATATCGCGGTAGCACTACGACCGCTTTTCAGGATGTTTCTGGAGGCGCATCGTGATATGCCGGCTTCTGTTGAAAGAATATTTCCCCAGGCTGATGCAGCTTATCTATGGGACAATAACGCAAGAGACACGGCACCGGTTTTAATTGCAAAGTGCAAGAGAGGCGAGCCGATTGAAATTATCGATGAAGGTCATTGGTACCGGTTTCAATACAAGAGAGAGATTGATATTGATGCTGAATTTGAGGTTTTAAGCAGTCATGTTGAGAGATTCATGGGCAAACAGAGAACCCTGTTTGAGGTCAAGTATACCAATCTGATTCGGAGCAGAAAAGACCAGGTGATAATTCTCTAGACCTCTGCTGGTTTTCGTCATTTCAGAAATTACTAAATACATAGTACTTACCCCCATGTTTTTTTTGCTGCGGTAATAAATACTTGCAAACACAAAAACCTGAATATATATTCAAAATATATATTATTGCGGGGGTAGATCATGAAAACAGCAAAACTATTTCAAAATGGACAAAGCCAGGCAGTCAGACTGCCCAAAGAGTTTCGCTTTGACGATAGCGAGGTATTCATTAAAAAGACCGGCAATGTCGTACAGCTGATCCCTCGCGTTGATTCGTGGAATTCCCTACTTGGAAGCCTTAAAAAGTTTTCCCGTGATTTTATGGTTGAACGCGTACAGCCAGAGTTGGACAAGCGGGAGAGTTTCTGATGAAACTGATGCTAGACACCAATATCTGTATTTACATTATCAAACAACAACCAGCTGCTGTATTAAAGCGTTTTCTTGAATATAAGATTGGCGATATTGGCATATCTTCTATTACTCTTTCAGAATTACGCTATGGAGTTGCCAAAAGCACACATCATGAGAAAAATGCCAAAGCGCTCGATGAGTTTATTATACCTTTAGAAGTAATCTCTTTCGACGAAGAGGCGGCTCATGTTTACGGTGTAATTCGAGCAGCACTTGAAAAAGCAGGCACGCCAATTGGTGCTATGGACATGCTGATTGCAGCCCATGCAGTTTCTTTGGGAATTCCCCTGGTTACCAATAATACCCGCGAATTCGTACGAGTCCCCACCCTTAATATTATTGATTGGAAAGAGTAGTTGTTTCATTAAACAATCATTACCGCCTGAATGCCGCCACTACTGCAAGTTCAGACTGGATTTCCTAGGCGTTCCTTGCTTCACCTTCACTATTGGTGCCATGGGCCGCAAGCTCATTCTCCAGATGGGCTATCATTTCGCCCACCTGCTGCAGATAGAGTTCCGGCGGATCGATCAACCCGCGCAATGCCGACTCCAGCCGCTTTGCCGCCGAGATACCTGCCTTCAGTGGCGCCAGAGGATTCACTTCTTCACGCAGGGAGGCCACTTCCTTATACTTTTTCAACACCGTCGGATGGCTCCGCTCCTCCTCCACGACACTTTTTCTCAGATCATCGTACTCTTCTTCGGAGAATCCCTTTTCCTCTTTTGCCTTGCGCAAGAGATCGATCGAGCGGTAATCAGGCAACGGCTTCAGCTCTTCCCGCGCGCTCAACAGCTGGGGCTCTTCCTTCTCCATGAAGCGGTAGGCCATGGTCAGCTTTATTGCTGTCCCGCGCTTGATCCTGATTTCCTGGACGCAATATTCCTCGAAGTCCTGATAGCCCCACTCCCGGAAACAGCCTTTTGTGCTGACCTGCAGCAGCTTTTCGCCAAGTTCTACCCAAGACGATTTGAAGCGCTTTGCCTTATCCAGCACTTCGTATCGGTCGGAGCCCGGCTCCAGGCTCTCCATGATGGTATTGATGTGCTGCTCTCCGCTGGATATCGGTGTTTCCGTCATGCAGTGTCTCCGTTTTATCCCCGGTGGACGCCAGGCTATATCAGCAAATCAGCTGAATTGGCAAATCGCATGGGGAGATGTCTTGAAATATCAGTTTTTTTGATTCGGGTGGGAGACAATACGTGGCTTACAGAAGTCTTTCAATAAAAATTGTTTCTGAAGCGCCCTTTCATAAGCTCCAGCTGCTTCGGCTTTTCCCGCATCTTTGGAGACTTCCACCACTTATCCAAAGCAACAGAAAAGGACAGCCATACTGCTCTGCCCTCTCCGATGCTATATTCTGCGATATATCTGCTGACAACCACTTTCTACTTCGTAATACTCCCGCTCAGGATGCTGTTGGCACTGTCAAAAACGTAGCCGGCTTTGCTGATGCCGTTGACCTTCAGCGTATAGGTTCCCCGATTGCCGCTGGTGCTGAATCTGGCGTTTCCGGCCGAACCTGTTGTGACGGATTGTGTCGCTGTCCCACCGCCTGGTTTGGTCCAGGTGGCCGAAACCACTGCTCCGGGTATGACAGCACCGCTACCGTCCTTAACAGCAACGTCACCGGTTGCAGTTACCTTGTTTTTCTGCAATGTGGCCGACAGATTGATAGCCGTACTCCGCAGTACAGGGGTAACAACCACAGGGTTGACGGTGATGGTCGTCGATGCGCCGGCACTTGTCGCATTGCCGTAGAAGACCGTCAACGTGGCCGTGTAGGTGCCGGGTGCCGTGTAGGTGTGGTTTGAAGTGCCGGTAAATGACGTGACACCGTTTCCGGCATTCAAAATAAACTGGTTGCTGGTGCCGTCGCCATAATTCAATGTGTAAGAATTGATCAGCGGGCCGTTGGGTGCCATGGTGGCGGAACTGGTCAAGGTGACGGACAGCGGGGCTGTGCCGCTTGCGGGCGATGCGGTTATCAACGGCGGCTGTTCCGGAATTACACTGGGGTTGACAATAATTGTGGCCGTGGTGCTGACACTGGTGTTGTTGGCATAGAATACCGTCATTGTGGCGTTGTAGGCGCCGGGAAGCAGATAGGAGTGGCTTGAATTTTGATTAAGGGAGAATGTCGCGGTGCCGTCGCCAAAATCAAGCGTACCGGATGTACCGGGCATGCTGTCGCCATAGTTCAGCGTGACGTAGCTGATGATGGGACCGTTCGGGTCAGTAATGACCGATCTGTTGAAGCTGACGGTCAAAGGCGCAGTACCGCTGGCTGGAGTTGCGGTCAGAACCGGCGAGTAGTTAACCGGGGCAGGAATCCGCCAGCAGGTAACCAGTGCATCATAGCCGCCGGTGGCGCAGATGTCTCCGTTGGGAATCGGGGCAGCCCAGGCTATCGGCAGTTTGGCGAAAGCCTCCCACTGGAGAATCCCTTCAGAGTTGTATCCCACCGTCACACCCTGCAGGTAGGAATTGCCCAGGATGTCCCGTATTACCGGACCGCTGGTTCCGGATACTACGGTGGTACCGTCGGCACGCACAAAGACCGTAGCCGGAAGCTCGTCTCCCGACAAAGCCATGTCGCGCCGCGCCTGCCACTTCACAGTACCGTCTGCGTTCAGGGCTACGGTCCACCAGTCGAAATAACCTCCTGCAGATGTCTGGCCGGCCACCACCAGACTGCCGTCGGGTGCCAGGGCAATCCGACTGCCGCTGGCGCTGCCGGCAGGGGGATTTGAATCGGTGCGCCACAGGCGCGCTCCGGTTGCCCGGTCATAGGCAATCACGGTCAGAAATCCGTTGATCCCCACATTCCCTCTGCCGGTTACATAAACGCGGGTCGCGTCCATGACAACATCACCGGTACTGGTCCCTTCCGGAGCATCCACCAGCCATTTGCGGGCACCTGTCGCCGTGTCGTACAAAGCCGTAATCCATGACGCACCGCCGCTGACGGATCCGGTCAGCACCACATCGCTGCCGTCAGGGCTCAAGGCCAATGACGATGCATATTCATTGGCAAAGAAACCTGTTGAGATCAGCTGGGACCACATCAGTCCGCCGGAGGCGTTGAATTTGCGCAGCTGGATATCCTGACCGTCCCCGATCCAGTTCATAGCCACATAGGTGTTGCCGGCGCTGTCCGCCAGCAGGCGAGCCACACCCGGCCGCCAACCGGTAGGAATGTCATTGCGCCACATCAAGGTGCCGTCGGTTGAGTAGCGCACCATGGTCAGTCCGAAGGGATTGCCGCTCGAATCGACATTTATACCGATTGCCGCGATGTCGCCGTTCGGTGCGGCTGCTACCCAGCTCCCGGCGAATGTTCCGGAAACGGGACTGACAGTCTGCTGCCAGCGCAGCACACCGGCGGCCGTGTATGAGGTGACAGCCAGGCTGCGAGCGAAGGCCGGACCAGACACAATAGCCACATTGCCCGACAGATCGGCCGCAATTCTGGTGCCCTGCCCGGCACTGGTGTTGCCGGCCGAGAGACCCCCGGCGCTCCACAGCACAGGAAGCGTGGTTGCAGCTGCGGCAGTGCCGGCCGAGAACGGCTGCACAGCCAGAGTGATGATGCTGACAGCCACGACAAGACTGAATACGGCAATGCGCTTCAATGCTGAATTCATGACGTTTTTCATAGCCTTACTCTCCTCTCCTTTTTGTTGGAATTTCTCTTGAGTGTGACAGGCACCTGAAAGAAGACATGCCAGAGGGTAACAATATCCACTACAAAAACAAAACAGCCGGGCACCTGGTATCGAATGTTCGATATTTCGGCGACCCGGCTGTCTCATGGAGACCCTTAGGCTTTCCGTCCTACCCTTGCGGATAGTTTAGTATTATCGTCTATCTTTAAATAAGACTATTTATATCTTTTAACAATTACAATAAAGAGCTGAGTAAAAAATGTCAATATATTATTGGGATAGATAAAACCTTCCCTGCTCACTACTACTGAGGCAGGATTCTAGCCCGCGCGCAGTTTTTTTGCGCGTCCGGTTGTTCGTGTAGTCAGGCAGTTTTCAAGGGTTTCATGGATAGCTTCGCGCACAATATCGGTGAGTTTCAATCCTTGGCTGAACTGTTTCAAGGCATCGTTCATCAGGGTCTGATAATTGCCCCCTACCATCTCAGCTCGCACTTTGAAGGTTGCTAGCACGTCGTTGTCCACTCGCATGGTAATACGTGATTTTCCACCGGTTTCCGCTTGATGTTTTGCAAGATGAGGAGTTTCACACACCGATTTTGCATCTGCAAAATCAAAGTCTTTGTATTTCTCATACGTTTTATCAGAATTGGTTTTCATAACGCCTCCTTTGTGGTTCATTCGCTTTCCAAGCAGATATGAGCCGCATTGTATCACCTCTGTAAGTGTAGACAACCACGAGAATACGTCCCTTACCGCCCATTCCCAATGTGAGGAACCTTTGTTCGTCTTCTGAATCGCTGTCCTCTCGCGTCAAAGCAAATGGGTCAAGCAGTACATGCCGGGCTTCCTCGAAGGTCACACCATCGTGATTCTTTGGGTTAGCTGTTGCTTTTTTTGAATCCCAAGTGATTTTCATGGTTTTATTGTATGCACAATAGTATGTACTGTCAAGGTTGGTTTTGCAGTATTAATTGGCTAATTAGGGAGCGTCCCTCTTTATCTATGGGACAATAATGCAAGAGACACAGCGCCGGTTTTAATTGCAAGGTGCAAGAAAGGCGAGCCGATTGAAATTATTGATGAGGGTCACTGGTATCGTTTTCTATACAAGAGGGAAATCGATACTGATGCTGAATTCGAGGTTTTAAGCAGTCATGTTGAAAAATTCATGGGCAAGCCAAGAACTCTGTTCGAGGTCAAGTATACCAATTTGATTCGAAGCAGAAAAGATCAGGTGGTAATTCTCTAGTCCATGAACTCTTGTTCTTTTGCATATAGCTCCAATTATCTATTTGAAATTAAGATGTTTTCCGTATAAAATTCAAAACATGAAAAAAATACGGAAAAAATATCATTGGATTGATATAGGTGAAGATGCCAGGCGCCAATACGTCGATGCCCAGGCAACGTTCACGGCCTGGGAAGATGCCCGAAAAGCCGCTTCCGAAGTACGTGGAGGCATTTACTGGAAGCGGCAGGGTGAAACGGAATATTTGATCCGGACTTCGCCCAGCAACGCTCAAAAAAGCATTGGTCCTCGCTCTGAGAAGACAGAACAAATCTACCAAAGTTTTATCGCCAGAAAAGCTGAGGCCGAGCAAAGACTCACAGACCTTACCAGCGCGCTGGAGCGACAACAGCGGATGAACCGGGCGCTTTTTGTCGGCCGGGCGCCTCGCATACTCATCGATATACTAAACAAGCTCGCCAAAGAGGGGCTTTTGGACTATTTCACGGTCATTGGCACTCACTCTCTATACGCTTATGAAGCTGCAGCAGGCGTTGGTTTTGGAGAACCGGCAGCATTGGCAACCCAGGACATTGACCTTCTTCTGGATACCCGGAAGCGCCTGAGCTTTATCGCACAGATGACCAATGTGGGTACATCATTCTTGAAGCTGATCCAGAAGGTAGATTCCACCTTCAAAATTCGCGACGACCAGAAATACACTGCCGTCAACAGCAAGGGCTTTGAAGTCGATATCATTCGAAGGGAACCAAAAGACGGTGATCCCCACCCTCTGCGGCTGACTGATGAGGATGATGAGTTCTATGCAGTACCTGCACGGAATGCTGGCATGCTGCTCGATGGGCCACGCTTTTCGGCGATGATCGTTTCCACGACCGGTCACATGGCAAGGATGAACACTATTTCTCCAGTTACCTTCGTCAGGTTCAAAAGATGGATGGCTGAACAGCTTGATCGGGACCCTATGAAGCGTCAAAGAGACATCCTTCAAGCGAATATGGTCGAAGAACTGCTAGCCGAATACCTCCCCCACCTCCTGTGATGCCGGCTTGCTCTCGACAGCAGGGTGGCAACCCTTGACACTTCAAATAGATAAATAGATAAGAATGTCCCTGTTACCACTTGTGTGACAGGCACCTGAAAGAAGACAAGCCAGAGGGTAAAATAATATCCACTACAAAAACAAAACAGCCGGGCACCTGGTATCGAATGCTCGATATTTCGGCGACCCGGCTGTCTCATGGAGACCCTTAGGCTTTCCGTCCTACCCTTGCGGATAGTTTAGTATTATCGTTTATCTTTTAATAAGACTATTTATATCTTTTAACAATTACAATAAAGAGCTGAGTAAAAAAAGTCAATATATTATTGGGATAGATAAATAGGCAAGAATGTCCCTGCCCCCACACTCCACTCTCATCAGTCTAAGGCGTCACACTCTGTGACAGGCACTTGTTAAGCAATTGATCTTGAAACAAATCATTGAGAGCTTTCGATACAGCAGTATTAATGTGTACCTCATTTGACTCTTGTCCTTGCACAACTATCACACTCTCTCTTGATTCACCCAGATAAAGTTTTTCATAAGGGCGGTTTGCACCTAAAATGCAATATGCCTTCAGTCCAAAAGCAGTTCGCAGAGTGCCAGCCCAGAAACCCATTAAAACTTCGTAATCAAGATTTCGAATTTCTGCCTTTAATTGACGTGGTTCGCTTTGATTATTTGATGTGGGCATGAATCCCTGTTGACGAAGACCAGTGATTAAAGCTTCTTGTATAATATGTTGTAAATCGCCATCAACAGCAATCTCAGCCCCAACTCCTCTGACTCCTCGAGTGCCCAGAGTTTTTTTAGGCCTCTCATCGATGACTGTCACAACTATAGATTTTCCCTGTCCAACCATGGTTGAAGTAACTTGTGGTTCTGGCTTTATCTTTACTGCCTGTGGTGTAAAGGCGCAGCCGCTCATTAAAAATATTAATCCAAAAATTCCTATACAATATGCTTTCATAACTCCTCCTCTCTGTGACTCCGAGAATATAATCAATAACAGAAATGAACTGCAGAGAGAACGCGGCTTGGTATTTTATAACCATGGCAATAACTAATTAGCAAGTTACGTCCTTCTGGCATTCCCCAGTGGCCGGCTAAACTCTCAAAGAATCTCGACATACATTCCATTGCCAACCGTGTCAGCCGTAACGGTATAAGGGTTTCTACCGCCAAAGCTCAGTCGTGCCTTTGTGCCGTTACTACCGGTAAACAGCAGCTGACCGGACGTCGGCATACCAGACAGGGAATACACTGTCAAAGGAATATCAGTGCTTATGACCACATAACCGTGGGTTGGATTGTAATAAGTGCCGGTAAAAACAAATGAACCACCATTAAATTTCAGAGTATAGTCTTTTAGCAATATGGTGTTATTGGACACGTTATCTGTGATCGCGACAGTCATTGAATAAGTTTTTGTGGAACCATCGATACTCGCAGCAAAACTGCCTGAGATTTTTACGTTTCCGCTGCTGCTCGTTACTACAATATTATTCAAGCTCATATTCAGGCTGGAGAAGTTTGAAATTGATTGGTTGTATACTCCGGAAAAGTTAATGAAACCTGTCATGGTAACGGATCCGTTTCTGTTGCTCGGATTGTATTGTGAAAAGGATAACGTGCCACTGGATGCGCCTGAAACAGGATCTATACTAATGGTGTAAGTGTATGAACCAGTGTAACCAAGGATTGTGTTCTGAAGAGTAGAAGCTGCCTGGACGGACTTAGTTAACGTTTTGGGTTCCTGTATGACTGTTGAAACAGTACTATCCAGGAGACTGACCAAGCTTTGGAGCAAAGGCGACTGACTGTTACTATCAGTGACCGCTTTTCCTAAAACGTCAAAAGTGGATACCATCTGGCAACCGGAATAGGCTTCTGATGACAGAGTCCTTGCATTGGTGGTTGTTACTACTGCTTGTGTTGTCTTGCCGGTATATGCCGAGGGCAAACCCGTTTCAGAACCTCCACCACCACCGCCACCGCAACCCGCCAAAAGCGAGAACCCTGCCAGAACTAAAAGCAATCTTTTGTACATAAACCCTCCCCTTCATGAAATATGAGCAAATGCTCAATCGAATAAGGTGGACAATACGTGGTTTATGAAGCTCTTTCAATAAGAATTGTTTCTGAATCGCCTTTACTCCAGCTCCAACTGTTTCAGCTTTTCCCAGAGGGTTTTCCGGGAGATACCCAGCAGTTTGGCGGCTTCTCCCTTTCGGTTACCGGTGGAGCGCAGGGCCTCTTCTATCACGTTTCTTTCCAGGGAGTGGACACTCTCGGCCAGTGAACCGGAGCCCTGTGTTTGGGGAGCAGGCGGAACGGAGCGCGCAATGGTGAATTCGTGGGGTAGATTTTCTAGCCGCAGCTCGCCGCCCAACGACAGTGCCACGGAGCGCTCGACCGCGTTTTCCAGTTCGCGCACATTGCCGGGATAGGTGTATGCGAGCATGGCCTTTTGGGCATCCGCAGAGATTTCCATGACCGGTTTGTGCATCTTCTCGGCAAACCTGTTCAGGAACTGTCGTGCCAGCGGCAGGATATCCTCGCGACGCTCCCTTAAGGGGGGCAGATGGATCGGGATGACGTTGAGACGATAGAAGAGGTCTTCCCGGAACCTGCCCCCCTCCACCTCCCGACGCAGATCCCGGTTGGTGGCGGCAATGATCCGCACATCCACACGGATTTCACGGATGCCGCCAAGCCGTTCGACGGTCCTTTCCTGCAGTACCCTGAGGAGCTTGGCCTGTGCCGCCAGCGGCATTTCGGCAATCTCGTCCAGAAAGATCGTGCCCCCGTGGGCCTGCTCGAACTTCCCCTTGCGCTCCTTGACTGCGCCGGTAAAGGCCCCCTTTTCATGGCCGAACAGCTCCGATTCCAGCAGGCTCTCCGGCAGGGCCGCGCAATTGACCTTGATCATCGGGTTATCCTTGCGCGGACTGTGCTGGTGGATGGCCCGCGCCACCAGCTCCTTGCCGGTGCCGCTTTCGCCGGTGATCAGGATGGTTGAGTCGACCACGGCGGCGGCCTTGATGACCTGAAATACCGGCAGCATGGCATCACTTTTACCCATCAGTTCACCGCAGTCCAATTCTGAGAGCACCTGCTCGCGGAGGGCCAGGTTCTCTTCCTTGAGCCGCTCCTTCTCGGTGATGTCGCGGCTTACCATCAGCGTGCCGACGTAGTTTCCGCCATTTTCACGGATCGGGTAATAACTGTTCTCGAAGACTCTCCCCTTGGCCTTGATGACGTGAGTGTGGAAAGACATCGCACCGCTCTTGAGGGCGGCCAGCAGTTTCTGTACCCGCTCGGATGTATCGCTGGAATGGGTGGAAAAGATGGAGAGGATGTGGCGCCCCAGGTAATCTTCCCCTCGGATGCCGCGGATTTTTTCTGCGGCCGCATTGATGTAGGCAAAGCAGTCATTCCGGTCAAGGAATGTTATCCCCTCCCCCATACTCGCCAGGATCGCGCGGTACACCGAGGGTTCCAGCGCTGTTTTGTCTCCGGCCATGATGTGTCTCTCCAGATCTTGTTACGCTCCTTTGCTGAACAAAATCAATCTTCGGGAGCAGCACCTTTTTCCTCTCCGGGCATGCGGGACTGGAGGCTGTCCATAAAGCGGTCGAACCAGCGACTTACCTCTCCGATCTCGTCGGTACGGTCCGCGTTGAGGCGCATATCCAGATTTACCCGCCCGGCAGACATATTTTTCAGCACGCCTGCCATGGCTTTCAAGGGGTCGCTGATACCGATCATGATGATAAAACCGAACAGCAGCGTAGCCGCGGCAGAGGCAACTGCGGTAAAGGCGCTCAGCGCAAGGTCAAACCGGGCGGAGTCACCAAGGTGGCTTGCATTTTGCCCCAAGTGCGCGGCGAGCAGGTCCTCCATCTCCTTCATGACATTGATCATGGTGCTGCTGGTGGCAAACCAGTTTTCGGGCCGGACGCCGAAATCTCCCGTCAGTCTCCTGGTCAGGGCGATCGAGCGCATTTCCTCCACCTGCCGGTGAAAAGGCGCATTCAACTTTTCCAGGTAAGTCTTCTGGTGAAAGGGACTGGCAAATTTATTGAATACATTCAGAAATGTCGCATGGGCAGCCGCAATTCCGACATATTGTTCATAGGTAGAATTATCAAAACGGTTGGTGGCGAAGACGCCGCTGAGGGTGGCCCGTTCCAACCCGGCCTGTTCCTTGGCGCTGAGAAAGGCGTGATATGCCATGGCTTCACGGGTGATTTCGGGATTCAAGCTCATGATCGTGATCTGGGCGACAACGTCAAGATATGATGAAATAGCCTGGGTATAATAGGCCAGGGAGTCTTTCTGTTCCAGCTTCAGGCTGTCCACATCGCCGCGTATCCCGGCCAGCTTTTCCAGCAGGGAGTCTGCCGCGCCAAGCCTTTCCCTGACAATTTCAAGACTGTTTTTATTGGAGGAGCTGAATTTTTTGAGTTCCCTGATCTGACTGTCCGTGTCATTCCGCTGTTTGGCCAGTTCCTCCCGGAACCTGCCGCCTTCCGATGTGATAAAACCGGTGGAGAGACCCCGTTCTTTCTGCAGTTCATGGATCAACGAGCCGCTTCTAACGGCAATTTCAGTCAGGATGCGGGTAGTCTGAAGGCTGCGCAGGGTCGCCAGCTTGCCGGTTATATCCTGGGCGGCAAAGATGAGCATGCCGATGATCGGAACAATTACCATGAGCAGCATCTTGATGCTTATCTTTACGTTGTTGAACATAATCCCGCCTCCATCACCAGCCTGAACAGCAGGCTCACAGCTTATTCACGATAAACTCGGGAAACAGTGTGGGCGACTTGGCAACACTGGATATCCTGAGAGACTTCAACCTGTCGTAGTAACGGTGGACATGATTCAGGGTAACATTTCCCGGCTGATTGTTTATTTTCGAGGAAGCGGCCAGCCCGGCTCTCCGGCCGAAGACAAAAATATCAAGCAGTGCATTTCCCATGGCCCGGTTCCTGCCGTGGATGCCTCCGGCGGCTTCCCCGGCGACAAACAGATTCCTGACCGTGGTTTCCCCCTGTTCGTCAATCAGAATTCCGCCGTTCTGGTAGTGGAGGGTCGGAAACACCAGCAGCGGCTGTTTCGAGATGTCAATCCTGACCCGCATCAGGTGCCGGTAAAGCGATGGGAATCGCTTCCGCAGAAATCCCTTTCCGGACAGTTCTTCAACCAGCGGGGTATCAAGCCAGACCCCGGTCTTCCCGGAGCGGGTCGTGACGCCGTTGCCGCTTTCGCACTCCCGAATGATGGCGGCGGCACACACATCCCTCGTTTCCAGTTCGTTGACAAACCGTTCTCCCCTGGCATTTATCAGGTGCCCGCCGAGACTCCGGATCGCTTCGGTGACAAGCACCCCCACCATGTGTTCGGGAAACATGACGCCGGTCGGGTGGTACTGGAACGAATCAACCCCTTCAAGCTTCGCTCCGGCCCGGTAGGCGATCACGATTGCATCACCGGTGGCGCCGAAATTATTGGAGGTGGGAAATCCCTGCATGTGGAGACGTCCCGACCCTCCGGTGGCCAGGATGACCGCCTTGGCCCGCACGGCAAAATACCGCTTCCTTCCCAGATCGTACAGGATCGCGCCGCTGCATTCGCCGGAATCGCTGGTGGTAAGTTCCACCGCCGGGGTAAACTCGGAAACATCGATCGAATCGCGCTTGCCGATTTCGTCCTTCAAAACCTTCATGATGTTCAGGCCGGTATGGTCGCCGATGGAGATCAGTCGGGGAGCCGATATTCCGCCGGCCTTCTTGGTAAGGAGATTGCCGGCTTCGTCCCGGTCGAAGTCAACGCCCGTGTCCAGGAGCCACTTAACAATCCGGGGCCCGTCCTCCACCATGGCCTTGACCAGATTCCGGCTGCCGGCGAATTTACCGGCGGCCATGGTATCGCAAAAGTGCCGCGCCGGAGAATCATGTTCGTCCACCGAAGCCTGCATCCCGCCCAGCGCCATGATGGTGTTGGAATTGCCGAGCCTGAGCTTCGTGGCCAGCACAACCCGCGCCCCCATGCTTTCGGCGAAAAGCGCGGCTGTCACCCCTGCCCCGCCGCCTCCCAGCACCAGGACATCCGTATCATATTCGGGTTTGAGATCGAGCTTCGAATAGTCCAGGTCGCTGAACGCTTCCAGCAGGTCAGCGATTTCATGGGTCGTTCTTTCACCCCTGTTCACGCCGGCCCTGAGATTTCTGAAGGCCGATTCCTTGTAGTCCGGATGGTATTTTTTAAGCAGCCTCTCCGAGGCCTCTTCCGGCAGCAGATTCATTTCCGTCTTTTTACGCTTCTCACGGGTGGCGTTCAGGGCCTCGATGGCATCAAGCATCTCATGAGGATACATTATGATCCCCCAGTCCTGCGGCAATGCGCTTCCAGCTCGTCGCTGCCCATGGTTGATATCCTGCCCCATTCGCCATCTACTTGAACCGACTCCAGCTGATCGAGGCGCCTCTGGAGATTCGGGGGGAACGCTCTTTCTTTCGCAAGCGCCCTCTGGATGAAAAGGGCGACGTGCTGGGGAGCGATCCCCTTCGGGCAGCGCGAGGCGCACAGCCCGCACATGATGCAGTCCATAATGTGCCCGGTGGCCGTTTCATAATCGCCTTCCCTGGCGGCCTTCATCACTCCGGCCACGTTGATCCACTCGGGACAGATGTTGCACGCCTTGCAATCGTTGCAGGTGTAGAGTTCGGGATAAATCTCCGGCAGCTGTTTAAGCGGGGTTTCCATCGACCCTAAAAGGTATCGCGCAAGCCGGGCCGGGAAGTACGGCAGCATGATGACGTTCAGTCCCTCCTCAACAACCTTCTGGCATCCCAGTCCGAACTTGACTTTTCTGCCTTCTTTTTCCAGATAGGCAACGGTGCAGGCTCCGCACAGACCGGAAAGACACCCGACCCCCCGTTTCACGTCATGTCCCGTGTCCCACAAGGCTTCGATAACGGTCAGTCCTTCAGGGACTTTGATTTTTCTTCCCTCAAGCTCGATGGTGATCATCTTCCTGTCATCCGTCATGACCTACCCCCGCAAGCGTCCGGCCCTGTGTTCACGATATCGTTATTTCGGCCCGTCACCCTCCAGAGCCTTAAGCCGCTCTTTCATAGCCTTTTCCTTTTGCCAGCGGGCCGTAATATCCCTGATGATAGCGCCGGTGCCGAGAACGGCGCCGTCCTCACCCCGGACAATAACCATGCTGAACTCCAGGGAGAGCCGGGTGCCGTCCTTGCGGATGCCGGGGGCTGAGAGGAGTTCTGTCCCGTAGCGGGTTTCGCCGCTTGCCATGACCTTGTGGTACCCATCCCAATGCCTGCCCCGCAGATTTTCGGGTATGATTATATCCAGGCTTTGCCCCTCGGCTTCGGCAGCGGAGAATCCGAACATGACCTCGGCCCCCTTGTTCCAGAGCCGGATGGCCCCCTCGTGGTCGGCAAACATGATGGCGTCACTGTTATTTTTTACGATCTGCTCACTCAACGATGCAAACGACAGGTTGTTCATGGTGTTCTCCTTGTTTTTTTATCTGACCAGCAATGAGTAGATTCCGTAACCCGCAACCAGGATGCCGAACACCAGATTCACGGGTCTGGTGGTTTCAGTGGGCTGCGGAATAAACAGGGCGTCCACGCGCATCGACTCCATGACCCTGTTTCTAACAAAGGCGGCAAGGATCAGTATGATCCCGTAGATGATGCCTATTACATTAACAATAGTGTCCATAAATACTTACGCGCCCAGATCTATGCGCTTCATCTCCTGTTTCTCGCCTTCGGAGAGTTTGTCCCACCATGTGCCGCCCGAGTTTCCATAGTCAAACCGCTCGGCCCCTTTGCGGGTGTAGTACCACCAGTTGATGAAACAGGAATATGAATAGAAAATTGCGGCTCCGATGAAAAACAACTTGGCATTGCCGGTATTGGTTATGGACATGCCGATCAGCGATGTCCAGATGAACGGCCCAAACGCCGCCCAGGCTCCGGTCCATCCCAGCATCTGCGCCCCCTTGGCCGGAGAATAGGCGAACACGATCGGGTACTGACGGAAAGTCGCCGCGTTGTTAATCCCTGTCATCAGGAATATCCAGAGCATGATCCACAGAAATCCCTGGAACTGGCCCAGGCTGGCGGGTGTCAGGAATCCGCCGAATACCAGCGCCAGACAGCCGGCGATCTGACCCACTGTCGTCCATTGTATCCCTTTGCTGCCGCCTATCTTGTCGAACAGGCCGCCGGAGAGCGCACGGACCAGGCCGCCGATCAGAGGACCGAGAAAAGCGTAGGACAGGGGGTCCGGCGCGCCGTCAAAGCCGCCGTAGATTGTCTTGATCATGATCGGGAACGCGGCCGCATATCCTGAGAAGGAACCGAATGACGTGATATAGGTTATGGAGCAGTTCCAGGTATGCGTTCGAGCCCTGTTCTTGCTGCTCAGGATTTCAAACTGTCCCTTGAAACCTCTTGCAGGAACAGTAACGCTTCTCAGGAATATCGCACAAAGGATGAAGGCAATAACGAGGAACGGAACATACACAAGCGGAGCGTTCTGCAAATAAATTTGCTTCTTGATCACCTTCTTGACCACCACATCCGTAATCAGGCCCGCATCGTTTTTCTTGAGCTCGACCTTCATGTTCATGGTGGAAGCTGTCTCATTGATTACCACGTCCTTGATTACGTCTCCATCTCTGGTAATTACAGTGGCTGCTGCCAGATCGGGCCTTTTGGCGACCACGTCCGTCACAACTCCGCTGGCGTTTTTTGTAACGGCTATGTCTTTCAGAACGTCCGCCTTTACAAATTGCTGCGGTCCGCCGACCATGGCACCCAAAGCTGCAAAGCCTATGATCCAGGGCGTCACAAACTGGACGATACTGACCCCGAAGTTGCCGATGCCCGCCTGAATTCCCATTGCGAGTCCCTGCAGCCTTTTGGGGAAAAAGATGCTGGTGGAAGGCATGAAAGATGAAAAGTCACCGCCTCCCATACCGGTGAGAAATGCAATTACCATGAACGTGCCCCAGGACGTGCTCGTGTCCTGAATTGCGAAACCGAGCCAGAGCATGGGCAGGACCTTGATGATGGTCGATATGCTCACGACCGGTCTG
Organism: uncultured Geobacter sp.; assembly: GCA_964420435.1. Classification (GTDB taxonomy): domain Bacteria; phylum Desulfobacterota; class Desulfuromonadia; order Geobacterales; family Pseudopelobacteraceae; genus JACRCG01. Next base: position 31,176 of record CAYQTC010000032.1, read on the forward strand.
GTTCCGAGCACTGGGATAAAGTTGGAGTGAATCAGCCGCAGAATACCGGATGCAAAGCCCGGTATCGCTGCGAGCCAGAAGTACTGCATAGTGGTGAACTTGAAACCTATGGCAGGCATCCTCACAACCACCGCGCTCATGACAAACCACGTAGCGAACGAAAATATCAGCGAAAAGGTTGTTAATGCGCACGTGCGCCAGGCAACTGCGCTGCCGGTTTCTTCCCAGAACTGCTGATTTTCAGGCTCCCATCTTGGTAACCTAGCCATAGCCAAGCCCTCCTTCTGTTAATTGTTTTACATCCAATGTTCCCTTGCAGTTAATTTTCCTCTACCTGCCGCATATCCTCGGGGTGTTTATGGTGCATCATTTTTTCCACAATATAGTGCAGCGAAATCAGGCAGACGACCGACAGGGCCAGCATGAAGAACCAGCAACTGGTCCAGAGTCCGGTCCATTCCAGCAGGTAGCCGAAGACGATTGGACAGACAAAACCGCCCAACCCGCCCAGGACGCCAACCATCCCGCCGACAACCCCCACCTCCTCCGGGAAATAATCCGGTATCAGCTTGTAAACCGCAGCCTTGCCGATCCCCCAGATCGTGCCGAGAACCAGAACCAGCACGGCAAAGATCCATACATTTGCCTGGAAGTATATCCGGGTGACGCCTTTCGCCAGCAGCTCCTTTTTCTTGACGGTCTGCCCGGCCGTGACCACCGGTTCCTGCCAGGTCTGCTTACCCGGCAGCACCAGAACCCCGTTGTCGAAATCTGCCAGAACATCCGGTTTTTTCTTAAGCGAATAGGATTGATCACCCATCACCACGGTTTCGGAAGTCACCTCCTTGACCACGCCGGACCGTTTGGCCATCACCCCTCGCCCGGGAGAATAAATCTCCATTTTCGGAACAATCAGCATAAAGCATATTATTGTCGAGGAGCCGAGCACCCAGTACATGATCTTGCGTCCGCCGAATACGTCGGACATCCAGCCCCCCAGCGCGCGGATTACCCCCGACGGGAGGCTGAACATGGAGGCAAACAGGCCGGCGGTGACCAGCGGCAGATAATAGACGTTCACGAAATAGGGAACCAGCCACTGGGAAAAGGCCACAAAGCAGCCGAATACCAGAAAGTAATACAGTCCGAAGCGCCAGACGCGCATGTGTTTGAGCGGCGTCAGCATCTCCCTGAACGACTTGCCGGAACTGGCCGGTTTCCTGTTCTCGCTGAAGACAAAGAAGATCACGCCCATCGCAGCCAGGATAAGCGCGTAATAGACCGGAAGCTGTCGCCAGCCCTCAATGTTGGCGCCGTTGTTGGTCAGCTTGTTGAGCATGGTCGGGGCCAGGAGCGTGGTAAGTGCCGCTCCGGCGTTTCCTGCGCCGAAGATGCCCAGCGCCGTGCCTTGACGCTCCCGGGGATACCAGACCGAGGTAAAGGCGATACCGATTGAAAAGCTGACCCCGACCAGACCAAAACCGAAACTGCAGAGGGCGAACGAGGTGAAACTGTCGGCCTTTGACAGCAGGTACATGGGGATGGCGCATACAAGGAGCAGCGTTCCGAACACCGGCTTGCCGCCGAACTTGTCGGTCAGCATGCCGGCCGGCAGCCGGAACAGCGAGCCGGTCAGGACCGGAATTCCCAGCAGCCAGCCGATCTCCACCGGACCCCACTTGAACACCTGGTTGTCCACCAGAAACGTCACCAGCACGCCGTTGAACATCCAGGCCCCGAAACATACCGTGAAGGCCAGGGTGTTGAGGAAGAGAATCTTATGTGATTTCAGCGTCGCGGTTTCCAGCATCACGGATCCTTCCCGAATAGGTTTTAAATATCAGAAACCTTCACTTTGAACGCCAGCGATACAGAATCGGCGGGTCCTTCAGAAAATCGAACGGGACGTAGAGCATGTGTACCAGCTTGGTGAACGGCAGCAGCGCCACGATCAGGAAGGCGCCGGCAGCATGCAGCTTGAAGACCAGCGGAAAATCGGTCACGTACTCGATCTGCGGATTGAAGGTCAAAAGCGACCAGAGATAGGGGACCGCCGTGTGCAGATACCACTGGGAGCCCCAGCGCATGAAGGTCGCGACATAGACGCCGGTCAGGGTCTGGGCCAGCAGCAGGTAGAGCACGACCCAGTCCGAGGCGAATGTCAATCGCTTCAAAAGCGGTGTGTTGACGCGGCGCAGGAGCAGTACCAGACAGCCGAATACTGCAAAGAGACCCAGCGCCAGGCCGACGCTCTCGAATACCAGAAGATTGAATTCATTTCCCAGGAACGCTTTCATCGGCCCGGGAAATATGACACCCAGGAAGTGAGCCGCCACCACCGGGATAATACCGTAATGCCACGGGTTGATCCCCCAGAAGAGAGTCTTGCGCTCCAGAAACTGTGTGGAGTAGGCCGACCAGGTCAACCGGTTGCTGAAGTAGCGGTAGGGCGTCACAAAGATGACCAGCGCCAGTGCCGCATAGGGCAGAACGATAAAGATAAAGTTGTTCAACATGATTGCACCTCCTTACAATCTTCTGCGCAGAGCAGCCTGGCAGCTTCAACCACTGTCTTCCAGGGAGAATCCTGCCGGTCGGCGAACGCTGAATTCATCCGATCCACCCCCGGCAATACGCAATCGGCGATAAATGGTTGCCTCGTTCGATCACCTTCCTGCCGCGCCCGATGTCCCAGAAATCCAAGAACCACAGAAAGGTGGTCCGGGAGTTCGGTTGATATCGGGATGTATCCGTGCCGTTCGAACTCCTGTTTCAGCATGATCATGTATCCGCCCTTCTTCTGGTTGTCGCCGAAGAGGTGGTGACCCAGGTAGGGGGCGGTGGCCGGATTGAAGTCGAAGGTGGCAACGTACTCTTCCTGAAGCGCCGCCAGGGACGAAGCGGCGGTAAATCCGGCAAAGGAGGAAAGGTTGGTGTTTACCCCCCTTTTATTCATATAGGCGCTGACACAGTCGAAATCGGTTTGCAGTTGTTCCTTTTGCTCCGGATAGTCGAGCATCCGGGCGAGGGCCTCGTAGCTGGCGGCTATCGTCATTTCGGCCCCCTTGTCTTCTTCAGGATGCCGAAACCGCTGGCGCCCTTGCGCTGATAGGAATCCAGGTCCTCGCGCTGCTGGGTCGGGATAACGTTCCGCTCGCGGTATCCGCCAATCGTGAAGAGGCGATAGAGCTTGTCGGCCCCGGCCACATCGAGCCCCGCCTCTTTCAGGGTGGATTCCAGGACAGGCTGCCCCAGGTTGCCGGCGCGCTTGAAGACCCGCAGCGCAATCAGCTTCTGCAGGGACTCAGCAATGATCTGATGGTTGCCGCCGGAAAGGAGACTGGCCAGAAAACTGATCGGCGCCCGGAGTTTTTCAAGCAGCGGGATCGTGCCGTGTATCGCCAGTTCGTGCAGGTCGGCACCACTGGAGATAACCGGTGAGAGCGACGGGATGTAGTAGGCCATCGGCATGGTGCGGAACTCGGGATGCAGCGGCAGGGCCACGCCGAACTCCTTGATCAGCGCATAGACCGGCGATTTCTCGGCCGCTTCCAGCCACTAGTCGCTAACGCCGTTGGCGCGGGCAGATTCCCTGACCTGCGGATCACGCGGATCGAGGATCACTTGGCGGTGGGCCGCCACCAGTTGGTCATCGGGCTTGAGCAGTGCTTCTTCAACCCGGTCGGCATCGTATAACAGCACGCCGACGTGGCGGATACGGCCGACACAGCTGTGGGCGCAGGCGTTGCACTGGCCGGTTTCGGTGCGCGGAAAACAGAAGATGCATTTTTCGGCTTTGCCGCTCTGCCAGTTGAAATAGACCTTCTTGTAGGGACAGGCGCTGGTGCAGAAACGCCATCCTTTGCAGACATCCTGGTCCACCAGCACAACGCCGTCCTCGCCCCGTTTGTAGATCGCCCGGGAGGGACAGGAGGCAACGCAGGCCGGATTCAGGCAGTGATTGCAGATGCGGGGCAGGTAATGCATGAACATGCGCCCGTAATCTTCCACAAGCGTGCGGTCTTCCAGGTTGGAATCCTCGACGGCATAGACCTGCGAGCCGGAGAGGTCGTCGTCCCAGTTGGGGCCGCCGGTGATCTCTTCCATCTTTTCGCCGGATATCTGCGAAAAGGCCTCGGCCACCGGCTGATCGCTGCCGGGAGGTGCCTTGTAGAGGTTGCTGTAGTCGAAGTCGAAGGGCTCGTAGTAGTCATCAAGCTTCGGCATGTTGGGCTGGAAGAACATGTTGAACAGAGTCGGCCCCTTGCCCATGGCCCGCAGCCTCAGTTTGCCGTTCTCGCGGAGCCAGCCCCCCTTGAATATGTCCTGGTTCTCCCACTTTTTGGGATAACCAACACCGGGCTTGGTCTCGACGTTGTTCCACCACATGTATTCGGCACCCTTGCGGTCGGTCCAGATGTTTTTGCAGGAGATGCTGCAGGTGTGGCAGCCGATGCACTTATCCAGATTGAATACCATAACTAGTTGCGCTCGTACGTTCATCGCCTCACCCCCTCAACTTTCTGACAACCACGTAGCTGTCGCGGTTAACCCCGGTCGGCCCCCAGTAGTTGAAGTAATAACTGAATTGTGCGTAGCCTCCAAGCATCAGGGTCGGCTTCAGGCGGATGCGCGACAGGCTGTTGTGAACGCCGCCCCGCTTGCCGCTCTTCCTGGACTTCTTGACATTCAGAGTCCGCTCCGGCGCGTGGTACATGATCGCCGCTCCGCGCGGAATGCGGGACGAGACCACAGCCCGGCTGACGACAACGCCGTTGGCGTTGAAGACTTCGATCGCTTCGTTGTCCTCGATCCCGGCACTGGCCGCATCTTCATGATTGAGCCAGACCACAGGACCGCCTCGGGAAAGTGTCAGCATGCGCAGGTTATCGCTGTAGGTGGAGTGGATGCTCCACTTGCCGTGCGGGGTCAGGAAGTTGAGGATCAGCCCGGTTTCCCCTTCGGTTTCATCCAGGATGGCCGGATTCAGCTTCCCTTTGAAGGTCGGCAGCCCCTCGTGGAATTCACCGTAGTAGGGATGGTCCAGGTAGAGTGACTGGCGGCCGGAGAGTGTTCGCCAGGGCACCCCGTGCTCCACGTTCAGCGTGTACGGGGCATAGGGACGGTTTTCGCTGACCAGGCCGCTCCAGACCGGGGTGCTGATGAAACGGCGCGGTTTCTGGGTGATCTCCTCCCAGGTCATGCGGAAGTTGCGGGAACCTTCTGATATCTGGGCCAGCGGCTTGCCGACTCGCTTCTCCAGGTTCTGATAGGCGCGATGGGCCAGTTCGCCGTTGGTTTCCGGGGCAAAGGCCATCAGCACGTCGGCCACGTTGCGCACGTCTTCCATGTCGATGTAGGTCTTGTCGTTCCACGAGCGGGTCGGCATGGTTTTGAGGAGTTTCTCATGCACGTCGTCCGCTTCCCAGCTGACCCCGTGGGCATGCAGGTGGCCGATGTGGGGGCCAAGCGACATGAAGCGGTTGTAGAGATTGATGTAGTCACGCTCGACGATCGGCAGGTTCGGCATGGTCTTGCCCGGAATCGCCTCGCACTCGCCCAGCTTCCAGTCCTTGACACTGCGCTGGGCGATTTCGCCCGGCGTGTCGTGCAGCAGCGGCGTAGCCAGGATATCCTTGAACGGTGCCGGGAAATGCATCGGTGCAAGGTCGCTGACCTTTTTGGCAATCCCGGCGAAGATATTCCAGTCGGACTTGGATTCCCAGGCCGGATCGACGGCGGCATCCATACAGTTTACAAAGGAGTGCATGTCGGTGGTGTTCAAGTCCGATTTCTCGTACCAGGTCGCCGCCGGCAGGACGATGTCGGAATAGAGGGTAGAGGTGTCCATGCGGAAGTTGAGATCCACCACCAGATCCATCTTGCCGGTGGGGGCCTTTTCGTGCCAGACGATGTCCTTGACTTGCCCCTTGGCCGCTTCCCGGGCGGTAAAGCTGCTGTTGGGGGCGCCGATGACATGTTTGAGGAAAAATTCGTGCCCCTTGGCGCTGGAGGAGATGGCGTTGCCGCGCCAGATGAACCAGACCTTGGGTGAGTTGCCCTCTCCGTCCGGATCCTCTATGGCGAAGCGGGTTTCACCGCTCTTGAGCCGCTTGATCAGCCAGGCGCGCACCTCGTCGTCGGTCGTGGCCCCGGCCGCCTTGGCCTGCTCCATCAGCCGGACCGGGCTTTCATTGAAATGGGGGGAGAAAGGGAGCCAGCCGAGCCGGACCGCTTTGGCGTTGAAGTCGGCCGTGTGCATCGGCATGTTCTCGCCGGTTTCAGGCTTGAAATAATCGACGAAATTGCGGTCGTAGCGCCACTGGTCCGAATGCATGTACCAGAAACTCGGAGTGTTCTGGAGCCGCGATGCCTTGGTCCAGTCCTGCGCCATGGCAACCGAGGTCCAGGGGGCCAGCGGCACCACCTTTTCCTGGCCGACATAATGAGCGAGCCCGGCGCCGTTCCTGCCGACGCTGCCGGTCAGGATCAGGGCGGTGATAGCGGCACGGTAGATCAGGTCGTTGTGGTACCAGTGGTTGATTCCGGCGCCGACGATGATCATGTTGCGGCCGCCGCTCTGCTCGCCGTTCTCAGCCCATTCACGGGCGATGTTTATCAGGCTCTCGGCGGCAATGCCGGTATATTTTTCCTGCCATTTGGGAGTGAATGGTTTGTCGTCCTGATAGCCTTTCGGATAATCGCCGTCAAGGCCGCGAGAAACCCCGAACTGGGCCATCATCAGGTCGAATACGGTGGCGACGGTCACTTCGCCATCCCTGGTCATGACGCGCCGGACCGGGACATTTCTGATCACATCCCCGTCTGCCTCGAAGGTGAAGCGGACCGCGCCTGTGTCCTGGCCGATGAAGGTCAGGGCGCAGTCGATATCCTTGCCGTCCACCAGGTCCACCATATCAAGGTTCCAGTTACCCTCTGCCTTGGTATAGCGTGAACCGATGCTGCCGTGGGGAATGCGGACGTTTCCGGCGCTGTCGCCGACGCAAAGGGTCCAGTCGGCATGCTCGATATCGGAAGCACGTTCCATCTCGGACGCGCGCAGGAATTCTCCCTGCCGCAGAACGCCGTCCTTTACGGTCAGTTTGACCAGGAACGGCAGGTCTGTGTATTTGCGCACGTATTCATCGAAAAAGGGTACCTGGCGGTTGGCATAGAATTCGGTCAGAATGACATGGTTGACCGCCATCCAGAAGGCGCCGTCGTGCCCCTGCTCCACCGGCAGCCAGGCATCGGCAAACTTGCTGGCCATGCTGTAATCGGGGGACATGACCACCACCTTGGTGCCGCGGTAGCGGGCCTCAGTCAGGAAGTGGGCATCAGGGGTGCGGGTCATGGGGACATTGGAGCCGCACAGGACGATGTATGAGGCGTTATACCAGTCGGCCGATTCGTTGACGTCGGTCTGCTCGCCCCATACCTGCGGAGATGCAGGCGGTAGATCGCAGTACCAGTCGTAGAAGCTCATGGCCACGCCGCCCAGCAGCTGCAGAAACCGGGTGCCGGCCGCATAACTGATCATGGACATGGCAGGGATCGGCGAGAATCCGATCACCCGATCCGGGCCGTGCTTCTTGGCCGTATAGAGCGTGGAGGCCGCGATCAGCTCGGTCGCCTCTTCCCAGGTCGCGCGCCGGAAGCCTCCCATGCCGCGCTTGCTGGTATAGCTCTCACGTGCCGCGGGGTTCTCGACGATGCTTTTCCAGGCTTCGACCGGGTCGCTATGGGTGGCGCGGGCCTGACGCCAGAGATCGATCAGCACACCGCGCATATAGGGGTGTTTGACCCGCAGCGGACTGTAGAGGTACCAGGAGTAGCTGATACCCCGCGGGCAGCCGCGCGGCTCGTGATTGGGGAGGTCACCGTTGAACTGCGGATAGTCATTGGCCTGAAGCTCCCAGCCGACAATGCCGTCCTTGACATGTACCATCCAGCTGCAGCCGCCGGTGCAGTTGACACCGTGGGTGCTGCGAACCACCTTGTCGTACTGCCACCGGTTCCGGTAAAACTCCTCCCACCCCCGGTCGCACGGGTTATGATCGTCCTTGATCCGCTCGTTAGACATTATGCGATCCTCCTTTTGTAGAGAGTCAATCCCAGCATCAACACAACAAACAGGCCGACACCCGCCAGGGGAAAGGCAGCTGAAGCGGCACCTTTCTTTTGCTCAGCCGCATTCTTGAAAAGGGCGATCAGCGCCGTGATCTCTTCATCGGTCAAGGGCCGATCAGCATATATTTTTTTCATGGTCGGAAATTTAAGCGACTTGAGCGCGCCCTTGATCCCGATATCACCCATCTTCTGGTAGGAACTGCTCAGATCGGCAGTCGACAGGTTGCCTCCCTCGATGCCAGGGAATTTGAAGGGGTGGCACGAGGCGCATGGAGCTCCGCCGTTGGCCAGTCGCTTTTTCCCGGTAAAGAGTGCCTTTCCCTGGGCAATCAGTTCCGGCGTGACCACAACCGGCGCCTGCGCTGCTGCCGGCGGAGCGGCTGCACCCGCAGCAGCGCCACCTGATCCCGCAATATACGTGATGATTTTCAGCGCATCCTCGCGACTGACACCCAGATTTGGCATCTCGTAGCCGTATTTTTTGATCAGTTCGGCCTGGACCGGATCTTTTGCCGCAGTCAGTTTATCCGGTTCGACAATGACACGGACCAGCCAGTCAGCCGGTCGTTTTTCTCCGACTCCTTTCAGATCCGGGCCGCCGCCGTCTCCTCCTCCGATAGTGTGGCAGCCGGCACACTGTTTTTCGTAAAGATCTTTACCTTGATCTGCCCGGGCTGGAATGCTGAGTGCCATTAAAATCAACAGCAACGCGAAACAACTCAAAAACCTGCTTTGATTGGCCATACGCTCCTCCTCTCACATGTTATACATCGATACGCTGTTTGCATTTTTTCTTAGTTTAGCTAAATGATACTTCACTAATCATTTTATGCAACTTCCGGAACGAATATACGTGACACCACTCAACCCGACACAAAAACACACATTTTATAAGCCACTTGTCGGATTTGTTTTTGGCTCTATGCTGTTCACCTAAATCTTGCCTGTATTGTCAAATGCAAAACACACATAAGTTATGATTGAATAATCTATCAAACCAACTTAAAAAATAATTGACGTAAGTCAAAACACTGTTCTTTATTTATTTTTTTAAATTTATTCTTATTTACCAGCACAACCGGCAACAGCGCCGTATTTGAATGCACTTAACTTTGTACTTGACGTTTATCAAATCCATGTTAAAGTGGATCAAAATGGTCTTGTTACTAAACAGAGGAGACTGCAACATGTCATTGGAAGGAACAAAAGCACCTGTATTCGCACTGGAAGGCAGCGACGGTAATCAGCACAGCCTGCAACAGTATGCGGGCAAAACTATTGTGATGTACTTCTACCCCAGGGACAATACGCCCGGCTGCACAAAAGAAGCCTGCGGTTTCCGTGACAATTACAAGGAGCTTATTGATAAAGGCGTAGTTCTTCTTGGGGTCAGCAAGGACAGCATAGCAGCTCACGGCAAGTTCATAAGCAATTACAGCCTGCCGTTCGTGCTTCTCAGCGACCCTGACACCACCGTAATGCAGGCATACGGCGCTTTTGGGGAAAAGATCATGTACGGCAAGAAAACCACCGGAACTATCCGTTCGACAGTCATCATCGGACCGGATGGAATTATAAGGAAACATTGGGCAAAAGTTGCCAAAGCCGATCAGCATCCGGCTCAGGTGCTGGATTATCTGCGGGGCTGAACCCACAGAAACAAGGAGGATATCATGAAACGCTTTTTAGCTTTTATCGCTGCAGCTGCATTGCTGGCACCGTTCAACGTACTGGCTGCCACATACAATCTTGATCCAGCACATTCTTCAATCGAGTTCAAGGTCAAGCACCTGATGATCACCAACGTAAAGGGTGTTTTTGAAAAGTTTAAGGGTACCGTTTTTATCGATGAAAAAGACATCTCCAGATCCAAAGTGGATGTCACCATTGAGATGGCTTCCGTCAACACCAATATAGCCAAGCGGGACGACCACCTGCGCAGTCCGGACTTTTTTGATGCCGCAAAATTTCCGACAATGACTTTTGTCTCCACCAAGGTTGAAGGTTCCGGTGCTGACAAATTGAAAGTAACAGGCAACCTGACCATTAAAGGGGTCACCAAAGCCGTGATTCTGAATGTTGATGGGCCGACTGGCGAGATAAAAAGTCCACAGGGAGACATAAAGCGTGGTGCATCAGCGACTGCAAAAATCAACCGTCAGGATTTCGGGGTTAGTTGGAGCAAGAAACTTGACGGTGGCGGTCTGGTAGTTGCAGATGATGTTATCATTAATATTGACACGGAAATGATTAGGCAGTAGAGCCGAAAACAGCAGACTTACAATTGAAATGCCCACATCAGCCGGCGAGACAGTGGCGTTTCATATCAATTTTAGAGGAGGAATTAACAACATGAAATTTGTTACACTAGAAGAAGTCATCAAATTTGCCGTCGAGCGCGAAGACACCGCATACAAACTCTACAAGCGCGCAGCCGAGCTATCCACTAGCATAGCCTCGAAGAAAATGTTTGAAGAACTGGCTGCCGAGGAGGCAACCCACAAGGATGTTTTCAGCAAAATCGATGAGGAAAAAGCAGAAAGCCACAAACTCTGCAAACTACCTGAATCCAGCATAGCCAAGTACCTGGCTGACGTGACTTTCAGAGCCGATCTGACCTACAGCGAGATTCTTGCCTATGCCCTCAAAACTGAGGAAAATGCCTTCCAGCTCTACAAGGCCGCAGCAGGCATGACCGACGACCCCAGACTGCAGAAAGTGCTCATGAGCTTTGCAGACGTCGAGTTGGGACACCGCCGCAGAATCGAGGCGATTTATGAGGAAAGGGTACTTACCGAAGGGTAATTTTTTATTTGATCTCCTAGATCTTACCAAAAAGGCGGTCATGATGGCCGCCTTTTCCAATATGTTTGTCAGTCAGATATTCACACATACCTGACTCTTAATTTACCAGCCATGAGCGAGCGCTACTTCCCCTTTACAGCATATATTCCGGGTGCATTCCGCCAGTAACCTTTGTAATCCAGTCCGTATCCAAAGAGAAATCGGTCACCCACCTCAATTCCGCTGTAGTCAGCTCTCATTCCGGGTGTTACTTTGCGCAGATGCAGCTTTTCAACCAAAGCCGCCATTCGAACTTCCGCTGCTCCCTGTTCGCGACAGTAACCTGCGATAGCCGCCAGTGTAACACCCTCGTCAAGAATATCGTCAATAAGCAGCACAGTCCTGCCACGCATATCAGCTTTTGGTTTGGCTATCCAGTCCAATGCAGCCCCGGTGGTTGCATGACCGTAGCGCGTAGCGTGAATGTATTCAACTTCCAAAGGGAACACCAGCTTCGTAAGCAACTGCCCGCAGAATATAAGCCCCCCGTTCATGACGCACAAAATCAGCGGATTGGATCCCTTCAGATCCGCGGTAATCTCGCTGGCAATTCGAGTGACAGCTGCCAGCACATCGGATTCAGAGACAAGCAGGTCAGCTTCCGCCATGACTTTTTCAGCTTCAATGAGTTTCATTTCAAGTCCTTTCGTTGTGCAGCCACAACCCGTTCTATACCGCAAGGGTCGAGTGCTGTGATTGGTTCATTATAGCCGCCATGATCGTTTATAATCGTCATTACGTCAGCAGACTGACCACGTCCTACCTCAAGCAACAGCCAGCCTCCTGGGCTCAAATGTGAGTGTGATTCCGGAATAAGTAAACGATATACATCCAGACCATCTGCACCTCCATCAAGCGCCCCCAATGGATCAAAGTCGCGAACTTCGGGTTCGAGTGCGGTAATCTCTTTTGACGGTATATAGGGGGGATTGGATACGATCAAATCAAAACTGCGACTATTTAGCGGTTCAAAGAGCGATCCGAGCAACATTTCCACATTCGCATTATGTTTTTTCGCATTACGTATGGCTACAGCCAGCGCAGCTGCGGATATATCGGTTGCTGTGATTACGGCATCCGGATAACGGGTTGCGAGTGTTATTGCGATGCATCCGCTACCCGTGCCAATATCAAGAATTGAACCGGCATCAGGCATCAATGCTAAAGCCTGAGTTATCAGAACCTCCGTGTCGTGTCGCGGGATAAGAACGTCTGCTGACACTTCAAAATCAAGACCGCAAAACTCCTGGCTCCCGAGAATATGCTGTAAAGGTTCACGCTTTGCACGCCTGGCAACCATGGCACGATATGCAGCAAGTTCTTCATCATTTAGTGGTTTATCAAACTGTAAATACAATCCGACCCGGTCAAGACCGGTTGCGGCACAAAGCAGCCATTCCGCCTCAAGACGCGAGTTTTCTACGCCCTTGGCAGCGAGAAATTCCTTAGTCCAGGCCAGAACCTTCAATGTTGTCCATATTTCATGTTCTACCATTTTGCGGCTCTCCATTCCGGGCAATACTATCCGAAAACGGTCTGATACACCAAGTAAATTGAATAAAAAAGGGCAGCCTCTTAACGGGGCTGCCCTCTATTAATTCTGATGAGTCGAATCAGATCAGCTTGACGGCCTGCTGAGCATATTCCAGGATGATGGATGGAACGATACCAGGGATCAGTGAACCAGCTACAGCTATAATCAGAGCCAGAGCCACTGGAGCTGTTACCTGAGTCCACTCAAACTCCTCAGTCGGATCCTTCATGTACATATAGACCATGACGCGCAGATAGTAATAAACCGAGGCGGCACTGTTAAGAACACCAATAACGGCCAGCCAGATGTAACCCTCCTGGATAGCGCCTGAGAAAAGGTAGAATTTACCGATAAAACCGGCCGTTGGCGGCATGCCGGCCAGAGAGAACAGGAATATGGTCATTGCAACAGCCAGTACGGGACGCTTGAATCCAAGACCGGCAAAGTCCATCACATTTCCATTAGTTTCACCCTTTTTAGCAATCAGTATAATGATTGCAAATGCGCCGATATTCATAAATGCATAAGAGAGCATATAGAAAAGTATACCGGCCGTTCCTGTGCCGTTGCCGGCCACAAGACCTACAAGTGCGTATCCGGCATGAGCGATTGAGGAATAAGCCAGTATGCGCTTGATATTATCCTGACGCAGGGCGGTTATATTACCAACCGTCATAGTAAGCACTGCAAGAACCCACAGCAGCTGACTCCATTCTACCTGGAGTGTCGGAAGAGCAACCAGGAGAATACGGAGCAGTGCAGCAAAGCCTGCAGCCTTGGGACCGGCTGACATGAAGGCGGTCATCGGAGTCGGAGCGCCCTCATAAACATCGGGAGTCCACATGTGAAAAGGTGCGGCTGCGATTTTGAAAGCAAAACCTGTCATCATCAGCAACATACCGGCAAGCAGCATTACGTTTGCTGAAGGCAGTGTCATCTGTCCGACAATTGAAGCAATTTGATAAACACGGGTCGTGCCGGTGGCACCATAAATCAAAGCCATACCATAAAGGAGGAAACCAGTTGAGAATGCGCCCAGCAGGAAATATTTTAAGCCGGCTTCATTTGACTTTTTGTTTTCGCGATTTACGCCGGCAAGTACGTAGAGCGAAACTGACATTACCTCGAGACCAAGGAATATGGTCATCAAATCCGTACCGGATGCCATAAGCATCATACCGACCACAGTAAACAGGATTAGTGGATAAAGTTCACCATGATTACACCCTTCGCGCTCCATGTACTGATCTGTAATAAGAACAGTCAGGCCAGCCGCTAAAAGGAAAATCATCTTGAAGAACGTTGCAAAGTTATCGAGTATCACTGAACCGCTGAAACTCTCGATGTGTCCGCCCCATCCTGCCCCTACCAGCACCGCGGTCGCAACAATACCGAAAAAGCTGATGTAGGCCAGGTAAGACTTTTGACCGCTGGGAGCAAATACGTTGATCAGCAGCAGTGCCATGGCCAACACGGAGAGAAATATCTCCGGCAGGATCGGTGTCATGTTGACGACTGGAATTGAAATCATGTCCATCTAAAATATCCTCCGGTCGGATTGACTCGTTATTTGTTACTTAGCTTCGTGCGGGTTAACAGTTTTTACAGTATTTTGATCAGCAGCTGGCATTGCTGGATGACCTGCAGGCATTTCCATTGGCGGGTGGCCAGCCGGCATGACAGCAGCTGCCGGCATCACCTGAGCATTGACTGGTGCAACCCTGACCTGAGCAACAAGTTTCTTTATAGCAGGATCCATCTTGTCAATGAAAGGTTTGGGGTAAAAACCCATCACGAATATCATGACTACCAGTGGTACCATGATCGTAATTTCACGAGCGTTGAGATCCAATAGTTTCTGATTCTTGGGATTATCCAGTTCACCGAACATAACGCGCTGGAATACCCATAACATGTATACAGCTGAAAGAATAACACCGCTGGTTGCAATTACCGTCCACCAGCGCAACTCGCTTTCAAATGCGCCGATAAGAATCAGGAATTCACCGACAAATCCGTTGGTTCCTGGAAGTCCGATCGAAGAGAATGTTACAATCATGAATATGGTGGCGAAAATAGGCATCTGCTTGGAAAGACCACCGAAATCAGTAATCAGTCGTGTATGCCGGCGTTCATAAATGAAGCCGACGATAAGGAACAGTGCGCCGGTGGAAATACCATGGTTCAGCATTTGCAGCATGCCTCCGGAGATACCCTCAACATTGAATGCAAAGACTCCCAACATAACAAATCCAAGGTGGGCTACGGACGAATATGCAACCAGTTTTTTGACATCCTCTTGAACCATTGCAACCAGTGCGGCGTAGATAATGCCTATTACCGCAAGCGTTGCTATCATTGGCGCAAATTTATGTGCGGCTTCAGGAAAGAGTGGTATTGCAAAGCGTACGTAACCATATGTACCCATTTTCAGGAGTACAGCTGCCAAGATCACAGATCCGGCTGTTGGAGCCTCTGTATGTGCATCCGGCAACCATGTGTGCAGAGGAAACATAGGTACTTTGATTGCGAAGGCAAAAGCGAATGCCAGGAACAACCATATCTGGGTAGCCATATCCAACTTGAGACTGAAGAACTGCAGCAGACCAAAGTCAGTGATACCTGCCTGCATTCCCTTGAAATACAAGAAGATCAAGGCAACAAGCATCAGCAGGGATCCGACCATCGTGTAGATGAAGAACTTGACAGCAGCGTAAATTTTATTCTTGCCGCCCCAGATACCGATCATGAAATACATCGGGATCAGCATGACCTCCCAGAAGATGTAGAAGAGAAAGAGGTCGAGCGAAATAAAAGCACCCAGCATGCCGGTTTCAAGCAGCAGCAGACAGATCATGTACTCCTTGACCTTCTCTTCAACCGCTGTGTACGTCGATAGAACGGCAATCGGCATGATGAATGTGGTCAAAATTACAAGCCAGAGGCTGATACCGTCTATACCAATGTTGTAGCGCATGACGAACGGTCCGGCTGCGATCCACGGCATGTTCTCAATAAACTGGAACTCAGCATTGGTCTGAAAACATGACAGTATTGTCAGTGAAACCAGAAAGGTTACCAGTGTTACCGCGAGGGTTACATTCCGAAGCACTCCCTTACTGTCCTTGGGAATGAACAGTAGCAACAGGACACCCAGTATAGGCAGGAATGTCGTCAGGCTCAGTACGTTACTCATGAATTCGTGCTCCTTTATACAAAGTGCGAATGATTTGTTATTTGAAAATGTAATATCCGAGTATTACCACAACACCAAATGCCATTGAAAATGCGTAGTTGTAGATATAACCGGACTGCATGTAGCGGAATATCCCGCTGAAACCCATTACAACATTTGCCACACCGTTAACTACTCCATCAATAACGATCACATCAAATCCCTTCCAAAGGAATTGGCCAAATGCCTTGCAGGGATTTACAAAGAGATAGTCATACAGTTCATCAACGTACCATTTATTAAATACAGCGCGATGCAGAGCAGGGAAGGTGGCAACGAAACGTGCTGGCGCACCTGTGTTCTTCACATACATAGTCAGAGCAATCATGATGCCGACAACTGCTATGGCTATAGACAGCCCCATCAATCCCCACTCAAGAGCATGGCTGTGATGTCCACCGGCATGAGCATATTTAGTCCCGTACTCGTTAGCCAGTTCAAAAACCGGATCAAGCCAGTGCTCCAGGTAGTTTGGAAGCGCACCCATGACTTTCGGCATTCCAAGGAAACCGCCAAATGTCGCCAGAACACCGAGTACCATCAGAGGGATAGTAATGACGAGTGGTGACTCATGCAGGTATTCCTTGACTTTCGGGTTGATACGGCATTCGCCGAAGAAAGTCATGAATACCAGGCGGAACATGTAGAAAGCTGTAAAACAGGCTGCAATTGCGCCGGTACCCCAGAGGATTATGTTAAGCCCGCCGTGATAAGGGTTTGAAAAAGCCTTCCACAGAATTTCGTCCTTGGAGAAGAAGCCAGAGAAAGGGAAGATGCCGGCAATCGCAAGGGTTGATACAAAGAAGGTAATAAATGTAATCGGCATGACCTTACGTAGACCACCCATGTTACGCATGTCCTGAGCATCATCATGAAGATGGCCCTTATGCAACGCATGGTGCATGGAGTGAATTACGGAGCCGGAACCAAGGAACATGCA
>CAYQTC010000033.1:0-45493 GCA_964420435.1 uncultured Geobacter sp.
GGGTGGTCGCGCAAGAGTTCGATCAGCCACTGTTCCACATCCTCAATACCCCAGGTACGGCGACCCGAGCGCCATAATTCGGCGGCAAAATACTCCATGACCTGCTGCTTGTGGGGCGGAGTCAGCTGGTGCTTGCCGGTGTCCCGCTCCAGCCATGATTGCACCATGTGGCGGTAAAGGGTAACGCCGGTCACGATGCGCCCCTCCATTCGCCAGCGCTCCAACTGATCGATCTGTTGTGTGATCAGGCTGAGGGTGTAGGGGCGTTCGGCCATCTCGGTCAGGTTGTGGATGGACTTGATGGTCTCCATGACTCGCTGCGGGTTCTGGTCGGGAAGGGCCTGTTTGAGATACGAGATGATCTGTTCATTGGAAAAGGGGAGCAATACCAGCGCCCGGTAGTCGTCGGCTCTCATCGGTTCGCGCCCTTCGCCCAGCAGCAGGTTCTTCTGTTCGCGCAGGGTACGGAAATAGTGGGTGCGACAACTGAGCAGCAGTCTGCCGTGACTCCCTTTTGGGACAGCCTTGTGTGAGCCTTTTTGAGTCTTCAGTGGCGGCAGTATACGCAGCAACTCTCTTACGAAACGTTGTCCAGCCGCAGGATTCAGGTGTACCAATACCTCGTCCAGACCGTCAAATATAGCCAGTCCGCCCTGTTCCTGGACAAGACGGATAATTTCATCGGCGCGCAGGTCTACCTTACGTCCGCCTCGCCAGTTTTTTTGCAGCACTGTCTCCAGGATTTCCTCAAGCCCCGGTTCGTTCTTGGCTTTTTCTCCCAGGTGTCTCAAGTCGAGATAGATCGGCAATGGTAGGCCGGGATCTTTCGTGCGCCGGGCAAGCAATTCACGGGCAAAGGCGAGACACGTAGTTGTTTTACCCATTCCCAGTTCGCCGAGCAGAGCAAAGTATGGTGGTGCACTGGAATCTTCGGCCCAGGCGCAGAGGTGCTTTAGAGCATTGATCCGCTGGGCCGGAGCCTTGTCTGTTGTGGAATCGGGATCGAGTTTCTCCAAAGCACTTGAATAACCATCGCCATCCACGTAGTTACATCCAGCCATCTGCGTTTCTATCTCACGCCGCATGTGATGTTCAATCTGATGATGGCGATGGTGTTCGCCCCTGGAAGGTGCATTCATACGCAGTTCTACAACCCGAAGGATTTGCTCAAACAGGGCATCGACAAATTCAGCTTTCTTTGTTCCGGTACGCTGGGAAAACGCTTTACCTTCGCTGTCACGGAAAATCTGGAGTTGTTGCAATCCCTTCAGATCAATACTGCCATCCAGGCGTAAAGGTCTGAGAGTGACCGGAATGGCGCGTTTCCCGGCCTCGGGTTGCGCCAGGTTTCCCGGTACAAAAGCTGGAAGTTCGTTTTGGGTGATGAAATTGCTGCCAAGAAAAGATGGGCTGACCAGCAAAAGCCCGAAATGGCAGTTTTCAATAGCCTTTTGTATTTTATCCAGCCAGCCATCACCGGGCAGGATCATGCCGTCGTGCCACGGCTCGAAATAATAGTTTGCGGCTATTTTGAAAAGTTCTTCCAGGCGTTCGTAAAGATCTTTTTTTAGCGAATCGTCCTTGTGAGAGTAGGAGACAAAATAGCGGATGACCGGCTTGCCGTCCCGCAGCTCATAGGCATCCTGTTCGGTGTGCTCCAGAAAGGCCGTTTCCTCACCAATCAGCCTCGCCACTTCTGCAGCCGCACTATCTTCTCCTGTAAACCAGCACCAGCGCAGCTCCGGCTCACTCTTCTTCTGGCTGTCTGTTTCCAAAGCCAACGAGATTCCCGTATCCGCGGCGGTGTCGTTCAACCGCTTGCGGAACTGGCGAAATGAAGTCAGGGCTGATTCTCGCAACTGACCGGGAAACAGCTTATCAAAGGCCGCCGCCAGGCTGACACGTGATTCGTTTTTGAAAAGGGGTAGGAGAGAGTCAAGGCGGTCGCGGTCGGCGCGGCCAAGTTCGTCGTGAAGATTCTCAACCCCGCGTCGGATGGCTTCTGGTGAGAGGGGAATGCTCTTCATGGCAACTACCTCCGCATACTACGATATTAATACGGTACAATCTTTTAGAACAAAATGGCCAGCAGTGTCAATTTGTTTCTACGATTGCACTACGATATCTTGATTAAGGCGGCCCCGAATCCATATTCAACTGGACTTTTTGTTTGACTACGCATACATAGTTCAATTATGAAATCATATATTGAGGCTGACGTGTAACGCTTAACAAATCTTTTTCTGCGAACACGGTCAAAGATTGCGAAGACAACCTTTAGTTTGATAAACTGATTGTCATGAGTAAAAAGGAGGCCGTTGCGATGCCGATAATCAGTAGTTTTTTTGGTATAATCGTCAGAATGTTTTTCAACGAACATGCGCCGCCGCATTTTCATGTCGAATATGCCGAATACAAGGCATCCGTGAATATCCAGACTCTTGAATTACTTGAGGGCAAGCTCTCACGCAGGGCACAGGAACTGGTGCTGGATTGGGCGGAGCTACATCAGAAGGAATTGCTGGAAGACTGGGAGCTTTGCCGACAACACCAGGAACCGAAGCGAATTGAACCGCTGATGTAAAAAGGAGACCTTTATGAAATGGGACGTAATATCCGCTACTATCATCAAACATCTTGAATTTACCGTAACCTTTGCCGACGGACTCACTGGACGTGTACGGATGCTTCCTTCGCATCTGTTCGGTGTTTTCGAGAAGCTGAAGGATCCCGATTTCTTCAATAAGCTGCAGGTAACCAACGGCTTTGTTTCATGGCCCGATGAAATTGATCTTGCTCCGGACGCCATGTACGAGGCGATCCGTCGTGATGGTGAGTGGCTGCTGTCCTGAAAGTTGCCCTTTCCGCTTGCACTCACCGCCCGTTTTTCGTAGACTCCACCCCATGACAACCTTCGAAACCATATCCACAAAAGTCCACGCCGGTCAGCGTATTTCTGCTGACGAGGCGCTGTTTCTGTTCGCTTCCAACGATTTGCTGGCAATCGGCGAGTTGGCCGCTCTGGTCAACGAACGCAAAAACGGCCGCAAGGTCTACTTCAACGTCAATCGCCATATCAATCCCACCAACATCTGCGTCAACCGCTGCGCCTTCTGCGCCTTCTCCCGCACCGCCGGAGATGAGGGGGCCTATACGCTGGCGCTTAACGAAATCTGCCGTCGTGCGAAAGAAGCGGAAGGAGAGGGGGCTACCGAAGTGCATATGGTGGGCGGTCTGCATCCGGATCTGGCCTTCGAGTTCTACGAAGAGGTGCTGGCCGCCATTCGTAAAGTTGCGCCTGCTTTGCACATAAAGGCTTTTACGGCGGTTGAGATCGAATATTTTTCACGCATATCCGGACTTTCCATAGAGCAGGTGCTGCAGCGTTTGAAAAGCGCCGGCCTGGGATCGATGCCTGGGGGCGGGGCCGAGATACTGGTGGAGGAGGTCCGGCAGAAGATCTGCCCGGAGAAGATATCCGGGGCGCACTGGCTGGAAATCATCCGTCTGGCGCATCTGGCCGGGCTGAAAACCAACGCCACCATGCTCTACGGCCATCTGGAAACAGCGGCTGACCGCGTGGCACACATGGAGATGCTGCGAAATCTGCAGGACGAGACCGGCGGTTTTCAGTCTTTTATTCCGCTGGCCTTCCAACCCGAAAATTCCGACCTGAAACTGGATATCAAGGGGACTTCCGGTCTGGACGACCTGAAGACGCTGGCGATCGCCCGTATTTTCCTGGACAACTTCGATCACATCAAAGCCTACTGGATCATGCTGGGTGAAAAAATCGCCCAGGTTTCGCTGGCTTTCGGGGTCAACGATCTGGACGGTACCGTGGTGGAGGAAAAGATCGGTCACGACGCCGGCGCCCAGAGTCCGCAATCGCTGACCAAGGAGGGCATCATACGCCTGATAAAAAAGGCCGGAAAAGTCCCGGTGGAACGGGATACGCTGTATCATCCGATTCGCAGCTATTGATGTTTCAGTTGACACCGTCCCTGGATAGCGGGGATGCCTCTGCAAATCTTAGCAAGCTGATCTCTGCCGAAATAAACGCAGATCTCTTCCGCAGCTCCATCCAGCGCCTGCAAACCCGTTTCGATATCTACTCTTCCACCTGTCCGGCACCGTTCATCGCGTCAGGGCTGATTGTCACACCGGAGATTCGCCGACAGTGCCAGCTCTACCTGCCGATTGCCGAAATCACCAGGGTTTTCAACCGGCTTTACCGATCTGCGCTGGACTACCCGCCTATTCTCTCCAGTACACCCTTCCACAATGCCCTTAGCTGGGTAGACCTTTTTGTAGGGCTGCCACTACGCTTGCAAGTAACTGCAAATCCAGCTCTTTTGCTGGATAAGCTGTTGAACAATCCCGGATTTTTGATGGAATTTCTGTTCACATCTTTCCTGCCACGACGCTTTTACGGCGGTTTCGGTCGTTATCCGGATCAGGAACAGTTTATCCGGGAGTGGCTTGTCCGACAACAAAAGAGGCCACTGCGCTTTCTGGATGCTGCCTGCGGCACCGGAGAGGACAGCTATGGCCTGGCAAATCTGCTGATTGAGCTTGGATTTGCTGATGAAGAGGTCCGGATTGAAGGATGGACCATAGATCCACTGGAGGTCTGGGCCGCCGCATATTGCCGCTTTCCCCATGACCGGCAGCGTGAAGGTAACTTCCGGGAAAAAACAGCCCGACTCTTCGAGAAGGGCCGTGGTTCGTGTATCAGCTTCCGTTGCGCCGATCTGACGAATCCGCCGCCTGCGAAGACCTTCGACCTGATCCTTTGCAACGGTCTGATGGGCGGTCCGATTGTCAATGAGTTGCTTGAATTGGAGCGTGTGGTGGGCGGTTTGTCCGGATTGTTGGCTCCGGGCGCGATTCTGCTGGCTGCCGACAGTTTTCACGGAGGCTGGAAACAGCAATGCCCGCAGCAGGAGTTGCGGGCATTGCTGGAAATGAATGGTTTGAAAACCTTTCAGGCCGGAGAGGGTATCGGTGGTCTAAAACCTTATTAACAGGCCGCCCCAGGTCAGGCCGCCGCCAAAGCCCATGGTCAAGACAAGGTGGCCAGGCTTGATGGTTCCGTTGCGAAGGTTCTCGTCCAGCACCAGCGCAACCGAGGCGGCCGAGGTGTTGCCGCAGCGGTCGAGGTTGAGCAGGAAGCGCTCTTTTGGAAAGTCGCTCTTTTTGGATATAAAATCAATCATGCGTATGTTGGCCTGGTGAGGGATGATGTAATCCAGGTCGGCCGGAGTGATGCCGGCTTTGGCGCAGAGTTTGTTGATGATGTCGGGGATGACTTCGGTGGCAAAGACGTAGACCTGTTTGCCGGCCATCTGAAAAAAGATCTCGCGGGAATCGATCGTTTCGGGAGTAACCGGTTTGCGGGAGCCTGAAGAGGGCACCTGGATCAGCTGCCAGCCCTTTCCGTCGCTGCGCATATAGGTGTGCTGAACCCCGGTTTTTTCATCTCCTCCGCTGCTCAGGATAGCTGCGCCGGCGCCGTCGCCGAAGAGTGGACAGCTGTTCTTGTCGTTGAAGTCGAGGATCTTGGAGTAGGTATCGGCACCGATGGCCATGACGGTCTTGTATTTGCCACATTTGATGAAGTTGTCAGCTACTTCCAGCGCATAGACAAAACTTGAGCAGACCGCGTTGATGTCAAAGGCAAAGGCGTTCTTGGCGGCGATGTTTTCCTGAACAATGCAGGCGGTGGATGGCAGGCTCATGTCGGGGGTTGAGGTGCCGACAACGATGCAGTCTATATCCTCAGCAGTTATACCGGCAGCTTCCAGTGCCTTTTTTGCCGCTACTGTGGCCAGATCGGATGTGGCCTCATCGGCATGAGCAAAGCGGCGTTCGCGGATTCCGGTACGTGAAAAAATCCACTCATCGGCGTTTTCCACCAGATAATCAAAATGGCTGTTAGGTATGATGCGGTCCGGCATGCATGAACCGCTGCCGATGATTTTTGAAACGATCATTTTTTCCCCGATTCCGCTCGTCTCTGACGAACAGATTTCATTCTTGATAAACTTTTTCAGCCTTACCACACAATAACACTGTTTGTCAATTTGAATACATTACCGGGTGTTGCGTTTTTGACACAACAAAGCGGCTGTTCAATTACCCTCTCTAAATCTGAGAATATCTGCCAATGAGAAAGCCCAGACCAGGAAAAAGGCAGCCAGGACCCCCTTTCCGAATCCGCTGGCACCGTCCAGTGCCTTGATAACCTCTGATGGAGAGATGCTTATGGCGCCGCCGGCGATCTGCGAGGCAATCACCGGTGAAAGCCCCCGCAGCAGAACAAACAGCGCCAGCAGAAGGATCAGGTTGACGAGTACGATGAGTATGCCGCCGATTGCTTTGCGTCCAAGGTATAGCTGGCCGAGGCCGGGCAGTACCAGGCCCGAGAGCAGAAGTGCGGTCAATTTTCTGTTCATGCCGTACCTCCTGTAGCCGCTGCAGCCAGCATGGTGATCATCTCGTCATGAATCAGGCCGTTGCTGGCCACGATCCGGTTATTAAATACGTCATAGGCCGAGCCATCGAAGGTTGTTACGGTGCCGCCCGCTTCTTGCACAAGCAGAACTCCGGCGGCCACATCCCAAGGTTTCAGTTTCAGTTCCCAGAAGCCGTCCAGCCGTCCAGCCGCCACATAGGCCAGATCCAGGGCCGCAGCGCCCGCCCGGCGGATGCCCCGGGCAGCTTTCTGGAAGGCGATAAAACTGTCAAAGTTGTTTGCGGGATCGCTGGCGCAGTCATAGGGAAAGCCGGTTCCCAGTAATGTGTTTTTCAGCGGTGCGCTGTTGGAGACGGAAAGCCGCCGGCCGTTCAGAAATGCGCCGCCACCTTTGGCTGCGGTGAAGAGTTCATCGTAAATCGGATTGTATATGACGGCCGCCGACAGTTCACCTGCGTACTGAAGGCCGATAGATGTGCAGAACCAGGGATAGCCGTGGGCATAGTTGGTGGTGCCGTCCACCGGGTCGATGATCCAGCGGAATTCGGAACCGCTTTGGGCATAACTGCCTTCTTCGGCAATTATGTCATGATCAGGGAAACGAGCCTTGAGATGCTGGACGATCAGACGTTCCGATTCCTTGTCAACCTCGGTCACAAGGTCTTTGTCTCCCTTTATTTCCACTTGCAGGCTGGATTCAAAGCGGTAGCGCTGGTAGGCTCCGGCAATGCGGGCCGCCTCGACGGCCGTGTCAAGATATTGCTGCAGATTGGTCATGATCTCTCCAATAAAAGAAGGCGGCACTTCGCCGCCCTGGCTGGACAATATAACAGAACGTCGGCCGTATGGCAAGACACCCGTCATTCTGTTTTGACATTGCATTATGATTAATGCATAGTGAAGGTTATTTTATCCATAGTGACGGGGTAAACAGATGATGCTTTTTGGAAACATACTGCTGGCGCTGGCCAAGATTGTGGAGCTGGCCAGTGGTCTTCTTACAATTTACAAGTACATACTGCTGGCCAGTGTTGTGATCTCGTGGGTGAATGCCGATCCCTACAATCCGATAGTCAATTTTATATACCGGGTCACCGATCCACTGCTAAGCCGCATTCGGCGGCATATGCCGGATACCGGCATGCTGGATCTTTCTCCGCTGGTTGCCTTTGCCGCTATTTATGTTATCCAGATTATCTTTTTTGACACCGCTTACCATTATCTGATGGGCAGCAGCATGTCACTCAAACTGAGAGGTTAACCATCGATGAAGATTTCCCCGCTCGATATCCAGCAGCAGCAGTTCAAGGTCAAAACATTCAGGGGGCTTGATCCGGAGGATGTGGATGTCTTCCTTCAAACGGTGGCAGGAGAGATGGAAGGGCTGATCCGCGAGAATAATGAACTAAAGGAACAACTGTCCCGTCACAATCGTGATGCTCTGGATATGGCGGAAAGAGAGCGCCAGCTCCGCGAGACCCTGCTTTCAGCTCAGCGTGTCATTGAAGAGATGAAGATCAATGCCAAAAAGGAGGCTGAGCTGATCGTCTCCGAGGCGGAGCTTAAGGGAGAACGGATCGTGGCTGATGCCGAACGCCAGCTTGGCGAATTGAAAGCCCGCATTGAAGATGTCCGCCGCCAGAAAATCCAGTTTGAAATGAGCTTTAAAGGGCTGCTGGACAGTTATGCTCGACAATTATCCGGTGATGAACCAATCTGACCTTCCTTTTTATACCGTTACGCAAGACGGCATCATACTTAACATATGTGTGCAGCCGAGGGCCTCTAAGAATCAGATCTGCGGTATTCAGGGTGAAACGCTTAAAATCCGGCTGACCTCGCCGCCGGTGGATGGAGCGGCCAACAAGCTCTGTCGGGAGTTTCTTGCCGATCTGTTCGGAGTGGCCAAATCATACGTTGAAATAATCTCCGGAGATACATCCCGCCACAAAAGGGTCAGGATTTTAGGAGACCCAGAACAATTCAGGAAAGTTATCGATTCTCAAGTTTTCTCCCGCTGATACCGGGAATACACCAAGAAAGGATTTTTACATGGCACAGGCAAAAACAGGCGATAAGGTCAAGGTTCATTACACCGGCACGTTGGAAGACGGCAGCATATTCGATACATCGGAAGGCTTTGTCGATCAGTGCCGGGATGACCGATGTAGCGACGAAGGCAGCGATGGCTGCGGCTGCGGAAGCCAGGAGACCGGTCCGTTGGAGTTCGTCATCGGAGAGAACAAGCTGATTCCTAAATTCGAAGAGGCAGTGATCGGACTTGAAGTCGGACAGAGCGTCAAAATCAACATTCCGGCCGACGATGCCTATGGTCAGCGTGCCGATGAGATGGTGGCCGTCCTGGAACGCAGCGAAATCCCGGCCGACATCAATCCGGAACCGGGGCAGCAAATGGAGGTTATCATGCAGGACGGAAGCCCGATGCCGGTTCTGGTGACTGAAGTTACCGATACAACCATTACGCTGGACGCTAACCACCCGCTGGCAGGTTACAACCTGAATTTCGAAATCAGGCTGGTGGAGATTCTTTAAGCCTGCGAAGGAGTCCTGGCCGGTTGATTGGCGAATATCGTCAGACTGGCCTTAATGATGCAAAAAGAGGCCGGCAATTTTGCCGGCCTCTTTTTTGTGAGTCTAAAAACTATGAAGCCGGCTTATCTTGCACTTACCGCTTCAGCTGCCGCCCGGCCCAGTGCTTCACACTGCTCCAGAACCTCGCTCTTGGGAGAGAAAGTCGTGCGGACTGAATCAGCTACCAGTTTGAATCCCATGCCTTTCAGGCGCTCTTCGGCCATTTTGCAGGCTTCGCCGCTCCATCCATAACTGCCGAATACTCCTGCAAGATTGGTCTTGAGCTTGACCGTGCTGAGATATGCAAGTACATCCCACATCGGTTTTGGAATGTCGCGGTTGATGGTGGGGATGCCGAAAATCAGGGCATCCGCTTCTTCCATCATGTTGCGCAGTTCACCGGAGCTTAAGTTGTTGATGTGGTAGCTTATAACCTCCAGGCCGTCGCGAGTGGCGCCGCAGGCTACAGACTGGGCCATCTTTTCGGTGCTGCCGTGGGGTGAGATGTAGAGGATGAATATTTTCTTGTTCTGTGAGGTTGGTTTGCTCCAGTTTTCAAACTGTTGAATTACCTTCCAGGGATCCTGTCTGATGATCGGGCCGTGGCTGGGGCAGATCACGTCGATTACGTCATGGCGGATCTTCTCGACGGCCGACAGCACCTTGTCCTTGAAGGGACGGAAGATGCAGTCGAAGTAAAAATGGCGGGCTGAGGTGAAATCGACATTTTCGTCATTGAATATTTTCCCCGGGTTGCAGAAATGGGCTCCGAAGGCATCGCAGGAGAAGAGAACGTTTTCTTCCTCCAGTCGGGTAAACATCGTGTCGGGCCAGTGCAGGAAAGGAGCGATGATGAATCGCAGCGTGCGGCCTCCCAGATCGATGGTGTCGCCGTCCTTGACTGTCTGGCAGTTAAAAGGTTTGTGCAGCAGGTTTCCGAGGAAGTTCTTGGCGGCGGTGGTGCAGACCACTGTGGCCTGCGGGGACTGCTCCAGCAGATAAGCCAATGATCCAGAGTGGTCGTGCTCGGTGTGGTTGACGATGATGTAGTCGATCTTTTTAGGATCGACCAGCGAGCGGACCTTGTCCATATATTCGTCAACGCGCTTTTCATCGACGGTATCGATCAGGACGGTTTTTTCGGTGCCTTTCAGCAGATAGGCGTTGTAGGTGGTACCATGTTCGGTGGGGAATAGGTCGTCAAAGGTCCGCAGGTCGGGATCTTCCGAACCGATCCAGTGCAGCCCCGGTTTAATCTCTACTGGTCCCAGCATCTTATTATCTCCTTTTATATGTGTGGTCTGACCCGGCAGTCCGGACGACGGCGTTGTCAGTCCGACAGTTCAATTAATTCAAATTGGCAATATATCAGAATTATCGAGTCGTACACAAGTCGCAAATATCAATTTGCAGTTGTCTGATCGGGCTCTTTCTGCTACATAGTTGTGTATGAAATTAAAAATCCGTACACGCATAGACCTTCTCCGCCCGCTGCTTAAAGATCCTGTGCCGGGTGTTCGAAGCGCAGCCGCCCAGGCAATTGAGAAGCTGGAGAGTGTCAGCAGTCTGGAAGAGATTCTGCATGCGCTGAAAACCGGGGATACCGGATCCAGGGTGGGAGCTATCTATGCTTTGGGTGAGATTGGTGGTGAAAAAGTAATCCCGCCGATTCTCTACTGTGCGGGGCGGCCGGAGGTTGACATCCGTTCGGCTGCTGTGGAAGTGCTTGGCAAGTTGCGCATTCCATCCGCAGTCCCGATGCTGGTGGAGCGTCTGAACGATCAGCACGAGGCTGTACAGGCCAGGGCAATAGCCGCTTTGCGAAACTATCCCGCTTCGCCTGAGGTGCTGAATAAGCTTCGTACTTATCTTGATTCAAGCGACGGTTCTCTGGAAGCGGAGGCGGCCATTACTCTGGCTTGTCTCAACGACCTGCTTTCATTGGATAAAATCTGCACCCTGCTTTCATCGCGCCATGCTTCAACCCGACAGGCTTCTGCCACTGCGATCAGTCTGATGCCGATTCAGTAATGCCCACCCGCAATCAGCCGCCCGATATCGATGTTCTTCAATAATGGATCCACTACTGCAACAATGTTGGCGTAACGGGAACCGCTGCGCTCAACCAGCGACTGCTCTCTGGGCACTTTGAGCCTGTTACCCTCGCCGTCAATCAGCACACGCACCACCGGCGCTTCTTCCTCCAGGGGATTGGGGCGGTAAACCACCGCAACCTCGTTTGTATCAAGACGCACAAGTGTGCCGACCGGATAGTTGCCCATCATTTCGACGAAACGTCCCATTATGGAACCATCCAGGATTGTTCCAACCAGTTTCTGCATCTCGTAGAGCGCTGTTCTGGGATTAACCGGATGCTGGTATACCCGCAGGGTTGTAATGGCGTCGTAGGTGTCAGCTATTGCAACAATATCGATAAGTTGATTGAAGGGGAGTTTGCTGGCCCACTCAGGGTATCCGCTCCGGTTAAAGTGCAGGTGATGCCCCAATACGATCTGGGCGATATGGGGATCCAGGCCGTCCATCTCGCGGATAATTTTTGAACCGAGTTCAGGATGTCTCTTCATCTCGTCAAATTCTGAACTGGAGAGTTTGCCCGGTTTGTTAAGGATGTTCTTCGGGATCATGGTCTTGCCGATGTCATGCAGCTGTCCTGCAATTCCCAGGTCCTTGACCGTCATTGCATCCAGGCCCATGGTGGCTCCAAGGGACATGGCCAGCACTCCTACATTTACGCAATGGTTAAAGGTATAGTTGTCGTAATCCTTTATCATTGTGAGTCCCAGCAGTGCCCACGGTTCCTGCATGGTAATGCCTACCATGCGATCCACGACCCTTATGACAGGAGCGCTGTTGGGTATTCGACCGCGCTCGATGTCACGGCAGATTGTTCTGATTGCCGCCAGAGCTCTGTTATATGTGCCTACATGGTCGCCTTCGGATTCTATCTCATCGTCATCCTTTTCCAGCTTTTCTTCACTCTCGTTTGCCAGCTTGATGTTGGCTATTCCGTTTTCCTCCAGTTGTGCGGCAAGTGTGTCTACATTGGTTCCCTTGGCGGAAAACAGCCGGACGAAAGTCTGCAGTTCGTCAAAGCTGACTCCGGGAAGCATTATGATGCGGCCGACTGATTTCTCCTGCATGCGGTTGGTAAGATCCGCAATGGCGGCTGAGGGTGATACGAAGAGATGGTCGTCAAAAAACATGATGCCGTCTGCCAGACCCCACGAAACCTGATCTGCATGGGTGAAAGAGGTCATCAGGATCTTGTAGAGATCCAGCAGAGGCTGGCGAATTGCCGGATGTGAGGCCGGATAAAATGCCATCCCCTTTACCGCTCCGGAAAACAGCGTTATCAGTCTGAGGGCGTTCTGTTTGTCAAGTGCGTCCATCTGGTTTACTCCCCGATTTTTCGATCAGCCCGACTGCCTCGGCACAAGCTGCGCCGAGTTCTCCCGGATTTGAAGCATATTCTTTCAGCGTCGGCAGCGCCCTGGTATCGCCAAGTTTGCCGAGACATTGTGCGGCCGCCGACTTTAGCTGTTTCCAGCGTCCTCCGGCCAGCAGATGGCGTTCCGCAATAAGTTCAACAAGGCGCGGCACTACCTTCGTGTCACCAATCATGGCGATGGCGGCCAGGATATCAAGCTTCAGTGGAAGCGACCTGAGAAATGTATCTTTAGAGGTGAGTATACGCATCAGCTCACCCAATGATTTTCTGCTCTTCATCCCTCCCAGTGATGATATCGCCTGAGGATAAAGATCTGTGTCATTGCCGCGCAGAATCCCTATGACAGCTGCTTCTGCTTCTCGGCCACCTGTTTTTGTTAGTGCCCGGACAGCTTCTTTGCATACACGGATATCTGCATGCTTCAGACACTTCACTAGACCTTGCACTGCATCGCTGCTGGCAATTACGCCAAGGATGACGCAGATATTTCTGACGATGTACCAGCGTTTATCGTTTGTCATCTCCAGAAGCGCAGGCACTGCCGTTTCACCCAGCCTGGAAAGCATAACGGCCAGCATTTTTCTTGTCGCCAGGTTTTCTGTAGTGCCCATCTTTTCGAGAGCCAGGATTATTGCCGGCGCACCTCCGGCATTTAATACCTCTTGCAGTGCATTTTTTGTCAAGCCGCCGGACTGTTCCACCCGGTCGAATACAAACCGGAGAAACAAAGCTCCGCTTACAGTCTGTTCGATGGCAAGCCTGTCAAATTCGCGCATTTTTGCACTGCGCGACTCGTCTTCAGAATGGCTTGCCAGTAATTCCAGCAGTGGGAAAACTGCCAACAGCTCATTGCGGGACTTAAGGACATCCGAACAGGCAATTGCCTGTCGAACTAGCATGGCATATATGTCATCATCGCTGGTAGTTGACAGGCGTCCGAGCAACATCTGAAGATGCTGCTCCGGCGGGAGGTCCTCAGCAGGCGCCTGCTGCTGTTCCGTTAGCAAGTCCGCGGCGACATCCCCCTCGATTTCATCAAGGCTCTGAGGAGTCACTCCTCTGGATTCAACATCAAGCCTTTTTCCGTGAATGGTTGAGAGATCGAATTCATTGACCCAGATGGAGCGAATGCCATGTTCAGCCATTATCTTGTCAAGGCCGCCCATCTGCTGGATAGTTTCGAGAGGCAATGCGATTATCTTCAGAAAGTCAAGCAGATCCTCCTGGTATAGATCGTGGAGGAATGTGATTTTTTGAACTCTGCGGACAAAGAGTTCGTATGAAAGGGAAGTTGTCAGGCCGGTTGTGTCATCTATCTTTTCACCGTCAGGGTAGTTGAAGCCGGTCCGTCCGCAATTGAGCATCAGGTCGTTGCCGTCAAGTATGCCATGCATTGCCGAGTGTGCAAGACCGATGCTGCTTCGACGTGTGGGATGGCCCTTCGGATAGAACTTCCAGGCTCTTAGAGCCCGGTAGACACTTCCGATCGCGTCAATAGTTCCCTGGGTTGTGGGTGGACGATAGAAATCCATTGCCATTCCTTGTATAAGAAGAGAAGAGTATGCATAATATACCGAAAATAATCTTTGTCAAACCATCAGAATGCAGACATGCCGCTATTACACGGTTGCGGCTGCAACAGGATAAGAGGAAAGCATGAAGGCCAAAACCGTATTCACCTGCCAGAAATGCGGCAGCCAATCTCCCAAGTGGCTCGGTAAATGTCCGGACTGCGGAGAGTGGAACAGCATGGCTGAAGAAAGCGTTGTCAAAGCGGGTGCGGGAACGCGATCGACCGGACAATCCCGGCCGGTACCGATATGTGACGTTCCGGTACAGTCCGAAACCCGTCGGGCAACAGGAATCGGTGAGCTTGACCGGGTGCTGGGCGGAGGCATTGTGCCCGGTTCGCTGGTCCTGATTGGCGGTGATCCAGGTATTGGAAAATCCACACTTCTGCTGCAGGCAATGCACATGCTTGCTGAAACAGCCGGTCATGTACTTTACGTTTCCGGAGAGGAGTCTGCCTCCCAGACCCGTCTGCGGGGAGAACGTCTGGGCGTATCCAGTAAAAAGCTGCTGATACTGGCCGAAAATTCTTTGGAATCGATTCTGGCACAGGCCACTGCTCTCAAGCCGGCGGCGATGGTTGTAGACTCCATCCAGACGGTCTGGACTTCTGCTCTGGAATCGGCTCCGGGAAGCGTCAGTCAGGTCAGGGAGTCGGCCGGCAAGCTGATGCTTCTGGCGAAAGGGAGCGACATACCGGTTTTCATCGTAGGTCACGTGACCAAAGACGGTTCGATTGCCGGTCCGCGTGTGCTGGAGCATATGGTGGACACCGTGCTTTATTTTGAAGGAGACGGTAGTCATCCCTTCCGTATCCTGCGGGCAGTCAAGAACCGTTTTGGTTCCACCAACGAAATCGGCGTGTTTGAGATGAAGCAGGAAGGATTATGCGGAGTTGCAAATCCATCGGAACTGTTTCTTTCGGAGCGACCGCTGGGGGTTTCCGGTTCGGTTGTGACTACTTCTCTGGAGGGAAGCCGGCCGCTGCTGGTGGAACTGCAGGCGCTGGTCACACCGTCTTCATTCGGCGTCCCGCGCCGTACAACCATAGGTGTTGATCATAACCGGCTGGCTCTGCTGGTCGCAGTTCTGGAGAAAAAAGTAGGCCTGCACATGGCCGGACAGGATATATTTCTAAATGCGGCCGGCGGAGCACGCCTTAACGAGCCGGCTGCCGATCTGGCCATGATCATGGCAGTTGCATCCAGCCATCTGGACAAAGCAATCCCTCCCGAGACTGTGGTTTTCGGCGAGGTTGGTCTGGCTGGAGAGGTCAGGGCCGTCACCCAGCCGGAACTCAGAATTGCCGAGGCCGAAAAACTGGGCTTCAAGCGCTGCATAATTCCGTCAGGCAGTCTGAAACGCATCAAAAAACGCGGTATCCGACTGGAGGGAGTTGCAACGGTACAGGACGCAATGAACCTGATTTTTGAGTCCTGAGCGGCATCAAAATAGCCCTGAATTATGTTCGTATTGATTTTCTGCTTGACTTGTCGGGACTGCTTATCTATATTCCAGAACTCTTTAAAAATTAGATGTGGATGGAGATGGGATTATGTACGCAGTTATCAAGACAGGCGGCAAACAATACAAGGTAACCGAAGGCGAATTCCTTAAAGTGGAAAAGCTTGAAGGTGAAATCGGCGACAGCATTGAGTTCGCCGAGGTACTCATGGTGGGTGGCGAAAATACGGTTGTAGGCGCTCCGCTGGTGGCCGGTGCAAGCGTGACAGCCAAGATTGCCGTTCAGGGCAAGGGCAAGAAGGTTCTTGTGTTCAAGTCCAAACGCCGCAAGGATTCACGCAAACTGCGTGGACATCGTCAGTTTCAGACGGTTCTAAAGATCGAAAAAATCAGCGCATAAACAAACTGTATAAATATTTTTCCCAGGAGATACGGAAATGGCACATAAGAAAGCTGGCGGTAGTTCAAGAAACGGCAGAGATTCGGACGGTCAACGTCTTGGCTGTAAGAAATTCGGCGGAGAAACTGTCAAGGCCGGAAACATAATCTATCGTCAACGCGGTACCCAGATTCATCCCGGTAACAACGTGGGATGCGGCAGAGATCACACTCTGTTTGCTCTGATAGAAGGCATTGTAACGTTTGAACGTTTAGGTAAGGATCGCAAAAAAGTATCCGTTTATCCAAACTGATTTCAAGCTGTCGTATGAATAAAAAGCCCGAAAGGAATTCCTTTCGGGTTTTTTTTGTGCCCATTGCCTGAAGGCAAACATTGTTTTTAATAATTGCATTGTTCTGGAAATAAGGTAGAATCAGTTCTTAATGAGTGACTGACAAGGTCTGCACATCTACTATGCAAGATGAACGTGCCGTTCCGTTCGAAAGGTTCCCGTCATGATCAAATCAAGTCTGACTCGCAAGATTGTTCTTATTATCGGGGCAACTCTTTTCACGGGATTTGCAGTTCTCGGCATCCTCTCCATATATCTCGAATATAACTCTACTATTGATCTGCAAAAGAAAAACGCCCGTCAGCTGGCTTCCACCGTTACCCATGACATCATCAACCAGATGATGAAAGGTGACATGAAGGATTTTTCCGCCTATGTCGAAGATATCAAAGCCAAGGGGGGGATTGCCTCCATACGCCTCTTCAACTCCGACGGCAAGGAATACGGCAGCGGAGCGACCAGCGAAGAGATGCGCAGTGCGCTGGCTTCAGGCAGTCCGAAGGAGTTGGCCGGCCGCAAAGATGGTAAGCAGGTCCTTGATCTTGCAATCCCCCTGGCCAATGAGGAGCGCTGCCGCAGCTGTCATAAGCAGAGCTCCCGTTTTCTTGGCGGAGTGATTCTTACTACCTCTCTTGAAGAAGGCTTCAAGAGTGCCATGAAACTGACGATCGTCATGTCGGCAGTGGGTGTTTTTTTCTTTTTTGCCATGCTGGCCACGCTCTACTTTTTTTTCAACCGGACAGTTGTATTGCAGATTGCCGAGCTGTACAAACAGCTGGGAGACCTTTCAGGGGGCGAAGGAGATCTGACAAAGGTCCTCAATATTCGCACCACCTGTGAGATCGGTCGCCTGGGTGAAGAGGTGAATAATCTTACGGCAAAAATCCGTGACACGTTTTCTGGACTTTACCAGCAGGCCTGCCTGATCGGCTGCAGTGTCTGCGAACTGGCGGACGGCACCTCCAAAGCTCTCAAGATGACACAGGATCAAAAAGACCAGGCCTTTACGGTTGCCACCTCATCCGAGGAGATGTCCCAGACTATTCAGGATGTCACGGTCAATACTCACAGGGCGGCAACTCTTTCCAGCGCCGTTGACAGTGCAGCCAGCAACGGGATGATTGTTGTAGAGGAAACATGGAACTGCATGCAACAGATCAGTGAAAGCGTTAACGGGACACTGGAGACGATCCGGAGACTGGAAGCTTCCTCGGCCAAAATTGGCGAGATGGTTGTGCTGATCGAGGATATTGCCGATCAGACCAATCTTCTTGCACTGAACGCTTCCATTGAAGCTGCGCGTGCCGGCGATGCCGGCAAGGGCTTTGCTGTCGTGGCCAGCGAGGTTAAGGGGCTTGCAGAAAAGACTACCAAGTCCACCCGGGAGATAGAGCGGGTTGTCGCCAGCATTCAACAGGAAAGCCGCAAGGCTGCCGCAATGATCGGCCAGGAAAAAATACTTGTAATGACGGGTCTGGACAAGGCTGAAGAAGCCCGCACAAGCCTGGAAAACATAAAGAATAATGCTGCTGAATCCAGACTGATGATCGAACAGATCGCTACCGCATCGGAGGAACAGAGTGCAACCACCACCCAGATTTCGGAGATGATTCATCTGGTGTCAAGAAGCGCGGAGCAGACCTACGAGATGATGTGTGCCACAAATGACGCCTTTGGAACTTTTTCAGAAGTAGTTGAAAACATATACAGCTCGGTTGGCAAGTTCTCCGTCGGTAATTACCACGATACGGTAAAGTCATATATCAGAGAACTGGAAATACAGGTTCAGGAAGCCATTGATACTGCCCTGAAAGATAGAAGCCTGACTATCGAAAACCTGTTCGACAGAAACTATGTGCCGATATCCAATACGGCCCCGCAAAAGTATAATACCCGTTATGATGCCTTTTTTGATCGCATCATATCTCCTTTTCAGGAGAAGATCATAGCCAGGGATGACAAGATGCTGTATGCAATCTGCGTTGATAACAACGGTTATTGTCCATGCCATAATCTGCGCTACTCCAAACCTTTGACCGGAAACGCCGAAGTCGATAAAAACAATAACCGCACCAAACGAATATTCAATGACCATACCGGTATCCGCTGCGCACGCAATACCGACGGATTCCTGCTGCAGACATATCGCCGCGATACCGGAGAAATACTGAATGATATGTCAAAACCGCTTTTGATCAACAACAGGCATTGGGGCGGCATTAGAATAGGTTATCTGGTTCCCAAATAGAGCATAAACATTTCAAAACAGGTCTCGCTGAATTCCGGCAGCAGTCACCAGTTGCGTTTCAAATGAATATGCTGTGAAATTATCCGGTTGTGTGATAATAAATAGAAAGCATTTATGATAATTGAGGGTGGATCTGTATGAAACATCTGGGTGATATATTGGTGGAAGCTGAGATAATCAGCAAAAAGACTCTTGAAAGGGCACTGGAACGTCAGAAGGTTGACAAAAAACGTCTGGGTGCCGTATTGGAAGAAATGGGGGTCATTAACGAAGAGGAACTTACGGAAGCGCTTTCAAAGCAATTCAACTTCAAGACCATCAAGAACTTTGTCGGTCACGCCTACTCGCAAGAACTGCTGGATATTCTCCCTTCAGACTTTGCAATGAAGAAGCTGGTTTTCCCGCTCAAAAAGAAGGATTCAATGCTGGCCGTGGCCATAACCGACCCCTTTGACCTGGAAACAATGGAGATGCTGAGCCGTATTACCGGGCTGCAGGTTATTCCGGTGCTGGCTACACGCAAAGAGATACTGGAAGCCATTTCTGTCCACTATCTCAAGAGCAGTTCCAGCGAGGGAGGGGAGGCGATCCTGGTAGCGGAGGACTCGCTGCCGGTGGCAACTCTTATCCAGGTGTCGCTCGCTAGGGAGGGATACAAGGTGCTTCTGGCCAGTGATGGTCTGGAGGCTCTGAAGATTGCCATGTCCGAGCGCCCCAAGCTTATTATCACTGACTCTGTTATGCCCCGCATGGACGGCTACGGATTGCTTCGTGCTATCAAAGCCAATCCGATGACATCAGATATCCCGATCATCATGCTGACTTCCAAAGCCTCTACAGAGGATGAACAGAAAGCCCTGGAATTCGGCTTCAGCGACTTCATACCCAAACCGGTCCAGCCGATCCGTCTGGTTTCCCGCGTAAAACATACCCTCGAAATTGCTAAAAAAATGAAGCACTGATTCGTACACCCGCTGCGGCCTTCTCCTGGTTAACGCCGCCAGTTCTGTTCGCCGTGTTTCAATGCTTTTCTGAAATCCCAGGGGGGCTGCGGGTTGGAGTCACGCCATAACCCGAAATGATGAGATCGCGCCCTGCTTTCCTCCGCTATATATTCCGAAGCATATGCACCCTGCAGATACTGCCGGTAAGCCCAAGCCAATCCCTCTGTCACCAGTTCGCGATTGATGTCCCTGCCGGCATAGCGGATAACCGCCACGGCCCGCTTATGCTGATCAATATCAATAGCTTCTGCAGTAACTCGCTTCCCCATGATCTTGTACATCAAGGTTCGCTTCGCTATGTCGCCGAATGGCTGCCCCGGCATGCCGGGTTTCTTCGTTTCGGGGGCATCAATGCCATACAGGCGCACCTTCATCCTGCTGTCCTCGCGGGTTGAAAGCAGCACGGTATCCCCATCGTAGACTGCCTTTACAATGCCCTCGACGGTCCGGCCTGCAAAGGCGTCGGAATGCAGCAGAAAAACAAACAAAGCGATAGTAAGAAGGGTTTTCAACTAGATCAGCTCCGCTGAGTAGTTGAACTCGGTTGTTCCGGCGATCGAGCGGCTTGCCTTGAAGGCGGCGATGATTTCATTCCAGCTTTCACGGGGTGCCTGCCGCAGATCAATCAGAAATGAGCTGCATTTCATGCGGCGCAGTTCAGTGTGACGGGCCGTTAGACAAAACGGGGTTGCAGAGCTGATGGTCTGCAGGCCGTCTGTGGTTGTGACGCGGTAAGCCTCTCCACGATCCGAATGCAGGGGCACGTTGCCGTGTACATCCTTGATGCGAATCTTGGTGGTCATGACAGGCAGCGGCGCGTAAGCGATAATCCGCCGATCAATATTCATTCCAGGTTTGAGCAGCTCCTCAATGTTTCCGCTGTCGTCCTCGATGTAGAGAGTTGCGGATTCGGCGCCCAGTTCCTGCCAGGCTGCCAGTGCCTGACTGTTGAGCGAGAAGCAGCGGTGCCAGGTTGAGATATGCAGTCCTTCCAGGCCCTGAAGCATTTCAAAGTGGGAAAGATTGGCCGCCTCGAACCGGCGGAAACCGGCCGAGTGCAGCTGGCGGATCGTATCGCGGTAAAGCGGGACGTCCCGATCAAAGAGCATGAACGGCAGCTGCCAGATGACCTGATCCTCTGAGCCCCGCATGCGGGGTACCGCCGATGGAAGCTGGTGTATAGCCGCCCTGGAGAGAGGAATCAGTGTGAAGTCGGCCCCGCTTGTAAGGGGAAAACGCCACTCCTTGGGCTGATCCATGACTATGGTCAGTGTTTCTTTTGATGATGGACTGCTAGAGGTGCTCCGTAGAGTATCAACGTCCTTGAGCGCCGCTTTGCGTGCTGTTGACAGTTGTTCGCGGAAACCGCTGAAAACGGCCTCCTGCAGCTGCTGATAGAAGGTGCGGCGCAGTTCCTTGAAGGTTGCCATGGGAATCAGAACCGCCGGAAAACCCTGTGCTTCCAAAGCTTCCAGGCGGAAGGGGGTGTCGCCGCTTTTTGCGAACTGTCCGGCTAGCACTGT
Organism: uncultured Geobacter sp.; assembly: GCA_964420435.1. GTDB lineage: Bacteria > Desulfobacterota > Desulfuromonadia > Geobacterales > Pseudopelobacteraceae > JACRCG01. The sequence continues at coordinate 21,079 of CAYQTC010000033.1, forward strand.
CTGCATGTTGCCGCTGCGTGCCGCTTCCAGGCGACCAAGCTGGAACTGAAAGTTAAAGTGAGAGCCGGAAACTTCGGCCTGTATATGAAGCAGCGCCGATTCTTCAGCCGAATCAGAGGTGAGAGCAAGTTTCAGCCTGCAATTGAGTTTGTCGGTCTGCACCGTTTCAAGTCTGCGCTGGCAGGCGTTGTCGCTGAGGGTAAAAGCCTCCCTGGAGGAAACCTTGTAGATTGAGTCTCCGACCGAAAAAACGAAGGGGGTCTCAACTTCAACCGTACTGCCGGCTTTTGCCTCCATAACCTTGCGGCGGTTCAGGAACAGCTCACGCACGGTCCAGGCCTGTCCGGCCATGTCACTCTTGGGCTGGGCCCGCAGACGGTCTCCCACATACAGGGCATCGCGGGTTTCAAAGGTCAGCAGTTTGCCCTTGATGCTCCTGATCTGGCCGATGTAGCGCCCCGTGCCCCCCTTCTGCCAGGGGTTGGCAATGTCGTCCGGCTGTTGAGATGCCAGAAAGCCTTTGGTGGGGGTGCGGCCGAAGGAATATTTGAGGATTTCCTTGGCGGCGGATAATGCCTGTTTGTGTGAGCCTTCGGGAGCATCCAGGACGCTGCGGTAGGCTTCGACCACGCTGGCCACATATTCTGCCGACTTCATGCGCCCTTCTATCTTGAGCGACTTCACTCCGGCTTTGATAAGGTCCGGCAGCAGATCGATGGCGGACAGGTCGCTGGTGGAGAAGTAGTGCCCTTCCTTGCCGCGATGGTTGTACAGTCTGCGGCAGGGCTGTGCGCAGCGGCCGCGGTTGCCGCTGTGACCGCCCAACAGGGAGGAAAAAAAGCACTGTCCCGAGATTGAGAAGCAGAGGGCGCCATGTACGAAGCATTCGATCTCCACCGGTGTGGAGGCCGCAATCGTGGCAATCTCATCAACCGCAAGTTCCCGAGCCACAACCGCTCGCTGAAATCCAAGCTGTTCCAGTATCTTGAGGCCCGGGGTGTTGTGGATTGTCATCTGGGTCGAGGCGTGCAGCGGAATACTGGGGAAATGATTTCGAATCAGCCTGGCCACCGCCAGATCCTGGAGAATGACACCGTCCACCCTCATTCCGGCCAGAGCGGACAACGTTTCAACCAGCTGCGGAAGCTCTTTCTCCTTGACCAGGGTGTTAAGAGTTACATAAATCCGTCGGTCAAGGGAGTGGGCGTAGGCCAGCATGCGTTCCATCTGTTTCAGGGTGAAGTTTCTGGCGCGGGCGCGGGCTGAGAAATCCTGCAGTCCTGCATATACGGCATCGGCCCCCTTTTCCATCGCTGCAAAGAAGGATTCCAGCGAGCCGGCCGGAGCGAGAAGTTCGGGTTTTGCTTTTGTATCGATCATTTATGGCCTTCAAAGCGAAAACGCCCCTTGGCGGGGCGTTTTGTCGTTGTAGGGGTAAACCTTGGGTTTGCCCGGTTCGGGGGCGATCACAAGGATCGCCACTACGGATTATTTTCCGACAAGAATGCGGAGCATTCTGCGCAGCGGCTCGGCGGCGCCCCACAACAGCTGGTCGCCACAGGTGAAGGCCTGAACATACTGCGGGCCAATCTTCATTTTGCGGAGACGCCCGATCGGCACTGTCAGTGTTCCTGAAACCGCTGCAGGTGTCAGCCCGGCCAGGGTTTCGGCCTTGGTGTTGGGGATCAGTTTGACCCACTGGTTGTCGTTCTTGATCAGGTTCTCAATCTCTTCAATCGGCAGATCCTTGTTCAGTTTTATGGTCAGGGCCTGGCTGTGGCAGCGCATGGCGCCGACGCGGACGCAGATGCCATCAACCGGAATCGGAGTTTCGCTCCCCAGGATCTTGTTGGTTTCCAGGAATCCTTTCAGCTCTTCACGGCTCTGGCCATCTTCAACCTCGCGGTCTATCCAGGGCAGCACGTTGCCGGCCAGCGGGAAGCCGAATTCCTTGGTCGGCAGTGAACCGTCGCGCAGGGCATCGGTTACCTTCTTGTCGATTTCCAGAATGGCTGAGCCCGGATTCTTCAGTTCTTCGGCCACGGTTCCGCTCAATACGCCCATCTGGGACAGCAGTTCGCGCATATTGGGAGCCCCGGCACCGCTGGCGGCCTGATAGGTCATGGAAGTCAGCCACTCCACCAGTCCGGCGCGGAACAGCCCGCCCAGCGCCATCAGCATCAGGCTGACGGTGCAGTTGCCGCCGATGAAGTCTTTCTGGCCATTGGCGAGAGCCTTGTCGATTACGTTGCGGTTGACCGGATCGAGAATGATCACGGCGTTGTCTTCCATGCGCAGCGTGGAGGCGGCGTCGATCCAGTAGCCGTTCCAGCCCTGTTTGCGAAGCTCCGGATGAACAGCCTTGGTATAGTCGCCACCCTGACAGGTTATGATAATGTCGAGTTTCTTAAGTTCAGCTATGTCATCAGCGCTCTTGAGGGTTCCCGCGTTCATTGGAGCGGGCTGCCCGGCCTGTGAGGTCGAGAAGAATACAGGTTCGATGCCGATGTTGAAATCACCTTCCTCCACCATGCGCTGGAGAAGTACCGAGCCAACCATGCCACGCCATCCGACGATTCCGACTTTCATAGTTATGGTTCCTTTTCTTGGGTTGATTATGACTGTAACCGTCCGGTTACAGGGCTGCTATGATTGCGTCACCCATTTCACGGGTATTCACCAGTTTTTCGCCGGCCAGATTCTGGAATATGTCGCGGGTGCGATAGCCCTGATCAAGGACTTTTGCAACAGCACTGTCGATGGCGTCGGCCGCATCCAGCATGCCAAAGGAAAACTTGAGCATCATTCCCATTGACAGGATCTGGGCAATCGGGTTGGCGATGCCCTGTCCGGCGATATCCGGAGCAGAGCCTCCGGACGGCTCGTACATGCCGAAGGTTCCTTCGGCCAGCGATGCCGACGGGAGCATTCCCAGCGAACCGGTCAGCATGGCGGCCTCGTCGGAGAGAATGTCGCCGAACATGTTCTCGCAGAGGATAACGTCGAACTGCTTGGGCCATTTAACAAGCTGCATGGCGGCATTGTCCACATACATGTGCGACAGCTCCACATCCGGGTATTCCTTGGCGATGCTTGTTACAACCTCGCGCCAGAGCACCGAGGTGGAAAGAACGTTGGCCTTGTCGATGGAACAGACTTTGCTGCCGCGCTTGCGGGCCGCCTGGAAAGCGACATGGGTGATGCGCTCGATCTCTGGAACGCTGTAGCGCATGGTATCGACTCCGACACGCTCACGTCCGACACCCTCAATCCCTTTGGGCTGAGAAAAGTAAATTCCTCCGGTCAGTTCGCGTATGACCAGCACATTGAAACCGCCTGCAATGACCTCTTCCTTCAGCGAAGAAGCACCGGTCAGGGAGGGAAAGATGATGGCCGGGCGAAGATTGGCGTACAATCCGAAGATCTTACGCAGGGGAAGCAGAGCTCCGCGCTCGGGCTGTTCATCGGGGGGCAGCGTTTCCCATTTGGGGCCGCCGACAGAACCGAACAGGATTGCATCGCTTGCTTTGCATATGCTGACAGTCGTCTCGGGCAGTGCTTTGCCTTCGTTATCTATGCCGGCTCCGCCGACGTTGGCGTGGGTGCGTTCGAAGGTTACGTTAAACTTTTTTTCGACCGCGTCGAGTACCCTGAGTGCCTCGGACATGACTTCCGGTCCAATGCCATCGCCAGGCAGTACCGCAATTTTATAACTGTTACCCATAATTTCCCCCGATGTTTGCATGTAAATATATAAAGACTTCTATAATAATTTTCCAGGTGCTGTTTTGTCAACAAAAAGCATGAATAACGCTGTTTAACTAAAAGCCTCGAGACCTTTTGCAGAACCAGTCGGCGGACGGATCAAGTAAAACGTGAGCAGCCATTGACAAACAAGGCAATAAATCATTATTATAACGGGATATGTTACATAATGCAGAAGGAGTATTAAAGCCATGCCGATGTATGAATACCGTTGCAAAACCTGCGGCTACCAGTTTGAGCTGCGTCAGAAGTTTTCCGATCCACCCGCCAGCGAATGTACACAATGCGGAGCAGCCGTTGAAAAGATGATCTCCGCCACAGCATTCAGCCTGAAAGGCGACGGCTGGTTCAACACCGGGTACTGCCCGAAAACCGAAGCTCCGAAACCGGCTGGATGCGGCGGTTGTGCCTGTTCGGCTGAATAGCTGATAGCAAATTACAGCTCTTTGGAATCCGTATAATACTGGAGGAATTCCATGAAGGTCAAAAAAGCCATTTTCCCGGTGGCCGGTCTCGGCACCCGTTTTCTGCCTGCCACCAAGGCATCACCAAAGGAGATGCTGCCGCTGATCGACAAACCGCTGGTGCAGTATGTTGTCGAGGAAGCGGTAGCTTCGGGCATCCAGCAGATTCTGTTCGTGACCGGTCGCGGCAAGCGCAATATTGAGGATCACTTCGACATTTCTGTTGAACTGGAAGCACATCTCTATGACAAGGGCAAGGACAGGGAACTTTCCGATGTCCGGGAAATTGCAGAGATGGTCGATATCTTCTATGTGCGCCAGAGACAGGCCATGGGACTTGGACACGCCATCCTCTGCGCCAGGGATTTCGTCGGCAACGAACCGTTTGCCGTGCTGCTGGGTGATGACATCATCGACAGCGAACGCCCATGTCTCGGGCAGCTTCTGGACGTTTTCAACGAGCGCAACGGTTCGGTTCTTGCACTTGAAAAAGTTCCGATGGAAAACATCTCTTCTTACGGCTGCGTCGAGGCCAATCTGCTGGGAGGCAACACTTTCCAGGTGACAAACATGGTGGAGAAGCCGTCCCGCGAAGAAGCGCCGTCAGACATGGCCATAATCGGCCGTTACATTCTTACTCCACGGATTTTTGAAATTCTTGAGAAGCAGGCGCCTGGCAAAGGGGGCGAGATCCAGCTCACCGATGCCATTCTGAAGCTGTCCAGAGAAGAAAATGTGTATGGATGCCTGTTTGAGGGATTACGTCACGATTGCGGTGACAAGCTCGGTTTCCTTAAAGCCACAGTTGACATGGCTCTCAAGCGTGACGAATTCCGGAGTGAGTTTGAAGCGTACCTGCGACAGCGGTTGGCATCTGTCTGAGACATTGACTAAGAATATTGCTGAAAATAAAAAAGGCGATCCGGAACGGGTCGCCTTTTCTTGTATCAATTACCTGTAGAGATTATTTTTCTTCGGAAACCGCCTGGGTTGTATCCCGTTTCGGCTCCCATCCTTCCCAAACATAGGCAGGATCAATCATCGGATCATAGTAGCCCGGTTGAGGGACAAGAAAGAAGACCGCTTCCGTCATACCGATAAAACCGCGATACAGGGTCATTCCGACCCCCTTCAGCGGCCCGATCACATAACCGACCGTTCCCATGTCCCGAACTGTCAGCATGGTCTGCTTGGGAAGTTCTGCGATGCTTGTGAAGGTGTTGGCGACGCCGCGCGTGAATTTTATCGCCATCTTTTCGGCAATCATCTCAGGCTGCTGGTCGGCAAGTGCCGTCTGTGGAACTGTCACCGCTAATGCGAACAACAGTGATGAAAGTAACAGGATTTTTTTCATACAGTCTCCTTTTGTGCGCTGGAAAATTACTGCTGATGGTGCAATAGAATTTCTTTCCAATTCAGTCTCTTATCACAAAGAATAACGGCATGCAAGCATCACAGATCAAACAGAGTTGGCTCTTTGGGCAGAAACGGTTCAAATCGTTTCTTCAGGTGCCTCAGCTTTTCAATATAGTAGACGACATTGATATCAGGATGAGCCGGATCAAAGGCGCTCAGCGGACGTGACTGCTCATAGGCTGCAGCATCCTTGTTGGAACCGCTGACATAGTAGCTGACGTGATCGCCGGCCCGGTATGCCCGACCCGAGGAAAGTGCGATCTCGAAAGCGGCCGAACGATTGCGGGTGCCCAGACGGACTTTCTCGCTATAGATATCCGGCGATTCGTTCAGCGTTTCAGAGCGTGCCACCCAGGCAACATCCAGATTCCGCGAACGTAGCCGTGCCACATACTCGCCAAACAGGCCTTCGACCTTTGTCGATTTACCTGCCAGCAGCAGCTCGATCAGATCCCTCGTGAATTCCCGCAGATACTTTTCCACTCCCCTTGAGCGAAGTCCGCTACCTTTTATGATTGTGCTGCCATCATATCCCAGCAGGGCATAGTTCTTGGTTTTATAGGCAAGCATGGAGCGGTAGCGCCCATCCAGCTCGACCTCGATCCCTTCCGGCAATGCCCTGGAGATGCGCTGGACCATGGCATACTCATCATCCCCGGTTCTGCAGGTGTCAGGCGGCTGAAAATAAATGCCGTCGGTATCCACCTCAACCGGACTGGCCCCTTCGCCTTTGAGCAGATCGATCATGTTTTTGATCGTGACCCGTCCCAGCCTGGTCACTTCAGCCGCCGCAGCCGGATCGGAGAAATTGTGCAGCGCTGCCCCCAGATAACCATAAAACGAGTTGATCAGCACCTTGAAAACCTGCTGGAGGGCATCGTAATAATGCTGATCAGCTTCTGTATCGGCATCCCGCGCCATCTGCTTGGCCTTCAGCCGAAATGTCCGCAGCTCGGACAGCATCGGCAGAAACAGACCCAGGCTGTCCTTGGCCGGCGACAGGGCATAGGCCAGCATCAGCGAAGGGTAGAGCGAAGCCACATCACAATGCACAATCGGGCTGATAACTCCTGTTCGACTCTGCTCCGTATAACCTCCCTCAAAAGGGGCTGCTTCGGAAGTGCGGGCCGGAATCGCGTGGCCGCGATACAGGTATTCGCGCAGGAAAAGCGCATTGATGCGAGTGGCGTTTCCCCGAATGACGCAGTTCTGGAAGGAGTAGGGAAAGATGCGGGTCTGCAGAAACCAGGGGTAACCCAGCAAGTGGAAGAGAGCCAGTGTTTCCCGGACATCGTCCAGGTTGTAGCGATACAGCAGTTCCGGGTCACTGAGGAAGACGGATGAAATATCTGCGCCATCAAGATATGTGCGCTCTTCGGCAGCTACGCCGAAATGATGTGCAACCGCTTTTAACCCGTGGCTTTCCAGATTGCGCTGGGACACGTCGTACTGCTGCACCAGGAAATAGGTGTCGATAACATGACGTCCATAGATGTCCCAGCGGGGGTAATCGATCGTTTTCTCGGCAAGGGTCCAGCGGGCATGGGGCGTGATATGGGGTGCGGAGCCGTTGCGTCCCCAGTCCAGGCGGATGCCGTGCATTCTGGCCCGCTTGCCGATGTAGTCCAAGTCGAAACGAAAGATATTATGGCCGATAATAACGTCCGGATCACAGTTGCGGATACACGAATTAAGAGCGCGCAGCAGCTCCGGCTCGGACAGTTGGTCGCCGCGCAGCACGGTTTCCTCGCCGTGGGAATCCTTCAGCGCTATCGAGATGATCCGGTCTTCGGCCCGCTCCGGATTGGAAAAATCATACCCTTCGGCGCAGGCAGTTTCTATGTCCAGCGCCAGACACCGCAGCTCGGAAAATTCAAGGCTTTTGAAGAGAGTTGTCCCGCTGTCCAGCAGATACAGATGTGAAAGGTCTGAGAAAAAAAGGTAGGGAGCATTTGTAGTGCCGGCACTTTTTCCGGTTTTGGCGGCCAGAAAATCGCGGGCGGACAGGCAGTCGCTCCAGGAGTCGAAGCGGAGCTGATATCGGAAGAAATCATCGCCCTCCAGTTGCCGTACCGCGCAAGGCACCCTGCAGCCGCTCAGCAGTGCCGGATCACTGACCAGTATGAATGGGTGGAAAGCTTCATCGTGAAACTGCAGCCGCCCCCCGCTTCTGAAAAAGATCCGCATGAAATGACCGACCGGCTCCACGGCGACGATGCCGGTGCGCTCATTGCGGCCAAAGAGAAGCGGGTTATGTCCCAGCGTGCTGAGTGGCATTGACAGAATCTCCTGATATTATCCGTTACTGTAACCGTAAGGATAAAAAAAGGGGCGATTTAAAAACCGCCCCATTACTATAACCAAAATTGTACCGGAATGAAACCGGTTGTCAGATACCGGCTTTCTGCTTCAGCTCGGCAGCTTTGTCGGTCCGCTCCCAGGTGAATTCCGGAAGCTCGCGCCCGAAGTGGCCGTAGGCGGCGGTTTTTTTGTAGATCGGGCGCAGCAGGTCCAGCTGTTCGGTAATGGCGCGGGGGCGCATGTCAAAAACTTCACGCACCAGCTCAGACAGACGGTCTTCGGAAACCTTGCCGGTGCCGAAGGTATGGACCATGATCGAAACCGGCTGAGCCACACCGATGGCGTAGGCCACCTGCACTTCGCAGCGGTCGCACAGTCCTGCGGCAACCAGGTTCTTTGCAACGTAGCGCCCCATGTAGGCGGCGGAACGGTCAACCTTGGATGGATCCTTGCCGGAGAAAGCGCCGCCGCCGTGACGGCCCATGCCGCCGTAGGTATCAACGATGATCTTGCGGCCGGTCAGTCCGCAGTCACCCATCGGGCCGCCGACAACGAAACGGCCGGTCGGGTTGATGAAGTAGCGGGTATTGGCATCCAGCAGTTCAGCCGGGATAACCTTCCTGATAACCTCTTCCAGGACACCCTCTTCGATCTGCTTGTGGGTCACGTCGGGAGTGTGCTGGGTGGAGATAACGATAGTATCGATACGGACCGGCTTGTCGTTAACATACTCGACCGAAACCTGGGACTTGGAGTCGGGGCGCAGGAATTTGAGTTTACCGGACTTGCGAACTTCAGCCAGCTTGGCAACCAGCTCGTGGGCCAGCTGGATCGGCATCGGCATCAGCTCCGGGGTTTCATTGCAGGCATAGCCGAACATCAGTCCCTGGTCTCCGGCGCCCTGCTCCTTGTGCAGACCTTCACCTTCGGAAACACCCTGGGAAATGTCGGGGGACTGCTTGTCGATGGAAACCAGTACGGCACAGGTATCGGCGTCGAAACCCATCTCCGAGTCGGTATAACCGATTTCCTTGATGGTCTGGCGTGCGATCTCGGAGTAGTTGATGACGGCGTTGGTGGTGATCTCGCCGGCAATCACAACCATGCCGGTTGTCACCAGGGTCTCGCAGGCCACGCGGGCGGTCGGGTCCTGGGCCAGGATAGCGTCAAGAATGGCATCGGATACCTGATCGGAAACTTTATCGGGATGCCCTTCGGATACTGATTCGGATGTGAAGATGAATTTTTCAGCCATGGTGTCTGATTCCTCTCGTTTCTATGTTTATTTGTACGAAAAATCTGCCTGTTGCGGATTTGTGAATCTATAGATAGGTAGCTGTTTTGTCAAGCAAAGAGAGAGTATTGCGTTATTCCGTTTGACTTCCAGGTCATGAATTCTGCAGAATGCCTTTAAGAGCGGCTCATTTTGGGGTTGAAGGCGGTTCATATGTCCAGAGTCATCAATCTTCTTCTTGCAGTATTGGCATGCACTGCGATCAGCACTCCGGCCCAGGGTTTCGCCAAACACCCGGGTGATCTCTGGAATTATTACCATTTCGACGGTATCGGTTTCAAGGCTGGACCATCTTCCGATGAAAAACCATTTGTTGCTGTAAGGGAAGGGTCGCGACCGGTGGTGATGCTGACCCAGGCCGCAAACATCGAGTCAATCGACCTGCCCCAGGGTGCCGGTGCCATCTCCGGCATCTGCTATATCCAGAGTTCCGGCGGCAAGCTTGGCGGCGAAAGCGGGTATGTGCCATGTCCAAAGGTGCCGCTTCTGGTCTCATCCGGCGGCAAGCAGCTGGTCACGGTTCAGACCGATGAACAGGGCTATTTTGTAGTTGTGCTGCCATCTGGAGCCTATTCCATCGGCAGCGGGCCCTTCTCGGCCGAAATTCCGGTAGAACGCGGCATAACCTCGCTGGTCCCGCTACGGGCAGGCAAAAGGATGGTGGATTGATGAAATATCTTGTCGTGCGGCTGACTGTAACGTTTTACTCTCTTTTGTTGTTAACTGTTCCCGCCTTTGCCGGAGAACTTGACGACTATTACCTGAGTCAGTTCTCCGCTCAGCCCATCGGAACAGAGCTGCAAAAGGCGGTACTGTTCCAGTCGGCGGAAGCCGGTGAAACGCCGCATTGCGGCACTCCGCTCAAGCATGGACTGCATCGTGACTGGGACAAACTGGAATCCGGCACTCAAAAACTGCTGGCAAAGCAGCTGGCGGCACCGGTGCTCAGCGGCGCCGAATCAACGTTGCTGTCACCCACGGGACGATTCAGGATTCACTACACCACCAGCGGAGTGGATGCCGTTCCATCAATAGGCTGGGTACAGACCGTTGCCCAGACTTTTGACGATGTGGCCAATGCATACCTGGCCCGCGGATGGCGGTTGGCTCCCACATCATCTGCAGCTCCCTACGACGTTTACCTGCTGGATCTGGCTCTACAGAGGCTTTACGGTCAGACAACATCCAGCCAGGCAATTCCGTCAGCCGGTTTCTCCAATGCCTATAGCAGTTTCATGGAAATCGACAACAATTTTACTGACAGTATTTATCTGACCGCTTTCGGAGGACCATACAGCGCCACCCAGAGCCTGCAGATAACAGCGGCACATGAATACCAGCATGCCATCCAGTACGGATATAACATCTTCTTTGATATCTGGTTCGCCGAGGCGACCGCTTCCTGGCATGAGGATGAACTCTACGACGGAGTCAACCAGCTCTACAACTATATCCCGGGGTGGTTCAACAACAGTACTTTACCTCTTGATACGGCGGTCAACGTGAATAATGGCGGAGGATACGGACGCTGGATCTTCAACCGCTATCTGGCCGAACGTTACGATGGAACAAACGCAAACTTTATCCGCAGTGCGTGGGAAAAACTGGCAACACTGGACTCACCCGGCGGCAATACCGATATTCCGATGGTGCCTGTACTGGAAAACCTGCTGATAACTGCTCCATTCAACAGCAGTCTCGGTGCGGATTTCTTCGGATTTGCCAGGCGGGTATACCTGCGTGACTGGGGAACCGGTGTCATAAGCCATCCTCAGGACCTTAACCTGATACATGTTTATAACCCGTTTTTAATCAGTACTGTTAACGTTAATGCCGTGACGCTTCCGCATTACTCGTTTGCTTATTATAGTTTTGCTCATGCCATTGTTAACAATAGAATCATCACAATCAACAAGACCAGTGGAATCCGGACGGCAGTATTCAAAAAGACAGGTCTCACAACTACGGAAATTTCAGCTGATTCCTTCGGTAATTATTCCGTCGGCCCGTTGAACCCATCAGATGAGGTCGTACTGCTGGTGGCTAACGTAACCAATGTCAACAATCACAGCGCCTCCTTCAGCACAAACGGATCTGTCGCCAGTGCTGTTGAGCCACCCAACACTCCAGCATCCACTCTTTCGCCAGTGGCTTCCGGCGGTGGTGGAGGCGGTGGCGGCTGCTTCATCGCCACGGCGGCCTACGGCAGCTACCTGCATCCGCAGGTCCGTGTTCTGCGTGATTTCCGCGACCGGCAACTGCTGACCAACGCTCCCGGTAGAGCCTTTGTGGCGCTGTATTACCAGATCAGTCCGCCGCTGGCCGACTTCATTGCCGGTCACGAGCCGCTGCGTGCTGTGACACGACTAGCTTTACTGCCGGTCGTCGCCGCAGTTACTTACCCGGCTCTGACCGGAGCAACTCTGTTGCTGCTTTGCTGTTTGCCGCTGTATCGTCTACTGCGTCGCCGTTCCCAAGTGTGCCAAGCAACCAGCTGACAGAATACCTGTTTTTCGATTATTTATTTGAAGGGGCGCTTTCAGCCGCCCCTTCTTTTTTTTGGCAATCCGTGTCATATCAATCCTCTGTGCTAAAATAAAAGCTCTGACTCACTACTAAGGAGGACCCCGATGCCCAAAAAAGCCATTGTCGGCATTGTTATTCTTGGCGTGTTCGTTCTGGCGGCTTACATCTTTCTGCATCGCAAACCACAGGACAGCGGCAGGCTGAAAGTCTCCGGCACCATTGAAGTCACGTCGGTGGCGTTGTCATTCAAAATCGGCGGGCGGATGATTGAGCGGCTGGTTGATGAGGGGCAGGCCGTCACTGACGGGCAGTTGATCGCTCGCCTGGAAGACGATGAGCTGCAGCAGGAACGCAACAGCCGCAATGCCGAAGAACGCGCTGCCAAGGCGGTCGTGGCAGATCTTGAGGCCGGCAGCCGCCGCGAAGAGATCGCCCAGGGAGAGGCCGTACTGACGCGGGTCAGGGCCGATGCCGAACGGTTGTCAAGGGATGCAGTTCGTGCCGAGGCATTATTCAAGCGTGAAGTAATTCCTCAGAAGGAACTGGAAGCTGCCCGGGCGGCCCGGGATGCTTCAGCGGCGGCGGTGCACGAAGCCGAACAGCGCTTGAAACTGCTTAAAAGCGGCCCCCGGCCGGATGCAGTGCGGCAGGCGCAGGCCAGGGTGGAGGGAGCATCCGCCGGCAAGGCACTGGCAGAAACCCGTCTTGCCCAGAGTCAGCTGACCTCGCCTCTGTCAGGACTGGTGTTGACAAAGCATGCCGAGCCGGGCGAAATGCTGGCGCCGGGCGCGCCGGTCGTCACCGTCGGTAAGATGGACGAAGTCTGGCTGCGGGCCTATATCCCCGAAACCGAGTTGGGACGGGTAAAGGTCGGGCAGGCGGCCCGCGTCACAGTGGACAGCTGGCCGGGGAGGGGTTTCGACGGAAAGATCAGCTATATCTCGCCCGAAGCCGAATTCACCCCCAAAAATGTCCAGACCGCCAAGGAACGGGTCAAACTGGTCTACCGGATCAAGATTACCCTGGCCAACCCGAAGATGGAACTGAAGCCGGGCATGCCGGCCGATGCGGTGATTGAAAGCGACGGACAAAAGCATTAGCCACAGAGGACACAGAGTTCACAGAGAAAGGCACATTCAAGGATAAATTCGAAGGACGCACAGGCATAGAAAATCAGGTGGGAAGTTCATAAGCATTAAATCCTGTCCTTTTGTCAAACCACTAATTTTAATATTTTATTTTTGATTTCCTCTGTGTCCTCTGTGGCAAGAAGTGAAGGTGTTTAAATGGCTGTAATCGTCAACAATCTCAGCAAACGCTTCGGCAGCCTGACCGCCGTGGACGGACTGACGCTCTCGGTGGCCAGGGGTGAGCTGTTCGGTCTGGTTGGCTCCGACGGAGCCGGTAAAACCACCACCCTGCGCATGCTGAGCGGAGTGATGGATGCCAGCGACGGAGAGCTGCAGGTTCTGGGTTGTCCCGGCGGCGACCTGACTCCCGTACAGCCGGACATCGGCTACATGAGCCAGCGTTTCGGTCTTTATCCCGATTTGACTGTGGCCGAAAATATCCGTTTCTATGCCGACCTGTTCGGTGTGGAGGGCGCGGAACGCAAGGCGAGTACCGAACGGCTGCTGGCTTTCAGCGGTCTGGCTCCTTTCAGCGCCCGGCTGGCCGGCCGCTTGTCGGGCGGTATGAAGCAGAAACTGGGGTTGTGCTGCGCGCTGATTCATAAGCCCGAACTGCTGCTGCTGGACGAGCCGACCAACGGCGTTGATCCGGTTTCGCGCCGCGATTTCTGGAAAATTCTGACCGGTCTTAAGGCGGAAGGGGTCACTATCCTCGTGGCCACCGCCTATCTGGATGAAGCCGCACGCTGCGACCGGGTCGGACTTTTGCACAACGGACGCCTGATCGCCTGCGGTACGCCGGATGAATTGACCGGCAATGGCGCCGTCTCGCTGGATGATCTGGTGATCGGCAAAATCGGGGGAGACTCTTTGACTCCCTTCGGAGACACTCAAGTCGGCTCTCCCAGGGGACGTGAGCTGAATGGAATCGTGAAGCGTTCGATGAGTGGAGTCGAACCACCCGCCGTGTCCTTGAACAACCTCACAAAACGCTTCGGTGACTTCACTGCCGTGGATGGCGTCAGCCTGGCCGTTCCGCGCGGGGAAATTTTCGGCTTCCTCGGTCCCAACGGTGCCGGTAAATCCACCACCATCCGCATGCTGTGCGGCATACTGACGCCCACCTCGGGCAAAGGGAGTGTGGCCGGTTTCGACATTGCCACCCAGCCGGAGCAGATCAAGGAAAACATCGGCTACATGAGCCAGCGCTTCTCCCTCTACGAAGATATGACCGTGGAGGAGAACATCGCCTTTTATGCCGGAGTCTACCGCCTGCCGGCAGTTAAGCGACTGGAACGGACCGAATGGGTGATCAGGATGGCCGGACTGACGGAACGGCGCGGCTCACTGGCCGGCGAGCTGTCCGGCGGCTGGCGGCAGCGGCTGGCCTTGGGGTGCGCCATCCTGCACGAGCCGCCGATTGTCTTTCTGGATGAGCCGACCTCGGGGGTCGATCCGCTTTCACGCCGCAAGTTCTGGGAGCTGATCTACTCCCTGGCCGAAGGCGGAGTTACGGTCTTTGTCACAACTCACTACATGGATGAAGCCGAAAACTGCGACCGCCTGGCTCTGATCTATCGCGGAGAGCTGATCGCGGTGGGTACGCCGGATGAGTTGAAGCGGGAGAGGGGTGGGGACGGGGCATTGCCGAGCCTGGAGGATGTGTTTATCGGGTTGATCGAGGAACGGGACAAAGTATGAACCTCCGCCGCCTGAAAGCCGTTGCCAGAAAGGAGTTCCTGCACGTGCTGCGTGATCCGCGCAGCCTGATGATGGGGATCGGCATGCCGATGATGCTGCTGTTCCTGTTCGGCTACGCCCTGACCATGGATGTGGACCGTGTGCCGCTGGCGGTTTGGGACCAGTCGCAGAGTGTGGAAAGCCGCGAGTTTATCAGCCGCTTCTCCGGTTCACGCTATTTCGACCTGCGCATCAGCACCGACAACTACCGTCAAATCGAGGATGCCGTCGACCGTCGTGAGGCGCTGATCGCCCTGGTGATCCCGGCCGATTTCGCCCGCATTCTCTCGCGAGGTGAAACCGCCCTGGTTCAGACGGTGGTGGACGGCAGTGATCCCAATACCGCCACCATTGCATTGGGGTATGCCGAGGCGACTGCCGCCACTTTTACCCGCGACATAATGCTGAAGCAGTTGCGAAATACCCCCACCCTCTCCCAGGGTGAGAGAGTATCTGCGCTTTCTCCGGGAAAACTGCCGGTTCTGGAGCTGCGGCCGCGTGTCTGGTTCAACAACGACATGGTCTCGCGCAACTTCATCTTCCCCGGCCTGATTGCGGTTGTGATGATGATCATGGCTGCCATCCTGACTTCGCTCTGCATGGCCAGGGAGTGGGAGACCGGCACGATGGAACAGCTGATCGTCACTCCGGTTACCGGTGCGGAGCTGATATTCGGCAAGCTTGCGCCCTATTTCTGCATCGGCATGCTGGACCTGCTGCTCTGCGTCGGAGTTGGTGAATTCGTCTTTGACGTGCCGCTGCGCGGGAGTCTCTGGCTGCTGGCCCCGCTCTCGATGCTGTTTCTGTTCGGGGCGCTTTCCTTCGGGATGCTGCTCAGCATCATCACCAAAAGCCAGCTTCTGGCCAGCCAGGTCGGAATCGTAACAACGGTTCTGCCGGCTTTCCTGCTGTCCGGTTTCATCTTCCCGATTGAAAACATGCCTCTGCCGATCCAGACCGTGACCCATATCATCACGGCCCGCTACTTCGTTTTCATACTGCGGGGAATCTATCTGAAAGATGTGGGGATCGGTGTGCTATGGCCGGAAGTGCTGTTTCTGGCCGGGTTCGGGGTGATCGTAATGACGGTGGCTGTGAAGAAATTCAAAAAGAAAATCGTTTAGCCACAGAGGACACAGCCAAAAGTAGGCGCTCTAAGCGAGAACACAGAGGAAGGCAAGCATGGATAAACTTACAGAGCAGATAATTGCAGCTGCAATAGAGGTACACAGAATTTTGGGACCTGGACTGCTGGAGTCGATTTACGAGGAAGCGCTTTGCCATGAGCTTGGTTTGCGCGGGATTTCGTTTGAAAGACAAAAAGAAGTAGAGATTGTATATAAGGGTGTCGGAATAAAAGGACAACGACTCGATCTTCTCGTAAACAAAGAAGTTATTGTAGAGACCAAATCTGTCAGACGTCTTGAAGATGTATTTTCTGCACAAGTTCCTTCTTATTTGAAGAGCACTGGCTTAAAACGCGCCTTGTTGTTGAATTTTGGAGAATCCAGGCTCGTTGACGGTATTAAGAGATTTTCTCTGTGACCTCTGTGTCCTCTGTGGCAAAAGGGTTTTAAAATGTTCGAACGTCTCCGTGCCATGCTGGTCAAGGAATTCATTCAGGTCTTTCGCGACCCGCGCATGCGGATTGTGCTGTTTGTGCTGCCGGCGCTGCAGACAGTCATTTTCGGTTATGCAGTCAACATGGATGTCAAAAACATCCCCACGGCTGTTTTTGATCGGGATAACAGCAGTGAAAGCCGTGAGCTGGTCTCGATCATGAGTTCTTCCGGTTATTTCCGGATAGCAAGGCAGATCGACAGTGACGACGAGGCGCGCAGGCTTCTGGACCGCGGCACTGTGCGGCTGGTGCTGAAGATGGAACACGGCTTCAGCGAACAGTTGAAACGGGGTGATACAGCCCCGGTGCAGGCACTTCTGGACGGCAGCGATTCCAACACGGCCGGGGTGATCATGGGCTATCTGGGGCGTCTGGCAACCGACTACAACAGCCGCCTGCAAGGTGAGTATGCCGTGAGCCTGATCGGTCAGACTCCGCGTATCGGGCGGGTGGAACTGGCCAGCCGGGCCTGGTTCAATCCGAATCTGGAAAGCCCGCCCTTCTACGTACCGGCGGTGATAACCAACATCCTGTTTGTGATCACGATGCTGCTTTCCTCAATGGCGATCGTACGCGAGAAGGAGATCGGCACGATCGAACAGGTGATTGTCACCCCGATCCGCAAAGGGGAATTCATCCTGGGCAAGACCCTGCCTTTTGTGCTGATCGGTTACATTGATGTTTTTCTGATCAGCGCGGTCGGGGCGCTGGTCTTTGATGCGCCGGTCAAGGGGAGTCTCTGGCTGCTTTTTCTGGCTACAACCCTCTTTCTGATGAGTTCGCTGGGAATCGGTCTGCTGATTTCCACCGTCAGCCAGACCCAGCAGCAGGCCATGATGAGCGCTTTTTTTATCATCTTTCCGGCCATGCTGCTGTCAGGGTTTGCCTTTCCGATCGAAAACATGCCCGAGCCCGCTCAATGGCTGACCCTGTTGAATCCTTTGCGTTACTATATGGTGATCATCCGGGGGATTTTTTTGAAAGGGGTCGGAATCGCCATCCTCTGGCCGCAGCTGGCGGCGCTGGCTGTAATCGGCATTGTGGTTCTTCTGGTAGCCGTTGGGAGATTCAGAAAAACGGTAGGATGAAGAAGTGTCTCAAAAACCCGAAAAAACATTTGCCACAGAGGGCACAGAGTTCACAGAGGAAAATCAAAACGAATAATGAAAATTGTTATGTCGTACCAGCCAGTTGATACTTCAAATTCGAATTTACAAATCATTTCTCTGTGTTCTCTGTGATCTCTGTGGCTAACAGCCTTTTAAAGATTAAATTGCGCCGCTCTTTTTCAGCAGCGCCGTCAGCGCTTCGGCCAACTGCCGGTAACCGGCCGCATTGGGATGGATATAGTCGGACTTTAGCGAGCCTTTGCCCAGGATTCTGCCCAGGGCCTTTGATTCGATCGGGATGCCGAATTCGGAGGCAATTTCGGCATAGAAAGCGGGAGGTTTCAGGGAAAGATCGGGTGAGGGAACTGCGACCAGCAGCACGGCAACACCCCGATCTCTGGCCAGTCGGATCATGCCGCGCAGATTTTCAGCCGCCTGACGCTGATCCAGTCGCCTGATCAGATCATTTCCACCGTGGCACAGGATCAGCAGGGACGGTTTGACGCTTTCCAGCTGTTCCGGCAGCCGCAGAAGACCTTCGGCCGTCACCTCGCCCGGAACCCCGGCATTAATAATCTTCCTTCCGGTCAATCCTCCCAGCTGATCCGGATAACTTTCGCCCGGCCCGGCACCGGTGCCGGCGGTGATGCTGTCACCAAAGGCCAGTACAACTCCGTCGGCCGCCTGGTGCGGCAGTTGAGCGCCCTGGCTGCATCCGCCAGGCAGTGCCAGGAAGGACAAAATCAACAGCCGAATCAATCTTCTCACAAACAACCTCCATCAGACGGCAAAATGCTACAGTAGAATAACCAGTACCACGCCGCCCACCACCACCGCCAGGTTGCAGACCGCCGAGACGCCGTGCAGCTTCGAGAACTGCTGTCGCAGGGGATCGCTTTTTGGAGTCGTTTCGAAAGAAACGATCTGGCGCTTGATTTCAGCCGCCTTCGGCTCCACATAATAGGCCTGGAAGGACGTGGCGGCCAGCATCAGCACCAGAATCCCGGTGGCCAGCTCCAATCGTCCTCCCTTCAGGAAAAGGCGACAAAGCAGCGCAATTCCCCCGCAGGCCAGACCCCAGCGGAAATAACCGGGAAAAAAAGTCCCGACGATGCGTCCGGCCGTGTCCCGGCTTTCGGTTTTAAACAGCAGCGGTGTCAGCACAAAGGTGAACAGGGCACTGCCGCCCACCCAGAGTGCGATTGCCAGTCGATATACTATTTCTGCATATTTCATTGATACCCTCCCGTTTATGTCCATCAAATTGTGTTGCTTCAATGCTGCAATCTCTTTATGCTGTCCCAGCTATTTTATCCCATAAAACGAGAGATGCCATGTCAAACAATTTTAAAAATCTGTTAATTGCAATGATTGTCGCACTTCCAACCCTGGCAAACGCCGCTGACGCTGTTCCGGCTGCTGAACCCAAAAGCTCTGTTCCATCTCCGGCTGCAATTGCTGCCCCGCAAATTCCGGCCGCAGCTGCCAAACTAACCGAAGCGGCAGCTGTCAGGCAGAACCCAAAAATCGGTTATGTGGATGTCGTCCGAATCGGCAGCGATTCAGATCGCGGGAAAGCTCTTGTAGAACTGCTGAAAGCCAAAAAAGATTCACTGCAGACAAAAATCGACGGCAAAAAAAAGCAGCTTGAGAAGTTGAATAAATCTATCGAATCGAAGCTGGCCGGCATGACTCCCCAGCAGCGCGAAGCAAAGGCCAAAGAGTTCCAGAAAAAGCTGGAGGAGTTTCAGAAGTTTGCCCGCAGCTCGGAAGAGGAGTTCTATACTCTGCAGGAAAAAGAGACCAAGTCGCTTTTTGAAGATGTGGAACAGGCCGCAGCCGCCTACGGCAAGGCCAATGATTTTGCAGTTATAGTTATCAAGAAGGAATTACTGTATCTCGGCAATGCAGTGGACACCCAGGATGTTACCGATGCGCTGATAAAGTCGCTGAATGCCGCCGGGCCCAAAAAATAAAATACCAATTCCAAATCAAGGCGCTATCTTCGTTGGCTCGTCTTCGGCTCCTCAACGTACTGTTTTGTACGCCTTTGTCGCCTCAATCCTCGCCGCCTTGATTTCATCCTTGATTTGAAATTGGTAAAAAATCAGCCGACCGGCTTCCAGCGGGTTCGTAAACGGGCCAGCTCCAGGCCGCTGTCGGCATGTTCGATACGGTGCAGCAGGCAGAGACTGTCTCCCTCTTCTGCTGCACAGAGCGAAACAATCGGATCACCGTAATGGACTTCGGCCCTGAATCCGATTTCTATCTCCATCGGCAGACAGCAGTCAGCCACCCTTCCCGGAGCAGCTTCCAGCCCCCAGCCGGCATAAACAGTGTTATTGACGTGCAGATTAAGATCCAGATCCGACCGCAGCACCGGCATGCAGATTCTGGTTTCCGGATTTTTCAGGATCGGGAGCGCAGCAAAACTGTCTTCCAATGCACGCACCGGCCGCAGCGGATAATCCGGCAGCCGTTCGCCGATTCTGACCGGTCTGCGGCTCTTCAGATCCAGCACCGCCCATGAAGATGTGGCGACCCCGATTACTGCACCGCCGCCATCCAGCAGTTCAAAATCCCTGATCGAAAACACACCTTCACGAATCGCCGGCCAGGTTTTTACAACCACCAGATCACCTCGGTGCGGATAGCGCTTCATCGAAAGATGCATCCGGGACATCACCCAGGTCAATCCCGATTCCTTCAGCTTGCCGACCGAAATGCCGAGCTGCATTGAGTGCTCCGAGGCCGCATTCTGCATGTACTTCAGCAGGATAACCGGTCGCAGCGTTCCGTGATTGTCAACCTCGTGCGAACGGATGTCATAGGTCTGTTCCAAAAGCGGATTGCTCATGGCTGTTCATCCTTGCGGCCGGAGCGATGTCTGAGGTAGGCCTGACCGCCCAGATCAAACACGATCATTGCGGTCACTATCAACATCAGATCCCTGTTGTTGTTAAAAAAACCCAGACAGTTGAAAAACATGTACAGCGCCACCAGGAATGTCAGCATGACACGTACAGTGCGGACTGCAGACTCCCCTTGTTCCGGTTCATCCGGGTCGGAAGTGCGCAGAAGACGGGGGGCCAGATGGTAGCCAAGAGATGCGTCAATCAGCACCAGAAAGATGTTAAGGACGAAGAGGGACAGCATGAGGATGTTCGGGGAGAAGAAATTCATGACTCTATTGATACCACAGGGGCGAGGTCGGGTTCAAGGCTGCAGGTGAAAACAGATGTTGTTGTTGACTATTCGGGCCGTGTCATCTGCTCCCATTCTGTGAGATTTTTCAGCGCTTCGGCATCGCTGCTGCCGCACATCTCGGGGTTTGGCCGCAGGCTGCGGCAGACCGCCGGGCGTTCCGGCTTCCCAAAAATCCGGCAGAGGTTGTCCGGCGTCAACTGAGGACAGCGCGCTCCGGCCGGCTTGCCTCCCGTCATGCCGGGAATCGCCGACGAGATCGACGGTGCGATACAGCAGGCGGCACATCCGATACGGCATTCCATCATGTTGTCGGAAACCAGATGCCGGCGCCCATTGCCATGCCGATATCACGACATCCCAGATAATCGCTGTGCATCCGCAATCCGTTTTCGGTGATGGACATGCCGACTTCAACCTTGTGAAAAGCCTCGTTGCGGCTGTGGTCGGCAACCAGCAGGACAGTGGATTTTATCTGGCGCAGCTTGAGATACAGTTCGGAGATGTTTTTCAGATTTTCGGGGAAAAAGTCCTCGACCGGATCGAGCACGATCAGCTTGCATTTGAAATATTCGCTGAACTGATGCAGATACGTGTAGGTCTTGGTCATGCTTCCCGAAACATCCACCAGTTGCGGCGAAACCCCGAAACATTCATCAAACAGTGAAATATGGGTGATGTTGTCCAGATTATCATCAATCCGGCTTGATATGTCCGGAACGGAGTCCGACCACTCGCGGATCAGGCGCTTGAACCTGCGATGGCTGTCCTCATCGGTGTCGCGGGCATTGATGTACAATACTTTGCCAGGCTGCAGACATTTATAGCGGTCAAGGAACGGCAGCCCGAAGGCCACCGACATGGCCAGCTGGGTGGCGAGGGTGGTCTTGCCGAAGATATCACTGGTCTGCAGCGAAACCAGAGCATTGGCAGGGATCAGCTCTTCGATCAGATAATCTTCCGGTTTCGGCTGGATAAGCTGGCGGTCCTGCCATTCCTTTATGCCGAGCTTCCGGGCAAAGGGATTCTCTTCTATCTTCAGGTTGGTTGTGATGGTCATATTGCTCCCCTTGCATCCGGGATTCGGTAAAACAATAACGGTGTGAAACATATAATCGTATCCCGACAGTGTGTCAAACAAACTCAGGAACAGCAGTTGCCGCCGCCCAGTTTGCCCAGTTTGCGCTCCTGCAGCCATTCGTTGATCATGCCCGAGGCGCAGCCGACCCCGGCCTCGACCGAAAGCGCCTTGACCGGGCAGTTGAGGGCGCAGGCGCCGCACTCCATGCAGGCGTCACGGTCCATGAAAGAGGCCTTCTTTTCTGCTATGGAGAACACCTGATGCGGGCAGACTTCCAGGCAGCGACCGCAGCCGATGCAGGCGGTCTGGTCCAGTTTTAGCGTAGCCACGTTTTCGAGATATCTGAAGCCTTCCATAATTCACTCCTTTGTCACTTACAGAAACCGTCCCGCTGCCAACAATACCAGCCCGAGGATGAGAGCCCCCCCCATGGCCGGTATGGCGATGCGCATCTCTTTCTTCACTCCAGAAACGGAGGTGAAGGGGGTGCAACCGGTGAAGTTCAGGGTATAGAAGGCGCTGGCCGCCGGCAGGGCCAGAAAGATTGCCAGCGTTACCCATCCACTCCAGGCCTGCCCCCCGGCCAGCAGATAGAATGCACAGCTCCACAACAGGCCTGCCTCGGCTCCTTTCCAGGCGAAACTCCGGCCGGGGAGCCAGGGAAGCAGGGCCGGTCCCGCTACGATACCGGCCAGGCAGGCGCCCAGCCAGGCGAGAAAAGCCGTAACTCCGGCGGCGAGCCCGCCTGAAACGGCAAACAGCAGAAAAATCCCTCCGCCAGCCAGGGCAATTGATTTGAGTGCCAGAACCAGCTCTACCGGGATCAATACCAGCCGTTCGTAGAGGGTGAAACTCAGCTTCCGCATCGCCTCCGTTGTCACCAGGCCGTTGTCCAGATAGTGGGGCAGATCGTTGGCCCGGATGGCGGCATAGCTGACGCTGAAGCCGCTGCGTCTGGCAACTTCGTGGGCCGAAACGCCCGCTGCCCCCAGAATTGGAAGAATAACCCGGCGATGACTGACAACCTTTGACAGCCCGCTGGATGCGATTCTGCGCACCAGTTCTCCGGTGCCGAAGGTTCCTTTGCCGGCCGCGCACCAGACGTTGATACCGAAGGTTTCCAGCACCAGCATCCAGGCATTGCGCCCGGCTAGGGCGCTGCGGACTGCATCGTAGCTCATCTTGTAGTTGGCGGTCACCAGTACCGGATCGCTGGCGATGGGGTTGCCGAGCGCGTAGAGTCCGGGTGGGACCATGTAAGTCATCCGGCCGATGCCCCATCGCGCCAGGCAGGCGCCGAGCCGGTCTTTACGCTGGAGTTCCGTGGAAACCCTCGCCACTGGTCCGGCTCCGGTCTGCAGCCACCCCAGGAAACCGGGGACCTTTTCGTCAATTTCTCCGCCGCCGGCGGAGGTGGGAGGGCCTCAGCAGGGAGGCTTGCCGGTCCCGTCGTCAGCTTCAATTGAACAGACGCCCCCGGTCGGATTTCGTCCTGCATCAGTAACATTTCTGATTCCCTTGATTTTAAAAGGGCCGCTTGGCCTGTTTTTTACTTGCAACATGCAATTACTCCATTCTGTCTCATACCTGCTTCGGCTGCTCTGGCCACCGCTTCATTCAGCAGCCCCAGTGACCTGGTTACGGTCTCCCGTTCAAAGTCCGTCATGGTCGAGAAGATCAGCTCTATCCTTTCAGACATATACCTGTCGATTCGCGCCAAAACAGCTGCTCCGGCGTCGGTCAGACCCAGAAGGCTCACCCGCCGGTCTTCTGGCGACACCGTGCGCACGATCAAACCTCGTCCCTCCAAGCCCTTGGCTTGCCGGCTGAAAGTCGTCACGTCCATGCCCAGCTCTTCCGCCACTTGCTGCATGGATGGAGCCCCCTGTCTCCGGATCTCGAATAGTATGTGGCTCTGTGCCAGCGAAATCTGCTCCCCGCAACATTCATCGCAGCAGGCCGCGTTCAGTAGCCCGAAGCGGCGCGTGAAGATCTGCAGTTTTTCCCGAATTGATTCCATGGTGATATCCCGGTGTACAGGTTTCGTATATTAATTGCATTATGCAAGTAATGTTGGTGTCTGTCCAGAAAAAAGGCTACGTCCGGCAGCCCTTCTTCAGGTTAGGAAAACGAATCTGGATACGCTCTCGAACTTGATGGAGGCTTTCCCGCTGAATCAGCAAGTCTAGTTCGGCGCCGGTATGCGCACCCCAAAAAACGCTTCACCACGTCCAGTGCCAGTGCGCCGGATTACTTCATGTATCATGAAACCTTCCCATGAAGCGCCGCATACCATGAAAATCCGGATAACAGTACCGAAATTTCATGGTATAAATAGCAACCAAACTTCGAACGATCCTCTTGAAACCGAAAAAAGCTAACCTCGAATAAAAAGTTTTCAGATAAGACCGCTACATAATGCCAATCAGATGCGCGAAAAGCTCTATCTAGCGACAGTCGGTAAAATTTTCTTTGCATGGTTTGTGCTATTTAATAAATTGCGGTTATAATTGCTTGACTTCCAGAATCATAACTCTTACAAGGTGGGAAACAGTAATCACGAGGTTTTATATGAAAAACATACGCATTGTCGGCTGGTTACTGTTGCTTTCCACACTTGTACTCATGGCTGCCTGCGGCGGTGACGGAGGAACCACCGGTTCGCCGTCAACCACTGGAGGCGGCGGAGTTGTCAATCAGCGAGTTGTATCAGGCGTTGCCGCCGCCGGCGCTCCCATCAAGGGAACGGTTGTCCTTAAAGACA
>CAYQTC010000034.1:0-41319 GCA_964420435.1 uncultured Geobacter sp.
CCACTGATTCGCGCCGGCCGGGCTCTTGACCAGCTCCCACTCGTATTTGAACATAACCTTCAGATAGCCCATGTCCCACTTGGTCGGGTTCGGCTTCCAGGCTCCCTCGATGCCGCTGCTGATCGTATCGGCCCCTTTTCCGCTACGGAAGCTGTTCTTCCAGCCGAGTCCCTGCTCCTCGATGGGGGCGGCCTCAGGTTCAGGACCCACATGGGATGCATCTCCCGCTCCATGACACTTGCCGAAGGTGTGCCCGCCGGCTATCAGCGCGACGGTCTCTTCGTCGTTCATGGCCATGCGGGCGAAGGTTTCCCGGACGTCACGGCCGGAGGCGACCGGATCCGGATTGCCGTTCGGTCCTTCCGGGTTGACGTAGATCAGACCCATCTGAACAGCGGCGAGAGGAGTCTCCAGTTTTCGCTCACCGGTGTAGCGCTTGTCTCCGAGCCAGGTTTCTTCCGAACCCCAGTAAATGTCCTCTTCCGGCTCCCAGATGTCTTCGCGTCCGCCCCCGAAACCGAAGGTCTTAAAGCCCATCGACTCCAGCGCACAGTTACCGGCCAGGATCATCAGGTCGGCCCAGGAGATTTTTCTGCCGTATTTCTGCTTGATCGGCCAGAGCAGGCGGCGCGCCTTGTCGAGGTTGACGTTGTCCGGCCAGCTGTTGAGCGGCGCGAAACGCTGGGAACCGGAGCAGGCTCCGCCGCGTCCGTCACCGGTGCGGTAGGTGCCTGCGCTGTGCCACGCCATCCGTACAAATAGCCCGCCATAGTGACCGTAATCGGCCGGCCACCACTCCTGCGAGTCGGTCATCAGCGCACAAAGATCCTTCTTCAGGGCCTCCAGATCGAGTTTTTTGAATTCCTCAGTGTAGTTGAACTCCTCGCCCATCGGGTTGCCAACGGCAGGATTCTGGTGAAGAATCTTGAGGTTCAACTGGTTCGGCCACCAGTCCCGGTTCGACGTGCCGCTGCTGGCAGTGGCTGTGGCAACTTTCCCTGTTACTGGGCATCTGCTCTCATTACTCATCTCTGTTCTCCTTTCCTCTCAGGTTTGAATTTGTACAGCTGACCAGTAGCTGTCGGGTGATAGTTTGTATTGTTTAATTGAGATGCAACTATACCACCGGAAAAATATTTATCAAATAAAAATATTTATTAGATAGTAAATATTACTATGTAGTTGGCAAAAAAAACTCAGGAATTGCTTTAGGACTGGCACTTACTGCAAACACCATACACCACAGCCTGTTTGTTGCTGACAGTCCCCCATTCCAGCAGGCCTTGAGGAAGCGGCGATTGATCAAAGCCTTCCCACTGAAAATCCATGATTGCATTACAGGCACTGCAGATCAGATGGTGATGGTGCCTCAATCTGACTTCAAATCTGGCGTGACTTTCGACAGTTTGTACCCGTGTGATAAGACCATATTGTTCAAAAGTGGCCAATGTTCTGTAAACGGTGTCCAAAGATATGGTCGGAATTTTGAGCAGGAGGCGTTTGTGGAGGATTTCGGCTGCAGGATGGTCGTTGGATTTCAATAGCTCCTGATAAATTTTGTAGCGCTGGTGGGTGAGCTTCAGGCCGGCCTTGCGGCAGGCAGCGGAAAAATCATCCATCGTTTTCAGGAATGTATCCGGATTTTCTTTGGTAGGCATACGCTCACCTGATAAACAAGAAATTCGCGACCATGGTGTTATTAACAACGATCTCGACATGCAAGTCAACACCAAACTTGGCTTAATAGATGGCCGTTCATCCGGACTTTTAGCAGAGTTGCCACTATCAGCCCCGCCCCGCTTGCCGAAAAGTACTATTCCATGCTACAACCCTCCCCATGCTACAACTTATCAATCTATCAAAAGACTTCGCCGGCACGCCTCTCTTCAACAATATTTCCTGGCATCTGAAAAAAGGTGAACGGGTGGCGCTGGTCGGCGAGAACGGCGCCGGCAAATCGACCCTGATGAAGATCATCGCCGGGCTGAACGAGCCGACTTCGGGCGAGATCCAGTTTGCCAGGGGGGCCAAAGCCGCCTATCTGCCCCAGGACGGTATCGTCACTTCCGGCCGGATGCTGTTCCACGAGGCGCGGGCCGCGCTGGGCGAGCTGCTGGCCATGGAGGAGGAACTTCATCGCTTGGGACAGGATATGGAGCGGATGCCCCATGACTCGCCCGAGCATGACCAGCTTTTGCACCGCTACGGCGAGCTGCAGGAACAGTTCCGGCATCGCGGCGGCTATACGATGGAGGCCGAAATCGGCACCGTGCTCAAGGGGCTCGGCTTTGCTCAAGTTGACTGGCACCGCGACTGCGGCGAGTTCTCCGGCGGCTGGCAGATGCGCATCGCCCTGGCGCGCCTGCTGCTGCAGAAGCCGGATGTTCTGCTGCTGGACGAACCGACCAATCATCTGGATCTGGAAGCGCGCAACTGGCTGGAAGAATACCTCTGCAACTACCCCGGTTCGGTGATCATGGTCTCCCACGACCGTTTCTTCATGGACAGCGTCTGCAGCCGCATCGCCGAAGTCTGGAATCTTGTCCTCTCCGACTACCATTGCAGCTATTCCAATTATCTGACCCAGCGGGTGGAGCGGGTAGCCGCCCTGCGGGATGCCAAGCGTCGTCAGGATGAAGAGGTTGAGAAAATCGAGGCTTTCATCAGCCGCTTCCGCTACCAGGCCAACAAGGCCTCGCTGGTGCAGTCGCGCATCAAGCAGCTGGAAAAAGTCGAACGGATCGTGCTGCCGCCCGAGAGAAAACGGATCCGCTTTCAGTTTCCGGAAGCCCCCAAGAGCGGCAAAACCGTGATGGAGCTGAAAGGGCTGACCCGTTCTTTTGGTGATCACACAGTGCTGAACCGGGTTGATCTGACGATCGATAAAGGTGAACGCATCGCCCTGGTGGGACACAACGGTGCCGGCAAATCGACACTGATGGCGGTGCTGGCCGGTGGAGAATTCCAGGGTGGCGAGCGGGTCATCGGCCACAATGTCAGTATGGACTATTTTGCCCAGGATCAGGCAAATGTGCTGGATCCGGGCCGCTCTGCCTACGACGAACTGTACGCCGATGCCCCCTATGCCATGGTACCCAAGCTGCGAGACATTCTTGGCGCTTTTCTCTTCTCGGGAGATGACATCCACAAAAAGGTCGCCGTGCTTTCCGGCGGCGAGCGCAACCGTCTGGCGCTGGCAAAGATGCTGCTGCGCCCCTCCAACCTGCTGCTGATGGATGAACCGACCAACCACCTGGATTTGTACAGTAAGGAAGTGCTGCTGGATGCCCTGAAGGGTTTTGAAGGCACAGTGGTTTTCGTCTCCCATGACCGTTACTTCGTCAATGCACTGGCCACGCGGATTGTGGAAGTGGAGGCGGGCGGAGTGGAAAGTTATTTCGGGGATTACGAATATTATCTGGAAAAAAAAGCTGGGCAGAGTTCGGTAAACCAGGGGCAAGGGTCAAGGGTCATGGGTCAAAAAGCAGATTCTGATTCCAGTTTGCCACTTGCCACTTGTTCCTTGCCCCTTGCCCCTAAAAAAGAAGAGCGGCTGCGTGACCGGGAAGAGGAAAAACGCCGCAAACGCGAGGACCAGGCCCGCCAGAAAAGGATCGGCGAGGTGGAGTCGCAGATTGCGTCGACAGAGAATGAGTTGGGACTGCTTGAGGTAGAGATGAACTCACCAGGTTTCTTCGACGATCCGGAACGCGGACAGCAGGGCGGCGAGCGTCATTCGGCCTTGAATACCAGGCTGGAAGAGTTGTACGGCGAGTGGGAAGAGCTGTCTGCGTAACATCTCCAGCAGATGCCCGAAAAACAAAGGCTTTCCATCCGGCAGCTTCACCGGATGGAAAGCCGACTTTGATCAGCGCCTCCCGCCCAGTATTGACCCCAGCACGCCGCGGATGATTGCTCGTCCTACTTGACTTCCCACCGAACGGGCCGCGCTCTTTGCCAGGGCTTCCACGATCCCTTCACGACGCCTTCCACCCGAACCCGCAGCTCCGCCGAGCATATCGCCCAGCATGCCGCCAATTCCACCGCCTGATGAAGGAGCCGCGGCGGCGGGCTGTTCCTGTGCTGCCGGTTCAGCCTGAGCAGCCTGCTCTGCGCGTGCCTTGAGAACCTCGTAGGCCGATTCACGGTCAACAGTTTTCTCATAAACCCCCGCCACCAGCGAGGACTGTACCAGCTGGCGGCGCTGCTCTTCATCGATCGGCCCTATTTTGGCATGGGGCGGAATGACAAAGGCACGCTCCACAACTCCCGGTTGTCCGTTCTCGGCCAGGCAGGAAACCAGCACTTCTCCCACACCCAGTTCGGTAATGGCCTGCTCCTCGTCCAGGGCGCTGTTGTCACGCATGGTTTCGGCGGCGGCCCTGACCGCCTTCTGATCGCGGGGAGAAAAGGCGCGAAGTGCATGCTGCAGCCGGTTGCCCAGCTGTGAAAGCACCTTGTCCGGCACGTCCGCCGGGTTCTGGGTTATGAAGAATACGCCGACCCCCTTGGAGCGGATCAGTCGCACCATCTGTTCGATCTTGTCCAGCAGGGCTCCGGGCGCATCGCTGAACAGCAGGTGGGCTTCGTCGAAGAAGAACACCAGCTTCGGCTTGTCCAGATCGCCGGCTTCCGGCAGGTTTTCGAACAGTTCCGAGAGCAGCCACAGCAGCATGGTGGCATACATTTTGGGAGACTGCATCAGCTTGTCGGCGGATAGGATGTTTATGACACCCTTGCCCTTTTCGGTCTGCATCAGATCATTGATGTTCAGCATCGGTTCGCCGAAGATCCTGTCGCCGCCCTGGCTTTCCAGGGTAAGCAGCCCGCGCTGGATCGCTCCCACGCTGGCGGCGGAAATGTTGCCGTATTCAGTGGTGAAGGTGCCGGAATTGTCGCCCACAAACTGCAGCATGGCCCGCAGATCCTTCAGATCCAGCAGCAGCAGGCCGTTGTCATCAGCCACCTTGAAGACAAGGTTGAGTACGCCGCTCTGGGTTTCATTCAGCTCCAGCATCCGGGCCAGCATCAGCGGCCCCATGTCGGAAACGGTGGCGCGCACCGGATGTCCGCTCTCTCCGAACGGATCCCAGAGCGTCACCGGATAGCCACAGAACTGATGGTCAGAAATTCCCAGTTTCTCGAGGCGTTCCGTCACTTTTACATTGCCGCCGCCGGCCTGTGAAATTCCGGTCAGGTCACCTTTGACATCGGACATGAAACAGGGTACTCCGATGCCGGAAAATTGCTCGGCCAGAGTCTGCAGGGTGACGGTTTTTCCGGTTCCTGTGGCACCGGTGATCAGCCCGTGGCGGTTGGCCATTGCCGGCAGAATGAACAGCTCGGTCTTGTCGTTCCTGGCAATCGGAAGGGGATGGCTCATGATATTGTCTCCTTTGTGCAATCAAAATCAATGACACTGCTTTAACCGAAGAGATTGTACCATAAAAAAATAAAATACAATAAAATGTACAAGAACCGGTGATACGAAACTTGTTCACATATTTCCTGATGTTTCCAGCCGTGCTTCGTGATAAAAATTGAATGTAGATTTCAGCCAGCAGCGAGGTGACAAATGACAACACGTATCGAAAAAGATTCAATGGGAGAAATGTCGGTACCGGCTAACGCCTATTACGGTGCCCAGACCGCCCGTGCCCTGCACAATTTTCCAATCTCCGGCCTGAAACCACATCCCGCCTTTGTCTGGGGAACTGTGGTAATCAAGCGCTGTGCGGCCATTGCCAACATGTCCACCGGCCGGCTTGAGGAAATGATCGGCAATGCAATTGTTGCCGCTGCAGATGAAGCGCTGGCCGGAGATCTGGCCGGCCAGTTCGTCGTCGATCCTTTCCAGGCCGGCGCCGGCACATCCCACAACATGAATGCCAACGAGGTGCTGGCCAACCGGGCGCTGGAGTTGCTGGGGAAGGAGCGGGGCGACTTCAGCACGCTGCACCCCAATGACCATGTCAACATGGCCCAATCCACCAACGATGTAATCCCGACCGCCATCCGGCTGGCATCGCTGGAGATGCTGGATCCGCTGCTGGAAGCACTTGAAGGGCTGGAGCTTGCTCTGGCTGCCAAGGGTAAGGAGTTCGACCATATTCTCAAGTCCGGTCGCACACATCTTCAGGATGCGGTGCCGATCCGCATGGGGCAGGAGTTTACCGCCTATGCCGCCGCGATCCGCAAAAACCGTGAAGGTTTGGAATCATGCATACCGGACCTGCTGGAGCTGGGCATCGGCGGCACCGCCGTCGGAACCGGCCTGAACGCCGAGCCGGCATACATCAAGGCCATCGTCGAAGAACTGGCCATTGCGACCGGCTTCCCGCTGACGGCCAGCCCGGACCTGTTTGAGGCGATGCAGAATATGGATCCCTTCCTGGCGCTCTCGTCGGCTCTGCGGCGCACTGCAGTTACAATCGGGCGCATCGCCAACGATCTGCGGCTGTTGGCCTCCGGTCCGCGCACCGGCCTGGACGAGATCCGGCTGCCGGCCATCCAGCCCGGCTCTTCGATCATGCCCGGCAAGATCAATCCATCCATGGCCGAGATGACCAACATGGTCTGCTTCCAGGTCATAGGCTGCGACCAGGCCGTCATGCTGGCAGCCCAGGCCGGCCAGCTGGAATTGAATGTGATGATGCCGCTGATCGCCTATAACCTGACATTTTCCATGGAACTGCTCAGGAATTGCGTGCAGAAATTCACCGAATCCTGTATAAATGGAATTGAAGCTAATGAGGGGCGCTGCCGCCGTTATCTGGATGAATCGCTTGGTCTGGTGACGGTTCTGGCTCCCTACATAGGCTATAACGCCTCGGCTGCCATCGCAAAGGAATCACTGGCCAGCGGCAAAAGCATCCGCGAGATCGTTTTGGAGCAGAAGCTGATGCCAGAGGCGGAACTGGACCGGATCATGCAGCCGCAACATCTGACCGAACCCGGGCTGCCGAAACAATAGCCCCGGATTTTATACAAACAAAAGGAGAATGGAAGATGAAAGAAGAAGTACTTAGGGTTCTTGAAATGGTGCGTCCCGGCCTGCAGGCTGATGGCGGAGATGTGGAGCTTGTTGAAATTACCGAAGACGGCATCGTCAAGGTACGTTTGAAGGGTGCCTGCGGCAGCTGCCCCATGTCAACCATGACTCTCAAAATGGGAATCGAGCGCGCCATGAAAGAACATGTTCCAGGCGTTAAGGAAGTTGTGCAGGTTTGATGCAATATATCGGTAGCTTATGCAGCATGCAGGGGTTGGCCTTCACAGCCAGCCCCTGTTTTCTATGGACAGTATGACAGATAGACCCGAGCCGGCCTTTCAGCGTCCCTACCGTGCGCCATTCAGTCTTTTTGACCTGGCCAGGATAGGCTTCTTTTTTTTCGGCTTTCCGAAAAACACTTTCGGATCGGTGGATGTCACCAGTGACTGCAACCTGCGTTGTGAACACTGCTATTTTTTTGAGCAGGAGCGTGTTGCCCAGTGCTCGCTGGAACAGTGGCGTGAAAAGTTCGAGCAGATGAAGTCCGAGGGCTTCCGCTTTTACCAATGCACCTGGGTCGGCGGTGAACCGCTGTTACGCCCGGAACTGATCGAACTGGGGCGGCAGTATTTCAAATTCAGCACTATCACCACAAACGGATCACTGCCGCTGCCGGACTGGAAAGACGTCAGCTGGTGCATCTCGGTGGACGGCAGTGCGGCTTATCATGACCGTTTCCGCAACCAGCCCGGGCTTTACGAGACGATCAGGCGCAATATCCGGCAAAGCGAAGGGCAGCGCATCACGATTGCCTATTGCATCACCCGCCAGAACTGTGCTGACGTCGAAGCCTCGCTGGCGGAGTGGAGCAGGAATCCCAAGGTACGCAACATGGTTTTCAGCTTTTATACCCCGATTCGCGGACTGGACGACGATCTATGGCTTGATTGGCCCGAGAAGGACCGAATGCTTGATAAACTGATTGAGCTGAAGCAGCAGTATGGTGATTTTTTGGTCAACACTAAGCGGGCGCTGGGTCTTATGAAGTCAGCTGCAGCGCGCAGCGTGACTGACAACTGCCTCTTCGCAAGCACATCATTTGCCTTTGATCCGGCCGGAGACGTCAAAAAACCATGCATGCTGGGCCCCAAGGCCGATTGTGACCGATGCGGCTGTATTGTACCTTTTTACCTGCGATCACTGACCGATCGCAAGCTGGTGCTGAGGGATATGAAACATCGCTTTTTTTCCGCGTTGCGGCGGAGAATCCGGATCGTAAAGGCGTTTCATGGGCGGCATTGAAATTACCAGTCCTGATCATGCTCTGGCCTGGATATGAGGCTCCTGTCCGGTTTGCCGGAAGGCCAGCCGGGTGGTTCCGAGCTTTATAGGGGGCAGTTGAGAGTGAAGACGTTGGCGATGCAGCAGATCATGAATTGCAAACAGATTTTCGCCGTGATTGCTGCCGGAGCGATTTTGGCGGCATGCCTGGTGACTTGCGTCAACGCAGAAGTTCCGGATACGAACAGCTACTGGAAAAATCTGTCAGCGGCGGAAAAAGTAGCAAAACGCTATCTGGATGATGCCATGCAGAGCTGTCGCGGACTGAGCGGTGTCGAGGCAGAGGCGGTGCTTAAAAATTGGAATACTGTCCTCCAGCCGACAAGATACACCGGCTCCGAATTCAATCCCTGCAGCGGTTCGGGAACGCTGATTTTCGACAGGATCCGTATTGCCGCATCGGACGGCCGGGCATTAAAGCTGTCCGAAAACGCTTCCCTGCAAACGGAGTGGGATTTCCGGGCACGCACGATCAATCTCTGGTTTGGCGGTGACCATATTTCATTGTCAGTCAGCCCGATTTCAGCCTCAGTCGTGAAGGCTTCGCTGGGCTCATTGACCGCTCAGGGGAAACCCGGAACTTCAGCGGCAATTATCAGCGAAGAGCGGATTGTCAGCGGACTGGAGGCTTTCTGGCGCTCGGCACACGAACATTATCCGAAACACTCCCTGTTTGACATCTCCCTGCAGGTTATTATCGGCAAAGACGAAGGGCGTGAGATGCTGAACGATTTTATCCGCTGCGGAAAATCGATCTGCGAGTAACAGATTCAAAACATTACCATCCAACTATTGAGGTTCAAGTGGCACTTATATCACTACGCAACATTACTCTGGCTTTCGGCGGACCGCCGATCTTCGACGGCATCAACCTGCAGATTGAAGCGGGTGACCGGCTCTGTCTGATGGGGCGCAACGGCAGCGGCAAATCGACCCTTTTGAAACTGATCGGCGGCGAACTTTCCCAGGAGAGCGGCGATATCCAGCGCCAGCAGGGACTGAAGGTGACTCAGCTGACCCAGGACGTGCCGCCTGAGCTGTCCGGAAGCGTTTTCGATGTGGTCGCCTCCGGCATGGGCAACGCTGCCGCGCTGCTGGCCGAGTATCACCATGTGAGCCATGAGCTGGCCCATGACGGCAGCGACAAGTTGATGGCACGATTGGAAGCATTACAAAAAGAGCTGGAGGAGAACGACGGCTGGTCTCTGCATCAGGAGGTCGAGCGGGTGCTGAACAGGCTGCAGCTGGATGCCGATGCCGAATTCACCTCGCTTTCGGGCGGTACCAAACGCCGCGCACTGCTGGCCCGTGCGCTGGTTTCGTCACCCGATATCCTGATTCTGGACGAGCCGACCAACCACCTGGATATCGACACGATCCTCTGGCTTGAGGAATTCCTGGCCAAGAACGTAAAAACGGTGCTGTTCGTGACCCACGACCGCGCCTTTGCCCGTCGTCTGGCCAACCGGGTGGCCGAGCTGGACCGGGGACGGATCTATGCTTTCTCTTGCGGCTATGACGAATTCGTCGAACGCCGCGAGGCGCTATTGGAAGCCGAGATTACCCGCCAGGCGCTGTTCGACAAAAAACTGGCCCAGGAAGAGGTCTGGGTCCGGCAGGGGATCAAGGCCCGCCGCACGCGCAACGAGGGGCGTGTCCGGGCGTTGAAAAAACTGCGCGAAGAATCCCGCCAGCGGCGTGAGCGGCAAGGGACCGCCAAAATCCAGCTGCAGGCGGCCGACCGTTCCGGCGCGCTGGTGGCGGAAGCACTGGACGTGACCTTTGCCTTCGATGGAAAGTCAATTGTGAAGAACTTTTCCACAACGATAATGCGCGGCGACCGGATCGGGATCATCGGGCCCAACGGTTCCGGCAAAACTACACTTCTGCGCCTGCTGCTGGGCGAGCTGGAGCCGCAGCAGGGGGAAATCAAGCTGGGGAGCCGGCGCGAGGTGATCTATTTTGATCAGCTGCGCGAACAGCTGCAGCTGGACAAGAGCGTTCAGGATAACGTGGGCGAGGGGAATGACACGCTGATCATCAACGGCCAGTCGCGCCACATCATCGGTTATCTGCAGGATTTCCTCTTTTCGCCGGAGCGGGCCCGCAGTCCGGTCAGCATCCTGTCCGGCGGCGAACGCAACCGGCTCTTGCTGGCCAAGCTTTTCACCAAACCCTCCAATATCCTGGTGATGGACGAGCCGACCAACGACCTGGATGCCGAAACGCTCGACCTGCTGGAAGATTTGCTGCAGGAATACTCCGGGACGCTGCTGCTGGTAAGCCACGACCGTGAGTTCCTCAATAACGTGGTTTCCAGCACGCTTGTGCTGACTGGTGGCGGGGTTGTGCGTGATTATGTCGGCGGCTATGACGACTGGCTGAACCAGTCCGCTGCCGAAACGGCCGCTGCAGCTCCTGCTGCAGTAAAGCCGGTTCAGGACAAGGCAAAACGTCAGACGGAGCGCAGCCGCAAACTCTCTTTCAAGGATGAACGCGAGCTGGAAGCATTGCCGGAACGGATCGCCGCGCTGGAAGAGGAGCAAGCCGGACTGCACGCCCGCCTGTCCGACCCTGATTTTTATAAGAACGCCGGGGGCGAAACAGCTGTCATAAATGCCCGCCTTGCTGAACTGGAGCAGGAGCTGGAGTCGGCCTTCCTGCGCTGGGATGAATTGGAGAGTTTGAAAGGATAAAAATACACCTGACGCCAATCGGTGGTATAATGCAACCTGTGTCATGCATCGTAACTTCAGTGAAAAGGAGCTAAATCATGAGCAAAGGTCAGGACAGTAAGAAAGCAACCAAAAAGGATCCGGCTAAGACTCCGAAGGAAAAGAAGGCCGACAAGAAGATCAAAAAGGATGAAAAAAAGAAATAGTCAAAAATAAAAAGGGGATTCCATGACGGAGTCCCCTTTTGCTGTTTGTTCTAGTGTGCTGCCTTCCGATTACAACATTCCGTCAAAACCGTCCCGCTCCTCATCCGAGAACATCCGGTCTATATCCATGATAATCAGCAGACGCTCGGCGTGGTTGAATACGCCGGTGATGAATTCCCGACCGATGCCGCCGGACATAACCATTGTGGGAGGTGGCTGGATCTCGCTGCTGTGAATGCGGATTACCTCCGAAACAGCATCCACTATGAAGCCTGTAAGTGAACCGGAAACATCCATAATGATGATGCGGGTGTGACCGCTGTTTTCATTTTCCATCAGTCCGAAACGCTTGCGCATGGATATGATCGGAATAACTTTGCCGCGCAGGTTGATGATTCCTTCCACATGCTGCGGCGTGTTGGGCATCTTTGTGATGGTCGGCATACGGATGATCTCGCGTACCTTGAGAACCTCCACGCCGTATTCCTCGTTAGCCAGCATAAAGCTGACCAGTTGGATCAGTTCGTCGTGCTGCGGTGATTGGTCTGATTTTACCAACGCGTTTGATGACATGGTGTTTCTCCGTTTATGTGACTTGGACTTCAGCGCACAGCCGAAGGCTTAAAACTTGAACTGACCAACCAGGCGCTTGAGTTCTTCGGCATTGCCGGTCAATTGACTGGCGGCGGTGGCCGATTCATGGGCGCCGCTGGCGGTGTCCTGTACAACATCGGTAATCTGCATCATGTTGTTGGAAATCTCGCTGGTAGTGGCTGTCTGTTCTTCTGCGGCGGTGGCAATTTGATTGACCTGCATTGCTACGGCATTAACCTGATCCAGGATGTCCCGCAGCGCCTCTCCGGACTTGCCCGCTTCAATAGTTCCTGCTTCCACCTGATGCACACCCTGTTCCATTGCGGCGACTGCCCCCCTGGTTTCGCTCTGGATGGCTTTGATCATTTCGCCGATTTCCCGGGTGGCACGGGTGGTGCGTTCCGCCAAAGCGCGTACTTCATCGGCAACAACCGCGAAACCGCGACCCTGTTCGCCTGCCCGGGCAGCTTCGATGGCCGCGTTCAACGCCAGCAGGTTGGTCTGGTCGGCGATGTCTTCAATCGTTCCGATGATGGCGCCGATCTGGTCTGAACGCGCCCCCAGGCTTTCCACTGTTCGGGCCGATTCCTGTACCTTGTTTGCAATCTGTGCCATGACGCTGATAGTGGCCTCAACAACCTGAGCCCCGTTCTGGGCTGACTGGGTGGCGCGCTGTGCTCCTTCGGCGGCCATCTGGCAGTTCTGGGCGATGTCGCCGCTGGTGGCCGACATCTCTTCACCGGCCGTGGCGACTGTGGCGGACTGGGCCGCGACCTCTTCTGCGCCGGTGGCGATGCGCACGGCGGTCGAGTTGACCTGTGCCGCCGCCGTTGCAACCTGTGATGAACTCTCGGCCACCTTCTGAATCGCCCTGGCAAACGAATCCGCCATGGCGTCAAAGGAGTTTCCGATGGTGCCCAGCTCATCCCTGCTTGTCAGGCGCACACGTTGTGTCAGGTCACCGTTGGCCATGGCGTTACTGGCGCCAATCAACGCACCGGCCGCCGATGAAATCGAGCGGATGATCATGAAGCCGAGAATCAATGATACCAGCACTGAGACGACAATCGCGCTGATGACCAGGGTCAAGGTGGTGTGATAATGGCTGACGGCCTCTTCGTAGGTTTTTTTGGCTTGTGTTATTTCGCTGTCCAGCAGCAGCTGCGATGAATCGTTGGCCGTCTTGAACAGCGGATTGATCTTTTGGATGGTCAGCTCGGTCGCTTCGTGGAATTTGCCGGCCAGTACCAATTCACGAAACGGTTTGGCCCCTTCGGCCAGGCATTTGCCGCGCTTTTCGGCAAAGTCGTCGGCTTTTTTCTTCTCTTCGGCAGAAACGGGCTTGCTGGAATACTCTTTCCAGATCGCGGCCATCTCCTCTATGTTCTTTTCCACAGTGCTCATGTGGAACTCGATACCATGATCGTGCAGCTTGACGATCTCCGGGTTGGCCGGGTTGTGCTGCAGCGCCAGCAGCATCTGTATGCGGTTTTCACGCATCAGATTTCTGATCTGGTTTATCTGTATGCTGCTGGCCATGTTTTCCATGTACATGTTGTTAATCTCGTCATTGGCCGATTTCATGCCGGCCATCCCGAGAACACCGACGATTGTCGCAGAAAGGCACCCTACCAGCAGGATGATCATGATCCTGGTCTTAATGCTGAAATTCATTTGTGTCCGCTCCTTTTTATTTGGAATCACAACAAATACGGGTTCATTATTAGCATATAATTAATTGGCAGAAAACTTTATTTTAATGCAATTCAAAACCCTGATATTATATCAAGTATTAATGATAGCATGATTTATGCCAGTGAGTATCGAACTGTTTAAGTGGTGACCTTTCCGTGTCGCGCATTGACAGTGCCATATCCAGGCTTCTGGTTTTTGCCATTATTTTGACCGCCACCATCCCTTGTGTCGGAAGTTATCGGGGAAATCTGGAAGATGGGTGAAAATATGCTGTTTTAAAGACATATTGACATTCATATAATTGGATTGTATTTTGTGGATACCGGAATATATGCGGTTTGACTGCTAATTCTCTGCATGCTGCTTCGGCTGAAAGACTAAACAAGTATGAAAAACCTTCTCGACTACAAGTTTCTCATCCCGCTCGCACTGCTGCTTGGTTTTGCGCCGTTTTATCCACAGCCGCATATCGTGGAAAAGCTCGGGATGCTGCTGGCCGGCAAGCTGAAAATGCCGATCGATATCTTCGATCTGCTTTGGCATGTCTGGCCTTTTATACTGCTGGCTTACCGTGCTGTTATAGATATCAGGCATCGTATCGGGTGATTGGATCGCCCGCTAAAGCTACTTCCGGATAAGGAGATCTAAATGCTGTCCCAGGAACTGCTGAAACTAATAAAAGTAAAACGAGCACCCATAATTCTTGATGTCCGAAGCAGTTTCGAGTTCCGAAACGGACATATACCCGGCGCGTTCCACACCCCGGCCTGGAAAATACTGTTGCGGCTGGCGCAGATACCTTCCGACAAGAGTACTGAACTGGTGCTGACCTGCGAGCACGGCCCTCGGGCACAGCTTGCCAAAGGGTTGCTGGGAGTCTTCGGCTACCGGAATGTCGTATTGCTGACAGGGCATATGGCCTGTTGGCGGCAGGTCGGGCTCCCCCTGGAGAAATGAGATGCGGCTTATTACATTATGAGTTTTGATGTACCGGGATGTTTTAGTCACTTCTCATATCTCGACCTGGCCCTTTGACTCGGAAAAATAGAGGTTGTCAAATATTACGATACCTGGAGTTTTCACTTGAAAACAACAAAATGGGATGAACGCTACAGCGAACAAGGTTATACCTACGGCACGACCCCCAATGCTTTTCTTGTCTCCGTTGTTGACAGGCTGCCGCAGGGCAAAATCCTGATGCTCGCCGAGGGGGAGGGAAGAAATGCCGTTTATCTGGCCTCGCTGGGCTATCAGGTGACTGCTGTGGACAGCTCGGCCGTAGGTCTGGGCAAAGCCGCTGCACTGGCGGAAGAGCGGGGCGTCAAGATCACAACCGTAGTCGCCGATCTCGGCGAATACAGGATTGAACCGGGACTGTGGGACGGGATAGTCTCTTGTTATTGCCATATTCCCTCGCCAATTCGCACTGCGCTACATAAGGCTGTCGTCAGGGGACTCAAGCCGGGTGGTGTTTTTGTGCTGGAAGGTTTCAGCAAGGAACAGATGGATTATGATACCGGCGGACCGAAAAACCTTGATATGCTGCTGGCACTGGATGATTTGAAGCATGAGCTTGACGGATTGGACTTCAGCCACTCTGTCAAGCTCGTAAGGGATGTGAAGGAAGGGCGCGGACACACCGGGCTGGCTTCGGTGGTACAATTGGTGTGTGTCAAGCAGCTTGAGCTTTAATCTCTGCCATTGATATGGTGTGCGCATACACTCGGCAAATTGAGGTACACTGGTAAATCTGGTGCCATCTATGAATACCGCTCAGCTTGTCTTCAAATTGCTCCGAAACGGCATTCGCCATCGCCGTTTGAAATTCACCGGCAAACCTCACCGTCTGGAAGCGCTCAGCCTCGAAATCACCCATCGCTGCATCTGCCGCTGCAGCATGTGCAATATCTGGAAGATTCCTCCTGACGTTACGGACCTTGGTCTGTCAGAGTGGCTGGGGCTGTTTTCCTCTCCCGAACTTCGTCATCTCAGTGAACTGGAGCTGACCGGAGGGGAGCCGTTTTTGCGGAACGATTTTCTCCGTCATAACGGTGACGTCTTTGCCTGTCCCGTCCTGCCGGTGGCGCTGGGAAATATCAAAGGCCGGGCATTGGGAGAGCTGTTCCGGAGTCCGGCTGCCGACCGGTTTCGAAAAAAAGTCGGCGGTTTTACTGAATGCAGCGTATGCACTGAACCCGGTATGGAGCGCATTGCCTGGCCTTTCGAAGGTTTCGCCTTTTTGGGGCTTCTGGCCGGAACAGGGATCAAAAACGGCAGACGGCTCGCTGGCCATATGGGGCTGGATAAGTATCTGTAAAGTAGAGGAGAAAAAAGTGATTCAAGACCCGACAGATCAGTACATCGGCACTATTTTGTCCCAGTGTGAGCTTTGTGGAAGAGATGTACTTGAAATCGGGTGCGGCAAGGGCCGGATCACGCGAGACCTGGCAAAGAATGCCAGAAGGGTGCTGGCCAGCGACCCGGATAGCGCCGCACTTGAAATTGCGCGAAGCTCTGTCACTGCCGACAATGTGGAATTTATCGCGGCTCCGGCCGGAATACCGGATTTGCCGTGCGAAAGCTTTGATGTCGTTATCTACACCCTATCTCTTCATCATGTTCCGGTTGCAGAAATGTCCGTTAGTTTGCACAAAGCCGCAAGCCTTCTGCGCAAAGACGGAGTTATAGTGGTTGTCGAACCGGGAGACGGCGGCTCATTCACCGAGGCCAAGGAGCGCTTCGGGGCCGGCAGCGGAGACGAGCGCTTAGCAAGGAAAGCGGCCATTCAGGCCATGGAGTCGTCGGATGGCTGGCTCTTGGGAGAGACGATCTACTTTAGTACTCTGTTTCAGTTAGACAGCGAAGAGGATTTTTTCAGCAGCATGCTTCCTGGCTGCCGTAAGCAGCCGGATTCGTTTGTAAAAGACGTTCAGGATTTTCTCGCCCGCTACCGGACCGGCGACGGAATCATTCTGGATGCCGGGCGCAGGCTGAACGTGCTGCGCAGAATCTGACGGAAAGTCAGAAAAATAAGATGTCGAATCGTGACCTTAAAGAAACATCCTGACCGGCATCGGCAGCCGTAACGCCGGAAAGTGTAGCCGCTCCAAAAGGAGTTGGCAATCACGCTGTTT
Organism: uncultured Geobacter sp.; assembly: GCA_964420435.1. Taxonomy (GTDB): domain Bacteria; phylum Desulfobacterota; class Desulfuromonadia; order Geobacterales; family Pseudopelobacteraceae; genus JACRCG01. Next base: position 16,637 of record CAYQTC010000034.1, read on the forward strand.
CGGGAATCGTTGCACGATTAAACTACTTGTTGCCGGCCGCTGTTTTTGCTATGTTGCCAAGTCAATTTCAAACAGCAAGGGGAAATATTCGATGAAATTTACCAAGATGCAGGGCGCCGGAAATGATTATGTTTATGTAAACTGTTTCGAGGAGACGGTGGCCGACCCCAGGCAGACCGCCATACAGGTTTCAAACCGTAATTTCGGTATCGGTTCGGACGGTCTGATCCTGATCATGCCGTCGGAAGTGGCTGATGTAAGAATGCGGATGTTCAATTCCGACGGTTCCGAGTCCGAGATGTGCGGCAACGGCATCCGTTGCGTGGCCAAGTACGCCTTTGATCACGGTATCGTTTCAAAAACCGAAATAACCGCCGAGACCGGCGCCGGCATCCTGACTCTGCAGCTTTTCAGCGGCGCTGACGGCAAGGTCGAAAAAGTGCGGGTCAACATGGGACCACCGCGCCTGACACGGGGAGAAATTCCTATGACCGGCGATCCGGCAGCCACGGTTGTTTCCGAAGATCTGACCGTGCTTGACCGGACCTTCAAAATTACCTGCGCCTCCATGGGCAATCCGCACTGCGTAATATTTGTGGATGACGTTGCCAATTTCCCGGTTGCCACCTATGGCCCGCTGATCGAAAATAACGTGCTGTTTCCGCGCCGTACCAATGTTGAGTTCATCCAGATCATTTCCCGCACTGAGATCCGTCAGCGCACCTGGGAACGGGGCGCCGGCGAAACCCTGGCCTGCGGCACCGGCTCCAGCGCAGTTACCGCCGCCTGCGTTTTGAACGGTCTGACCGAGAAAAAGATTCTTAACCATCTGTCTGGCGGCGACCTGGAGATGGAGTGGGCCGAGGACGGCAACATCTATATGACCGGTCCGGCGGTCGAGGTGTTTTCCGGCGAGATCAAGCTGTAACACAAATTGAAATCATATTGTAGGCTCCATGTCACGTGCACTAAACATCATTAATCTTCTTCTGGGAATCACCATTATCGCGTTGGCGGCCGGAATCACATCCGACCGTCTTTCGTCGCGTCTTGGAAACTCGTTTTTCAGCAAAGCGGGAAAAGAAACTGCCGTTCCAGCTCCTTCATTGCCTCGTACCGAGGACCTGTCCTACTATGCTCCAATTTTAACTGCCGGCCTGTTCGGCAAATCTGCTCAGGGTCAGCTTACGCCGATTACAAATGCTACGGGGGCGGCGCAGGCCGCTCCGGTCACGGCACCGGCCGAGCTGATGCTGCTGGGAACGGTTGTTGGCTCCTTCCGGGAAACTTTTGCGCTGGTGCGGCATATGACAAAGCAGGAAGAGCGGGTTTTCCGCTTGGGGGATATTGTATTTGACGCCGGACGCCTGGTCGATGTGGGCAGGGAGAAAGCTTACATCGTAATCAATAACAAGAAGGTTGAACTGCTGACACCCATGACGCCTCCGCCCGCAGTTGCCGCCCAGTCGCAGCCGGCCATAGCTCCCGGGATAACCGCCGTCGCACATCAGGGGGCGGGCAGTTATATTATCGATCAGCGGGCTCTCAACGCCGCCCTGGATAACCCGGCCCAGGCCATGTCGGATGCCAGGCTGCTTCCCAGCCAGAAAGACGGCAAAGTCGAAGGATTCCGCGCGTCGGAGGTCAAGCCGAACGGCGTGTTTTCGATGATCGGAATAAAAAACGGCGATGTATTGCTGCGTCTGAATGATTTTCCGATGGATTCTCCCGACAAGGCTCTTCAATCATTTATAGCTCTTAAGGGGCAAAGCCGGCTCAAGCTTGATGTTATCAGGGATGGGCAGCCGGTTACTTTCAATTACGATATACGCTGAATCGGAGGTTGGTTTGATACGATACCTGATACGTACTCTCTGTACCCTGCTGGTGGTCGCAAATCTGTGCACTTCTCCGGCTCTGGCGGCCGGCAAAGGCGTGGTCCTGAATTTCAACGAGGTGGATATCTCCACCATGGTGAAATTCATCAGCGACCTGACCGGCAGGAACTTCATTCTTGACGACCGGGTCAAGGGTAAGATTTCGGTGTACTCGCCCTCCAAGCTCTCGAACGAAGAAGCCTACAATGTTTTTGTCTCGGTGTTGGAACTGAAGGGCTTCACCGTTGTGCAGAGCGGCAAGGTGGCCAAGATCGTGCCTTCCGCCGGCGCCAAACAGTCCGGTTTTACCCTGTTTCCGGCCGGCCAGGCTCTGCCGGTCAATGAAAGTTACGTTGCCCAGGTGACCAAACTGGAGAATATCTCGGCCCAGGAGGCGCTGACCTTCCTGCAGCCGATGATCTCCAAGGATGGCCATATATCGGCCTTCGGTCCCGGCAACCTGATTCTGATGGTGGATTCGTCGCTCAATATCCGCAAGCTGCACGGCATTCTGCAGACCATTGATACCGAGCGAACCCGGGAAGGGCTTGAGATTATCTATCTGAAAAATGCCTCCGCAGAAAGTGTCGCCGCAACCATACGCCAATGGCTGACAGGTTCCGACGGTAAACCTGCCGGACAGCCGACTGCGGCCGGTGGAAGCGGTGGCGGCGGAGCGGGTAGTGTCCTGGCCGATCAGCGCCTAAACGCACTGCTGGTTTTCGGCAATGACAACACCAAAAAAGCGGTCCGCGAGCTGGTGGCCAAGCTGGATGTGGCACCACCCGAGGCCAGCAGCAAGGTCAATGTCTACTACCTGGAAAACACCGACGCCACCGAGATGGCCAAGGTGCTGGACGGCGTGGTCAAGGGCATTACCGCACAGGCAACAGCTCCCGGTCAGCCTGGCGCCGCTGCTCCCCAGGCATCACCCTTTGACAGCGGCAAGGTCACCATTACCCCGGACAAGGCCTCCAATTCGCTGGTGATCATGGCTTCTCCCAATGACTACAACAACCTGACCCAGGTCATCAAAAAGCTGGATCGCCGCAGCAAGCAGGTTTTCGTGCAGGTGCTGATCGCCGAAGTTTCACTGAACAAATCCCGAGCTTTGGGCATGCAAAGCGGTGTAATCGGAGGAGCTGTTCTAAACCAGTACATGACGGTGGCTGGTATGTACGATCCTCTTGGAACTCTGGCAGACTTTGGAAAAATTCTTGCTGCGGGCGGCAAATTGACGCCCAGTCTTTCGGCCAGTCCGGTCAATGTGACGGCGGTTCTGAAAGCGCTTGATGAAAATGGTTTGCTGAATGTTTTATCGACCCCCAACATTCTGACTTCGGATAACAAAGAGGCCGAAATCAATGTCGGCGAGAATGTCCCCTTTAAAGGGGCGTCAACCCAGAGCACATTCGGCACGACTGAATCTGTCGAACGCAAGGACATCGGTATCAATCTGAAAATCAAACCCCAGATCAGTGAGGGAGATTATATCCGTCTGGATATCAACCAAGAGATATCGGCCGTCAAAGGTAAGGGAGATGCCATTGACCTGATCACCACCAAACGCGCTGCCAAGACCAGCATTGTGGTCAAGAACAAGGAAACGGTTGTCATCGGCGGGCTGATCCAGGATACCGAGGAAGAAAATATTCAAAAAACGCCATTTCTCGGGGATATTCCCGGTTTGGGATGGCTGTTTAAAACCAAAACTAAAACAAAAAATAAAACAAATTTGATGATTTTACTGACTCCTCATATTGTCAAGGATGCGGCTGATCTGGCAACGGTATCCGATGAGCAGCGCGCAAAATTCGGCGAGGCCACTAAAAACCGCGATGCTGTCGATGTCCAGAAAGAGATCTCCGGCAAATGAGCAGCGTACCCATTTCGGAGGAGCTTGAGCAGATTGCAGGCAAGCTTGGAATAACCTGTCAGGGCGAGATACGCCACGATGAGGTTGATTCCGCTCTGCTGAGCCGAGTCCCGCTGACTTTCGCCCGCTCCAACTCGATCCTGCCGCTGCGCGAGTTGGACGGAACCGTCAAGGTTGCCATTTCCGGAGCCAGCGGTCTGCTGCTGCTGGATGAACTGCGGATGCTGTTCGGCCGGCCGATGCAGGCGGTGCTGGTGCCGGCGCCGGTTCTGGCCGACGCCATCAACCATGTTTATGCCGGTGTCTCCGGCACAGCCCGCGAGGTGCTGCAGGAGCTGGAGGGGGTGGATTTGTCCACCATCGCCACCGAACTGGGCCAGCCCCAGGACCTGCTGGATCTGACCGATGAGGCGCCGGTCATCCGTCTGCTGAACTCGATCCTGTCCGAGGCGGTCAAGGAGCGGGTCAGCGACGTTCATATCGAGCCGTACGAGCGCGATCTGCTGGTGCGTTTCCGCATTGACGGCATCCTCTATGAAAAACTTTCCCCCCCCAAGATCATCCAGGATGCACTGGTTTCCCGCGTCAAGATCATGGCGGGTCTCAATATTGCCGAAAAGCGACTGCCGCAGGATGGCCGCATCCGTGTGATCGTGGCCGGCCGCGATGTGGATATCCGCGTTTCGATCATCCCGACCTTCTACGGCGAACGGGCCGTGCTGCGCCTGCTGGACAAGAAGAAGGGCATTCTGTCGCTGGCCGACATCGGACTGGGAGAACACGGTGTGCGGACCCTGGAGCGGATGCTGACACGTACCAGCGGTATCATCCTGGTGACCGGCCCGACCGGCAGCGGTAAATCGACGACACTGTACGCCGCCCTGAACCGGGTCAACTCCAGCGAGAAGAATATCATAACAATTGAAGATCCGATCGAATACCAGATCAGGGGCATCGGCCAGATTCAGGTCAATCCCAAGATCGACCTGACATTCGCCAGCGGTCTGCGTTCGATTCTGCGTCAGGACCCGGACATCATCATGGTCGGCGAGATCCGCGATGCCGAGACGGCCGAGATCGCGATCCAGGCCAGTCTGACCGGGCATCTGGTGCTTTCCACCCTGCATACCAACGACGCCGCCACCGCCGTGACCCGTCTGGTGGACATGGGCATCGAGCCGTTCATGATAGCTTCCTCGCTTTCCGCTGTTGTGGCCCAGCGGCTGGTGCGGGTGATCTGCCCCCACTGCCGCGAAGAGTACCGGCCGGACGAGCTCTATGCCGGTGTAAACCTGCCGGAGAAACTTTACCGGGGGCGGGGCTGCGATAAATGTTTCGGTCTGGGAACCCTGGGACGAACCGCCATCTATGAGATCCTGCCGATAGATCAGGAGCTCTGCTCGATGATCATCCGGCGCTGCCATTCCGGCGAAATCAAGGAATACGCAGTTTCCCGCGGCATGAAAACCCTGCGTGATGACGGTCTGGCCCGGGCGGCTGCCGGGATCACCACCATCGAAGAGGTGCTGCGTGTAACCCAGGACGATTATGCCGACGTTCCGTTATAAGGCATACAATGCCGCCGGATCTTCGGTTTCCGGCAGCATCGAGTCCGATTCCGAGCGCCAGGCCATGCAGCAGCTGAAGGTCAAAGGGCTGCTGGCACGCGAGGTGGTGGAAGAAGGCGGAGCCAAAGACACGCCTGGAAGCTTTTCGTTCCGGCGGGGTGTTTCTGCCGCAGACCTGTCGCTTTTCACGCGCCGTCTGGCAACACTGGTGGCATCTTCGGTTCCGCTCTTCGAAGCGATGGGTTCGCTCTGCGAGCAGGAGGAAAACGGCCCGCTCCGCCAGGCTCTGGTGCGGGTGAAGGAGCGTATTGCCGAAGGGGCTTCACTCTCGCGTGCTCTGGCCGCAGAACCTTCCATCTTTGGCGAAAGCTATGTCAGCATGGTCGCGGCCGGTGAGGCCGGCGGCGCCCTGGATGCGGTGCTGGAAAGGCTGGCCGATTTTCTGGAGGAGCAGGAGCAGGTGCGCAGCAAGGTTACTTCGGCCCTGGCCTATCCGATCCTGATGATACTGGTGGGCGGGGGAGTGATGATCTTCCTGCTGACAGTCGTGATCCCCAAGATCGTGGTTATCTTCGAAGACAGCAAGGCTGCCCTGCCGCTGATCACGATCATGCTGATCAAGGTAAGTCATTTTCTGCGCGGCTGGTGGTGGATTCCGGCCGGTCTGATATTCGTCTCAATTCCCTTCTACCGCAAAGCCATGCTGCGTGATAATCTCAGGCTGAAGCGTGACGCCCTGCTGCTGAAACTGCCGGTTGCCGGCGGTATGCTGCAGGGGCTGATCCTGTCACGATTTGCTCGTGTGCTTGGATTGCTGCTCTCCAGCGGCGTACCGATCATGCGGGCGCTGGAGATAACCGGCGAGGTGCTGGTCAACCGGGTTTATCGCTCCTTTCTGCGCGAAGTCATGGAGGAGGTGGCTCAGGGGGGCAGCCTGTCCGGCAGCTTGAAGAAGAGCCCGCTGTTCCCACCGCTGCTGGTTCATCTGGCCGGTGTCGGCGAAAAGGGGGGTAATCTGGAGCAGATGCTGGTCAAGGCCGGCGTCGCCTATGAACGCGAATTCGGCACCCGCCTTCAGCGTCTGATGGGGCTGATGGAGCCGCTGCTGGTGCTGGCAATGGGAGTGGCGGTCGGGATTGTCGTGCTGGCGGTGCTGCTGCCGATCTTCGAGATGAACCAGCTGATAAAATAGCAGAATTCTTCATTAATAGTTCTTTCAATCTTTTTGTTACACCTGTTTTACCCGATAGCGTTTGCCGTGCTTTTGTGGTATACGAATTATTGTTACGCCGGTATCCCTCCCACAGCTTCACTGAAGGTGGAAATGACGGCATTTTCTCTGGACATAGCGCTGTTCGCAGCCAAACTGGGGATGGTTTTTTTCGTTATCCTGACCCTGGCCGCCTATCTGGTGTTTGCCGAGCGAAAGATTCTGGCCTGGGTCCAGGACCGCAAGGGGCCAAACCGGGTCGGCCCGTTTGGTCTGCTGCAGCCGCTGGCGGACCTGATCAAACTCCTGACAAAAGAAGATTTCTTACCCGCAGCCGCCGACAGGTGGCTGTTCTATCTGGCCCCTGCCATGGCCGCCATCCCCGCCATCCTGATCTTTGCCGTTATTCCCTTCGGCGCTCCGCTGACAATTGCCGGCCGTCAGCTCCCTTTGGTGGTGGCCGATCTGAACGTGGGGCTGCTGTTCTTCCTGGCGCTCTCCTCCATCGCCGTCTACGGCGTTGCCATCGGCGGTTGGGCCTCCAACTCCAAATATTCCCTGCTGGGCGGTATTCGAGGCCTGGCCCAGCTGATCTCCTATGAACTCTCCATGGGGTTGTCACTGGTGCCGATCGTCATGCTGTCGCGCTCCTTCAGTCTGACCGAGATTGTCGATGCCCAGGCTTCTGTGCCATTCATCGTCTACCAGCCGCTGGCCTTCATCATCTTCCTGATAAGCATCACCGCCGAATGCAAGCGGATCCCCTTCGATCTGCCCGAAGCGGAAGGGGAACTTGTGGCAGGTTTTCACAGTGAATACTCGGGGATGCGTTTCGGTCTGTTTTTCGTGGGCGAATATATCAATATCATCGTGCTGGGAGGGCTGGCGACCACCTTTTTCCTGGGGGGGTGGCATGGGCCGCTGCTGCCTCCGGTGTTCTGGTTTTCGCTCAAGACGCTGGCCTTTTCCTTTTTCTTTATCTGGATGCGCGGCACACTGCCCCGGCTGCGCTACGACCAGCTTATGCACCTGGGGTGGAAGGTTTTGACACCGCTGGCCCTGATCAACATTCTGATTACCGGCTGGTGGCTTGTATTAATCCGCTGATCCACGGACAGTGCTGTCCGATCATGTAACCCCAAAAAAGGGAGGAGTCGAACATGGAAAGCGTAAATGCGAAGAACCGTCATGGCCACACCCCGCTGATAAATGCGTCCAAAGAGGGTCTCAAGGATTTTGTCGACGACCTGCTGCACCGGGGTGCCGATATCACTGCCAGCAGCGACAAGGGCAAAACGGCCCTCCACTATGCCGCGGCAAACGGGCACACCGAAATTGTCAACATGCTGATAGCAAAGGGAGCCGACCTGAATGCCGTAGACCGTGAAGGGCACACACCGCTGATGTTTGCCGCGATCTACGGCTGTAACAAGACCGTTCAGGTTCTACTCGATGCCGGAGCCAATCCATCGATCAAGACGCCGGCCGGCAACACCGCCAGTGTATATGCCGAGAACAACAGCCACCCGCTGGCCTCGGCGCTGCTGAAAAAGGCCGAACGGGCCAAACACGGCAACGCTTGATCATTACATTGACAGAAAGGTGACAGAACGCGGATGACGCGGATAGAACGTTTTTGGCGGATAATCAGGAGCTGTTTAGGATTATCCGGGAAGACCCTGAATCCGCGCCGATCCGCGTTCCATTTATTTGAATGAGTATAATTTCCGATACAAAAGCCATTCTGGGCGGATTTAAGGTCACGCTCAGCCACATGCTGCGCAAGCCGGTCACGATCCAGTACCCCGAGGAGAAACGGATACCATACCCGCGCTTCCGGGCCCGGATCGTGCTAACCCGCGACCCTGACGGTGACGAGCGCTGTGTGGCCTGCTACCTCTGCTCGGCCGCCTGTCCGGTGGACTGCATCTCGATGCAGTCAGCGGAACGGGACGACGGTCGCCGTTACGCCGCCTGGTTCCGGATCAATTTCTCGCGCTGTATCTTTTGCGGCCTGTGCGCCGAGGCCTGCCCGACCATGGCCATCCAGATGACCCCGGATTACGAAATCTGCAAGCGCGACATCATGGATCTGGTCTACGAGAAGGAAGATCTGCTGATCGACGGCTGCGGCAAGGATTACAGCTACAATTTCTACAAACATGCCGGGATAGCAGTGACCCAGCCGCGCGGGGCCGGGCTGGAGGAGACTGGCCCTGTGGATGTGCGGACGCTGATGCCATGATCGAACAGACCATTTTCTACATACTGGCCGCTACTGCGGTCATCGCCACCATCCTGGCCATCACCGAAAAACACCCGGTGCATGCCATCCTCTATCTGGTGACCTCACTGTTTTCCATGGCGATCATCTTCTACCTCCTGATGGCGCCCCTGGTGGCGGCTTTCGAGGTGATCCTCTACGCCGGCGCAATCATGGTTCTGTTTCTTTTCGTGATCATGATGCTGGATCTGGGTCATCCCGAGAAGGGCCTTTCGCCCGGCTGGCGCGAGTGGCTGCCGGCGCTGCTTCTGTCCGGCATCAGCATCGCCTCGCTGGCGGTGGTGATCATTTCGCGCCATGCCGCACCCGCCTCATATTCGGCCGCCCTGCCGATCCGTGAGGTGGCGCTGCGTCTCTTCCGCGAGCATGGGCTGGCGGTGGAACTGGTTTCACTGCAGCTGCTGTTTGCGCTGGTGGGGGCGCTGTATCTGGGGAAACAGTCCCCCTCCCCCACAGCCCCTCTCCCTCAGGGAGAGGATGGCCGAAGGCCGGGTGAGGGATCATGATCGTCCCGCTCGAACATATCCTGATCCTGGCCGGTCTTCTGTTCTTCATCGGCATGGGCGGGCTTTTGGCCTGGCGCGCCAACCTGATCATGATGCTGGTCTGCATCGAGGTCATGCTGAATGCGGTCATGCTGGTCTTCGTGGGTGGTTCGGCCCGCTGGGGCAATGCGGACGGACAATTGTTCGCCATCTTCATCATGGCGCTGACCTCGGCCGAGGTTTCGCTGGCTCTGGCAATGGTTGTTTATCTGCACCGGCGGCGCAAGACGGTTGATACGGATGCCTTCAGTGTGATGAAGGGGTAAGATGAAAACGTATTATGTCTTATGACGTTTGGTTGTCAAAACGAGGCCGTTTGTATTGACGTTAGTACTCCTATTGGTCATACTAAAAATCGAAAGGAGTATAACCATGCAAAGCGTAAAAACTGCTATTTCCATCGAAAAACAGCTCTTTGAGCAAGCCGAGAATATTGCACGTATGATGAACGTGTCGCGCAGCAAACTGTTTGTGATTGCGCTGCAGGATTTTATTGAACATCGAAAAAACAGGGAAATGCTTGCTCAGATCAACGCAGCCTATGCCGATGAACCAGACTCAACGGAGCGGATCCTTCGCAAAAATGCACGTCGGCAACACCGGCGTATTGTGGAGGGCGAATGGTGATTAACCAGGGTGACATTTACTGGATAGAACTTGACGAGCCCGAAGGTTCAGAGCCCGGTTACAAGCATCCTCATGTTGTCGTACAGAACAATTTGTTTAACCGCAGTCAGATCAGGACAGTCGTAGTATGTCCTCTTACCACTAATCTCAAGCGTGCAAACGCACCCGGCAATGTACCCCTCGATAAAAATGAATCGAATTTGTCCAGGCAAAGTGTCGTCAATGTTTCTCAGGTATTCACAGTGGACAAATCACAATTGGATGAATATGTCGGGTCTTTGTCGCCCAAACGAATAACTGAAATTTTGAATGGTATCAAACTGGTCCTTGATCCGCGCGAGCCGGATTGATATTTTTTTGAAAATTGCGCAAGACGGTGGATACGGGTGCCTTCAGTGTAATGATGGGGTGATACCGCTAACCGGCATGATTTAGAAAAGATTGCGGGATTACGGCTTGAAGTTAGCTAACGCGTGGAGTGGCGGGATAAATGTTCAATTCGGGTTGATCAAGTAAAAATGAAAAGGCGAAAATGGACATCCTGCTGATCATTGTAATAGTCGTAAATATCTCGTTCCTTGCGACGGTAATGAGGTTACGAGTAAGTCATAAAGACATTTTCGAAAGCATGGGAATCGACGGGAGATTGTTCTGTGGCTCAATCAAGCAACTTGCGACTATCGTTGAATTCATAATCAAGAGAAAACCAATTGAATTAAAGGATAATTTACTGATAGTCACCAGCTACACCTTCTTGGCGACCTTCATATCGTTTTTTCCGTTGATGCTTTTGTACGCGCTGAAGAAGTAAAGGCCGTAAAGCGAAAAGAACAAGACATTCTCAACCAGCCGGTTGCACACCGCCACGCCCTGAGAAGCCGGGCGAAGTGGGTGAACCGGGCACCCCGTTGAACCACTAACCAAAACGAACCATACGAAAGGATGATGCCGATGTTTTCCTTCACAGATGATGAACGCGCATACTTGACCGAAATGCGTAAAATAACCACGGACACAAGAGGGAACGAAGTCCTAGTTGGCCTGACGCTTGAAGAAACAGAATTCTACATAAATCACACGCGTCAACGTATCACAGGTGAAGATAATCGGTGCAACGGGGACAAATATCTTGAACTTCATGAAAAGCATGAGAGAGTTCGCCTGGAGATACTTGGCACTGAAATCTACCTACGCGATGAAAACCCGACGCTCCATTGAGAGCAGCAAAGGGAAGAACCACATAGTGTCAGGTCTTCGTTCTTCATAAAAATGAATAATGAAGACGCGACACCTATATGACACTCATTTGGAGGTGGTTCAGTGAAACGCGATATTGAATTGATTAGAAAACTTCTTTTCTATTTCGAAGAAAAACCCGATGACCATATGGAAGAATGTCCTCGGATTGACGACTTTTCTGAAAGAGAAATCAAGTATCACCTTCTTCTAATGGATGAGGCGGGTTTTTTGCGCTGTGAGCGCGAGGTAACACAAAGTTCAAGCCGAGTGATTAAAGTCTATCCGTTTTCACTAACTTGGAAGGGGCACGAGTTCCTAGAGGCCGCAAGAAACGTAACAATATGGAGCGGGCTAAAAGTGTTTGCCTTAATAAATCTGGTGCGCTCTCTTTCGAAGTCTTGAAAGCTTTGCTAGTGAATCTCGCAAAGGAAAGTGTTGGATTGATTATTAATTAACACAACGGCGCCACTTCAAATCCTGGTCACAAAAAACGTAATTTTCGAGCGGAATAGGTCCATGGACGCCACCGCCCGAAAAAGCCGGACGGACGGGTCATGGCCCGAGCCGTTAGGCGGAAAAACCCTGATGACAAAAGGCACACGTTTAGGTATCATGACATCATGAAACTTTTTCGCTGGAACCACCAAAAAAACGCAGAACTGAAGAGCGAACGGGATATCTCCTTCGAACAAATTGTGCTTGCCATCGAGGGAGATGGACTGCTGGATTGTATCACACACCCAAACCTTGAAAAGTATCCAAATCAATCTATCTTTGTTGTGACGTTCGAAGATTATGTTTATCTGGTGCCTTTTGTGGAAGAAGCTGAGTTTTATTTTCTGAAAACGGTCATCCCAAGCCGGAAGGCGACGAGGGACTACCTGTAAAGGAGTTAACGATATGAAAAAAAACAAACTTGATGATTATGAACAGGAAATACTTGCTGCTTATGAAAAAGGGGAGATGAAATCCACAATCACTTCTAAATCCGAGCTTGAGAAATATCGCTCGGCGGCGCGAGAAACGTTTATCAAAGATCGACGTGTGAACATAAGGCTCTCTACTCCAGACTTGATGGACATTCAGGAAAAGGCAGTTGAAGAAGGAATTCCATATCAAACGCTCATTGCCAGTGTCTTGCATAAGTATGTCAGTGGGCGCCTGGTTGAAACTCCTTCGCGCCTAACTACTCGCTCAACCGGTCGCGCAAAAAGGCTGCGCGTAGGTTAGCTCTTCTACGTTTTCAACCACTGAACAGCTATAGGACACAATGAAACTCTACCTGGCACTGATACTTCTGTTACCGCTTTCCGGCGGCCTCTTCAACGCCCTGATCGGCGACAGGCTCCCCCGCCGTCTGGGTGAAACCGTCGCTTGCGGGGTGATCTGGGGCTCTTTCGCCTGTGCTGTTTTTGCTTTTATCAACTTTACCGCCCCGGTAAAAATCGAATACGCTTCCTGGCTGTCCGATTTCGACTTCAAGGCCCCCATCGCTCTCTACCTCGACCAGTTGTCGCTGTCGCTGACGCTGATGATCACTTTTGTCTGCGGCCTGATCCATCTCTACTCGATCGGCTACATGAAGGATGATCCTTCGTTTGCACGCTACTTTGCCCTGTTGAACATTTTTGTTTTCGCCATGCTGACCATGATTCTGGCCGAGAACCTGCCGCTCTTGTACCTGGGGTGGGAGGGGGTCGGTTTCTGCTCCTATGCCCTGATCGGTTTCTGGTACACAAAACCGGAAAATGCCACAGCCGGCCGCAAGGCCTTCATCGTCACCCGCATCGGCGATACCGCTTTCGGCATCGCCATCGTCTGGATGTTCCAGCTGTTCGGCACCGAGTCGATCACTGAACTGAACGGCATGGGCTTCCTGATGCCGGCCGGGGTGGTCACCAGTCTGGGGATTCTGCTCTTGATCGGCGCGGCCGGAAAGTCGGCCCAGTTGCCGCTGTCGGTCTGGCTGCCTGACGCCATGGCCGGCCCCACGCCGGTTTCGGCACAGATACACGCCGCCACGATGGTCACTGCCGGTGTCTATCTGCTGGCACGCATGTTTCCGCTGATCGGTTCATCATCGGTGACACTGGCCGCCATTGCGATCGTCGGCGGCCTGACCGCCTTCTACGCCGCCGCCAGCGCCTGTGTACAGAGTGACCTGAAGCGGATTCTGGCTTACTCCACCATCAGCCAGATCGGCTATATGGTTATGGGTGTGGGCGCCGGGGCGCTGACCGCTTCAACCTTTCACCTGCTGACCCACGCTTTCTTCAAGGCGCTGCTGTTCCTGGGAGCTGGCTGTGTGATCACCGCACTGCACCACCAGCAGGACATTTTCCGCATGGGAGGATTGAAACGGCAACTGCCGATGGTTTACTGGCCGTTTCTGGCCGGAGCGTTCTGTCTGGCCGGATTTCCGGGGAGCGGCGGTTTCTTCAGCAAGGACGCCATCCTGACGGCGGTTTTCGAGCATGGCGGGGTGCTCTACGGATTCATGTTTGCCCTTGGCCTGCTGACGGCAATGATGACCGCCTTCTATACCTCCCGCATGCTGTTTGTTGTGTTTCACGGTGAAAGCAACAGCGCTGCCGACCAGTTGCATCGCCAACCTCACGCACCCCACTCGTCAAGTGAGGGGGGACTCTTGCAACTGCCGAAGCTTATGACCCTGACTCTGATCCCGCTGGCGCTGCTGGGCCTGCTGGGCGGCGTTTTCAACCTGCCTGCCTACCTGACGGAGCACGGCCTGCTGAGCGGTTTTCTGGGAGCTGTTCCGGGCTTTGCTGCAACCGGGCACGCCTCGCACAGCACTGAAATCATCCTGCAGATCATGGCTGCCACGGCCTGCTTTCTGGGACTGGGGCTGGCCTGGTCGCGCTATACCGGAGAGAGGCGAGCTGCCTCGTTGGCGACGGAAAGCGGCGAAGCGCCATTCCATATCCGCTTTCTGCAATCGGGCTGGATGCTGGATGATCTCTTTAGGCTGATTTTTATCCGTCCCTTTGTATGGCTGGCCGGTTTTTTCTGGAAAAAAGTCGACGAAACAACCATCGACGGCACTCTGGACGGATTGGCACGATTTACGGTCCGGCTGGGTGAATTGCCAGCTGCCTGGAGCAGCGGACGGGTGGCCACATCTCTGATCGCCCTGGCTGGCGGTGTGGCGGCCGTATTGGGATTTGTTGCCTGGGAAGTGCTGGTGAGGTAGCCGATGGCTGATCATTCAATCATTCTCTGGATTATCGGCGGAATATTGACTTTCACCGGCCTGTCGGGTCTTCTGCTCCCGGTTCTTCCCGGGGCGCCGCTGCTGCTGGCCGGCCTGGTCTGTGCCGCCTGGGCGGAAGATTTCCAGTATGTCGGCATCGGAACCCTGCTGCTGTTGGCCTGTCTGGCCGCTCTGACCTACCTGATCGAGTTTGCTGCTTCAGCCTTTGGTGTAAAGAAGTTCGGTGGTTCAAAGCGGGCCATGGCCGGGGCGGTGATCGGCGGAGTCGTCGGCATGTTCCTTGGTGTGCCGGGGATTCTGCTGGGGCCGTTCATCGGAGCGGTGATCGGTGAACTTTCGCTGCAGCGCAGCCTGGATCAGGCCAGCCGCGCCGGATTCGGCACGGTGGTGGGAATGGCAATCGGTGTGGCGGGCAAACTGGCCATCGGCATTGCCATGGTGGGGATTTTTATTCTGGTGCGGCTGTTTTGAACTGACTGCCTGACCTTTATTATTGTATTCATGTACTAAATCAATCTCTCAAAAACTGAACCGGTTCACCATCTTGGTCAGCTTTTCAACCTGCTGTTCGAGATTCCTGGCGGCACCAAGCGACTCGGCCGCACCATCGGCATTTTTATCTGTAATATTACTGATTTCCGCAGCGGTCTTGCTGATCTGCTCCAAGCCGGCGGTCTGTTCATGAATTGTGGCAGAGATATCATCGGCAAACGCTCTTAAAGCCTGCGCCCCCTGAACGGCCCCTTCCAACTGCCTGTCAATTTCCTGCGAGAGCAGTACTCCGTTTTTGGAGAGGGTCGCCGATGATTTTGTAAGTGCGCTGGTCTTGTTGGCGGCCTCAGCCGACCTGACCGCCAGATTGTGAATTTCGTCGGTCATGACCTTGAACTCATTGCCTGCTCCTTCAACATGAGCCGCCTCGATGGCGGCATTGACTCCCAACAGGTTGGAAAACCTGGCAATGCTCATCAGGTTGGCAATCAATTCTCCGAACTCATCTCTCTGGTCCTCACCCATCTTCTTCTCGAATGCCTTCATCGCGCTGGCGGTTTCGGAGCATTGTCGCGACAGTTTCCGGATCTCCTGGGCAACCACGCCGAAACCTCCGGCTGATATGCGCATCCTGACAGCTTTTTCAACAGCACTACCGGCCAGCGTGCCGGTTTCCTTGGCAATGCCGTCGATCTCGTTGGCTATTGATGTGGTTTTTTCCGCGGCGCCACTGATCTCGCCCATGGAGGTAACCATCCCCTCCATCGACTCCTTGGCCTTCAGAATGGCTTCAGTCGCGATTTTAGCATTATCATGCGCCTTGGCGGTACTCTTAACACTATGGCTGGCACTTTCTGACAGCGAAGCAAGACTCATGGAGGTCTCGTTAAGCTGTACGCTCTGTTCCTCGGCGCCTTTGGTTACAACCGAACTGATGCGGGTTATCTGCTGCCCCACATCCGAAACCAGTCCTACCGTCTCCGATACCTGGGAAATGGCTTCATGCAGCGACTCCGCGGTTGCATTCATCGCCTTTCTGATGGTTGCGTGATCGCCACGATATCTGCCGTCCATCCTGGCTTTCAGATCATAGTGGGCCAACCTGTCGAGCACCGCCCCCGCCTCGTTGACGGGTGCGATAACGGCATCCAGGGCGTTGTTGATTCCTCCAATCAGCTCTTTCCAGATACCCTCGTAATCCCAGTCATTGCCGCGGGTTTTCAGCTTGCCCTTACTGACACTGTTTACCAGATGCTCTGTCTCACCATGCATGCCGTAGAGAATCGCCAGCAAGGTATTTATATTCAGTTTTATTTTGTGATATTCACCCTGATAGTCATCGATCACGAATGGAGGAAGCTTGCCATGGGCGATTTCCTGCAGGGCGTTTCCGGCAAGCCTCATCGGCGAAACCAGGGCGTCGATCATCCCGTTGATCAGCAGGATGGTTTCGGCATCCTCTCCTTTCAGTCCACTGGTGTCTCCCCTGAAGTCAAGCTGACCAGCGATCATTGCATCAGATAACTGCTTCACCACATTGTGAACAGATGCACTCATTATTGCCCCCTTGCAACAATTTCTTCAATCATTGTAACCGCACTGTCAATGGCGGTCTGAACTTCGCTGGTCATATACTCCCTGGTAAGGTTGAAACAGCGCCCCTCGATTCCGACCAGGGTAATCCGTTCCGGCATGCTCTGCGGATACAGTATGGAGCCGATCTCAATGGTTTCCCGCAATCCGAGTCCATGTACTGATATGGCGCTGCTGCTCCCGGGCAGTTCATTCCACGGAATCACGTGGATGGTGCCTGGTTCCGCACCGAACTGGACCGCATCCACGACAATCATGTCGGTTTCACCTTCCAGTAGCGGCAACATGTCAATACCGCCGACGCTGCAATATTCCAGGCGGGCATTGGATCCGGCCAGCCGGTTGAATATTTCGAAGCCGACCGCGTCATCGGCGATCAGTTCGTTTCCGATACAGATGATTATTGTACGGCGATCTGCAGTCGACATTCGTCACCAACCGATTCAATCGTGGATTTTGCCGGCCGGCAGAGCAGACCATTGACAATGCCGTCAAAATAGGAGTGGAACAGACGGCAGAGAGCCCCTCCGGTCTCGATCTTGCGCAGTCCGCACATTTCCCTGATGATGCAGTTTCTGAAGAGCAGGCCGTCGTCATCAAGAACAAAGTCGAAACCGGAATGCATCTTTTCCTCCAAAACCGCAATAATATCCTGCAGCGTCGGATCAGTCAGGTGAACCGGGAGCTTTTGGGCGGTATCACGCCCGGCTATCCTGCCGACCGGCGCTGTATTGCCCCCCATGATGTTGTCAATCGTGCTGGCAAATGCATCCAGCAGGAATGCAACTTCAACAGTAGCCTTCTGGTAATCTTCCTGCGAGAGGTCGAGCACATACTTGGAGTCGTTCATATTCATAGGAATTTCCCCATTCGCCGGCAGAATTCGGCGTCGCGATAGAAGTTTTTTACGGCATGATAATCGGTGTGTGTAATGGCGTTGGATGGGCACATGTAGGCGCAGGAGAGGCAGGCGATGCAATCTTCGGCATGCTTGACCACGCAGAGACGCTTTTCCGCATCCAGTTCGAAGACCTTGGTCGGGCAGATGTCGATACACAGCTCGCATCCCCGGCATGATTGCTCATGGACAGTTATCTCAAGTGACATGGCGCTTACCTCCGGATTGTCTTGACGGTTTCGCCGCCGCGGGTAACAGCTATCTCCAGCGGCATCCGCCCGACAGCATGGGTTGCGCAGGAGAGGCAGGGGTCGTAGCAGCGGATGCTGAACTCTACAGCGTTCAGCAGGGCGGCTTCATCCGTCTTGCCGATGACATGTGACAGTGCGGCCTGCTCGATGGAGCGGTTTATGATGGCATAATTCTGCTGGGTGGCGACAATCAGGTTGGCGGCGCGAATGATGCCCTTTTCGTCGATTTCGTAGTCATGGATCAGTGTGCCGCGCGGCGCTTCCACGTGACCGACACCTCTTCCCCCCTTGAACGTCACCGGCACACGGGTTTCACCCCAGATGGCCGTATCGTTGATGATCTCGTCGGCACGCTCGATGGCCCAGATGGCCTCAACCAGCTTGGCATAAGTCTGGAATACGGTCAGGTGGCAGGGGCTTCCGCCCAGCTTGGCAAATTCGGCATATTCGGCATCGGCCAGCGGAGTGCCGAAGCGCCCCATGGCGTTCATGCGCGCCATGGGGCCGACCCGGTATTCATGCAGTCCGTCCAGCTTGAAATGCACCTTTTTCATGTAGGACCAGTCCACCACCGATTCCACCAGATATTTGTCGTACTCCTCCACTTCGAACTCTGCCCTGACAACGCCGGTTTCATCTATCGCCCGCAGTTTTCCTTCGATCAGAGAGATCCGGTCATTCAGAACCGTGCCCAATCCCCAGGATGGCGCGATCCACTGGTTGAGCATTGACGGATGCTTGTCCAGCGCGTTCAGCAGCAGCCCCTTGACCGCCGGCACGACCACCGGCAGCATGGCCCGGGCTTCATTGATCAACTCCTGAATCGTCCGCTTCTTTTCCTGGTCAAGGACAAATGTGATCCCGCCGGCAACCGAGGTCACCGGATGAGTACCTCGTCCGCCGACCATTTCATTGATTTTCTGGCCGATGGTCCGGAGTCGCAGGGCAATTTTGGCCAGTTCCGGATTTGCCTGGACAATGCCGACCACATTCCTGACCGCCGGATCAGCATCCAGCCCCATCACCAGGTCCGGTCCCTGCAGAACAAAAATTGACAGGCTGTGGGAATGGATGATGTGCCCCATGTACATCAGTTCCCGCAGCAGCATGGCGGCCGGTGGGGCCTTGACACCGGCGGCGTTATCAAGGGCATTGGAGGCGGCGATATGATGTGCGGTCGGACAGACCCCGCAGATACGGGCGGTAATATGCGGCATGCGGTCGGCTTCCATGCCGATCAGGATTTTCTCGAATCCGCGCAGCTCATTTACCACCAGACCGGCATTTTCCAGATTGCCGTCGTCATCCAGATTGATGAAAACCTTGGCGTGCCCTTCTATCCTGGTAACCGGGTCGATTCTGATGGTTCTGTTCATACGGTGGTCCTCCCCGCTTCAAAATCTTCGTTTTCATCCTCGATCCACTTTTGAATATGGAAGGTCGGCTTGCCGCCGATCATCGGGGTGGCCATGGTATAGGAATAGTGTGATTTGGAGGAGCGCTCCAGCGAACTGATAATGGCATCGCGGTTTATCTTGGTGAGGCGCGACATGCGGTCGGCGATTTCCGTCCGGATATCTCGGTTCGGCTCGGTCAGGATCTGCATGGTTGCCCCTGCGCAGCCGGTACACGGCACTCCGTTGGCCGGACAGGGGGCCAGACAGCGGTCAATGGTAACCGACCCCATGCAGGTATAGCCCTGACTCAAAAAGCATTGTTCGGCATCGGGAATTCCGTCCGAGTTGGATTTAATCTCAGTGACCTCGGTTTTTATCATCTGTCTTTTGCACTTTGCGCAGACCGAGCGCCGGTTGACCTCCGGCTGCCGCCCTTCCACCAGCGCCGACAGGGCTTCAAAGACAAAGGCCGGATGAGGCGGGCAGCCGGGCAGATAGAGATCAACATCGATCACCGAATCAACGGTGGTGACAACCGATTCCAGCTTCGAAACTTCCCGGCTGGGAGGATTGGCGGAAGTGGTGGTTTTATTCTCAAGATAGACCGCCCGTCCGATCTCGGCCGGGGTATGGATATTACCGGCTCCGGCCGGACCGCCGAAAACCGCGCATGAGCCCCAGGCAATGACGATGTCGCAGGATTTGCGCATCTCGATGGCGGCATGACGATCATGCTCATTGCGGATAGCGCCCGACACCAGCCCAACCGTAGCATGCGGATAATCTTTGATATCGGTCAGAACCGGGCAGCGCTGAATCTTGACCGCCTGCAGGACGTTGAGAATCTTTTCGTGGAGATCGACAATCGCAATATGGCAGCCGGAACAATCGCTCAGCCACTCGGTGTTGATGGTGACCTGGCTCATGGCGCCCTCCTGACGATCAGTTTTTTGTAACAGGCGTTCTCGCCGGCGTGGACTATCTCCAGCGATGACTCCCGCCCCATTATATTCTGCAGGGCTCCGGCAAAGAAACCGTACATCATGTTGCACAGCGACCCTTTCTGGGGATGGCCGAATCGGAACAGCGACTGGCGAATCATGCAGTCCCGGAAAACCAGCATGACCTGTGTGCCTTCTTCATTTTCCTGGACGAGAGACTCCTGGTCATGGGTTTGGAAAGCCTCGAACAGCCAGAGGTAGTCATTGTTTTCAAGAACCTGCCTGGTTGCGTCCAGCGCCTCCTGAATATCGGCGGTACGTGTCTCTCCTTCCGACATTTTTTTACCGAGGTTGACCCCGGCCAGATAGGATATGCTGTTGGCGGATTCGCCGATCGCCTGTTCCGTTCCGGACGCAATCGCTCCCAGAAACACCATTGCGTCCTGTAATGCAAGCCTCTTACTGTTTGTCTCCATTGACAACTCCTATACGAGATGCTGCAGGTTTAAATACACCACCAGTTTCTGGTTGATATCGAGAATGCCTTCTATCCACGGCTGCGAGACCGTATCAAGCGGGGGCTGGATATCACTTCTCTTGACACGGACGACGTCTGAAATCTCGTCGATGACAAAGCCGGTCAGCTCGCCCTTGAAATCCATCACTGCAATAAAGCTCATGCTGTCATCGACACTATCCGGAAACCCGAAGCGGCTGCGCAGTGACAGAATAGGGACAATGGAACCGCGCAGGTTGATGATTCCTTTTACATAAGGGGGGGAGTTGGCTGTCTTTGTGATGGCGGTCATGCTGGTTATTTCGCGTACCCGCATGACATCGATTCCATACTCTTCGCCATTCAGAAAAAAAGTGACCAGCTGGATATCCGTGTTTGCTGTAGCTGCGACCAAGAGACGTCCTCCTTTTGGGATGACAGTAAGGCATTAAAATTAAAAGACAGTTCTTGATGTAAGACAATGCTTACTTATCGGCGGTTATAGATTTATTTTGAATATTTTTTATTAACATTGTCGGCACATATTATGGCTGTGCATTAATGTTGTTCGCATCAACAGTGCTTGCATGCCGGAAGCCAAGCGGGTATCCTGTCCACACTTTTTACTGATCAGGAGGAAAACATGAGCAAAGTTTATTTCAGCGACATGCGGGCCAATACAAAGGAAAATCTGTTCGACAAGATAGCGAAGCTTTTGGCCATAGCCGGGCTGGCTCAACAGGTTTCGCAGGGGGATCTGACCGCCGTCAAGATCCATTTCGGGGAGAAGGGCAACCATACCTACCTGCGACCGGTCTTTGCCAGGAAGGTCGTGGAAGAGATAAAGAAACTGGGTGCGATGCCGTTTCTGACCGACTCCTCGACTCTCTATCCCGGCCAGCGCAAGGAAGCGGTTTCGGCTCTGACCTGCGCCATAGAGAACGGATTCGGCTATGCCTGTGTGGGTGCGCCGCTGATCATCAGCGACGGCCTGCGGGGAGTTACCGAAACCGAGGTCGCCATTGATGGTGAGCTGCTGAAGAAGACCTATATCGGCACCGAGATCATCGAGGCCGATTCACTGGTGGCGATGACCCACTTTAAATGTCACGATTTGACAGGCTTCGGCGGTGCGATCAAAAACCTGGGGATGGGCTGCGCCAGCCGCAAAGGGAAGATGGTGCAGCACTCAACCGTGGCTCCGGTGGTGGCTGCCATTAACTGCACCGGTTGCGGCATCTGCCCACGTTCCTGTGCCCATGATGCGATAGTGATCAAGAGCGGCAAGGCGTATATCGATCCGAAGAAATGCACCGGCTGTTCGCGCTGTATTACAATCTGTCCGGTCAAGGCCATCAACATCCAGTGGGACAATGCCGCCGATCTGGTCATGCGCAAGATGGCCGAATACGCCAAGGGCGCCTTGATCGGCAAGAGCGGCAAGGCGATCTACATTAACTTTATCACCCAGGTTTCCCCGTCCTGTGACTGCTACGGTCATTCCGACGCGCCGATCGTCAATGACATCGGCATCTGCGCATCAATCGATCCGGTGGCGATCGACCAGGCCTGCGCCGATCTGGTCAACGGAGCGCGGGGCAATGAAGGCTCGGCTCTGCAGAGCGGCCATGAACCGGGCGGCGACAAATTCCGCGGTGTCGCGCCGCAGATACCTTGGGAAGTGCAACTGGAGCATGGCGAGAAGATCGGACTGGGGAGCAGGACGTATGAGCTGGTGAGGGTGTGATTTGTAATGATATGTTCTGCTAAATTAAATAGGGATAACCAAAGCAGCAGGCTTTACGAAAAACATCATGAGAAATTATTTCATCAATCTCCTGTTTAACAGCAGTCTCGACCTTAAGCTGAGCACCGTCTCGATAGATTCGACGAGGTTTGCAGTCGAGTCAAGAATCGGAATGCCGAGAATCCTCTTCGGCCTGCTTTTTGGCATTCCGTTTCTTTTCCTCCTCTCCTACGCGATTTTCCAGCAGGGGATCTATATCCTTACAGCGCTGGTCTTCTGCCCTCCACTTGCGATCCTCAGCCTCCTGTTCGGTTTGACAAAGCAGAAAAAGAGCTTCATTCCATCTTCTGGCAGTGCGATCAAGTCCTTCCAGCTGTTAAGCATCCAGCGCGAGATGGAGATCCCTCTTCCGAAAAACGGTAATTTGCTGACCTACAGGCGATGGAGTTCGGGTGGCGAAGCGGGCGGAGGGTGTTATTTCTATCATGTGGAGATTCAGGGGGTGGCAGGATTCGGATTTTGCATCTCGAAAGACGAAGCGAGGCGGGATGAGTTCGCCCAAAAACTTGCCGGTTTCCTGAGTTACGGCATTCGCGAGCAGCCTTATCCCTAGAGGCATCTGTTGCTGTCTGGCTTGCGTCCAGGATGACCTGGGTTGGACCATGAAAATAAGTTGATAGCAGCGATTGGATGAATATAGCTGCTAAAACATTCTTTTCCTGAGCTTAAACCAGTTGATGTTGAATACAAATTACTTGATGAAAGAGAGCAGCTAGCAATGGAACAGAATTGTTTTACACTGGAGATGGCGGTGCGCGATTACGAGTGCGATCTGCAGGGAGTGGTTAACAATGCGGTCTACCAGAATTATCTGGAGCATGCCCGGCATGAGTATTTGAAGTTGGTCGGCATTGATTTCGCGGCTTTGGCGGCACAGAAAATCAATCTGGTGGTCACTCGGGTCGAGATTGACTACAAAACCTCGCTTGTCAGCGGCGACCGGTTCGTGGTTGAAGTGCTGCTGGAACGGATCTCCCCGGTGCGGATCGGTTTCCGTCAGGACATTTACCGTCTGCCGGACCGCAAATTGGTGGTACAGGCTCTGGTAACCGGGACCGCCCTGAATGCCAAGGGTCGGCCGCAGCTGCCCGAGGCGCTGAAAAATGCTCTGCAATGATAAGCTGGACGACAGAAAGCATGACCGCGACAAGGAAGGGTGTATGAAAGATCAGGCGCTGGATTTCAATATCGAACAGCTGGGAGAGTGCCGCTTTCCATCACCCATGCGGGATGGGCGCTTCAGAGGTAACGGGGCGCGTCTCCTTTATCATTCCCGTTACGAAGAACTGCAGCCGTTCATTGCAGCGGGGCTTGAACCGCCGACTCTGGAGATGGCCGGACCGCGTGAACGGATATTTTTCGACCCGGCGACCATCGCCTGCGGCATTGTCACCTGCGGCGGCCTCTGCCCCGGAACCAACGACGTGATCCGTGCCGTGACCCTGAGCCTTTATCACCACTACGGCGTGCGGCGGATCTACGGTTTTCGTTATGGCTACGAGGGGCTGGTCAAGCGTTTCGGCCACACTCCTCTCGTGCTGGATCCCGAAGTGGTCAACAAGATCAGCGATATGGGAGGGACGGTCCTGGCCTCTTCCCGCGGTCCCCAGGATCCGGCGGAGATGGTGGATTATCTGGATGAGTTGGGGGTCGGTATTCTCTTTGCCATTGGTGGCGACGGCACCCTGAAGGGGGCCGCAAAGATCGCCGAAGAAGCTGCCCGACGTGGAAAAGCCATCAGCGTCATCGGCATCCCCAAGACCATCGACAACGACATCTCGTTCGTTCAGTCAACCTTCGGCTTTGAAACTGCAGTTGACGAGGCTCACCGGGCCATCTATGCAGCACACGCCGAGGCGACCGGTGCCCGCAACGGAATTGGCCTGGTGAAGCTGATGGGGCGTGATTCGGGTTACATTGCCGCTTACTCGACTCTGGTCGACAGCCAGGTTAATTTCTGTCTGGTTCCGGAGGCCGCATTTACCTTCAGCGGATTTCTGCGGAGTCTGGAAGAGCGCCTGACCTTGCGCGGCCATGCGGTAATCGTGGTGGCCGAAGGGGCCGGACAGGAACTGCTGGCAGCCACAGAGGAACACGATGCTTCGGGCAACGTCAAGCTCGGCGATATAGGCACATATTTGCGGGACGCTATCAGGGAACACTTCGCCCATGCTGGGGTGGAAATTAATTTGAAGTACATCGATCCCAGTTACATTATCCGCAGTCAGCCGGCCAATCCGCATGATTCGGCTCTCTGTCTGCTGCTGGGGCACAACGCCGTGCATGCCGGCATGAGCGGCCGGACCAACATGGTGGTGGGGGTCTGGAACCATCAGTACACCCACGTCCC
>CAYQTC010000035.1:0-36299 GCA_964420435.1 uncultured Geobacter sp.
TCAAATACGAGTGGGAGCTGGTCAAGAGCCCGGCCGGCGCGAATCAGTGGCTGGCAAAAGATGTGGCCGAAGAGGACATGGTGGCTGACGCCCATGACCCATCGAAGAAGCACCGGCCGATGATGACCACAGCGGACCTCTCGTTGCGCTTCGACCCGATCTATGAGCCGATCGCTCGCAGCTACCAGCAGAACCCGGAGAAATTTGCGGACGCCTTCGCCCGCGCCTGGTTCAAGCTGACCCACCGCGACATGGGGCCCCGCCCGTGCTATCTCGGCGCCGAAGTACCGGCAGAGGAACTGATCTGGCAAGACCCGGTCCCCGCAGTCACTCATAAATTGATTGACGGGCAGGACATCACCGCCCTCAAGGGCAAGATCCTCGCGACCGGGCTGTCTGTCTCCCAACTGGTCTCGACCGCTTGGGCGTCAGCATCCACCTTCCGCGGTTCCGATAAACGGGGCGGTGCAAATGGTGCGCGCATCCGCCTCGCACCGCAGAAGGATTGGGAAGTCAACCAGCCGGCTCAGCTTGCAGCCGTGCTGCAGGCCCTTGAGAAAATCCGGAACGAGTTCAACAGCGCCCAGTCAGGCGGCAAGATGGTTTCGCTCGCCGACCTGATAGTTCTGGGCGGATGTGCAGCTGTCGAGCAGGCCGCTAAAAATGCCGGCTTTACTGTGACAGTTCCTTTCACAGCGGGGCGCACGGATGCCTCCCAGGAGCAAACCGACGCCAAGTCGTTCACCGTGCTCGAGCCGACTGCAGACGGGTTCCGCAACTACCTCAAAACCAGATACACCGTATCGGCAGAGGAACTGCTGGTTGATCGGGCGCAGCTGCTGACGCTGACCGCCCCTGAGATGACTGCTCTGGTCGGCGGCATGCGCGTCCTGAATGCCAACTTCGGACAGACCCGACACGGCGTCTTCACCAAGCGACCGGAGACGCTGACCAATGACTTCTTCATGAATCTGCTCGATATGGGCACCGCATGGAAAGCGTCCCCGGACGCCGACGATGTGTTTGAGGGGCGTGATCGCAAAAGCGGTGAACTCAAATGGACCGCCACCCGTGTCGATCTGATATTCGGTTCGAACTCACAGCTGCGGGCCCTGGCAGAAGTCTACGGATGCGGAGATTCACAGGAGAAGTTCCTGCACGACTTTGCAGCAGCGTGGGGAAAAGTAATGAACCTTGACCGATTCGACCTCGCCTGATCGTGTCATAAACGTCGTGTAATAAAAAGGCGCCTACCACATATGGAAGGCGCCTTTTTTATGGAATTGGTAGAAATGTCCAGTATAGTATCTTTCAAAATATAAAGGATGTACACAGTTATGGCCGGTCTGATACTGAAACTGCAGCGATCACTGCGAGTTTCACTGACAATATTCTTGGCGGTCCTTATTTTATGGGGCGTTTCAGTGCCATCCATATACGCAGGGACTGTCGGGCGGAGCCAGGCCACCGGGGTTGACGAGCAGCGGGGTTCAAAAATCCCTCTCGACATAAGTTTTCGGGACGAGTCCGGCGCAATGGTCAGACTTGCTGACCTCATAAACGGGCCGACAGTCATCATGCCGGTTTACTACAGCTGCATTAATGTCTGCACTTATCAACAGGGGAGAATGGCCGGCACACTTCAACTCCTTGACCGGCGGCCGATTGAAGATTATAAGGTGATTTCAATCAGCTTTGACGAAACCGAAACGCCGGAAATAGCTGCAAAAAGCAAGCGCACCTACCTGACCGCCATGAGAAAGCCCTTTCCGCAGGAGGGTTGGCGCTTTTTGACCGGAGATGCCGACAATATCCGCCGCCTGACCGATGCCATCGGGTACCGATTTCAACGGCAGGGAAAAGATTTCATTCATCCGGTGGCCAGTGTTGTGGTCTCGGGCGACGGCACGGTCATCCGTTATCTGTACGGCATTGCAGTTCTGCCGAAGGACCTGGCCCTGGCGATTGCCGAGGCTAAAAGCGGCGTAGCCGGTGCATCCGTACGGAAGATGATGGAGTACTGCTTCACCTTTGACCCGGTCGGAAAGACCTATGTTTTCAACCTGCTGCGGGTAAGCGCTACTGTTGTTATTGTATGTGCGGTTTCTTTCCTGCTATTTCTGCTGTTAACCGGCAAGAAGCGCAAACAATCTCAATCGGAGGAATCATGAGTTCGGCTGAACATGTGGAAGGCGGTTTCTGGAACGATACCGGCAAAACCGGCATCGCCTCCTGGATCTTTTCCACCGACCACAAACGGATCGGACTGCTCTATCTGTACAGCACCTTCGGATTCTTCCTGGTTGGGGTACTGCTGGGGCTGCTTTTGCGCATCGAATTGATGGCGCCGGGCCGCACGATCATGGGGCCCCAGACTTACAACGCCCTCTTCACAGTGCATGGCGTGGTGATGATTTTCCTCTTCATCCTGCCCAGTTTCCCGGGCGCCTTCGGCAACCTGGTCATGCCGATCCAGATCGGCGCCCGTGACGTGGCGTTTCCCCGCCTGAATCTTCTTTCGTGGTGGCTGTACATCATCGGTGCGGCAATCATCCTGACGTCACTGTTCACCGGCGGCGGAGCACCCGACACCGGCTGGACCTTCTACGTCCCATTCAGCGCCCGCACCGGAACGAACGTTTCCCTGGCCGTATTCGGAGTGTTCATCATCGGCTTCTCGGCTATCCTGACCGGCCTCAACTTCATCACCACCATCCACCGCCTGCGAGCCGAAGGCATGACCTGGGACCGACTGCCTCTATTCACCTGGTCGCTGTACGCCACGGCCTGGGTGCAGATACTGGCCACGCCGATTCTGGCTATCACACTGGTACTGGTCATGGCCGAGCGGATGCTGGGCACCGGCCTGTTTGACCCGGCCAAAGGGGGCGACCCGGTCATGTACCAGCACCTGTTCTGGATCTATTCCCATCCGGCGGTTTACATCATGATCCTGCCGGCCATGGGTGTCATTTCCGACATTATCCCGGTTTTTTCGCGCAAACCGATTTTCGGCTACAAGATGATCGCCTTCTCCAGCCTGGCCATCGCCGCCGCCGGTTCGCTGGTCTGGGGGCATCACATGTTCACCAGCGGCATGAGCGACACCGCCGTTCTGGTATTCTCGTTTTTGACCTTCATTGTGGCGATCCCCTCGGCCATCAAGGTCTTCAACTGGGTTTCAACCCTTTACCGGGGCTCAATCTCGCTGGAAGCCCCCATGCTGTTCGCGCTCTCCTTCATCCTGCTCTTCTCCATAGGTGGCCTCTCCGGCCTGATACTGGGTGCTGCGGCAACCGACGTGCATGTGCATGACACCCACTTCGTAGTCGGCCATTTCCACTACGTCATGTTCGGAGGTTCCGGATTTGCCTTCTTCGCCGCCATGCACTACTGGCTGCCAAAGTTCTACGGTCGCCGCTATGCCGAGAAACCGGCCATAGTTGCCTGGGCCTTGATGTTCACCGGCTTCAACATCCTCTACTTCACCATGCAGGTGCTGGGCATGAAAGGCATGCCGCGCCGCTACTACGACTACCTGCCGGAATTTGCCAACCTCAATATGGTTGCCACGGTCGGAAGCTGGATTCTGGTGTCAGGAGTGGTAATCATGCTGGTGAACCTGTTTCGGGGACTGCATGGGGGGGTACCGTTCGAAGGCAATCCATGGGGCGGGGCAACCCTGGAGTGGAGCATCCCCACACCGCCGCCGACTGAAAATTTTCTTGAGGAACCGGTGGTGACGCACGGTCCGTATGATTTTAAAGGATCGGGTGCGCCATGACCCATCCGCAACACAAAGACTACGCCGGCGCCAAGCTGGGCATGTGGCTGTTCCTGTTCACCGAGCTGCTGCTGTTCGGAGGGATATTCCTGCTCTACGCGGTTTATCTCAAACGCTACCCGCAGGAGTTCGCTGCGGGAGGCAAGCAGCTGAACTGGATTATGGGCACGGCCAACACCCTGATCCTGCTTACCAGCAGCCTTTTTGCCGCCATGTCGGTAACGGCCGTTCAGCGCGATGAACTGCGCAGGGCTGCAGGACTGATCGTAGGTACAATCCTCTGCGCCGCCGGCTTCATGGTTATCAAGTATTTCGAGTGGAGCGCCAAAATCGGCCATGACATCTATCCCGGTTCCGAACAGCTCAAGGCCGGGCCGCCGGGCGAGTCGGTCTTCTTCAGCCTGTACTACATGACCACCGGCATCCACGGCCTGCACGTACTGATAGGAGGAGTGCTGCTGGCCTGGATCGCGGCCAGGGTCAAGGGTGGCTCTGTCAATTCCGGCGACTATATCCTGCTGGAGAACGGGGCACTGTACTGGCATCTGGTAGACCTGATCTGGATTTTCATCTTCCCTTTGTATTATCTGATTCTTTAAAGGTTCGACCATGAACGAACAACACCACATCATAAGCTACCGCAAACTGACCGTCGTCTGGCTGGCGCTGCTTGTCCTGACCGCACTGACAGTCGGCATCACCCGCATTGACCTGGGCGGCTACAAGGTGCTGGGCGCATTGACCATCGCCTGCCTCAAGTCCGGGCTGGTGATCGCCGTCTTCATGCACATGAAGTACGAAGGGCGCCTGCTGCGCTGGCTGCTGTTCCTGGCCCTGGCAACCCTGTCCATTTTTATCGGCCTGACTTTTTTTGATGTGCTTTACCGTTAAGGAACCATAGTGAATCCTGTGCGCTTGATGACAACAACTGAAGCGATCGACCCGATATTCATGTTCATGTTCGGGGCCTGCCTGGTGCTGCTGATCGGGATAACCGCCGCCATGCTGTACTTTGTCGTGCGCTACCACCGTTCACGCGCGCCCAAGGCGACCTCAGAGGCAGAGGGCAATCTCTGGCTGGAAATCGTCTGGACTGTGCTGCCGACCCTGCTGGTACTGGCCATGTTCTACTACGGCTGGTCCGGCTACCTGTCCCTGCGCAATGTGCCCAAGGGGGCCATGGAAGTGACCGCAACCGCCAGCATGTGGTCCTGGAGTTTCAGCTACCCGAATGGAGCCACCAGCCCGAAACTGTATGTGCCGGTCGGAAAGCCGGTCAGAGTCAACCTGGTTTCGCAGGATGTTATTCACGGCTTTTTCCTGCCGGCTTTCCGGGTCAAGCGTGATGTGGTGCCGGGCATGAAAAACCACGCCTGGTTCGTGGCCTCAAAGGAAGGCAGCTACGACCTGTTCTGCTCCCAGTACTGCGGCACCAAACATTCGGCCATGATCACCACCGTAGAGGCGCTGTCCGAAGCGGAATTTGCCGCATGGCTGCAAAAGAGCAAACCCGGCGGCACCGGAGGTACGACGGCTCGCCTTGACGGACGGAAACTGGCCGAAGAGAAAGGCTGCCTGGGGTGCCACTCACTGGACGGCACTGCCGGTGTCGGGCCGACCTTCAAAGGTCTGTTCGGCAGTCAGGTCAGATTAACCAGAGATGGACAACCCCAGGTTGTCACAGCTGACGAGAAGTTTATCAGAGGGATCATACGTAATCCTGCCGGCATCGTCATAGAAGGCTTTCAGCCGGTGATGCCCCCCTTCGCCGATTTACGCGAAGAAGAGCTTGATGCGCTGGTGGAATTTATAAAGGGCGTAAAATGATCCGCGACCTGATCACTCTTTTCCGCCTGCGGCTGGCACTGCTGAACGGCGCGGCAGCAGCGGGCGGCGCCCTGTTTTTCCCGGCTCCAACCACTACCGCACTGCTTTGGACGGTTTTCAGCGGGGTTGGCTTACTGGCCGCCGGAGGATCGGCGCTCAATCAGGCCCTGGAGTATGACAGGGACCGGCTGATGGCCCGCACCAGGACTCGACCCGTTCCCCGGGGCTGTTTGACACCTGCATCGGCAGCCGTGATCGGCATTATTGCATCCCTGGCAGGAACAATAGTTCTGGCCCTGTTCGCCGGAGCAGTACCGGCACTGTTGGGAGGCCTGGCACTGGCCTGGTATCTGGCCATATACACTCCCCTCAAACGCCGCACACCATATGCCCTGGCCGCAGGAGCCGTATGCGGTGCGCTGCCGCCGGTTATCGGCTGGTGCGGTGCCGGAGGATACATGCCGGACTACCGCATCATGCTGCTGGCCGGATTGCTCTACCTGTGGCAGATTCCGCATTTTTGGCTATTCCAGCGCCGCCATGCCGCCGATTACCGTGCGGCCGGCTTTCCGCTATTGGCCGCGGCCACCAGGGACAGCGTTTTTCCGGGCCTCTTCGGACTCTGGATTTCAGCCCTGGTGACAGCAACCATGCTGCTGCCGGCCTTCGGCCTGATTTCTCACGGAATCGCAATTTGGTACATACTCTTTCCCCTGCCGCTGATCGCCATGACCCTGCTCCGCTCTGAAAAGGCGCTTTTTTCCTATCTGAATCTCTTTCCACTGCTGGTTACCTTGATGATCTTTGCCCAGAAGCAGCACTGAAAAAGGCGCCTCCCGGTTACGGAAGGCGCCTTATTTCAAGCGGGAAATCGTGGTTCTATAGTATGCCGAGCCTTTCTGCCGCCTCCAGGTAGACCTGCTGGGCACCTTCATTGAACTGGACAAAGATGACCCGTTCCAGGGCAGGATTTTCCCCGATGGCCCTCAGGGCGGCGGACAACGCGATTTTGACAGCCTCACGCATGGGATAACCGTAAACACCGGCGCTGATGGCCGGAAAGGCGATGCTTTTGAGACCATGCTGGCGCGCCATATCGAAACAGCGGCGATAGGACGACTCCAGCAACGCCGGCTCACCTTTTTCTCCCCCGTGCCAGACCGGCCCCACCGTATGAATGACATGTCCGGCAGGAAGATTGTACCCCTTTGTAATTTTGGCATCTCCGGTTTCACAACCACCCAACCCCGCGCACTCCTGCAGCAGTTGAGGTCCGGCAGCCCGGTGGATCGCGCCGTCCACGCCGCCGCCGCCCAGCAGCGTGTTATTGGCGGCATTGACAATCGCATCAACTTTCAGTGTAGTTATGTCGCCCTGAATAATCTCGATCTGTGCAGCCATCATTTGCCTCCAGTATTTTATTCAAATAATCCTAAATTCGGCAGTCCATAACCACAAAGACACAAAGACACTAAGAAAATCAAGCAGATACAGTGCAACATTATTTAACCATTCGGGTTTTGTACTAAATGCTCTAACTATCCGTTTTTACTTTGTGGCTTTGTGGTTAGACTGCTTATTCTAGGATTATTGAAATCTTATAATACTAGCACCAATTCAGCCTGATGGTGGAAAAAACAAAGTGATTATATGATCTTCACTGCTTTAAAAAGTTAGTCAGACCTTGAACCTCCCGATGCCGGCGCTCAGCGTATCTCCCTCCGCTTCAAGCACCTCCACCAACTCTTCCAGTTCTGTGGCCATCCGGACATTGTTTTCGGCTTCGCGCCGGGTTGCATCGATTGATTCCACGATGCTGGCGGCAGCTTTTTCCTGTTCGGCAACAGCCTGGGTTACGGCCCCCATTCTTTCACTGGCTTCACGACTGAGATCTGAAAGGGTATTGCTTCCCCTGGACTGTTCCCTGGCCAGCTGCCTGATCATCCCCGTATAATCTGCCAGTGCATTGGTTCCGGCAAATATTTCCTTGACGGCGATACTCTCCTGCTCTGTCGCCTTCTTGATTTCAATAACCATGGTATTCACATGAAGCATGTTTTCGAGCACCATACTGATGCCGACTGACTGTTCACCCAGGGAACATTCTACGCTTTTCGCCATTTCCAGTGAGCTTTCGGCAGCAGAGACTATTCTTGTAAGAGAGCTTTCCGCCTCCCTCGAACGTCCCAGACCATCCTCGACGCTTTTCAGGGTGCAGTTTATGGATTCAACGGATAATGCAACCTCTTGCTGAACCCTGGCGATAATATCCGATATTTCCCTGGTGGATGATGCCGTCTGACCAGACAGTCTTTTGATCTGGTCGGCTACAACGGCAAAACCCTTGCCGTGCGCTCCGGCCTGAGCAGCAAGAATGGCTGCATTGAGCGAGAGAAGATTCGTAATCCCGGCCATATCGTTGATCACTTCGACGATTTTGCCGATATCGCCCGACATGCTGCCCAGACGGTTGATTCCACGTGCGGAGGCGGACACCTCTTCCCGGATTTTCTCGATGGATTCCCGGCTCCCCCTGACTGTTTCCATTCCGAATCCGGAGGCATTTTCCCGCACCTTTTCGGAAAGAACTGCCTGTTGCTTTGAATGGTCACTGATACCGGCAATGGTGGCATCCATTTCCGTCACAGTGTTGGCAATCTGTTCAGTTCTCTCAAACAGGTCGTCAACGTTCGAAGCCACCCGATTTATTGAGGCGACTATTTCTCCAACCGAGGAAGCTGCCTTTTCACGCAGAACATCAAGCCCCTCTGCATGCTGTGCTATTTCGGACATCTCAGCAGATAATTGCTGGGCCTGTCTGGAAGTTGCTTCGGTGAACTTCAGAAGCTCCTCGGAGTCGGAGGCCACGGATTTGATGGAAAAATGCATTTCCTCCTGCGCCGAGGCAGTGGATTCCAGGGTCGCCAATTGAGTCTGAGCAGATTTATGAAGGCGATGCGACGACTCCTTGGTAGAATGCGCTACTTCTGACACTTTCCTGGTTGTTCCGGCAATAGAGTCGATGATCTCCCGTATCGAATTCATCAAAATGTTAAATTTCTCGGAGAGAATGCCAAACTCACTTCTGGAGGAAAGCGTCAAGCTGCTGCTGAGGTCCCCGGCGGCAGCCGCTCCAAATGCGGCCACAGTCTCATTTATCGGAGAGGTGATGGAACGGCATATAACAGTTCCGAAAACGATGGCCGACACTATGAAGATCATGACAACGGCAACCACGACTTTTCGTGTAAATCCTTTCACCACAATCACATTATTCCTGGCCGATTCCAGAGAGCCGGCAATGCCTTTCTTAAGGGCGGCGATTTCGGCCACAGCCGGAGCGGCCTGTTCGTAGTCCATTTTTTCCATCAGGGCCGGAAGTTCACTATTTTTTGAATCGCTAGAGAGAATCCTGAGTGATATATCCCGCAATCCGCCATAAAAAGATTCGCTTTTCCCGATCGCTCTCTTTTCATCGGGGCTGAAACCGGAATACGTTTTTATTGCAGAGAACGACTTGGTGGCCGCAGCATCCAGAATTTCAAACTCTTTTCGGTAACGTTGATCACCGGTTATAATATAGTCATTCGCCGGCATGGCCGACTCATTGATTGCCAGCTGCAAATCAGTAATGAGCGACATCTTCTGGTTTTGGGTTTCCAGTATTTGAACGCTTCCTTCAATACGTTCCTGAGTCCATATCGAGAGTGATCCAAGTCCGACAATGACCAGGATGACAATGACAAGTGCTGCAGTGAGTCTTGATTTGATGCTTAATTTCATACATTCTCCCTACGATCAGAACGCCAATGTTCAAACTTCAATGAAACCTTCCCTGAGTCTGAAAAGATATCAGAGCCCTGAATATTGTCAATTTATATACCATTACCGGACTTACCCCCATAAAAACAGGGCCTGCAATGTGCAGGCCCTGTTCTCTGAATTTACCGCTGAGGGGGCGCTGTTGAGAGCCCACCTCAATTTCCTGATGTTATTTCACAACCGTGTAGGGGCGCATCATCTCGTTATCCTCGTGGGAGAGGATGTGGCAGTGCCAGACGAAGAGGCCGGCGATGTCGTACTTGGCCTTGACTCTGGCAACCGTCCCCGGATAGACGATCAGCGTGTCCTTGGTGCCTGTTTCCCAGGCTTCTGGCGGCCGGGGAGCACCAACCAGCACAGCAGGAGGAGTTGAAATCCCTTCCGCATCCGTTGCCAGATCCTGACGGTCGATAACCTCGAACTGCACCAGATGGATATGGATCGGGTGCGCATCAGCCGTGAAGTTGTAGATCTCCCAGATCTCGGTGTCTCCCAGTTTCGGGTTTTCGCTGGCGGCATCCATCCAGGACTTCGGCACGGGATTGCCGGTGGCGTCGAGAATACCCAATCGCGCAGAAGTGGGGCCGAAAGCATTACTCATATCCGACGCACATGTTGTTTCGACAATGTTCCCAGCGTTCTCCTCCACACAGACCATCATCGACATGTCTTCGTTGAGCGACAGCCTGCGGACGTTATCCGCGGCGCCCAGACGGGGGAGCGCCGGCAGGTTCAGCCTGGCGGCCGGTTTTGAGAGATCGGGGATGGTCTTTTTGCCCACGATGAACTTCATTACCTTGCCGGTTGTCAGCGGGTCGGCGGAAGCGAAATCGACATCCGGCACACCGCCGCCGAAAGGCTCGTCCGGACCGAGGTTGAGCAGCGTGATCTCTGTTCCGACCGGAACATTAGAAAAATCCACAACCACGTCGGCCCGCTCGGCCGGCCCCATCAAGAGGGTGTCGAGCTTCGCCGGTGACGGGAGGAATCCGCCGTCCGCGCCGACCTGCCAGAACGGCAGATTGTTGTCGTTCTTCAGAATCAGGAAGCGGGAGTCGCTGCCGTTAAGGAAGCGGAGGCGATAGCGGCTCTGTTCCACGTTGAGGTAGGGCCAGGTCTTGCCGTTCACCACCATGGTGTTGCCGAAAAACTCGGGATTCCAGATGGGGGATACATCTGATCCGTGAGTCGGAATGAACGGAATCACAAGATCCCCTGCCCCCGGGAACTGCTCGGGATGAGCGGGGGATCTCAGTCCCTCGAAGAAGGCGCGGTTGTCGGGATAGAAGAGCGAGGTTTTGCCGGTTCCGTCCACGTTGAAGGCCTTGTCCTGAATCACGATCGGTATCTCGCGGATGAGCTTCCTGACCTTGGGATTATTGTTCGGGTCAAGGCCGGGCAGCGGCGCCGGGCCGGGCAGTCCGAGCAGGAGATCCCTGGCGTCACGGATCATGAAAAAGCCCGCCGGCCCTGCATATACATTGGCCCGCGTCATGCCCAGGGAATGGTCGTGATACCAGAGCGTGGTGGAGCGCTGATCATTGCTGTACTGATACATCGCGGCACCGGCCTCAAGGGGCGCGCCCGGAATCTGGTCAAACCTGGAACCCCGTGCAGCAAAACCGGAGGGGATGTTATTAGCGGCCGGGAGGTACCAGGCCTCCGGATAACCATCGCTGTTGGGCTGAACGTGGGCCCCGTGCACATGGGTAACGATAGGGACCGGACCGCTGTAAGGAGCCTGGCTCTGGCCGCGGCAATCCGTCTTCATTACGGATGTCGTCATCGCGCCCATGCCCTGGTCGATGCAGTCCCCGGCCGGATTGGCCCAGTGCAGAGTCTGGTCAATGGTAAGAAGGTGCGGCAGGAAATTACCCGTGGCGGGATCCTTCAGGTTGTTGACCCATTTTACCCGCGTCGGAAGGTCCTTGAGGTTCTCGATGGTCCAGGCGGGATAGTTGCGGGTTTCGGGCCGCCCTACCGCCCCGTAGCTCCACACGGTTGTCGGTTTAAGCGGATTGCCGTTAATGTCCAGTTTTGGCAGGATCTGCTGTTCGAACTGAACGACCTCTATCTCGTAGTAAGGAACATACTTCCCTAACGTACTGTCAAATTTGACGCCCTTGGCCGGCATTACGGGAGGAATCACGAGTGGGACTATAAATTGCGGGATCGTGGTGGGATCGAGCGTCCCACCGGGTACAAAAGCAAAGCTATCGGTGGCGCCCAGAGCTGCGAGCAGAGCGCCCAATATGATATTTTTCTTAATCATGGCTCATTACCTCTCTTTCCGTTTGATTATCTATATCACTCCTGATTCTTGCCGGCGTTTGACAACGGCAAAAACTAAAGTTGTGCAAAGCCTTGAGCAATTATTAGGCCATAAATAATGAGCTGTATTTATAAAATAATTAATTATCAACAATGCCATCAATTGAACGCGCAATATTTTATTGACTAGCATAATGGCATACTTATGCTCATCATTTGAAACCGGACAAGTTTTGAAGGGCAGGCAAATCAAAACCGGCAGTGAATCGAACTGAATATCCAGCCACGACACAAGTCCAGCGATGTAAATTAATCAGACAACCTGTCATTTAAATAAATGGTGATGTCCATATTTAGGATAGATGTTAAAGCTTGCAGAGAGCGCCGGTTGAATAATCCTGCCAAAATGGGGGGAATGCTCTTGAAAAAGGGGAAGTGGAATGTTCGTGAAAAACCACGGGCAGCTTTCTTCCTGTCAATCAGATACAGGAAGAGCGACTGGGGGCGTTGCGGAGCGAAACGAAGCCCGCCTGCCGCGTTCGGTTGGGGCATTGTTAAAGAAACAGGCTAATCAAGACTCGCCTCTACCCCTTCAGGATAGAGACGATGGAAATAATACCCCACCATAGATGCTGGAAAGCCGGGCATTAGCGGTCCCCTTTCAGTATCGGAAACTATGCAGCCCTTTTCCAATAAACTATTTACGACCCTACGTGCTGAACGTTCAGGCGTTCCGATGATACCCGGGATTTCTCAGCGAACTATTTCTCCGCGAGAAAATACATCTGCTGGCGCCGCGCCCTATATCTACATATATCAACCGGAGCACAGGTAAACCGGCAGCAAGGCCGGCGGACCGGATTACCTGCTGCACGTCATGGATCTGCGGGTAGTTACGGAGAACTTATTATTTAGTAGGTATCCCTCTAAGCGCCCCCCCAGAGCTTCAAATAGTTCGATGGGAGTCCTGTTTCGCCTATCTTATCTCTGTCTCGGTGCTTCTCGCTAAGAGATTTGGTGGCTTCCATGGTCGTATTTCCTCATATCCATAAAACAAAGTACTGGCTGACCGGAAATTCCCATATACAAACGAATGTATTTGATGCGACCCATTCCGTCGCCTCACCCTGCCATACTCTCCTTGACACTAACTCAAGGAGGCCCACCATGGCTCGATCAGCAGCAAACACCGCAAGCATTCTCTCCTGTTTCTACGATGAAACCTTTGCCAGTGAATCCTGCGAAGCATTCCGCATTTCCTGGTCCGATTTACGCGGCATTGCCGGAGTAACCAAACTCACCGCCGGTTACCTGCGCCGGATTAATCTGGAACTCAATGAATCTGGCTACACCATGATAACTTTTGATAACTATCTGGTAGTCGTACAGGAAAATGACCTTACCCATATCCGGAACATTCCTCCCCGGATTGTCGAAGAGTACCTTTACGACAACGAGGCTGTGGATGAAGATCATGAGTTAACTGATGATGTGGGCGCTGAAGACCCAGAAGTTGGTTAGAGGGAGAAATTATGTCAAGTCCACCAATTGTTATCAACTGCAACGGATGTAGTTTTACCGGCTATTCTTATATAAGACCAATAATCCTAAAATGCAGAGTCGGAGATGAAGTGGTGACATATGATCATTCTACCGCGTGGTGTAATCAGTGTGATAAAATTTCCATTGTGGAGCGCATTCCGACGCTTGAAGAATTGTATTCGGAATACGATCGGCTCCTCAGTCAAATTCCTGACACAAACAGAAACGCTAGGTGGAGTTTAGATCGCATAAAGGAGTTGAAAAAACGGATTACCTGGAGAAAAGCCAGGACTGCTCCGCCACATTGCCTTAACTGCGGGTCTGCAGATATCACGCATGTTGATTACGAAGAAGCCAATGGTGTTTTTATTTCTAAAGCATTCCGGCACAAATGTGGCGGTGCCTTAGTTATTGATCCTGAATATAAAGACCCTCAGGACCTGCACATACGTTTTGCAGAACTAATCATTTGGCTGGATATTGAAGGCGGAATATTGATGAGGGAAAATTGATAAGGACACGGGTGAAGCGGCATTACTATTGGGATCATATAAGGCTTTACCATGAAGAGACTCAAAGCAATAAGCGAGTTTGGCACAGATAGTTATTCACTACTCTGCTCAGCGCTAGAAAAAGAGTTGGAATTGTCGAAGCTGCCAAATGTTATGACACAAGAAGAGCGGCATAATCTTTCGTCATGTATCGGGTCTGTTCAGCCGGCAAGCATCACGGATCTGGCCTTTGTCGTGTGGTGCGGATGCAAATACGGACCATCCCTGGAATACGCAGCTCGATACCGTAAAAACAGAGCGGCAGGCATTTCATATCGTGATTGTTACCCCTTTGTTGCGCTTGATGACCGGAATCTGCCGGATTCAGCCTGTGTTTTTGCATTCAAGGAAGAAATCGCCGGACTTGTTTCCGAACTCACCGGCAGTCGCAGCGATACGGCAATGGGAATAGTTTTCCAGATCTATCGGGCGGCACATCCGGGAATAACCAAGAAGAAGATTAGCCCTGCAAAATTGCAAAGCCTGCTGAAGCCTGAATATCAGCAGCGCTACACTACTGAAGATCTAAAACAGTTGCACGGCTTTATCGCCAACTGTTATGGAATCAGCTGCTCTTATTCCCTATGTGTCGTCCTGGCTGAGCGGGCATTAACGAAATTGGCGCGCATACTGTAAAGCTCTCCGCTTAAGAAAAGCTTAGGCTGATTGTAAAGTATCGCCTTTCGTGATAAACAGTAACTCCTTGATATGTCATGACTGCATGAATCATAGCTGGAGGGCTGATGCCGCGCCGAACGACCGCTTCACCGGCCAATTCCGAATGGCTGACCCGCCGCACGATTGTTGACCCGAAACTGAAGGCTGCCGGGTGGAAGGTCTGCGACTACGACCCGAAACAGCCGCTCTCGTACTACGACAACTGCGCCATTGTCGAATACCCGACCGACAACGGTCCGGCGGATTATGCCCTCTGTGCAGGCGGCCGTATCCTCGGCATCGTCGAAGCGAAAAAGCTCTCCCTCGGTCCGCAAAACGTTCTGACCCAGGCGGAGCGCTACTCCCGTGGCGCAACCTCCAACCCGCTCTCTTTTGGCAGTTATCATGTGCCATTCCTCTATTCAACCAACGGCGAACTGATACGTCACCACGATATCCGCCATACCAACAACCGATCCCGTGAAATTAAAGCCTTTCATACTCCGGCCGCTCTCGGAGAAAAGCTGAACCACAATCTCGATGCAGCATGCGGCGTGCTGAAGCTGCTGGCCAATGACCACAAACGCCTGCGTCCGTACCAGCAGGATTGCAATACGGCCATTGAACAGGCTATAGCGGAGCGCAGACACCACATGCTGGTGGCAATGGCGACCGGCACCGGCAAGACCTTCACCATGGTTAACGAGGTGTACCGTCTGATGAAGTCGGGTGTGGCAAAACGCATCCTGTTTCTGGTGGACAGGCGTGCCCTGGCCGCCCAGGCGGTACGTTCGTTTGCCGCTTTTGAACCGGAAGCAGGCCTCAAGTTCGACAACATTTACGAAGTCTACAGCCAGCGCTTCCAGACCGGTGATTTTGAAGAAGGCGAAAAGTTCGATTCAAAGGTGCTGCCCAACAGCTACCTGACTGCCCCTAAGCCGGGCGATTCCTTTCTGTATGTCTGCACCATCCAGCGCATGACCATCAACCTCTTCGGCAAAAATGCCGCCTTTGGCGGCGAGGGTGACGAAGAAGAGGACGCTACCCAACTGGATATACCGATCCATGCCTTCGACATGATCATTGCCGATGAATGCCATCGAGGCTACACCGCCCAGGAAGTTGCAACCTGGCGGGCGACACTCGACTATTTTGATGCCACAAAGATCGGCCTGACAGCCACCCCGGCAGCGCATACGACGACCTATTTCAAACATCTGGTCTACCGCTACGAATACGAACGGGCCGTACGGGAAGGCCATCTGGTTGATTATGACGTGGTAGCAATCCGCTCGGATGTGCGGATGAACGGCGCTTTCCTGAAAGAGGGCGAACTGGTGGGCTTGGTGGACACCGCCAGCGGCGCCGAACAGCTTGACAACATGGAAGATGATCGCGGCTTTGAGGTCACCGAGCTTGAATCCAAGGTTACTGTGCCGGATTCCAACCGCAAGATTCTGGCAGAGCTTAAAACCTATTGCGACGCCCATGAATTGAAGTATGGCAGGTTTCCCAAGACCCTTATCTTTGCCGCCAATGACCTCTCCCACACCTCCCATGCCGACCAGTTGGTGGAGATGGCGCGGGATGTGTTTGGCCGGGGGGAGGCCTTTGCTGCCAAGATCACCGGCAGGGTTGACCGACCGCTGCAGCGCATCCGTGAATTTCGCAACCGCCCCAACCCATGTATTGCTGTCACGGTAGACCTTCTCTCAACCGGCGTTGATATTCCCGATCTGGAGTTCATAGTTTTTCTCAGGCCGGTCAAGTCTCGCATTCTCTTCGAGCAGATGCTTGGACGCGGCACCCGCAAGGGAGAGCGATTCCCTGACAAGTCCCATTTTACGGTATTCGACTGCTTCGATGGCACACTGCTGGAGTTTTTCCGCAATGCCACTGCTATTACCGCAGTAAAGCCGATCGCCAAGACTCGTACTATCATAGAAATCATCGATGATATCTGGCAGAACAAAGACCGGGTATACAGCATCCGCTGCCTGGTCAAGCGCCTGCAGCGGATCGACAAGGAGATGAGCGGCGAAGCCCGTGAGGATTTTGCGGCTTTCATTCCCAACGGCGACATGGCCGGCTTTGCGGCTGAGCTGACCAAACGGCTCACCGACGATTTTACCGGCACCATGGCATTGCTGCGCAACCCGGCGTTTCAGGATCTGCTGGTCAACTTCAAGCGCCCGGAGCGCACCTTTATCAAGGGATATGAAGTACAGGATCAGGTCAGCAGCGCCTGGATGGTGCGTGATGCCGACGGCAAAGAATACAAGCCTGCCGATTATCTGGCCGCTTTTACCGACTACATCAAAGAGCACAAGAACGATATCGAGGCGGTGCAGATCCTGCTAGATCGCCCCGCCGACTGGAATGTGGCGGCACTGGCCGAACTGCGCAGCAAACTGGCGGCCGCGTCCCTCCGTTTCAGCGAGGAGCGCTTGCAGAAAGCCCATGAAATTGCCTATCACAAAGCCATGGCCGATGTCATTTCCATGGTCAAGCATGCTGCAGAGGCGGAGCAGGAGTTGTTCACCGCCCACGAGCGGGTGCAGCGGGCCATGATGCGGATCACGGGGGGCCAGGCGTTTACTTCGGAGCAGATGGAATGGCTGGAGCGGGTGCGGGTGCACCTGGTGCAGAATCTGTCCATCAGCCGGGATGATTTCGATGATATGCCGGTGTTTTCTCATGCGGGTGGATGGGGACGGGCGAATCGGGAGTTTGAAAACAAGTTGTCAGCATTGCTAGGCAGAATAAATGAGGCAGTGGCAATATAAAATTTAAATAGGGGGATTTGATGGCAAATTTTCATATTATCAACCAAGTCGATATCGGACATGATGGACCGGTAGCTTACGGACCTAATGAGATACAAAAAATCCATTTAGCCCAAGGTGACATGGATGGTGCTTGCGGACCATACAGCATAATGATGGGTCTTATGATCTGTGGGTTAATTGACCGCGATGATCTTGTTTCTTTGAAGAAGGTTGATGGCAGAACCAACGCAGGAAAACTACTGAATATGTTAGAGAAGTACCAAGGTCTATTTCGTGGAGGTCTATACGATCACGAACTAGTCGAATTATTAAAAAGATCATATTCCAGAAACCTTAACGTCAATCCAATCAAAGGTACTGGTGTAGAAATCAGAAAGAAGGTTGTGGAATATTTAAAGGGCAATTGTCCCGTTATTTTAGGCATTGATTATGGAAAAGATGAAGGGCACTGGGTTGTTGCAATCGGATATGAATATGACTACGACGAGCAGGAGCAAAAAGCAAAACGGCTTTTACTACTTGACCCCGGAAAGCCTGCTCCTATCATTTCTGCATGGAATGGTGTCGTTGATTCAGTTGGAGATGGAGGTAGATATCCATATATATTGTGGGGTGAGGACTATAAAGTATCTTTTTCTGACTCATTAGCACTTTGTCCCAAATAGAAACATAGAAAGGTTTTCATGTCCGATATCGTAAATAAACTCTGGGGTTTCTGCCATCAAATGCGCCATGACGGCATCGATTATGGCGATTACATAGAACAACTCACCTACCTGCTGTTTCTCAAGATGTCCAATGAACGCGGCATCGAGCTGGACAAGATTTCCTGGGTCAATGAGAAGAACGAGAAGATTACCACCGATTGCAGCTGGGCCGCCCTGCGTGGCAGTTCCGGCACGGCGGTGCTACACCATTTCTCCGAAGTCCTCCGCGCGTTGAGTAACCAACAGGGGATGCTGGGGGATATTTTTGCCCAGTCCAAAAACCAGTTCAACACCCCGGTCAACCTGAAAAAGATCATCACTCTGATCGACGGCGAGGAGTGGACCGGTCTGGATGTCGATGTCAAGGGTGCCGCTTTTGAAGGTCTGCTGGAAAAAGCCGCCAGTGAAGGAAAGAAGGGGGCCGGACAGTATTTCACCCCGCGTGTTCTGATCCAATCCATCGTGCGGGTTATGCAGCCGGACCCGCGCGGCAAGGCGGATTTCAAGATCTGTGACCCGGCCTGCGGCACCGGCGGTTTTCTGGTCTGCGCCTACGAATGGCTTTTTGACAAGACCAAGGGGGTCTTTGACCGCGCCGATGCCAAGCGTATCCGCACGACAACCTACTTCGGCCAGGATCTGGTGGCCCGCCCCCGGCGGCTGGCGCTGATGAACCTGTACCTGCACAACGTCGAGCCGCACATCAAGCTGGGCGATACCATCTACGAACCGCCCGGCCCCGAGAAGTTCGACTGCATCCTTACCAATCCCCCCTTCGGCACCAAAGGCTCCGGCCAGGCGCCCGACCGGGAGGACTTCACCATTGAGACCAGCAACAAGCAGCTCAATTTCATTCAGCATGTGGTCAACATCCTCAAGCCGGGTGGCCGTGCCGCCATGGTTCTGCCTGACAACTGCCTGTTCGAGGGAAAAGCCGGCGAAGTGTTCGAGATCCTGATGCAGGATTGCAACCTGCACACCGTCCTGCGCCTGCCGCGCGGCACCTTCACCCCGTACAGCCAGGGGGTCAAGGCGAACGTGATCTTTTTCCAGAAGGGGCTGCCAACCGAAACCACCTGGATCTTCGACGCCCGTTCCAATGTCCCCGGCATCACCAAGAAGGATCGCCCGCTCTCGGCCCAGCATTTTGACGAGTTTGACGCAGCCTACGGTAAAGACCCCAATGGCCGCAGCCCCCGCACTGACACAGGCGAAACAGGCCGTTTCCGCCCCTTCTCCATTGGCGACATCAAGGCCCGCGATTACAAGCTGGATATCACCTGGCTTAGGGATGAATCGCTGGAGGACGGCAACGAACTCCCCGAACCGCAGGATCTGGCGGCAGAGGCTATCACCGAACTGGAAGCGGTGGTGGATGATCTGCGGGAAATTATCCGGTTGATTGAGCGGGAAGAAGGGGTGGAAATATGACAACACCGGCCCTGCAGAACAAAGCTTATACAGACATGCTGTATCGTATAAAGACGGCTGTTCGTGATTCAAGGTTTCAGATCCAACGGACTGCCAACCGGGAACTCATCAACTTGTACTGGATTATAGGAAATCAAATTCTGGAGCGGCAAATAGAGGAAGGCTGGGGCAAATCCGTGGTGGAACAGATTTCCAGGGATCTTCGAAAAGAGTTTCCGGGATCTCATGGTTTTTCCGCGCCCAACCTGTGGTTCATGCGCCAGATGTGCCAGGAATACAGCGATCAGCCAAATCTCTTACAGCTTGTTAGAGAAATCCCCTGGGGCCAGAATATCACCATAATGACCAAATTAAAGGACATGACAGCGCGAGCCTATTACCTTCGCATGACTGCCGAGCAGGGATGGAGCCGCAATGTCCTCCTCAACCAGATAAAAGGCCAAGCCTACGAGCGTCATCAGCTTGCTGACAAGCAGCACAACTTTACTGATACGCTTCCGAAGCAACTGGCTGAACAGGC
This sequence comes from uncultured Geobacter sp., assembly GCA_964420435.1. Classification (GTDB taxonomy): domain Bacteria; phylum Desulfobacterota; class Desulfuromonadia; order Geobacterales; family Pseudopelobacteraceae; genus JACRCG01. The sequence goes on from CAYQTC010000035.1 coordinate 19,902, forward strand.
CGATGAAGCAATGAAGGATGTCTACCTGCTTGATTTTCTGGGCATAACCAAACCGGTAGTTGAGCGCGAGCTGGAACGGCGGATGGTGAACCGAATACGTGATGTGATTCTGGAGCTGGGCTACGGTTTTGCCTTTTTGGGCAACCAGTACCGGGTCAGCCTGGAGGGGAAGGATTACTTTATTGATCTCCTCTTTTATCACCGCCGTCTGAAAAGCCTGGTGGCGGTGGAGTTGAAGAGCGGGGCCTTTCTGCCGGAATATGCGGGCAAGATGAACTTCTATCTGAACCTGCTGGATGATTTTGTCCGTGAGCCGGGGGAAAATCCGGCCATCGGCATTATCCTCTGTGCGGATCGCAACCGGGTGGAGGTGGAATATGCATTGCGGGGCATTGATAAACCGGTTGGTGTGGCCGAGTACACCCTGACCCATGACTTGCCGGCGGAACTGGCTGGTAAGCTCCCGAATGCAGAGCAGATTAAGGCCGAGATATTGCGGGAGCTTGATAGCGCCGATGACGAGCAGGAAGATGGTGTGGAGGTATGAGTAAGTTGCCGCAGGGGTGGTGCGAATGTACTCTGTCTGATGTTGGGGACATTGTTACAGGAAACACCCCGTCAAAAGACACTCTAGAAAACTATGGAGACATATATCCGTGGGTTAAACCTCCCGATTTAGGCATTGATGTTCCAATTACAACAACTTCTGAATTTCTTTCAGAACAAGGTGGTAACCTAGCAAGATTGTTGCCGCATGGAGCAACATTAGTATCGTGCATTGGTATTTTGGGCAAGATCGGATATGCAGGGACTGTCTTAGCATCAAACCAGCAGATCAACAGCGTTGTCTTTGATTCTCGGCTGGTTATTTCTCGATACGGCTTTCATTTTTGTAAAACCTTACGTCCTTGGCTGGAAGAAAACTCGTCATCTACAACCGTTGCAATCGTCAATAAAGGACGATTTTCACTAGCTCCATTTACCCTCCCTCCCCTCAACGAACAACGCCGCATTGTGGCCAAGCTGGAAGAAGTGCTGGCAAAGGTGGACGCCAGCCAGAAGCGGCTGACAAGGATTCCGGTCATCCTCAAACGATTCCGTCAGGCGGTGCTGGCCGCCGCCTGCTCCGGGCGGTTGACGGCGGATTGGCGGGAGGAAAATAAGGTTGATGAATGGGAATGGTCTACCCTCTCAAAACAAGATGTTTCTGTACAAACAGGGCCGTTTGGCAGCGCACTTCATAAGCACGACTATATATCTAACGGAGTTCCTTTAGTTAATCCCATGCATATTCGTGATGGGCAAATTCACCCAAAAGCAGATCAAAGTGTTTCAGAGAGTAAATTGAAAGAACTTTCCCGATATTTGCTTCTTCCAGGAGATATTGTTCTTGGCCGTAGGGGTGAAATGGGCCGAGCCGCAGTGGTCCAAGCATCTGGTTTATTGTGCGGGACCGGATCGCTATTTCTAAGGGCAACGAGCAAAAAAGTTGTACCAGAATTTCTTTGCCTACTGTTGCGCAGCCCATTTACTTGCACCTTCTTAGAAGAGGGCTCCGTTGGCAGTACGATGACAAATCTAAACCAGCAAATTGTCGGTGCTATCGAATTCCCTATAGCTGGAAACGATGAACAACAAGAAATCGTCCGCCGCGTCGAATCATTCTTCACCCTGGCCAACCAGCTCGAAGCCCGCTACCAAAAGGCCAAAACCCACGTTGACAAGCTGACCCAATCCATACTCGCCAAGGCGTTCCGGGGCGAGTTGGTGCCGCAGGACCCAAACGATGAACCAGCTTCATCACTTTTGGAGCGAATCCGCAGCCAGAAAAAATCTGTTGCCCCAGTTCGAAGGAAAAAGTAATGGATACTCTCTACCGCCATTGGCTGATTCTGCGCATGATCCCCCGTCGGGGACGCATTGCGACCACCGATATTCTTGACCGCCTGAAATCCGGGTACGGCATCGAAACCACCTTACGCACCATCCAGCGCGACCTGATCACCCTTGAGGCTAGCGCGTTTCCGCTGGAATGCGACAACAACCGCCCTGCCGGCTGGAGCTGGCGCAAGGACGCCCCTGCTTTCGATATCCCCAACATGGACCCGGTCACCGCGTTAACCTTCAAGCTGGCGGAAAAACATCTCACCCGGATGATGCCGCATGGCGTGTTGAGTGCATTTCAGCCATATATCAAGGCCGCCGACGAACGGCTGAGATTGACAAAAGAATCGACCCTGTCACGCTGGCCCGACAAGGTGCGGGTAGTTTCCCGTAATCTGGCCATGATTCAGCCCGTGGTGGCGGAGAATATCTGCGATGCCGTCTATTCGGCACTGCTTGAAGAAAAACGTTTCACAGCTGAATATCGAACAATGTCCGGCAAAAAAAAGATCTACGAAGTTAATCCGCTGGGGATGGCGTTTGTGGATGGCTTGACCTATCTGATCGCGTCACTGAATGAGCATCAGGATCCGGTTCTGCTGTTGCTTCACCGGATACAAACAGCGGTACTGCTTGAGAAACCGGTATATGTTCCTGATGATTTCTGCCTTGATGAGTGGGTTGCCGAACTCCTGACCTTCCCGGTTGGTGATTTCATCAAGCTGAAGCTTCGTTTTTCGTTGTCATCTGACATACAGAGGATTGAGGAGTCGCCACTCTCCGAGGACCAGCAGATCAAACAGGCCGGAGACGGCATGTTTGAACTTACAGCCAGCGTCGAAGATACCAAACAGCTTCGTTGGTGGTTGCACGGTTTTGGTGTTAGGGTAGAGGTTCTTGAGCCGGAGGAGTTGAGGCAGGATTTCGTTGAACTGGCGAAGCAATATGCTTCCATGTACATCCCTCATAACTGACATAATCGCAAAACACATAAAAAAAACCATGAAACCATCGACACCGCCGCACATATCGCCTATCTGATGGCAATCGACAAGAGCAGCCTGCCCGACAACGGAGATGAGCGCTTCAATCACCTGATCTTCGCCAGCAGCCCATACCTACTGTTGCATGCCTAAAAACCGGTTGACAGGTACGAATGCATTGATCGTACTGGGATCGCGTCTACATTATTCACACAAATGAAAATTGTAGACGCCGCACCCTATACCTAGATATATCAACCGCAACAACACCGGAGCACTGGTAAACCGGCAGCCATTAGACGGCTTGCGCATGTCCGGCGTCGGCACCATGGCCGGCGGACATGGTTGCCTGCTGCATTTCATGGATCCGCGGGTGTTTACGGAGAACACCATGCGGCGCTGATTCGCGCCGATTGAAGAGGATGATGACTGGGTGGAGTAAAAGCAAATATAGACCGGCTACGAAAAACGACTGCCCGGCCTTATTTTGCAGTTGATGAGGAGTAGCGGGTTCGGGAGGGCAGTGATGCGATCATTACCGCCAGCAGGATCACACTCCCGCCGACAAAGAAGGATGTCGTAAGATGTTCTCCAAGGATAAGCCACCCCAGCAGTGCCCCGACCACCGGCTGCAGAAAGAAGAACACCGAACCGGTGCCCGCCTCCACCATGCTTAACCCTTTGTTCCAGAAGTAGAAGGCTCCGGCCGTTGCAACAATGCCGAGATACAGGACCGCTCCCCACAGCAGCGGATTGTCCAGGCCGCTTACCGGCAGAAAACGCCATTCCACAAACATGATGGGGGTCGTCATGATTGCGGCCCAGAAAACAGCTCCGGTTGTAATCACCAGCGGAGACAGGCTGGCGGAGAATTTGCGGGCCAGCACCGAAAGCAGCGCCCAGGTAACCGCTGCGCCGATCAGGGCCAGGTTGCCGAACAGTGCCCATGCTCCGCCGCCTGTTCCGGAATCCAGGCCGACCACAATTATCACGCCGACCGTTGCCAGCAGCACCGAAAACAGCTTGCGCCTTGTCAGCTTCTCACCCAGCATCAGCCAGGCGAACAGCAGTATGAAGGCCGGGCTGGCCGAGGTGATAATGGCACCGTTGTGTGCCGATGAAAGACGGGTGCCGATGAACTGCAGCCCCACCGAGACAACATAACCCACAAAACCGATCAGCAGGAATGCTCGGTGATCATGACGCGTCAAGGGGGTCTTCTGCTGTCGTGCGGCCAAAGGATACAGAACGCAGAATCCGGTGACGTAACGCAGCCAGAGCAGAGTGAAAGGAGGAATGAAATCCAGTGCATATTTACTTACCACGTACATGCCGCCCCAGATGGATGCTGCGGCTGCCAGGGCGAAATAACCGTGCAAGCTGTGATGTTTTGTTTCGGGCACGTTGTCTCCTGCCTTCGTAATTGGTGCGATACTGAATTTGATATATCATGTAAAGATTGTATCCCGAAAGAATTATTCGAATTGGTCAAACAATTCGCTTGCAGTGATCCTGTTTCCTGTGGTAGAAAACGGTGTTTTTTCGAGCGTTTTCATCAACAAAAAATTAGTTGTTTTTCAGTTACTTTCGACTGATTGCGGGTAGACACCATGTTTTTGCAACAGCTTATCAACGGTATAGCGCTTGGCAGCACATACGCCCTGATTGCACTGGGCTACACGATGGTGTACGGCATCATCACCCTGATCAACTTCGCCCACGGTGAAATATTCATGGTCGGGGCCTTTGTGGGACTCTTGATGGTAGGATACTTCAAGATGAACCTTTTTCTGGCCATGGCCATCGCCATGATTTTCTGCATGGTTATGGGGGTCGTGATCGAGTTCATAGCCTACCGGCCGCTGCGCAAGTCATCACGGCTATCGGCTCTGATCTCGGCCATCGGTGTCTCGATCTTCCTGTCGTCACTGGCCATGATGGTCTTCGGCGCCAATGCCAAGGGTTTTCCCGACACTGCTTTCCCGGCCCGGCAGATTCATATCGGCAATGCCGACATATCCACGCTGCAGCTGTTGATCATCGGCGTTTCAGCGCTATTGATGCTCGCCCTGGAATTCATCGTCCAGAAGACCAAGATCGGCAAGGCCATGCGCGCCACCTCCGAAGACTACAACACCGCCGCATTGATGGGAATCAACGTCAACTTTGTCATCTCTTTCACCTTTGCCCTCGGCTCCGCTCTGGCGGCTGCCGGCGGTGTTCTGGTTGGAGTACTGTTTAACTCGGTATCATTCAACATGGGGCTGATGGCCGGCCTTAAGGCTTTCGCCGCCGCAGTTCTAGGCGGTATCGGCTCGATCCCCGGAGCCATGCTGGGCGGCCTGCTGCTGGGTGTGGCAGAGGTGTTCGGGGTCGCCGTCGGCTATTCCTCCTATCGTGACGCAATCGCTTTCGCCATTCTAGTTCTTGTACTTCTGGTCCGCCCCACCGGTCTTCTGGGACAGAAAATTCAGAAAAAGGTCTAACATGTTCAACTCCATCGATCCATATACCATGCAGATTCTGGTCAATATCGGAATCGGCATCATCCTGGCGCTGGGACTCAATATCATTGTCGGCCTGACCGGCCAGCTTTCGCTGGGCCATGCAGCCTTCATGAGTGTCGGTGCTTTTAGCGGTGCCCTGCTGACCATCAAGACCGGAATGCCTTTCTACGTAACAATAATGCTGAGCGGACTGATTACTGCTGCCGTTGCGGCCGCCATCGGCTGGCCGATACTGCGTCTGACCGGCGATTATCTTGCCATCTGCACCCTCGGATTCGCCGAGATCGTCAAGGTGGTCTTTTTGAATCTGGAGATAACCAACAAAGCCCTCGGCTTGACTGTACCGACTCCAAAAACTGCACTGCCCATGCCTGTGACTGTGCTGATCGTCGTCTGTCTGACCATCATCGCCTCGGCCTTCATCCAGAATTCACGTTTCGGGCGGGCCTTGAAGGCCATCCGCGACGACGAGATCGCCGCGGAATCCATGGGCATCAACATCGCCCGCTACAAGGTGCAGTCCTTTGCGGTCAGTGCCTTCATGGCCGGCACCGGCGGCTGCCTCTATGCCCATTTCCTTGGTTACATAAATCCTTCCGATTTCGGTTTTCTCAAGTCAATCGACATGCTCAGCATGATTGTACTGGGTGGTCTGGGGAGCATCCCCGGTGCATTTTTCGGCGCCTCGCTCCTGTCGGCCGCTCCCGAGTTCCTCCGTTTCATGTCGCAATACCGCATGCTGGTGTATGGCGCCCTACTGGTGTTCCTGATGGTCTTCCGCCCCAACGGCCTGATGGGCGGAGTTGACTTTGCCGCACTGGTGCTGCGCAAGCTGGGAGTTAAGCCACGCGGAGTTGCGCACAAGCAGCAGGAGGGGTCAAAATGAGCCTGCTCAAACTCGATAATGCCACGATCCGTTTCGGCGGACTGGTGGCGGTCAATGGCGTCAACCTGGAAGTTAATGAAGGGGAAATCCTGGCTCTGATCGGACCCAACGGCGCCGGCAAGAGTACTATCTTCAACCTGATCACCGGCATCTATCCCCCGACCGAAGGCGGCATCAACTTCAAGGGTAAGAACATCGCCGGAGTATCGCCTTATATCATCGCCGCTGGCGGCATCGGCCGCACCTTCCAGAACATCCGCCTGTTCGGTCAGCAGACCGTGCTGGACAACGTCCTGATCGGCGCCCATACCCGCGGCAACTGGAACCTGACCGGAGCGCTGCTGCAGTTTCTGCCGTCGGTGCGAAAAGAAGAGGGGCGGCTGCTGGAGCTGGCCATAAAATGCCTCGCCAAGGTTGATCTGGCCCACAAAGCCTATGAGCTGGCCTGCAATCTGCCCTATGGCGAACAGCGCCGCCTGGAAATCGCCCGTGCGCTGGCCATCGAACCGGCCCTGATCCTGCTGGATGAACCGGCCGCCGGCATGAACCCCCAGGAGAAACAGACCCTGCTGACAATGGTACGGAACATCCGCGCCGACGGTGTCACGGTTTTTCTGGTGGAGCATGATATGAAATTCGTGATGGGGCTCTCGGACCGGATCGCCGTACTGGATTACGGCTGCAAAATTGCCGATGGCCGTCCGGAAGAGGTCCGCGCCAACCCGGCCGTGATCGAAGCCTATCTGGGAAAAGGAGCAGCGCACTGATGCTTGCCGTCGATAACCTTTCCGTCAACTATGGCGCCATCCGCGCCCTGCACCAGGTCTCCTGCCGCGTGGAGCAGGGGGAGATCGTAGCCCTGATCGGTGCCAACGGCGCCGGCAAAACCACCATCCTCAACACCATCTCCGGTATCGTTCCGTCGATCGGCGGGAGCGTGTCATTCGAAGGCGAGGATATCACCCGTCTGGCCGCCCACCTGATCGTCCGCAAAGGCATCTGCCAGGTGCCGGAGGGTCGGCGTGTCTTTGCCCGCATGAGCGTACAGGAAAACCTGGAAATGGGAGGTTTTATCCTTTCCAGCAAAGCCGATATTGCAACCGGCATCGAACGGGCCTTCACTCTTTTCCCTCGACTGGCGGAACGGCGCAAACAGGCCGCGAGAACCCTTTCCGGCGGCGAGCAGCAGATGCTGGCCATGGGGCGGGCGCTGATGTCCAACCCGCGCCTGCTGCTGCTGGACGAGCCCTCCATGGGACTGGCCCCCATGCTGGTGGAAAAAATCTTTGAAATCGTCGTCGAGATCAACAAGACCGGCACCACCATCATGCTGGTTGAGCAGAATGCTTCCATGGCCCTCTCGATAGCTCATCGTGCCTATGTACTTGAAACCGGTGAGGTCGTGCTTTCGGGTGATGCCAAAGAGCTGGCCGAGAATCCCGAAGTCAGGAAGGCCTATCTGGGCGAGTAAAGGGAAAGATCCCATGCAAGATAAACCAATTGTAAACCCCTACCTGGCGGTGCTGGTAGGGGTTTTTGCCATCTCCTTCTCAGCTTTGTTTGTCCGCCTGTCAACAGCGCCGGCCATGATTATTGCCACCTATCGCCTGTTGTTCACCTTCCTTCTGCTGGCCCCCTTCACCCTTATAAAAAACCGCCAGGATCTATTGGCGCTCCCTTGGCGGGAACGGGGTCTGGCGGCCGCCAGCGGAGTCTGTCTGGCGCTGCATTTCGTGACCTGGTTTACATCGCTGCGCTATACCAGCATCGCCAGTTCGGTGGTTCTTGTTACAACCCAGCCTGTATTTGTAGTGATCGGTTCCTGGATTTTCTTCCGCGAGCGCATCAGCCGAATGGCCATGCTGGGCGGTGCGCTGGCCCTTTGCGGCAGTTTCATCATCGGTGCCAGTGATTTGCAGCTGGATATGCGTGCATTTATCGGCGATATGCTGGCTCTGGCGGCGGCGGTGCTGGTTTCCGGCTATCTGCTGATCGGTCGACGCATGAGAAGCACCGTCAGCCTGCCGGCCTACACCTTCTTCACCTACGGCAGCAGTGCAATCGTCCTGATTGCCGGCAGTCTTTTGAGCAGCACTCCCTTCTACCCCTACCCTCCGGTTGACTGGCTGATCTTCCTGGCACTGGCGCTGGTCTGCACTGTGCTTGGCCATACCCTGTTCAATTGGGTGCTGCGCTATGTCCAGGCTTCAGTGGTGTCGGTCAGTGTTCTTGGAGAACCGCTGGGCGCCATCGTCTGGGCTTCGGTTTTTCTGCATGAATACCCGACGCTCAGGCAGACAATCGGAGCCTGTTTCATCTTTGGCGGGCTGTTCATTTTTACCCGTTTTTCAGCCGTAAAAAGTGCCGCTCGTGACCGATAATAACGGTTCCGGCGATAGATCTCTGCAGCATCCGGAAGCGGGGGCTGGGCTTGCTTATGGAATAATGGCGTACCTGGTCTGGGGGTTTTTTCCGGTTTATTTCAAGGCCCTGGCTGCGGTGCCGCCGCTGCAGGTGCTTTCTCACCGGATTGTCTGGTCGGTACTTTTTGTCACAATTCTGATCGTGTGGCGGGGGAAAATCGGGGACATACGCGCCGCATTCGGCAATCGCAAGTCACTGGCGCTTCTGGCGGGAACCGCATTATTGATCGCTACCAACTGGCTGGTCTTTATCATTGCCGTGGGACATGCCCAGGTGATCCAGTCCAGCCTCGGTTATTTTATTACCCCCTTTGTCAGCGTGCTGTTCGGTTTCCTATTTCTGCAGGAGCGTCTGCGCCGGATGCAATTGATCGGGCTTTTTTTGGCGGCGGCCGGAGTGCTGCTGCTGACAATTCAGGGTGGCCATTTTCCATGGACGGCACTGATACTGGCGATTACCTTCGGTTCCTACGGCCTTCTTCGCAAGATCGTCTCGGTTGATTCACTGACCGGGCTGACAGTGGAAACAATTCTGCTGGCCCCTGCCGCGCTGGCCTGCCTGATATATGCCGCCTGCACCGGACAGGGCGCTTTTCTCGCGATGGGGTCGAAGGTAGACACTCTGCTGGTGCTGGCCGGTGTCGCCACCACGGTGCCGCTGCTGCTATTTGCCTCGGCGGCCCGCCGTCTGCGCCTGGCGACAATCGGTTTTCTTCAGTACATTACACCCACCATGCATTTCCTTCTGGCGGTACTGCTGTATCACGAGCCGTTTACCAAGGCACATCTGGGCAGCTTTATGTTTATCTGGGGCGGACTCTGCTGTTATTCCTATGACGCCTGGCAAGCGCTTCGGCTTGCCAGGCGGGGAGTCTAGCAGGCGGCAAATCCTATAATCGGTCTCTGAAGCATGGAACTGGCTGCCAGTGTTTCTCCCAGGCAAAACTCGGCCGATTCCAAAGCTTCAACTACTGCAGTCTGCCGAGCCGTTATTTCAAAACGTTTGCCGGCCGGTATCAGATAGTCGGCGCCATTTCCGGATGTGACCCACACCGTTCCGGCATTGCAGTTCAGCAGCAGTCCGCTCTTACCACCATCCAGCCTGATCAGTTCACCTTTTTCAAGACAGCATTCCATATCAATTCCCCCCTGTTTCATGTTGTTATTACAGTACGCCCGCTCCGTTAAAATAAACAGATACAAAAAATGGCTTTTGTAACCATAACAGTTTGATGATATACAAACTGTATCCATCTAAAAGAGCGGCAACTGTATCTGTATGATGCCATTCTAACGGAGTATGCTGTGACCATGATAAACAGCCAGATAACCAACAGCAGTGCGTCTCTGCTCTACGAACAGGTTGCGCTGGAGATATCCGGACTGATTGAGCAGGGCACCTTCCGCTCAGGTGACCGTGTCCCCTCCTTACGTCAGCTCAGTAGGCGCTTCGACGTCAGCATCAACACAGTCATGCAGGCCTACACTCTGCTGGAAGATCAGCGGATAATCGAAGCACGGCCGCAATCGGGATACTATGTGCGCAGTCGTGTTCCGGAGATACGTGAAGCCGTTCTTCAACCGCGATCCTTGATTGCACCTGCAACGGTCACGATCAGTGATCTCTGCCAGCAGGTCATGCGCAACATGACCAACAATGACCTGCTGCCACTGGGCAGGGCAATTCCCAGCGCGGAAAATCTGCCGATTGATAAGCTCAATCGCATCATGGCCAGTGAACTGCGCCGTTTCGGCGAACAGGCGGTTCTGTACCACATGCCGCCCGGATACGAAAAACTGCGGGTACAGATCGCCCGGCGTGCGATTATGGCCGGCATCAGTACCGGCCCTGATGATGTGCTGGTTACATCTGGCTGTGTCGAAGCGGTGCTGCTGGCACTGCGTGCAACCTGCCGGGCTGGCGACACTATTGCTGTCGAATCCCCCTTTTACTTCAATTTTTTGCAGATGATTGCCGAACTGGGGCTGAAAGCGCTGGAGATTCCTTCAACTCCACAGGAGGGGATCAGTATCGAGGCGCTTCGTTATGCTATTGAACAGAGTAAAATCAGTGCCTGTCTGGTTATTTCTAACTTCGGGAACCCGTTGGGAAGCCTGATGCCGGAGGAGCGTAAGCGGGAGCTGGTTGAACTTCTGGCAGTCAATGAAATTCCCCTGATAGAGGACGACATATACGGCGATCTGGTTTTCGGCAACGAGCGGCCCATTACCGCCAAATCTTTTGACCGGACAGGATTGGTGATCTACTGCTCGTCATTTTCCAAGACAATTGCGCCTGGTTACCGGGTCGGGTGGGCCATTGCCGGCCGTTTTCAAGCTGAAATGGAACGTCTCAAAATGATGATGAATGTTGCCACCGCTTCACCAACCCAGCTGGCTCTGGCCGAGTTTCTGGCCACCGGCGGCTATGACCATCACCTGCGCACTATCCGCCGTATCCATGCCCGCAACATCTCACAGATGGCGGATGCTGTTGTGCGCTACTTTCCGCATGGAACCCGCATGACCAGGCCGGCCGGGGGGTTTATTCTCTGGGTTGAGATGCCGGTTGGAACCGATGCGATCCGGCTGTATCACCGGGCACTGGAGTGCGGCATAAGCATCGTGCCGGGGCCGCTTTTCTCGCTCTCCAACAAATACGGCAATCATATCCGCCTGTCGGCGGCCCAGTGGGATGATCGGATCGAGCGGGGAATAAGGACTCTGGGGGTGCTGGCGCATGAGCTGCTACCTGGAGACGGCCTGCATGCCTGATGCAGATATGAATCAAAATAGCGGGGTCGTACGGGCGGGACTGGTCGCTGCCTGGCCGATCTGTCTCGGTTTTTTGCCGATCGGTCTCTCTCTGGGGGTGCTGGCCCAGAAAGCAGGCTTGTTTCCCTGGCAGATTGCCATAATGTCGATTCTGGTCTTTGCCGGTGGTTCCCAGTTCATTGCCGTGGCGATGATCTCGGCCGGTGCTTCTGCAACGGCCATAGTCACCACAACTTTCATGGTAAACCTGCGTCATCTGCTGATGAGTTCGGCCATGTCGGTCCATTTTCCCGGCGTAAGCCGCCGCTTTCTGGCCCTGTTCGCCTATGGCGTCACCGATGAGAGCTTTGCTGCCAATATGGCCCGTTTCACGGGCGGGGAGTGGGACCGTCGCAGCGCCCTGACGCTCAACCAGTCAACCAATGCGGTCTGGATCATCAGCACCGTGGCCGGTGCTTATCTGGGGCAGTTTATCCCGCCCGGCGCCTTTGGTATCGACTATGCCCTGACCGGCATGTTCATCTGCCTGCTGGTATTCCAGCTGCGGGACCGGATATTCGTTGCTACGGCCCTGATCGCCGCTATCTGTTCGTTATTGGCTTACATCTGCCTGCCGGGTAATGCCTACGTGATTGTGGCCTCCTGTCTGGCGGCCACGGGCGGCTTTGCATTGAAACGGATCTTGAAACGAAAGGTTGCGCTATGAGCAGCCGCGACTATATCTGCTTGATACTGGCGATGGGGGCGGTAACATACCTGCCGCGCATGCTGCCGCTGGTGCTGCTCTCGCGACGGAAACTGCCGGAGTGGCTGGCTGAATGGCTGGAGCTGATTCCGGCCGCGATCCTGAGTGCACTGATCGCACCGACCCTGTTTGCGCACAGCAATCCGCACGTTATCTCTTTCGGAAAGCCGGAGTTGATCGCCGCAATTCCGACGCTCTTGTTTGCGCTCAAAACCCGCTCTCTGGCCGGGACTGTCTTGATCGGCATGTCCTGCTACTGGCTGGCGGTGAAGTTTCTGTAAAAGGGAGTTGTATTGCAGTAATGATGGTTGTTTATGAGGTTTGACGCAAGTAGAGTTTTAGGAAACCAGCCATGCAATTAATGGTCAGAATAAATTCAGCTTACGAATTGTACTCGTGGCAATACATCATTACAAGTCTGGCCCGGTTTTCAAGGCAGGTATGACATAACTCTCCGGCATCTTGCCAGACCTCACCCGCCAGCCATTCACCGGCCTCGGCATATTCCGAAGGCTCTGCCAACTCGTCATATTCCTTTTTGCACATCGTACAAGTCTTCAAGCAGTTTTCTCCATTGCCTTCTCGTATTCGCGGCGCAGAAGCGTCGTTTCAGCCGTACCAATCACGCTCCAGGGCAGGGTTTCATCAGCAGTGATCGTGCGATGGACATAACGGTCTGTATCGATACCGCAATGCCTGGCAGCTTTTTTCAGATTGCCACCCTCAGCCATTGCCGCCAGCAGCGGGGCCAGGCGCCGGTCGCCGCGCGACAGCAGCGCCTGCAGATAGGATTCACGCAGGCTTTCAATTTTGAATTTTACATTGGACAACGGCCTCAGACGACTCTCCAGCATTTTGACTTTACGCTCCAGCGACGGCAGCGGCTCCATGCCGCACCACTGGAAGGGGGTGAACGGCTTGGGGATAAAAGGATTGACCGACAGGGTGATTTCTCCCAGCCGTTTGTTGGCCCTGGCCCGCTCGATGACGCGCTCGCGAATGGCTTCCACCAGTCGAACCAGCTCGTTCAGATCCTCCTCAGTCTCGGTCGGCAGCCCGATAATGACATACAGTTTGAGGTTGAGTATGTCGCGGGAGATCAGCATTTCGCAGGCATCCAGGATCTGATTCTCGGTCAGGTTTTTGCGTATCAGGTCGCGTAACCTCTGCGAACCTCCCTCCGGTGCCAGCGAGATGGTTTTGTGTCCGCTGGCCAGAAGCGCATCCAGCATATCGGTGTCAATCCGGTCGATACGCAGCGAGGATACCGAGACTTTAGCGCCCTTGTCGACGATATAGCGGCAGAGTTTGCCTATGTCGGCATAATCGGATACGGCGGCTCCGACCAGGCCGACCTTGTTGCGGTACTCAAGCCCCTTGTCCACCAGGGCAACCAGATTTTCGTAAGGCTGCTGACGGAAGGCGCCGTAGATGAATCCCGAGCTGCAGAAGCGGCAGCCGCGCGGGCAGCCGCGACTGACTTCAACCAGAAACATGTCGCCGAATTCGGTGTCCTCGGTCAGGATCTGAGATGATGAGGGGCAATGCTGTTCAAGGCAGGCAGAGATGCGCGAAACCGGCAGGGGCGCGCCGGATAGGGCTTCATAGTTGAGCAGCCTGTCTCCGTTATAGCTCGGCTGATACAGTGCCGGAACGTAGATGCCGGGGATGTTGCTCAGCGTGGCAAGCAACTCCTGCCGTCCCGTCAGATCCGGCGAGAGCAGAGCCGATATAAGTGGAGGAATAATATCCTCTCCTTCGCCGATGCAGATCGCGTCGAAAAAATCCGCCACCGGTTCGGGATTGATGAAGAAGGCCGCACCGCCGGCGATCAGGAGCGGATTTGATTCGCTCCGTTCTGCGGCATAAAGCGGAAGTCGGGCCAGCTTGAGGATGAGCGGTATGTTCAGGTAATCCGGTTCAAACGAGGTTGAAAAGGCGATCACGTCGAAATCGCCCAGTGGGCGCTGTGACTCAAGCGAAAGCAGCGGCGTGCCGCTTCGGCGGTATTCGTCGAATTCATCGCGCTCAGGCAGAAAGGCCCGTTCGCAGCGTATGTCGACTGATTCGGCCAGAAGGGCATAGACGGTTTGAAACCCGAGACTGCTCATGCCGGTTCGGTAACGGCTGGGGGAAACCAGGCAAATGGAGAGCTGCCCGCCATGCCCGTTGGCAGATGGATTGAGATTAGTTTCGCCAGCCAGGCGACTGCGCTGGTTCTGTCTGATGGCGCGTGTCATCTGGATGTGTAAGGGGTGGGTTGCTTGCGGCGGTTATTCATGATCTTGCACCGATTCCCTGATTAATTAAATCAATAGCGTTTTGTTACATAATTTACCATAACATGTTTGCCGCAAATAAAAAACGCCGCTGATAGCGGCGTTTTCAGATACATATTTCAGAAAGTAAGCAGACTAGCCTTTGGCCAGTGAAACAGCCTGGGGCAAGGTTGCAGATCCCGACAGGAGATTGACCTGCGGATCCCTGAAATGGGACGGTACGAACAGGTCTCCACGCTGCTGGTTGGCAGAGGGGCGCGCTTTGAGGCTGATGCTGGCGCTGTCGGTGGAGATCTTCAGCAGGTCGCCGGCGACAACTCCGAGAGTTGCAGCATCTGCGATGGATAGTTCGACATAAGCTTCGCCCGCCACCAGCATATTGTTCTCGGACCAGGTGGTCATCGAACCGTTGTGATGCAGCAGCGATCCGATCTTCAGTGAGAAGGGGCGTGACTGCTGCGGCAGTGCAGCCGGCGCCAGCGGAGCAAAGACGGCTTTTTCAGTGCGGTTCTTGACGCGTCCCATGCGGCAGCCGGCATGGTCGCAGGTTTCACTGTACAGGCCGGTCAGTGTGGTGATTTCGTGATGCAGCGCATCGGAGGTCATCGGAGCCAGAGCAATCACCGGAGCGACGAGAGAATGCAGCTTATTCAGAATGTCGGCATCAGTGCGTGACTCGCCGGCCGGTTTTACTGCCGCATTGAAGCATTGCACCCGATTGTCGGCAGCTGTGAAGGAGCCGGCTTTTTCGGCGCCGGTTGCGGCCGGAAGCAGGATATGCGCCATGCGGGCGGTATCGGTCAGGAAGATATCCTGGACCACCAGCAGTTCCAGCTTCTGCAGAGCCTTGATAGTGCGGTTGCGGTCGGGCAGGATATGGAGCAGGTCGCAACCCATCACGTAGAGCGCCTTAATCTGTCCGGCTTCGATCGCTTCGATGATCTGGAACAGATTCTTGCCCGGTGCGGCAGGTATGGTGCAGTTCCAGGCGGAGCCGAATTTGGCAGCAGCGTGCTCGTAAGTGTGATAACCGGGCAGATATTCGGGACAGATGCCCATGTCCAGCATGCCCTGGGTATTGTTCTTTTCGTCCAGCGGGTAGATTCCGGCACCATCGGAGCCGGCAGCGCCGGTCAACAGAGCCAGGTTGACAGATCCGGTTACCACATTTTTCATATCGGCGGAACGAATGACGTCAAAGCCGTACAGTACGGCTGTACGACCGCCGCTGCTGATCAGGGCTGCAGCTTCACGCAATTGCGATTCGGATACTCCCGTTATTTCTGCAATCCGCTCGAAAGACAGCGTCTCCAGCGATGATTTCAGGGCGTCAAGTCCCTGTGCGCCAGCAACAGTATTGCTCTCCAGACCTTCAGCAAGTATGGCCTTGTTGAGACCGGCCACCAGCCAGGCTTCGCTGCCCGGACGGCACTGCAGGAAGGCGTTGGCATATTTATTCAGCGAAGTACCGCGGCTGTTGACCAGCACCAATTTGGCATCGTTTTTGTTGACAGCCTGAATGACACGGTAGGCGAATCCAGCTGATTCTGCCTTCAGGTCGGCTCCGATTACAAGGACAGCATCAGCTTTCTCGATTGCATTCATGTCATAGGTGCCACCGCTGTAACCCAGCAGTTCCCACTGCAGGATCTGGGAGGAGAGGTAGCCGAAACGGGCCTCTGAATCGATGTTGTTGCTGCCCAGCGCTCCGCGGAAGAACTTCTGGAACAGGTAGTTTTCCTCGTTGGTAACCCGGGGAGAGCCGATGCCGGCAACGGCAGTCCCGCCGGAAGCTGCGGCAATCTCCTTGAGTCGGGCTGCGGCATTGCCGAGAGCCTGATCCCAGGAAACCTTGCGCTGCTCGCTGCTCCCTTCCCGCATCATCGGCACTGTAACGCGTCCGGGCGAGTTGAAGG
>CAYQTC010000036.1:0-35544 GCA_964420435.1 uncultured Geobacter sp.
AATAATTTGAGCCTCTTGCAAAAGTGTATGCAGTAAGTTGAATATACTCCGTAATTCTGCATAAAAGTTGAGCTTCATAAGTAACCATCTGATATTATTGGTTTGCGATAACAAACAATAACAGGAGGGGTACCGATGAAGCTCAAGGAAAGAATATCATGGCTTATGGATACAGTACAGCAAAGCCTGTTTCCCCATCTTGATGAATGTCTCCCTGAGCCGCTTACGGAAAGGGAGAAGCATCTCGTCAAGATCCTTGAGCTGATTCAGATTGAAAAATACGTACCTGTCACCGCCAGACGGCAGTGGTTGGGGCGACCGATCAAAGAGCGCGAAGCGATTGCACGAGCTTTTGTTGCCAAGGCAGTCCTGAAGTATCAACATACCAGTTCATTGAGAAACGAATTGCGAAGTACCCCGAACCTGCGGTTTATCTGCGGCTTTGCCAGAAGAAAGGATGTCCCTTCTGAGGCTACATTCTCCAGAGCATTTGGCGAGTTCGCCAAAGCCGGACTGGGAGTTAAGGTTCACGATGCCTTGGTAAAGGAGCATCTGAGCTCGGAATTGATTGGGCACGTCAACCGGGATTCTACCGCCATCGTTGGTCGGGAAAAGCCTGCAAAGAAGATTAAGCAAGTCAAGATTGCCAAGAAAAAAGGACGACCTGCCAAAGGAGACATCCGGCAGCCTGCTGAGCCTAAACGTCTTGACATTCAGCGGAACCAAACGGCGGAAGAAGCTATTGCATTGTTGTCATCCGTTTGTAACCGCGGTGTCAAGAGGAACGCAAAGGGCTACACAGAAACATGGAACGGTTTCAAGTTGCACATAGACGTGAATGACTGTGGCTTGCCGTTAAGTGCGGTACTGACATCCGCTTCCGTGCATGACAGTCAGGTTGCCATTCCGCTGATGAAGTTGACCAGCGGCAAAGTTGACTACTGCTATGATCTCATGGATGCAGCCTATGACGCTGCCCAGCTATGGGAGCAAAGCAGAGAGCTTGGGCATGTTCCGATTATCGACCGCAATCCGCGACGCAAAGAAGTAGTTCCAATGGCCCCGCATGAAGCAGAGCGCTATAACGAACGGACTGCTTCGGAACGATGTAATAGCCGGCTCAAGGAAGACTTTGGCGGGCGAAGCGTCATGGTTCGCGGACCGCACAAAGTAATGACGCACCTGATGTTCGGGATTCTCGCTTTGTTTGCGGATCAGTTGCTCAAAGTAACTGGTTGTTGATTGTCAAAGACCCAAAAAAACCACATAGAGGGAATACTATGTCCAAAACATGAAAAAACGGCGTCCTAAATTCCTTTGTAAGCTGGTTTCTTGAAAAAACCATAGAAACTGGCTCTAAGCGAGGATCGTTCGGCAATTCAATGCATTTTTGCAAGAGGCTCATTTTTATTTGATTTATATCGGCACCATGACACCCTCAAGTAGCTAGACTGTCTAGCTATGCAATGGAGGTTTGTATGAAATCCAATAAAACAGTTCGGTTATCTCATGATCGGGAATGGCAGCTTCAGGAAGCCAAGAACCGTTTGAGCCAAGTGGTTGATCAGGCCCTGCATGACGGCCCCCAGACCATAACCCTGCGTGGCAAGCCTTCTGCGGTGGTCGTTTCTTTCGATGAATACCGACGGTTGACCCAGCCGCGCACCGGTCTGGCACAGTTTTTTCGCCAATCGCCCCTGCGGGAGGTTGAGCTTGACCTCAGCCGTAGTGCCGATCTATCCCGCGAGGTGGAGTTGTGAAGTATCTGCTTGATACCTGCCTGATTTCCGAATTGGTAAAGAAAGAACCGAATCCGGCGGTGGTTAGTTGGCTGGACGAACAGGATGAACAAAAACTTTTTTAAGTGTTCTGAATCTGGGTGAGTTGCAGGAAGGGATCAGCAAGCTACCGGATGGTGCGAGGAAGAGCGAACTACAGGCATGGGTTGCGCTTGATCTGGTTGAAAGGTTCACAGGCCGGATTCTTGAGATAGATCTGGACACGGCGCTCTGCTGGGGAAGGCTTCAGGAAGAGGCTGAACAGGCGGGTGAAAAGTTGCCGGTAATGGATTCGCTTATCGCCTCAACCGCTGCGGCGCATGGCTTGGTTGTGGTTACGCGGAATGTCAGGGATATTGAGAGATGCGGGGTGAGGGTTTGTAATCCGTGGGGGTGAGTTAAGTAAACTGTTCCCGGAATTCCTATGAGAAAATTGCTGAAAAACGTTACTCACGCAGCTTCTTTAACGGAGAGCATCATTATGGCAACTGCACTTAAAATCCAGCATATTTCCGATCAGATTCGCAGAGAGTTTTCTCCGCAGAAAATCATTCTGTTCGGTTCTCATTCAGCAGGTAATCCGGATATTGATTCTGATGTCGATTTGCTGGTCGTGGCACCGTTTCAGGGGAAACCATGGCGATTCGCCGTTGAAATAAGGGAGCGTATCAAAGCGGGAGTCCCGCTTGATTTGCTGGTGCGTACACCGGAACAGCTTCAGGAGCGGCTGGCACTGCACGACATGTTTCTGACTGAAATCGTGACAAACGGCAAGGTGCTTTATGAAGCCTGAAACAGTGGAGTGGGTAGACAAGGCCGATGCGGATCTTGACACCGCAAAGCGTTAAGTCGTGATTGTAGAAAATTGTGAGTGAAATTAAGTAAACTGTCCCCGGAATTCCCACCTGCTCGCCGTCCAACGAGGAAGGAAAGGATTTGCTATGAGCAAGGCGACTGAACTTAAACGCGTAAAACCGACCGGCAAGGCAACTAAAGAACAGTTGGCTGAATTGAAGGCGCTCGCCGATCTGCCGGATGATCAGATTGATCTGTCTGATATCCCGGAAATTTCCGACTGGAGCGGCGCAGTGGTCGGCAAGTTTTATCGACCCATGAAAGAGGCGGTTACAGTCAGGTTGGATGCGGATGTTGTCCATTGGCTCAAGCGTGATGGCAAAGGGTATCAGACGCGTCTCAATGCAATTTTGCGGCGGGAGATGGAGCGGAGTGGGCGGAAGGCGGCCTGAATATGAATTCCGTAAGCAAACTCTGCTTAAAAGCATTAGTCACGCGACGACGCGGCGACGCAACGTAAAACTAAAGTATAAGACCTGCTTAAAAGCCTTTCGTTGCGTCGTAGCGTCGTCGCGTGACACAAGTTTTGGTTTCGATTGTAGCGGCGTGAGGGGAATGGTTAGTTGACTTTTTGGGTGTTTGTTAATACTGTTGCGGCGGGCGCTGACGTGATATTTTCTTTCTTCGACATACCCAACAACGAATGCAATGTGGTCGGCACGCCGGGTTCCAGTTTCGGTCCGAGCGGGGAAGGTTACCTCCGGTTTTCGATGTTCTTCACTGTAAGGCATGCGCTTTCGTCCAACCCGCTGTTGTTGGCACTTTGTACAATCCATACTTCCCGTAGAGCAGGCGGCTACTGAAGCGAAAATAACCGGTGCCCCTATCTTTGACCCTATGCCGCTTCCGCAGGTGCGGGATAATTAGGGACACTCCCCATATTACTTATGCAATCGATTCACAAGGCGGCCAAACGGCCGCCTTTTCTGTTACTTGTTCCCATGGTTTTTACGCTGTCCGCTTCAACACTTCCTTGATCCGACAGACATTTCACCGAGAGATTTCATAACGGTTTCCCTTTTCGTCGCGGTCTGCGCCTGCTTTCCAGCAGCCTGGCCCGGATATCCTCGGGGTAAAAGGACAGAGCCTTATCGAGGAGGGCCTTTAACTCCTTCAGAAACGCGTAGCGGGGATTGAAGCCATAGAGACGGGTGCGGCCGGCAAGACGGCTGAACAGAACCCCGCCGTTTTCCAGCTTCTCCAGCTGTTTCAGGATCGGGGCCGGCGACGTTTCGTAAAAATCCGAAATTTCCCGCAAGTAGCCCTCTTCACGGGCTGCGATGAAAATCAAAACCCGTTCACAATTGGTTGATCCCAGCAAAGGTTCGAGCATGCCAACTCCATTACAGATCCTAGATAGAGATCATGTGATCTATATACTAGATCAAAATAACGGTAAACCGAGCCATTGGCAAGATGTTTTTGTTGTAGACTAATTCGAGTGACAATTTACTTGAGTGAATTCCGGGGACACCATACTTAATTTAAAGGCGGCCAACCGGCCGCCTTTGCTGTTTCAAACTATCTACCCACTGAATACCACGTTCCCTTACCCGTACCATGCTGCTCCAAATACCCCTGCTGCACCAGTTGACGCAGGTGCAGCTTGACGGTGTTGCGATTGGCGGACAGAAGAGTTACTGCGTCGGCAATGGTGATCCTGCCACGCTCCCTGGCGATGGCCAGCATCTTTTCCTCCAGCGGCGCCAGCTTCTCCAGTAACTGTTCGCGCTCGATCTTGCCGAGCAAGACGTCTTTCTGCTTTTTCAGGCTGGTCAGGAAGAAACGCAGCCAGTCATCAAGATTCTCTCCTTCGCTTCGGATCTGCTTCTGTGATGCCCGCAGCGCCCGGTAATACCCGTCCCTGTTTTCCTCCACGATCCGCTCCAGAGAACTGTATGGCACATGATGATAACCGCTTTGCAGGAGCAGCAGGGTAGTCAGGACGCGGGAAAGGCGGCCGTTGCCGTCCTGGAACGGGTGGATTGCCAGGAAATGAACTACAAACGCGCTGATCACCAACAGCGGATGCAGTTCCTTCTCCCGCAGGGCGTCAACCGTCCCGCTGATCAGTTCCGCCATCAGTCGCGGGGTGTCGAACGGGGCCGCTGTTTCGAAAATAACGCCGATGCTCCGGCCATCGGCATCGAAAGCCTCCACATTGTTGGACAGTGTTTTGTACTCTCCCCGGTGGGCGGTATCCTTGCTGCTGTACTTTAGGGTGATGCCGTGGAGCTGCTTGATGTGATTCTCGGTAAAGGGGATATGCTCCCATGAATCATGGATCACATTCATCGCTTCGGCGTAACCGGCAACCTCCTCTTCGTCACGGGAGCGGAACGAGTGCATTTCCAGATTAGACAACAGCGCTTCAACCTGGAGGTCGGACAGTTTGGCTCCCTCGATCCTGGTGGATGATCCCACGGATTCGATGGTTGCCACGCGTTTGAGCGACGTGAGCTTGTCCGGCGCCAGACGGCCGAGCAAGTCCCAGCGCCCCTTGAATTCGTCAAGTTCGGCGATAAGGTTCAGTATCTGACTCGTGATCCTGATTGATGAGGCTCTGATCATAGGTGTGCGCTCCTACCCGAAACAATACCCGAAAACACCCATATACGCAATTGGAATTACCCGTAAATATACCCTGAAACACCCTTATTGTTTCTGATGCAATCAAAGACAACGACATTGGCAGTCATGACGAGGTCAACCGGTAGCCTTATACTCAACTACAAAAAGCGCCTCTTCGGCCGCCTTTGCTATTTCGATGCTTGAAATTAAACGGCGAAATGAACCACAATGTATCTTGAGATACAGAATGAATGCGAGGCAGGTACGAAAATGTTTGACGGGATTTTCTGGGATAACGACGGGGTGCTGATGGAGACCGAGCACCTCTATTATCAGGCCAATGCCGAGGCTCTGGCGCGGGCCGGGGTGGAGCTTTCCCTCGAAGATTTCTGCCGGATCTCCTTGCGCCGGGGAGAGAGCGTGCTCGCTCTCGCTGACGGCGGCAGTGATCCGGTGGAGTTGCGCCGGGTGCGAGATGAGATATATTTCCGGCTTCTGGGAGAGGAGTCGAGGGTCTACCCGGGTGTTCAGGATGTCCTGGAAGGGTTCCACGGACGGCTGCCGATGGCCATCGTCACCAGCTGCATGAGGCAGAATTTCCTGCAGATGCACCGTAGTAGCGGGCTGCTGCGCTACTTTGACTTTACCCTCACCCGCGAGGATTATACCGCTTCGAAGCCCGATCCGGAGCCGTACCTGACCGCCTGTGCCCGCGCCGGCCTTCACCCCGGCCGTTGTCTGGCCATAGAGGATTCCGAGCGGGGAGTCACCTCCGCGGTGCGGGCCGGTCTGACTGTCGCCGCGATCCCCGGCGAGCTGAACCGTGGTGGCGATTTCACCGCCGCCCGCTGGCTGCTGGAAGGTCTCCATGAACTCCCTGCGCTCCTTGGGGCATATCCATAACCAGGCATTGCCGGCCGTAGCCTGTTCTTTCCCCTGCTGCTTCTGGAACAGCCGGGCCGGGGGCGGCAGCAGCGCGAGGCAGCATGGAAAAGGAACTGGAAGGTTTTGCTCTATGCTGCGGGCATCGGCAAAGCGCCCCGCCAGCGGCCGGTGAGGGCAGAAAGGAGCCGGCATGTTTGACCTTTTGGCTGGCGGAAAAATGCCATGTCCGTATAGAATGGTTGAATGACAAAAAAATCCGTAACTAACAATAAGCACGTTAACAACAGAATGCTGCGACTGGTTCTGATTTCCTGCGGCTGGATTTCTCTTTTGGGTGGTCTGGTGGGGATTTTTCTTCCGCTGGTGCCGACTGTCCCCTTCCTCCTGCTCGCCGTTGCCTGTTTTTCCAGAAGCTCGGAACGGTTTCACTCCTGGCTGGTGGAACACCGCCATCTGGGGCCGTTGATACATGATTACCTGCAGGGAGCAGGCATCCCGCTCAGAGCAAAAACAACGGCAGTCGCCATGGTATGGGTGTCGTTTCCAGCCTCTGCGCTGCTGTTTGCGCAGGCTTTCTGGTTAAAATCATTGCTGTTGGTCACGGCAGCGGCGATTACCCTGTACCTGCTTTTTCTGCCGACTCTTCCGCGGAACAAGCAGGCTGATTAACTCCGTGCCCCGGAACCGTTGCGCCGAATCAGCATGGCTTGTCTTAAACATGCAAAGTATGTATCGTTGTCCACAAGCAATTGACAAAAACAATCACGGATACATGTCATGACACCTGCCATTAACACCGAGCGCCTGCTGGCAAATTTTATGGAGTTGTGCGCGATTGATGCCGAGCCTACCCGGGAACGGGCCATGGCAGACCGTCTTACCATATTGCTGGATGAGCTGGGTTTCACTGTGACCGAAGACGATGCCTGGGCAAAGCTTGGCGGCACCGCCGGTAACCTGTACGCCTCCCTCCCAGGCACTGCCGCCGGGGAGACATTGCTCTTTTCCTGCCACATGGATCGGGTGGTCCCCGGGTGCGGGGTGAAGCCGCGACTGGAGGGGGAGTATATTGTCAGCGACGGCAGCACCGTCCTGGGAGCCGACGACGTTGCCGGCCTGGCGGCAATTCTGGAAGGGGTTGCAGCCGTACGGGAACAGGGGTTCCCCCATCCGGCTCTGGAGGTGGTGTTCAGTGTGGCTGAAGAGCTGTCGCTCCTGGGGATTGAGCAGTTTGACACGACGCGGCTCGCCTCCCGCTGCGGCTTTGTACTTGATGCCGGCGGGCCGGTGGGGGAAATCGTGACCATGGCGCCGGAACAGGCGCGGCTCTCCGCCGTGATTCGCGGCCGGGCCGCCCACGCCGGCATCGCGCCGGAGGAGGGGGTCTCGGCCATCCAGGTTGCAGCTGCGGCGATCACACGAATGAAGCTGCTGCGGATCGATGACGAGACCACCGCCAATATCGGCAGCATCCGGGCTGACGGGCCGACCAATATCGTTCCCGACCGCTGCGAGATCAGCGCCGAGGCTCGTTCAACCGATCCCGTCCGCCTTGCGGGCCAACTGGCGAAGATGCGGCAGGCTCTGGAAGATGCGGCTCTCGAAGCAGGGGGGCAGGTGGATATCACGGTGCGCTCCAACTACCGGTCGTTCCGGCTCGATCCGACTGCCGCTCCGGTGCGTCTCGCCGAATCTGCAGCCAGGCGGCTCGGACTTCCTGTGCGCTACCGGTCCACCGGCGGCGGTTCCGACGCCAATTTTCTCAACGAGCGGGGCATCCCGACGGCCGTGCTCTGTTGCGGTTTCGAAAAAGTTCATACCTGCGAGGAGCGCATGGCCGTATCCCAGTTGACACTCCTGGCGGAGTGGGTGGCGGCCATCCTGTCCGGCGGGGGCGATATTCCGGCGAATTAGTTCTTAGATGCATTCGGTTAAGAACAAAAGGCGGCCAATCGGCGGCCTTAGCAGTTTCTGTATTCAGTTCATTCCAAGCGCTGACACATACACTTAAAGTCCTGCTCCCTGATCGTGTGCGAAGATGGTAATCCAGTGACGTGGGTTTTTGCTTGCCATGAGTTGATATGGCCGGTAAAGATTAAAGCCATGCACGTCAAGGTCTCCCCATATATTCTCCTGATACTTACCACTCTGTTCTGGGCCGGCAATTTTGTACTGGGCCGAGCGGTGAACACGGTTATCCCCCCCATCACCCTGTCGTTTTGGCGATGGGCCCTTGCACTTCTAATTCTTCTGCCGTTTTCCCTTCGGCCCCTGATTTCCCAGCGGTCCCTGATCCGAAAGAGCTGGATGAATCTGACTGTTTTCGGCATACTGGGGATTGCCTGCTTCAATACCTTCGTCTATATCGGCCTCCACTCCACGACCGCTACCAATGCATTGCTGCTGAACTCGATCATTCCGGTGCTGATCGTAATCATCTCGAGGATATTTGCGGCAGTACCGGTTTCACGAACTCAGGCCGCCGGCATACTGTTGTCTCTTGCGGGAGTTGTTATCATCATCTGTCGCGCCGATATCGGTCGTTTACTGGCCTTGCGGGTTAACGGCGGGGACCTGTGGGTACTTCTGGCGGTTGTCTGTTGGGCTATTCACACCTTCCGACTCCGGCTGCGGCCTGCAGAACTCCATCCGCTGAGTTTTCTCACCGCCATCATCGCCATCGGCCTTGTATTCATTTTTCCGTTTTATATCTGGGAAATCAGTCGTGGCGGCAGGGTTACCCTTGATCTCGTTTCATGTGCAAGCATGCTGTACGTAGGGATCTTTCCATCGGTACTGGCCTATCTCTTCTGGAATCAGGCTGTCGTGGAACTGGGACCAAACAGGACAGGGCTGTTTATCCATCTGATGCCGGTCTTCGGTACCATCCTGTCAATTGTGTTTCTGGGAGAGTCACTTCAGCTTTTCCATGTGGTGGGAATATGTCTGATCTCTCTCGGGATTTATCTGACCACCTCAAGACGTAAAGTTTGATGTAGTTTTACTGCAATGCAAGCGAAGCCGTTTTGGTAAGAGTATAACCGGGACCTGAGGAGACGCTGTTGATCAGTTTTCAGGCTCAGGGCATACGCAAGAATCAAAATCTTCATTCAAGCACTCTTTGCAGACCCCATTACCTCGGCGCGCCGACTCTATTGCAGCGATGTCGATCTTTTTCATCTGCATCATCGCATCGAATGCACGCTTGGCGGCGGCGGGGTCGGGATCGCTTATCGCTTTCGTCAGGGCGATCGGCGTGATCTGCCACGACAGGCCCCATTTGTCCCTGCACCAGCCGCACTCACTCTCCTCGCCACCGTTGCCGACAATGGCGTTCCAGTACCGATCCGTTTCTTTCTGGTCAGCGGTTGCAACCTGAAACGAGAATGCCCAGTTGTGCTTGACCCCGGGGCCGCCATTGAGCCCGATGCAGGGAATTCCCATCACGGTAAACTCCACCGTCAACACATCTCCCTGCTTGCCGGACGGGTAGTCCCCCGGTGCCAGGTGTACAGCGTCAACGGATGAATCGGGAAAGGTTGCAGCATAAAATCGCGCCGCCTCCTCGGCGTCGCGGTCGTACCACAGGCAGATTGTATTCTTCGCATGGGTTGTCATGTCACGTCTCCTCGTAATGCGCCGCTATAAAAAAGGTGGCGGCAGTGAGCGGTCAGTGTAGCGGGCCGGTGATGTTTTTCTGTCACCTTCATTCTATGCTCTTTGCTGTTTCTCTGCTTGAAAATTTTCCGCATCCCGTTTGCCGTAACAGGCGTATAATAAAATGTGTGTATGAAACACGTTACAGAGTTCTTACGACCCGGCTGAAACGGGCAGAAAGGATTAGTTATGTACGCAATTATCGGAGCGACAGGACATATAGGGAGCCGGGTGGCGGACATCCTGCTCAGTAAAGGTGAAAAGGTACGGGTGATCGGCAGGGATATTTCGAGATTGCAGCAGTATGTGACCCGGGGAGCCGAGGCGGCGGTTGGGGATTTGCAGGACACATCCTTCCTATCAGGTGCTTTTAAGGGGGTAGAGGCGGTTTTCGCCATGATCCCCCCAAATTACACTGCTCCCAATTTCCGGGCCTATCAGGAAGTAGTTGGCAACAGCATCGCCATGGCCATTGGAAATGCCGGCGTTACCCGCGTGGTGAACCTGAGCAGCCAGGGCGCGGATCTGCCCCGGGGCACCGGGCCGATCCTTGGGCTGCACGATCAGGAAACAAGGCTCAATGCCCTGCGCGGAGTGCATGTTCTCCATCTACGCCCAACCTACTTCATGGAGAATCTTCTGGCGAATGTGCCGCTCATCCATGAGCACGGTTTTGCCGGTTCGGCGGTGCGTGGTGACCTGAAATTCGCCATGATCGCCACGACCGACATTGCCGAACGGGTTGCCGGTCATCTGCTGGCGCGGGACTTTACCGGCACTTCCATTCGGGATCTCCTTGGCCAGCGTGATCTCTCCATGAAGGAGGCATTCACTATCATCGGACGGCGAATCGGCATCATCGACCTCGCCTATCGTCAGTTCACCCATGACGAGTTCGGCCAGGCGCTTCTAGGCATGGGGATCAGTCGTGATGTGAGCCGGCTGTTCATCGAGATGAGTGATGCCCTGAACCGTGGGCTGTTCGCGGTCAACCGGCCACGAAACGCTGACAACACAACGCCGACCTCCATCGAGACGTTTGCCGGATGGTTTGCCGAGATTTACCGCGGGGCGGAACTGCGCCGAGCGGCCTGAACGGCCTTGGTACAGACTGCTTTGTTGAGACACAGGGCTGTTCGCGCTGAACTTGTAGAAACAGCAGGACATCAACCTGATTGTTGCTTTGATACCAAGCAACAATCAGGTTCAAGTCTCGCCTTTAGTGAGAGCCTCAACACTTATTGGCGTATTTGAAAGACTATCTCCTTATTTCAAAAAGCAGCCAAGCGGCTGTCTTTTCAATTTACATGCTTGTAATAAACCTATCAGGAGGGCAACAATACACGAATGCATATCCTTTCCTCCCATAGCATCATAACCGTCCTCCACGCAGCCCAGAAAACGCCGGGAACGGTAGCTGCACCATGACTGTGCTGCCATGGCAAACCGGAACCGCACCGCTGATGCTGGCACCGATGCAGGGGCTGACCAACCGGGCCCTGCGCGCCTATTTCATCAAGCATGTCCGCCCCGACGTCGTCTTTACCGAGTTCATGCGTGTCAACACAGCACCGGCGGGAGAGTATCTCAACGCTGTTGACCTTCGGGACATCTCCTCTGAACAGGATGGTGTGCCGCTGGTGGTGCAGCTGGTTGGTCATGGACGTGAAACGCTGGTATCGGCGGCCCGGGTTGCCCAGGAGGCTGGCGCTGCACATATCAACCTCAACATGGGATGCCCCTATGGCCGGATGGGCGGCACCCAGGCCGGCGGGGGAATGCTCCGCTGTCCGGACGATCTTGCGGAGATCATCCCTGCCCTGCGGGAGGTCATCAACGGCTCTTTTTCAATCAAGATCAGGATCGGATACGACGATCCGGACCAGATTCTGTCTCTGCTTCCGCTCTTCGAGTCAAACGGGGTTGATTTCCTGGTGCTGCATCCCCGTACCGTGGTTCAGAAGTACGAAGGAACTGCCGATCATCGGGTGACCGCCCGGGTAGTGCAGGAAACCGGACTGCCGGTGATTGCCAACGGGGATATCCGAAGCGCCACAGATGGCGAAAAGGTATTGAGCGAGACCGGCGCTGCCGGGCTGATGCTGGGGCGCGGAGCAATTGCCGATCCGTTTTTGTTCCGGCGTCTGCGGGGAGTGGCGAATCCGGTTGCCGGGCGGGACGAACGGAGAAAAGAGCTTGGCTGCTATCTGAGAGAGATTCTGGTTCACTACGGCCGACTGTTCTGCGGCGATACGCAGGTTCTGAACAAGGTCAAGGAGATAATCGCGTACCTGGATGAACCGGATCTGGCAAAACCGCTCAAGGAACTGAGGCGGGCCTAAACCGTGCGGGCGTTCGAAGCTGCTCTGCACGGGCTGTGCTGAACAGCAAGTTCAAGCGTCAGCCCGTCTGTTTACAAAAAGAGGTCATGGGACGCACACCCTTAGCCCTTGAGTATCCCGCCAGAATTCTCAACGCTGCTGTTTAGCTATCAGCTTGATAAATACCGTATTTTCACAATCTTTAGTTTTCAAATTGTCAACCGAAGAGAAGTAAATGGGCAGAGATTTACACTTGAAAAACCATAGGGGCAATAAGTGATGAAACGAATTAACCGGCTTAAAGTAATATCCGTATTTACCGTTTTAATTCTGTTTCAGATGCCAATATCTTATCTGAATGCAGCAAGTGTACGAGCAGTTTCCATAGATGAACTCATTCAACAGTCGCAGCTCGTTTTTGAAGGGACCGTAACTGGCATTGACGCAAAAGAAAACAACCAAAAACGTATCCATACCTATGTGACCTTTAAAATATCAGATGTCATCAACGGCGAATATGCCGATAATGTTATAACTCTCAGGTTTCTTGGTGGCACGGTAGGCGATAATTCCATGTTGGTGAGTGAACAGAGAATCCCTCAAGTTGGGGAGCAAGGTATTTATTTCGTGGAATCTCTGGACAGATTTCAGGTTAATCCCTTGTATGGCTGGAGTCAGGGCCATTTTATTCTGGAACGTGATTTGTCAGGCGCTCACAAGGTAATGACCAACCGCGGATTGCCTGTCAGAGGGATCAATGACACTAAAAAAACCAATAAAATTGTTACTGACGGAGAAAATACACCACCTCTCAGTAATGGAGTTAGCTCAAGTATTATTGTTGATACGGAGAAAAATATCGAACGTGGCATGGCGGCAGACGATTTCAAAACAATTCTTCGTCAGAAAAGGGGAATTGCAAAGTGATACATACTGCAAACAGACGGGTTGTTAAGCTGCAATCCATTATTGGCCTGTTGCTGCTATTGATATTGCTCTCTTTTTTGCCGGGTCATGCGTATCTACCATCAGGTTACAAGTGGCCTCAACCCACAACATCCTTTTACGTTGACATTCCCGGCTCAAATGGCTTGTGGAATACTTCCTTTGAAAGTGCGATGGGTTTATGGAGCAGCTATACCGATTTCAGCTATACAATCTTCAGCGGAACATATGAAGACCCATGCGACTCCATGGGAAACCGCAACGGGGTGGCGTTTGCCGACACCGACTGCGGCGACGAATGGGGTGCTACGACCCTTGCCACGACCCATACCTGGTATAATCCCAGTACCGGGATAATAGTCCAGACCGATATTGTATTTAATAACAAGATATCCTGGGATGTCTTCACGACTCCTATGACTAACGATATCTACGATTTTCAACGTGTGGCAGTCCATGAACTGGGGCATGCCCTTGGCCTGGATCATGAGGACAGTGGCGTACCAACAATTATGAACACATATGCAGGCAATATTCAGGTTCCGCAACAGGACGACATTGACGGTGTCGCTGCTATCTATGACGGGCTTTCCGCTGTTTCCGCACCACTCTTCATAACAGTGCCTTTAAGCGATTCAGACGGAAACTATGCTGTGAATTGGGGAAGTTCGGATACCTCGGGAGCAGCCTATATTCTGGAAGAGGCAATCAACAGCGGATTTACGACTGGCCTTCGAGAGGCCTACAGAGGCTCGGGAAGCAGCGTTTCGATAACAGGTCGAAGCAGCGGTGTGACATACTATTACCGTGTCAAGGCCACCAAGAGCGGAAAGACTGAGAGTGCCTGGGTTGCAGGAAGCAATGGGTGTAATATTGCCAATGCCGTGCCTGTAAACGGCGCTTGCGGAAGCGCAAACGGCATGACTGCCTCATCAATACCAGCAGCAAATCTCTGCCTTACTGGCACTGCATCAGCCGTCACCGGAACCGGGCCGTGGAACTGGAGCTGCAGCAGTACTAACGGTGGTACATCAGCAATCTGTTCGGCCGCAATCCAAAGCTGGACGGTCACCCCTTTGGCTGGAAGCAATGGCGCCCTCACCCCCGCAACCGCCCAGATTGTAAACAGCAGTTCCACCACCAGCTTCATTGTCACGCCAGTAACCGGCTACCAGCTCTTCACCATTACAGGCTGCGGAGGGACGCTTACCGGCAGCACATATACCACCGGCCCGATTACCAGCAACTGCTCAGTCACCGCATCCTTCAGCTCGGCAACCGCAATACCACGTGACGGTGTGGTGACTTCAGCCAGCGGCAGGACTGAGCCAGACATCACAGATGCATTAGCCGTGCTCAAACACACCGTCGGCCTGGTTTCCCTGACCGGACCTCAGCTTGCACATGGCGATGTGGCACCTTTGGGGAGCAATGGAGCGCCACAAGGGGACGGCAATGTTACTATTGCAGACGCTCTCGGTATCCTTCGTCGTGTCGTTGGTTTGGCAATATGGTAATTTACCGGTAACAATAGAAATCATTGCAGGTTCCGGCGACAACCTTTAACACCAATTTCAAATCAAAGATGAAATCAAGGCGATGAGGATTGAGGCGCCGAGGCGTACTGATCAGTACGTTGAGGTGCCGAAGACGAGCTAACGATGATAGCGCTTTGATTTGGAATTGGAATCAAATAATAAAAGAGGCCAAGGGACGCATCTCCCTTGGCCTCTTGCCATTTATTTCTGATTGATCAATTACAGCTTCACATCCAGCTCATTCTCCACAAGCTGCTCACGAGCCTGCTTCTTCCTGATCAGAACCAGTTCGGAAGTACGAGTTTTCATGACGGCTGGAGGTTTGCGGTGCGAGTTGTAATTTTCCGGCGACATGCTCTCGGAATAGGCTCCCGTGCCGCCGATCACGACATAGTCACCGATTTCCGGTTCGGCAATCATTACCGGCACGATGTTGCCGTCATTGTCCAGACGCACTGAATCTCCACTTTCGCAGCAGCGACCGACGATCCCGAACGACTTTAAAGCGGCCGTTGGCGTGCTGTCATACTCGCTGGAGAGAAGCGTGCCGTCCTGGCGCACGATGGCGATGGGATGCTCGGAACCGTACAGCAGTGGGCGCGTCAACAGTTCCATGCCGCCGTCAACGATCAGGAAGTTCAGCTCATTGGTCAGTTTTTTGTCGATTATTCTGGTAATGATATGGCCCGAGTTGGCCACCACGTAGGTTCCAGGCTCAATCTCCATCTGCAATTCGCGTCCGGTCGCCTCCTTGAACTCCGTTATCCGCTGTTTGGCGTAAGTACCCAGCGAGGCGATGTCGGCCTGTTTTTCCCCCGGCATTCTGGCGACCTTAAGCCCACCGCCGAAGCTTACCGTGGTGGCATCCGGGAAATATGTTTTCACAAAGCCCAATTCGCGATCGATGTTCTGGCGCCATTTTTCCGGGTCGCCTCCTGAACCGATATGGACATGGACCTGGGTAAAGCGAAGCCCCAGCTTGTCAGCCATGGCCTTTACCGTGGGGACATCGTTCAAGTGCACGCCGAAGCAGGAATATTCACTGCCGGTATCGCGGGTGGCGCTTTCTCCGCCGCCTGTGGCTCCCGGATGGACCCTCATGGACAGGTCCAAATTGATGCTTTTGGCGAAGTCGGCGATCAGCTGGAACTGGGTCATGGAGCAGACATTGTACTTGAGACCGGCCTTGATCATCTCTTCCAGTTCGGCGCGTTCCGCACCGGAGGCGACCTCCTGGGTGGTCAGCATCATGCGGCTGTAGGGAATACCGGCGGCAAAGGCACGGGCCGCTTCCTCAAGTGACGAGCAATCCAGATCCAGTCCTTTATTGGTGACAACACGCAGTACGGTACGATCCGAGTTTGCCTTCATGGCGTATCGTACATGCAGGCCGTAGGCATTGGGCATGTTCAGCAACTGTTCACAGCTGTTTTCTATGAATTCCTGATCATGCAGATATACCGGTGTTCCCCACTGCTGAGCAATTTTCGGGATGAGCGTAGCGTCCAGCTTTGTTGGACCAAAGTGATTCATTGTCATTCTCTAAACCTCACAAATTTGATATGAGCCCGCATTCCCGGCAACGTGAAGGGGTTGGGCAATATAGCATTTTCAATTGGCGCGGCGCAACACCTCTCTGGAAGTTTGCTTCAGATCGTTCATTCATTCGGTATCCTGCGACACAAGTGTCAATCGTTAAGCTGCCGCCCTGCTTTACATTTGACCTGTGAGAAAAGATTGGCACATAATATAAAACTCAGCCGCTTGGCTGACTTATGGGAGCATAGTAACTTAACGAGGTAGATTTTAAAATGTTTGACGGGATATTCTGGGACAACGACGGGGTGCTGATGGAAACCGAGCACCTGTATTATCAGGCCAATGCCGAGGCACTGGCCCAGGCGGGTGTGGAACTTTCCATGGAGGAGTTCTGCCGGATCTCCCTGCGCCAAGGAGAGAGCGTGCTGGCTCTCGCTGGCATAAATGACGGGGAGGAACTGCGCCGGGTTCGTGACGACATCTATTTCCGGCTGCTGGGGGAAGAATCGCGGGTGTATCCGGGGGTGCTGGACACCTTGAAGCGGCTGCACGGCCGGCAACCTATGGCTATCGTAACCAGCTGCCGCCGGAATAATTTCCTGCAAATGCACCGCGCAAGCGGACTGCTCGGCTATTTTGATTTCATACTGACCCGCGAGGACTACAGCGCGTCAAAGCCCGATCCGGAACCATACCTGGCCGCCTGTGCCCGAGCAGAACTCCACCCCGGCCGCTGCCTGGCGATCGAGGATTCGGAACGTGGAGTTACCTCAGCAGCCCGCGCCGGACTGACCGTAGCGGCAATCCCCGGAGAAATGAACCGCAGTGGCGATTTCAGCCCCGCCCGCTGGCTGCTGGCCGGTATCCACGAGCTTCCGGCGCTCCTGAAAATGGATTGACGTTTTCCATCAGCTGGTTACTCCGGTTCAGCCTGTTATCGTCTGCCGCCACGGCTACCGCGACCACCGTGACCACCGTAGAAACCATGGTTGCCACGATAACCGTGCCCGCCATGATAAAAAGGAACAAATATACTTATCTCCGGCGCCACATAACCATAAGAGCGCGGCCCATAGTGCGAATAATAACCGTCATCATACACCGGTACAGCGATACATCCCGTCAACATCACCGAGACGATTATCAGAAAAAGAAGTTTTCCCACGCGGCACCTCCTTGGATGCCTGTTTTGCCCCTCCCGGCATTATTATAGCGGGATAATATCAAGCTGCCTGATTAATCCCGAGTCCTCATTCATCGCCCGCCATCAGGTCAATACGATGCATATGATCGTGGCTGGCATTAATTAGCCGCGGAACAGCATATACTGTCAGCATTCCGAGCAATAAAAACAGAATAGTTGTTGCCATTGTCAAACACCTCCATTTCATAACCGATTTAGACCCACGCACTCACCTATAGGACAATTATAGTCCTTTTACAGATTAATGCAAACTCTCCTTCTCATCCTTCACGCACCAGGCATTGACAACAACAGCTAAGCCATGCCATATAATAGTCGTGCAAGAAAAAGCCGCTTCCACCGGATGAAGCGGTTTTTGCATTTATCAGTATGATGATTCAATACAGATTTGGAGATAGAGTGTGGACACAAGAAAGCAACTACTGATCAGAAACAAGACAATAGCTACGGGATTGATGATCGGGGCGGCCATACTGTTTGTGGTGGCCCGCCTGCAGAATGGACATGGCGCCTGGGAATGGGTGGCCGCTTTTGCCGAAGCGGCCATGGTTGGCGCCCTGGCGGACTGGTTCGCGGTAGTGGCGCTGTTCCGCCACCCCCTGGGTGTACCGATCCCGCACACAGCTATAATAAAAAACAAGAAGGACGCCATTGCCGGGAACCTGGCCGACTTTATCCGTGACAAGTTTCTTGCCAGCGATACTCTGATAACCAAGCTAAGGGAGTACAATCCGGCCGGGCATCTGGCCGACTACCTGATGTCGCGGGACAACTCCGCCGGCCTGGCCAGGGGATTGACCAGGCTTTGTGCCGACTCCCTGGATTTTATCGATGATGAAAGGGTGCAACAGTTCCTGCAGGCCGCCCTGAACAGCCGGATCGACAGATTTGATGTCTCCACCTCTGCCGCAACGGTCCTGGATGCGCTCAGAAAAAGCAACCGACACCAGGCCGTGCTTGACGACCTGCTGCAGCGCTGTGCCGGCTGGCTGGCTACTGAGGAGGCTCAGGCCAGACTGGCCAGGGCCATCGAAGACATGGCTGCCAAGGAGTATCCGCTGCTGATGGCCTTTATGCCCAACAAGGACCAGTTTGCCCGGGGGGCTGGTGAAAAAATAGTCAAGCGAATCAACGCCTATATCCAGGAAGTTAATGCCGACCCGGCCCACGAGGTCCGCTTTCGCTTCGACACCGCCGTAACCGGTTTTGTTGCCCGGCTTAAATCCGACCCGGTACTTCGCGACAAGGTCGAAACAATCAAGCGTGATGTTGTACATAATCAGGCCATCAGCGATTATGCCCGGACCATCGCCAGCGACCTGAAGAACTGGCTGCAAAGCGACTTGCAGCAGCCCCGGTCACAGGTGCAGGAAAAGATTGCGGCAGCAGTTGCCGGCCTGGGTGCGACCCTGGCGGAAAACCGGGGTTTGAAGGATTCATTGAACGAACATCTGGAAAAGATGGTGCTTCGTTACGGAGATACGATGCGGGCAGCTATTACCGGGCATATCTCCGGCACGGTGCAACAGTGGGAAAGTGATGACTATGTCAGTGAAATCGAGCTTAGCATCGGTTCCGACCTGCAGTTTATACGAATGAACGGTACCCTGGTGGGCGGTGTGATAGGTCTTCTACTGCATGCTGTCGGGCTGCTGTTGGCGTAACAGCACTTCACGCTCCAGAAGCGTCTTCTATATTATTATATTTATTTTATGTTAACACAATGCTATTCTTAGCAAGTAACAATGAAGTTACAGCGCCTGTACCTTCATGCAACATTAATCCAATAGTCCCCATCATTTATGGTGAGAATTGACAAAGGGAGAATAAATTGA
Source organism: uncultured Geobacter sp. (assembly GCA_964420435.1). Taxonomy (GTDB): domain Bacteria; phylum Desulfobacterota; class Desulfuromonadia; order Geobacterales; family Pseudopelobacteraceae; genus JACRCG01. The sequence goes on from CAYQTC010000036.1 coordinate 19,129, forward strand.
TTTTAAAGAATATTTGCGCCTTGTATCTTGCACTCATATTTTGCACACCCGCCTTTGCCGAAACAGAAAAAAATCACGGATCCAATATTTATGTCCCGGATTACAGACTAGAGAAGATATACCAGGTCCCTGAAGGAGATATATACACTGTTCGAGGGGGGCTCAAACGCATGGATGACTTTGTGGAACTATGGACGCGCATAATTCCCCGGGACAATGACCCCAAAACGCTGGATATCTGGAAAAGTGAAAAAGTTGCCGTCAATTACAAAACAGCTTATGCTCAAGTGAAACTGCATTTTTACTGCAGTGCCAGTGAAGCTGCCATTCCGGCGGCATATATGTTCGATGAGTGGAGCCAGCTTATAGATTCAAAGGTTGACATGATGGACGAGCCGTTCTCGATCAAGGATAAGCCAATTATAAACCAAATCAAAAAACTGGCCTGTAATGGTAAAATTGACGGGCACAAAAGATAACAGACGGTTTGCAGCAATAGACTATTCACAACCGGTGACCCATTACACGCCTCCGGCTAATAAATTGCCCAAAGAACAGTTACATGCTATATTGAAATGCGCCTGAACCACAGGGACATCCCCTGTGGTTTTTTTTGTGAGCGCAGAATGAGAGAGGCATCACATGAACCCGGAAACAACATCACCAAAATCTAAATCATCCACATCTGCATCTTTTGAATCCCTCGGTCTACGCGCCGAACTGCTTAGCGCTATTGCCGCACAAGGCTACACCGTGCCGACCCCGATCCAGGCCGGGGCGATCCCGCTGGTATTCGAGGGGTGCGACCTGCTGGCCGGCGCCCAGACCGGCACCGGCAAGACGGCGGCCTTTGCCCTGCCTATCGTACAGCGTCTGAGTGAAAAGATTCCCGTGGAAAAGCGTCGCAAACCGCGAGCGCTGGTTCTGGTGCCGACCCGCGAACTGGCAGCCCAGGTCAGCGAGCAGATGAACAACTATGCCAGGCGCCTGTCGCTGCGATCCACCATGATCTACGGCGGAGTCACCATCCAGGCCCAGATCGAACGGCTGCATCGCGGAGTCGACATTGTGGTGGCCACGCCGGGACGACTGCTGGACCATGCGGAACGTGGCACGATCAATCTTTCCAGGATCGAGGTACTGGTGCTGGACGAAGCCGACCGCATGCTGGATCTGGGTTTTATCGACGACATCAAGAAAGTGGCAGAGTATCTGCCGGCCAAACGCCAGACCCTGCTTTTCTCGGCCACCTATTCCAAAAGCATCAAGCAGCTGGCCGACGAACTGCTCGATCACCCGCGACGGATCGAGGTGGCGCGCAGCAACATCGCCGCCGACGCGGTCACACAAGCGATCTACGAGGTGGAGCGGAGCCGAAAAAGGGAAATGCTCTCGTTCCTGATCCGCAAGGGAGGATGGAACCAGGTACTGGTATTCGCCCGCACCCGTTACGGCGCAGACAAACTTACCGAAGAACTGCTTTATGACAAGATCAAGGCGGCCGCCATTCACAGCAACAAGAGCCAGTCTATCCGGACCCGGACTCTGGCGGAGTTCAAACAGGGAGAATTTCGCGTGCTGGTGGCGACTGATGTGGCAGCGCGCGGGCTTGACATCGAGCGGCTTCCGTACGTGGTAAACTATGACCTGCCACAGGTTCCGGAAGACTATGTGCACCGTATCGGGCGCACCGGACGGGCAGGAGAGGACGGAGTGGCCCTCTCTCTGGTAAGCCCGGAGGAAAAACCGCTTTTGACTGCGATCGAAAAGTTGCTGTCCTGTACTATTCCACGCCAGACCATTGCCGAGTTCCCCCATACTGCGTCCCGACGGAGTATGAGGGTGCAAGCGCTCAAGCAGGCAGCTAAACCGCCCAAGACCAAAACGCCGTCAACCGCTCCGACACCAAAGCGCAACAAGCAGACAGCTGAGCGCCCTGCCCCTAAAACAGGCCGCCGGGGCAGCAGGTCCTGAGCTAGCAACAGATCTGGAACTTATTTGAAATGATAAAGGCTGCCGATTAGCAGCCTTTATCGATTTGCCCGCCAATTAAGCGGCGGGTTTTTGATAGGCCGGGTTCATCTGCCACAAGGCCAGTGTAGCCCCGGTTGGATCGGTTATTACGCTGAACCAGCCGATGCCTGGAATCTCAGTGACCTCCTTGCAGATTGACGCTCCCAGTTTCCGGGCTTTCTCGGTGGCAACAGCCGCATCATCCACCAGTACATAGGACAACCAGCAGGATGGTGCATTGGGATCAACGGTTTTCATCATTCCGCCGCCGGTCCCTTCTCCCACATTGATCATTGTGTAATCCATTCCCGGAATGTCTTCCAGTTTCCAATCGAACAGCCCGGAATAAAACGACTTGGCTTTGGCCAGGTCTGTAGTCATCAGCTCCACATGCACGAACGGATTTGCCATGACACTTCTCCTTTCTATCCACAGTTTTGCACCTGTGTCCATTATACGCCTTCATCGGAAAAACTGGCCCCTGAAGATTTCCACTTTAAGAACTGAATAACCCGAAACCGATTCATTGATACTGGAATTTCCGTACCTGATAGTGTATAAAATTAAATTTATCGCCCACTAATGATTCCTGACACCAGAAACACAAATTACCCCTGTGGAGTACGTAAAATGCATATAGACATGACTGCGATGAAAAACCTTATACACAAACGTGCCGATGAAATTGAAAAGAGCGTTGCCGGGACCGGCTACCTGGCAAAAACAGTGATTGGTGTCGGCACTTTTTTACTGGATAACGAAGGGGACATTGATCTGCTGTCTGCTAAACAAAAGGTTGTTTTTGAGAAATTCATTCAGCCGTTACTGAATAAGCCCCGCCGATAGCCGGCAGTGCGATACAACGGTAAAAGGCGACCGGACGGCCGCCTTTTACCATGCATCTGCTATGAATGACTGATCAGCCCTGCATGATATAACTCTGAAGATTGTTGATTGTGAAATTCTGCTCTGAAATGATCGCCTTGACCACGTCACCTATTGATATCATTCCAATAACACGATCATTCTCGATTACCGGCAAGTGCCGCAGAAACTTCTCGGTCATGAGTGCCATGCACTCTTCATTGGTATTGGCAGGCTTTATGAACACTACTTGTTGACTCATAATATCCCTGGTCAGCGTCTCCCGGGACGATTTGCCCGCCAATATCACTTTTCTTGCGTAATCGCGCTCGGAAAGAATACCCACCAGTTTATCACCATCCATAACCGGAAGCGCACCGACATTCTTCTCGGACATCAGCTTGATCGCCTCAAACACCGTGGCGTTGGGAGCAATTGATATGACGCCGGTCTCTTTGGCTTGCAGCATGTCTCTGACAGTTTTCATGGTTGTTTCCTCCTTTTTTTAGAAAATGTTGTTTTATTAATCCTAACAATTCGGCACGCACTAGTAAAGCATCATTTAGACAGCCATCACTTAATCGAGGCAGATTACCGGAATAGAGACAATTTACGACAGAGCATGAAAATAAAAAAGGCAGCCGATAGGCCGCCTTTGCTGTTCCAGTGGACGATTTGCGAACCGACCTTACCGCTAACGCTGATCGTTTCCAATACGGAGCTCATGCCAGCGCCGCGCAGATTCGACTTCACGCATGACGCCATTCACGTCGGCCGGCCGTTTACTCTCTTCAAAATGACCGGTCAATACGCTCTCCGGAGTCAGCTTGCCGGTTGCATAAAGCTTCCAGATTTCCCTGCCGTAGTCAGTGGCAAGGAGTTCGGGCGCAAAACGTCCGAAGTATGCGGTCATATTTGCCACGTCCCGCTGCAGCATGGCCGGGGCGTTGTTGTTGCCGGCCGCATCGATAGCCTGGGGAAGATCAATAATAACCAGCCCGTGACTGCCGACCAGCACATTGTACTCGGACAGGTCGCCATGCACCAGGCCGGCACAAAGCATGCGAACGATCTGCGTGATCATCGTGCCGTGATATTCCAGGGCCTGCTCCCCTGTCAGTCTTATATCATTAAGCCTCGGTGCGTTATTGCCGTGCTCGTCAACTACCAGCTCCATCAGCAATATTCCCTCGGCGTAATTGAAAATCTGCGGCACGCGAACACCGACAGCTGCAAGGCGCTGCAGGGCCACCACTTCAGCGTTCTGCCAGGCTCCTTCCTGCTCTTTCCGGCCATACTTGGAATTTTTACCAATGGCGCGGGCCTGCCTGCTGTTCTTTACCTTGCGACCTTCCTGATAGCGGGCCTGGGAGCTGAAGCTGCGGCTGCCGGCATCTTTGTAGACCTTGGCACAGCGCAACTCTCCCATGGAGCGTACGACATAAACTTCGGCCTCCTTGCCACTCATCAACTGGGAGACCACTTCGTCTACAAGCCCGTTCCGGACCAGTATCTCAAATTTTTTAGGCATTTTCATAAGTTATCATATCCTGTTCCGGGCATACGGAAGCCGTTTACAGACATTTCCCCGATAGTTTTATTTTGGGCGCTTTGCGCATCAAGGATTGTTCGGACTGTTTCCGAGTGGACGAAGAAAAGCGGAATACATAGATGCATGGGTTCACGAGGAGCTATTTTCATAAGCAGCATAATATCTTGACTATACCCTAAGCGGCGCTTAAAGGATAGCGCATTTCCGGAGTGCATGCAGGGTGTATTGGCGGTGAAGATCTTTGCATAAAATTCATGGCTTCACCGACGTCATCCAGGCTGTTGAAATCTACTCCTTTTTTGATATGCTTTATGATGTGAAGTACTACTAACCATCGAAGGAGCTTTGTATGTCCTTCAATCCGGTAGTTATCGTTGCAAAAAAGGATAAACCGGAGTGGTACAAAACCACCGCCCTATACGCCCGGGCTGAAACAGGTACCGCTGTCAGACAGTTACTCACAACACTTGTTCCCTACCTGCTTCTGCTGGCTCTTATGGTGCAGACCGTTCATCACGGTCACAGTTACTGGATCACACTTGCCCTTGGCGTGGCTGCGGCAGCCTTGTTCTCGCGCATCTTCATCTTTTTCCACGACTGCACCCATGGATCGTTCCTCCCATCGCCCCGCTGGAACAGGAACATGGGGTATCTCTGCGGCATCCTGACTTTTACCGCCTTTCACGACTGGCGCCGCAGTCACGCAGGACATCACATCACCGTAGGCGACCTGGACCGGCGCGGCATGGGAGATATAACTACCATGACCGTGACGGAATATCTGGAAGCAAAGCCGCTCAAGCGGCTGGCCTACCGCCTTTACCGTCACCCTCTCATCCTGCTGGGCATCGGTCCGCTCTATTATTTTCTGCTGCGCAACCGCTATCCGTCGCCGGGAGCAAAGAAGATCGATTTTATCAGCGTAATCGGCACCAATCTGGCAATCATAGTTATCGCAGTTGCGGCCGGCCTGACAATCGGCTTCAGGACCTACCTTCTGGTTCAGTTGCCGGTGCTGACGATGGCCGCTACACTCGGTGTCTGGCTGTTCTATAACCAGCACCAGTTCGAGGGAGTTTACTGGGCGCGCCACGAGGAGTGGGATCCATGGCTGGTCGTAATGGAAGGTTCTTCGTATTACAAACTGCCGAAGCTGCTTCAGTGGGTGACTGGCAATATCGGAATCCATCATGTCCACCATGCCCGCCCCGGCATTCCAAACTACCGCCTGCAACAGTGTTTAGAGGCTATACCGGAACTGCAGGCGATCAAGCCGCTGACGCTGCGCAAGAGCCTGGGGTCGCTACAGCTGAACCTGTATGACGAGGAGAGGGGGAAGATGGTCAGCTTCAGTTCGTTGAAAACGCAATGATTGAGCGTATAGTCAGGCGAAACACAAGGGCATGGGGAAGCAGCCCGGACAGCACGATAGTGATTTATCTTGACGGCCACCCGATAGTTCAATAACGTCGCATATTGCTTTTTGTTCATTCATTCTGAAGGAGTAATCACTGCCTTGAACTGCACGATATATTCACGTTGCAAAAAACTTTTTAACCGCACCTTCACCGGAGTTTTGCTGGTTGTGTGCCTTGTCGCATCTGCACCTGCCCAGGAAAACTTCGCCACCTATCCTCTCCTGCCGTCCGGCTATAGCTCCATTAAAGTCTTTGACAACCAGGGGCGGTTTGTAGGCAGGATTCTGCCTGAGAAACGATACTGGGCTACCATCGACCGTATACCGGTATTCCTGCAAAAGGCCGTTGTGGCCGTAGAAGACGCCCGTTTTTATGAGCATGGCGGAATAGATGTGCGCGGAATTGCACGGGCCCTGATGAAGGATGTGGTCAAACGGAGAATGGCTGAGGGAGGCTCGACCATCACCCAGCAGCTGATCAAAAACAGGTATCTGACCGGTGTTAAGACCTTAGAACGGAAGATCGATGAAGCCCGCATGGCTATGGAATTTGAAAAGAAATACAGTAAACAGCAGATTCTGGAGATGTATTTCAACGAAATCTATTACGGAAACGGCGCCTGGGGAATTGCCCAGGCGGCCCGACTCTATTTCGACAAAAACCCGGAAGAACTGAACGAAGCAGAATGCGCCATGCTGGCCGGCGTTCAGAAAAATCCGTCACGCTACAATCCGCTGGGTAAACCGGCCGACGTCACCGGTCGACGGGATGTAGTCATCAAGCGCATGGAAGATCTTAACATGATCACTTCCCGGCAGAAGCAGCAGCTGAGGGCCAATCCGCCGTCTGTGGTCAAGCCGGGTCAGGCGCCGCAATATCTGGCACATGTACGCAGCAAGCTGATCGAGCGCTACGGGGCGGAGATTACCGATCTGGGCGGCCTGGAAGTGACCGCGGCCCTGGACCTGAATCTGCAGAAGGAGGCGGAACTGGCTCTGCGCGACGGAGTCAAGCAGGTATCTCCAAACCTGCAGGGAGCACTGGTCTGTCTGGATCCAAATACGGGAGACGTGCTGGCGGCAGTCAGCGGAGTTGACATTACCCAGGGCGGCTATAACCGGGCTTTCCTCGCCAAACGCCAGCCCGGATCGGCCATCAAGCCACTGATCTACGCAGCCGCCCTGGAAAAGGGGCTTACAGCCGGCAGCATCTGGAACGACACACCGGTTGCCTACAACCGGGGCAGCAACGATACCTGGAAACCGCTCAACTATGGCAGGGAACAATACGGTGAGCTTTCCCTCAGGCGGGCGCTGGCCTATTCCAACAATGTTATTGCTGTAAAGCTTCTGGATACCATCGGAGTCCCATCATTTGTCGAACATGCCCTTAAAATGGGACTGACACTGAAACCGGAGAACGGACTTTCCCTGGCCCTGGGAACGGATGAAGTCACTCTGAATGAACTGGTGCTGGCTTACTCCCCGCTGGCCACCGGCGGCCAGCGTCCCGAAGGAAGAACCATTATCCGGGTGTATGACAGCAGGAGGCGCAGCTGGAGTGAAATACCGCCGGTCATAACTCCGGTGATTTCTCCGGCTGCCGCCTTTGTCACCACAAATATACTGAAAGATGTCATGACCTACGGCACAGCAAAATCTCTTAAAAAATTCAGCCTGACACGCCCCTCCGCCGGCAAGACCGGCACCACCGACGACTACCGCGATGCCTGGTTTGTAGGCTACACTCCGCAGATAATTACCGGAGTCTGGGTGGGACATGACAAACCCCGTCCGGGTGGAAAAGGCTTTACCGGCGGAGCGGTTGCCGCTCCGATCTGGGAACGCTTCATGCGCAAGGCTCTGGCATCCAGACCGGCCGTTGATTTTGCCCGTCCGGATACTGTGATCTCCGTTTCCATTGACCCATCAACAGGCTATCTGGCGACTCCCGACTGTCCGGAAAAACGGGACGAAATTTACATTTCGGGAACCGAACCGGGCGAGTACTGCCTAAAGCACGGCGGGACACCAATCAGCCCGCCAACGCCATTACTTCCTTCACCGGATACGGAGGATCAGCAGCCTGAACCCGGGGCGGCTGAAGGCCGGAATGGCAGCAAAGAATCTGGAGCAGGTCCGGATTGACCTCTGATACCAAGTTGCAATCAAAATGAGTACCAGGCGGCAAGGAAAGTGGCGACCGAGGCTTACTATCAGTACGTTGAGGAGCCACAGACGAAGCCAACAACGTAATCGTTTGATTGCGACTTGGTATAAAGGTTTTCGCCCGAGACTGAGACAGATAAAAGAACACTATCGCTAATATACACCCCCGCCCGAACTGCCCATCCAACACTGTTTTGTATCAATGCAAAAGCCAGACGCAACGTCCGCTGCGCTTAAAATGCAGGTTGACGGGGAGTAGGATTCGATGAGATACCTGAAAAATCATTTCTTTAGTTCTGATTGTGAGATATGATTATAAAATCAGACAAGAATGAACGAGATGGGCTCGGAGGAGACAGAAATGGAAAAGAAAATAGTTCTTGCCGTAGATGACGAGCCCAATATCCTGATGTCCATAGAGTTTATTTTAGACATGGAGGGATATGAGGTCCACACGGCACATGACGGGGAGGAAGCCCTGGAAGTGGCGGAGCGAATACGGCCGGATGTGATACTTCTGGACATCAACATGCCGCGAAAAGATGGCTACGAGGTGTGCCGGATTCTAAGGAAACGGGATGACATGTCTGGAACTAAAGTGATCATGCTCACGGCCAAGGGGCAGACCCTCGAGAAAAAGAAAGGACTTGAAGTGGGCGCGGACGAGTACGTGACCAAGCCGTTTAGTGCCGAGGACCTGCTTCAGAAGATCCGGAACTGCATCGAATCATGACGACAAATCAGGGGGCACGGCCCGCCCATAGAAAAAAAAATCTCCGCCGCCGCATGGTAATATCACTCCTGTGCCTATCGCTGCTGCCTCTGATCGCCACAATGATCAGCCTGCACTATGTGGCCAGCAACTATCTGGCCGAAATCCAGCACCATCAGCAGTCATCTCAGGCATACGAACAATTCACCCTGGCAATCATCCAGATTTCATTTTTACTGACCATATTTGCCTTCCTGGTAGCCGCCTTGGCATGGCGGATGGCCGATCAATTCCTGCGGCCTATCATGAAAATACGGCTTGGCGCAGAAATCGTCTCCCGCATCAACCTGAGTCACCGGATCGAGCTTGACACCGGGGACGAACTGCAGGAACTGGCCCTGGAGTTCAACCATATGGCCGAAAATCTGGGAAAGGCTTACGACGAACTTGAAGGACGTGTTCGTGAAGCAACCCGGACGCTGCAGGAGGAGCGCAATCGCCTGGCTACAGTGCTTCGCACCATGGTCGACGGCGTGGTAGTAGCCAACGAGGCTGCGGAGACCATCCTGATGAATCCCCGCGCACGCATCATGCTGGACATGGGATATACATCGGGCATCGGCAGCGCTCTGGGTCGTATTTTTCCCGGCGACCGCCTCGACTTTCACCTGAAAAGGCTTCGCCAGAGATGGGATCAGGGCCGCGAGACAGCGGAAGAGGTTGTCTTCCCTCTCCGGGACGGGAAACTCCTCAAAGGTTCTCTTTCGATCATACCTGGACCAGACGGAGTAAGATCCGGATTCCTGTTCGTTTTTCGTGACCTGAGCGTTCCCGGCGAAGAGGTCAAAAACCTTGAGGATACCCTTCGCGAAATGCCCAAACTTCTGAAGGGGCCTCTGACCGCTTCCCGTTCCCTGGCTGAAACACTCCAACGGCACCGTGAGATGCCCGCGGAGAAACAGACAGCGTTTCTGGCGGCGGTGGTGGATGAACTGAATCATTTAAGCGAACGGTTAATGACAATAGAAGATGCCACCAATGCCGCCCAGACTTCGCGTTGGCCTGCCATACCTTCAATTCCCCGCGATCTCGTAGAGGAGGCAGTGCTCCTTATACCGGGGATTCGCGTTGAGATCGAAGCAGACGAAGCCCCCCTCCCCCCGGTGCTGGTGGAACCATTTTCCTGGGTAGCATCTTTGTGCTGCGTCCTGCGGTGGATCATGCAGATGAACTCAGGACAGCTGCCGATCGAAGCCAACCTGCGGGTGGAGGAAGGCACCGTAGTTACCACCTTCCGGGTCAAGGGGGCCTTCAATGGCAACCCGGCCGACCTGGAATCTCTGGAGGTATGTTCTGCCGGCGAGGCTCCTCTCACCCTGGGAGAGACGGTGCACAGAAACCGGGGTGAGCTGTGGACCCGCTCATACGGCGACGTCCATGAGGTGCGACTGGCCCTGCTGCAGGCACCCGCCGCTTCCGAAGGGCGCCGGGAGGATGGATTGATTGAAGGCGAACCGGAATTTTACGATTTTGACCTGTTCCTGCCGCGACTGATTATTGAACGGGCGGATCAGCTCCAGGCAAACCTGGAGGATCTCGACTATGTGGTTTTCGACACCGAAACCACCGGTATGCGGCTTTCCCAAGGAGACAAGCCTATCAGTATCAGCGGAATTCGTATTCGCCGGGGACGCGTTCAGAATGCCGACATCTTTCACTCCCTGATCAACCCCGGCCGGCGGATTCCACATGATTCCATACAATTTCACCACATTGAAGACCATATGGTGGCGGACGCCCCTTCCTTCAGAGAGGTTTACCCAAAGTTTCTCGAATTCATCGGAGACTCTGTTCTGGTCGCCCACAACGCCGCCTTCGACAAAAAATGTCTTGAAATTGCAGCCACCGAAGCAGGGCTCCCTCTGATAGACAACCCGTTTCTCGACACCTTGCTCCTTTCCTATGGCATACATGAAGGTGTCGAAGGACACAACCTCGACAACATAGCCGAAAGAATGGGTATCACCATTGAGGGACGACACACCTCCCTGGGAGACGCCCGGGCCACCGCCCATGTGTTCCTTGGCTTCCTTTCACTGTTGCCTGGCAGGGGAGTGAAAACCCTGGCCGAGGCAAAAGGCTTCTGCGACCGGCAATTGCTCCGGCGCTGGCAGTCATCCCGATTTTAGTAAGTCAGAAAACAGTTTCTGCGTTTTTATGCAGAAATGATTTCGTTAACGCACTTATCCCGTTTAGGGGGCTAGGAAGGGAGTATCAATGATAGCGACTTCACACAGACTTGCCGCCCTTTTTGCCGTTGGTCTGCTGGCCCTGTTCCCGCCACTGCTGGGCGCGTTCAACCGCCCGGGCAGCTTTCTGGGTATTCCGATTCTGCCCCTGTATCTTTTTACAGCATGGACCGCGCTGGTTCTTCTCGGCTGGCTGCTTTCACGGGGGGGGAACGAACCGTGAGTCAGACCTTCTGGGTTGCCTTCCTCGGATTAGGGTATCTGGTCGGCTTGTTTGCCATTGCCTATGCCACGGACAAAGCCAGGGAAAAGGGGCGCAGTCCGGTCGACAACCCGTGGGTGTACAGCTTTTCCCTGGCCATCTATTGTACTTCCTGGACATATTACGGCAGCGTGGGCCAGGCCTCGTCTACGGGCCTGGGGTTTCTTCCGATTTACCTGGGCCCCACCCTGATTTTTCTCCTGGCTCCTTCATTTCTCAAACGGCTGGTTTCCTTCTGCAGGGCTGAGGGTGTCACCAGTCTGCCGGACCTGCTGGAGGTCCGCTACGGCAAGGGCTGGTCCCTGGGTGCCTTGGCCACATTACTGATGGTGATCGGCATCACCCCCTACATCGGACTCCAGCTCAAGGCGGTCGGCCACACCTTCAACCTCCTCACCGGAAGAACCACAGCCTCCGGGGTCCTGGACGACGCTTCCTTCTGGGCTGCTGTCGGACTTGCCGTCTTCGCCGGGCTCTTCGGAGCACGGAGCCTGGTCGCCACCGAGCGGCACGAGGGAATGGTCGGGGCGATAGCCTTCGAAAGCGCGGTGAAGCTGGGGGCTTTCCTGGTGATAGGCCTCTATATTACCTTCGGCATCGGCGGCGGCCCAACACAGGTTTTTGAGAAGGCACTGGCAGACCCGGATCTTGCACGCCTGTTCCTGCTCGGAGACGGGTCGGGCACCTCGCTTTCCGCCTGGGTCAGTCTGAGCATACTTTCCGCATCAGCCGTAATCCTTCTGCCCCGTCAGTTCCACATGCTGGCCGTGGAAAACGTACGGGCAAGCCACCTGCGAACCGCAGCCTGGGCATTTCCGGCCTACCTGCTCCTGATTAACCTGCTCGTACTACCCGTAGCATTGGTCGGGCGTATGTATGGAGGCGGGTTGGCCCCGGATTTCTTCATGATTTCCCTGCCGCTGTCGCGGGGCCATACCGGGTTGGCATTTCTTGCATATCTGGGTGGGTTCTCTGCCGCAACGAGCATGGTTATCGTCGAAGCGGTTGCCCTGTCCACAATGATCCTCCATCATTCCGGGATAGCAGTCCTGGGTAACTATTTTCATTCTTTTCGCGGAGAGGGAGTGGACCTTTCCCGTCCACTTTTGTACACCAAGCGGGCCGTCATATTCGGGGTGATACTCCTCGGTTACGCATTCAAACAGTGGATAGGCGAATCCCATACCCTGGTAGCGACCGGACTGCTGTCCTTTTCCGCCGTAATCCAGTTTGTGCCGGCAGTCCTTTTCGGCCTGTACTGGAAAGGGGGAAACCGTACCGGGGCCCTCACCGGCCTGGTCGCCGGCTTTGCCGTCTGGATCTATACCCTGCTCATACCCAGCTTCGTTGACTCGGGATGGGTGAGCGAGTCGCTCCTGACGCACGGTCCTTGGGGAATCGAACTGCTCAGGCCCCGGGCCCTCTTCGGGCTGAATGGATTTGACACCTGGACCCATGCCCTGATCTGGAGCCTGGTGTTTAACATGGGATCTTATTTCATCTTCAGCTTACTGACCTCACAACCCGAAGCGGATTCCACGCGTTCCGAACTGCCGGCCGCATGGGCCACAAGAACCGACCTGGAAGAACTGCTGTCTCGATTTGTGGGTGCCAAGACCGCCCGGGATGTGTTGGGGGCTCTCCCGGAGCGTTCATCCCCCCAGGTACTCCTGGAAGCGACGGAGCGATGCCTGGCCAGTGCCCTCGGAAGCCCGTCGGCCCGCATGATTATTGACAGCACCCTTGCCTGGCCACGTGAGCGGGCCGTGGAGATCCTGGATGTTTTCGGCAGCGTTTCCCAGACCCTTGCCGACAGCCGTGATGCACTGGAACGGCGGCTCCGGGAGCTGATGGTCCTTCACGAAGCATCCCACGCTCTTTCAAGGAGCCTGAATATAGACACGCTTCTGCAGGAAGTGCTCCTGCTGATCAAACGCGAGTTCGGATTTGAACATCTGGCAGTGCGGCTTCTGGATGGGGAAGGTATTCTGAGAATCCGCAGCCACGTGGGACTCATAGCGGTTTACGTGGCGGAATCAGCTATGGTGCCATCACGGGAAACCTACTTCGGCAGTTGTTTTCTGGACGCGCGACCGGTAGTGGTCGGGGACACCCGTGAAATCGACAAACCCCTGCTCTTCTCCAAACTGGTCAAAGACGTGCCGATCAGCGCGTTCATCCATGCCCCCATGATCTATGAGGGGCGGGTAATCGGGGTACTCACGGCCTATGCCACCCGTGGTCCGATGCATTTCACCGACGAGTTCGTCGAGCTGTTCGCTGCCCTGGCCAACCAGCTCGCCATGGCGGCGGTCAATGCCCAGCTGTACACCGAGATTCAGGCCTACAGCCATGCCATGGAGGAAAAAGTGGCACAACGTACGGTCGAGCTTGAAAAAGCCAATGCCCGGCTCCTGGAACTGGACCGCCTCAAGAGCGATTTCCTATCTACCGTCAGCCACGAATTACGGACCCCCCTGACCTCGATCCGTTCCTTCTCTGAAATTCTGCTCCGCTACGACGTGGACAACGCGGATAAACGGAAACAGTTTGTTACTATCATCAATAATGAGGCGGAACGACTCACCCGCATGATCAACGACCTGCTTGACCTTTCCAAAATCGAAGCCGGCCGCCTGGAGCTGTCTCCCGAGACGATGGATCTGGAACCGGTTTTTTCCAGAGCGATCGGCACCACACAGCCGCTCTTCGCCGAAAAGAAAATCAACATGGTCAGTGAAATCGAGCCAGGCCTCTCTCCGGTTTATGCCGATGCAGACTGGCTTCACCAGGTATTAACGAATCTCCTTTTCAACTCGATCAAGTTTTCGCCGGAAGAAGGGATGATCCGGCTCAGCGCGAAGATGAAAGAGCGCTTTGCCCTGATCAGTGTGACAGACGAAGGCCCCGGTATTCCGCCGGACCGCCTGGAGCAGATTTTTGAACGGTTCCATCAGGTGCGGGACCCTCAGAAAGCCCAGCCGCTCGGCACCGGACTGGGGCTGACCATCTCCCGTGAGATTGTAGAAAGAATGGGGGGGCGAATCTGGGTAGAAAGTGATCTGGGAGCCGGTGCAACATTCTTCTTCACAGTTCCATTAGCGCCGGAGTCGTCAACAGGATGAAGCCTGCATGCTCAAATGACCAATCCAGCCCAAGCGTGGTAGATGTGAATCCGAGTATCAGGTTTGACATGCTGTCTCATGAAATAGAGTCTGCCGACTCCATCGACACCCTGCGGGAGATAGGGCTGGGAATGCTCGACATCGTGCGCATTGCCCTCGATTCAGGCCTGGACACACAAGAGATCGTGCAGTTGATAACCCGCTTCAACAGTGCTATCACCCAGCGAATGATTGCCATCATGAAATTCAGCGAGGGCATCAGCCTTCCTGAAGAGGCCGCCTTCCTTGCCCTTGGCAGTGAGGGACGGGGGGAACAGACCCTGCGCACCGATCAGGACAGCGCTATTGTCTATGCCGATGACATTTCTCCGGAAAAACTCGGCAATGTGGAACGCTTTGCCATCCGTTTTGTGGAGGCCCTTGAAACGATCGGAGTTCCCCGCTGCCCGGGCAACATCATGGCCAGCAATCAACTCTGGCGCCACAGCCTTACAGAATGGAAACAACTCATCGAACAGTGGATTTCCGCTCCCATCCAGGAGCATATGCTGAACTTCGGCATTTTTCAGGATCTGCGCCCACTGCACGGCAACCAGCAACTGGCCTTACAGTTGCGTGATCACATCAGCAAAACCGTTCATAACACAATCTTCTTCTTTCCAAACATGGCCTGCCATGCAGCACGCTTCCCGCCGCCGCTCACCCTGTTCGGACGAATCCGGGTCGAGCACAGCGGTCAGAACAAAGGCGAGGTCGATATAAAGAAAGCCGGCATTTTTGTCATTACCGTAGGATCAAGCCTGTTGGCCCTCGAAATCGGCCATATGGGCGGCAACACCTGGGAAAAGCTGGAACTGCTTGGCAGAAGCAGATTGATCACCCCGAGAGACCTTGAATCCATCAAAAAGGCATTCTCGTTCCTGGTTAAACTCAGGATTCAACTGCAACTCCGACAGCTGCAGGTGCTTCCTGCCGGTGTCGCACCTTCTAACTATGTCAACCCGAAAACTATGACAGCCTACGAACGGGAACAATTTCGCCAGGCCCTCAAAGGTGCCAACACCTTCCTGGGGATATTTCGAAACCACTTCAAATTGGACTACATCTCCAGTTGATGCAATTCCATTTCCAACCTGCCCCTGATTTCAATTCCAAGTCAAAGTGCTAACACCGTTGTCAACCCTCGCCTCCCGGTGTTCATCCTGATTGCAACTTGGCGTCAGAATAATCTTTTCAGCCATCCGGCACCCCCCCAAAAATCTGATAAACCTATAAAAAGCAGTTGCCCCTTTGATTTTGCTTCAACCTCCTGATATTGTGCTGCAATCACAGATTGGGAGGTTCACCAAATGGGTGAATGTAAAAATCGTGCTGTCGATAGTTCTTCTCGGGTTCCTGTTGATACTTTTGCTGGTCGCATTCACGTTGAATGGGATCAGGATGCAGCGGTCACTCCGTTAGGCCAGTTACCGTTCTTTATCGAGTTTCTGAAAGCAAGTGGTTTGTATGATGCATTTGTTTCTGACTGTCCGCTTCGCTATACAAGTCCGAATGCACCGAATGTCCGTGATATTTTAGGCACCCTTGTTTTGTCAATCCTCGCCGGACATAAGCGGTACGCCCATATCACAACTATCCGCAGTGACCGGGTCAATCCGGAACTGTTGGGGATGGGTGGAGTTGCAAGCGAAGATTCAGTCAGACGTGCTCTTTTACAGTTTGATGAAGCAGAGGCCGTTGCCTGGCTGGACAAGCATCTTGCCGGCAGCACTCATCCGGTACTTTCTCTGGCTCCCTGGGTTCTCGACACCGACAACACTGTCAAGCCGCTCTACGGTCACCAGGAAGGCGCGGTCAAGAGTTACAACCCCAAGAAGCCGGGACGCCCTTCCCATGCCTATCACAGCTACTTCATGGGTAACACCCGCATGGCTCTTGGTGTCGAGGTTGAACACGGTAACCGCCATACCGGAAAGCACGTTGCAGAAGGGCTGTGGCAGTAAACATCCCCCGGCAGAGCCGGGGGCTTTCAAAACCGTGAACCGCTCGAAGC
>CAYQTC010000037.1:0-32780 GCA_964420435.1 uncultured Geobacter sp.
CTCTGGTCACTGACACGAAGGAGGGTCTGTTGCGTCGGCTATGCGCTCAATTGATACTGGCCATTCTGGTCATCCCCGCAGTTGTATGTGGGGACAATCCCCGGATTGGTATCCCGGAAGTAGAAGTAGGCCTGGATAAGGCAAACAAGATGGCGGAAAGACTCACCATCCCGACAAACAAGTCCGAAGAGGAAATGTCAAAGATTGCTGAGAAGATGAACACCTACTACCGATCTCCCGAATTTCAGGGAAAATTGAAGAACGAGACGGAACGGATAAAAGGCGAACTTTTTGGCGATGCTTCGGTCAGGTTCTATTCGGATAGCACTACTCCGGCAGCACGGGGAAAGCTAACCGACGATGAACGGATCTATATATTCATCTCATCAGCCATGCCGCTTCAGACGGTCAGAAACTATGCTGCTTCGGTAGCACGGCTGGGCGATCCCAATGTCACTCTGGTGATGCGCGGTTTCGTCGATGGCATGACGAAGATTCAGCCGACAATCAGATTCATCGGATCTGTGTTGCAACGTGATCCTGCCTGTAATCCTGCTGAAGGAGAGTGCGAAATGTTGCCGGCAGGGCTGGCCGTCGATCCGCTGCTGTTCAGACGGTACGCTATCGACCGGGTTCCCGCTGTAGTCTATGCCAAGGGACTGAAAGCAGGTGATGCCGCTCTCAGTGAAGGCGACTCCAAGAACGCCTCCATCACAGAGCACCATACGGTTTACGGTGATGCAAGCCTGGAATACTTGCTTGAGCAGATCCAGAAGGAAACCGGTTCACATACCCTGGCCGCTCTGCTGGCCGCTTCGACTAACAAAAAATGAACAAGGAAAGAGAGTCCTTATCGTATGCATGATGAAATAAGAAATTATGAAGAGCCTTTCCAGGAAATCGATTTCGAGAGGGCCAAGGCTCTTTGGAGACGTAATACCGTATCTGATGAACCGCCCAAAGAGCCACCCAGAGAAGTGCCAAAACAGCAATCGATTTTTGTCTCCGTTTTGATGCTCTGCTTGATGGTCTCTATTGGTGCTTCTTTGGCCACCGTCGCCGGTTATGACCGCTGGTTCGCCCAAAAGGTCGTGGCCGTTGACATCAAGGAGTACATCGCCCAGCAGCGTGACAATTACCTGGCCGGCAAACTGAATGGTGACGAACTGAAGAGGAGTTTTGACCGACTTGAATCCGTAATCACAGCCATTCCCAAAAACCGGGTGGTCATCATGGGTGACGCGGTGGTGCGTAATGCCGAAACAATTAAACCTTGATTTCCACAACTGGCGATTCTGGCTTGCAATCACGGTTCTGCTCATTGCTGGGACTCTGCTCCCCTACAAGTTCAGTGTCACGCTCACGCCATCTCTCAAGCATCGGATCTACTGGCTCACCCGGAATCCGGACAAGGTGGTGCGGGGTGATTACGTCCTGTTCCGGCACAAGGAACTTTCCGACCGTATGGGGATGAAAAAGTCCGAGGATGTCATGAAGATCCTTGGCTGCAACGAGGGAGATCTTCTCACCGTGGATGCGGAGAAGAAGTTCTACTGCAACGGAGAATATCTGGTTCGAGCCAAGGACATCTCTCTGAAGGGTGAACCGCTGCAGCACTTCGTTTTCAACGGCATGATCCCCAAGGGAGCCATGTTCGTCATGGGTCAGCATAAGGACAGCTACGATTCACGGTATTTCGGCTTCGTGGACAAGAACAGCATCCTGGCGAAAGCCTACCCGATTTTCTGAAAGGAACCTATGCCGATCGACGTATTCAATCCTCTACGCTACATGAATCAGGACAAGTATGAAAAGTTCTGGATCAATCTCTTCAACACAATTCTTTACGGATTCTGGAGTCGCTTTTTCTTCGTCATACTGATGCTGGCCGGCTTCTGGTTCGGAGTGAGGCAACGAAATCCGACCATGGCAGTCATATGCCTCGTGCTTGCGGCGCTCATCGCCTACGGAGGCGGGATGATAGATATGTTCAAGCAGTTATCAAGATAGGAGCACTTTGTGGCGAAAGACAGTGGCAGTCCGGACGTATTACCGATAGGCCAGGGAAACGAGATAAAACCTCGCGGGCTCCTGGAGGCAATGGCCTATATCGAGCAGAGTTATGCCAATGAGCGAGGTGGATGCATGATCGATCCGCGATTTCTGACAACCAAACTCCGCCTCGAATTCATGGAGGTGGGTGCCAAAAGCTCGTTTGCCTCTGGCATGATAATGGCGATATTGGCGCCGGTCGCTATCGGAGTGTTCGAACATTATATTCCAATCTTCGGAGATCCAAGCCCGACGTTGTTTGATATTTTTTGCGCCGGAATACTGGCAATGGGCTTTGCCCTTGGCTACGCGCTGCTCATGGCAAAAGTAGCTACACGCTTTATCGGTCCCTATACCCGTGGAATGGTAGTGAATCTTATTGGCGGCACGTTTATTGGTGCAATTGGCAAGGCCATCGTTGCCATGCTGGCGTACCATTTTCTCCGCTACATCATACTCACCGAAAAAAATCTGGTATGGGCGGTTCTCAAACTTCATGCCGCCAAGGTGAAGCCAGGCACGTTAGCCGAACTGTATCACGGGGCTGTGGGATTCAAAGGGGTACTTCTTTCATCCGCTTATTTCATTCAGGCAGGAACTGCCATTTTCATATTTATTCCTTCTCTCGCCCTGACATACACCTATTTTCGCAACAGAAGATTGATCAAAGCTGGAGTCGTGCATGTCATATCGGACTGTCATTAGAATCGGCCTCACGGCTCTGCTGGTGCTGATCCCGACCATGGCGCTGGCTCTGGACATGGAGTTTTATGTCTGGGGTGGACACGACGCTGTGGTGAATGCCTTCAGCAAGCTGGCGCTGATCTTCGGCGATAACGCCTACAAGTCGCTCTATTTCGTGGTCATCACTGCGGGGCTCTTCTTCGGAGGGGTGACGGTATTCGCCAAGTCGCTTGGAACTGCCAACGGTTCGGTTATGACCTGGATCGTGCCGACCATGATCGGCATCATGGTCTATCTGGCCTTGGTCGTCCCCAAGGGCACCATCCATGTCTATGATCCGGTATTCAATAAAAATCAGGCGGTCGGCGGTATACCGGATGGTGTGGTAGCAGTGGCCGGCATCCTGAACAAGATCGAACGTGGTCTGGTGGATATTGTCACTACTGCCGGAGATCCTCTTAATTACCAGACACAGGCAGGCGGCAAAGGATTTTTGGGACTCGCCCAGCTCACCAGCATTCCACTGTCGGCAGTGGACAGCAATCTGGACGCCTCCATGCGGCGCTACGTGAAGGACTGTGTTTCCTATGCGCTGATGAATCCCAATGCCAACCTCACGGTGGATGAACTGCGCAAAACCACCACCAATTTTGTCGGCTCCCTGGATAAGGCGGTCAATCCGGCCATCTGGACGGTCTACTATGATGCTGCCAGTCCACAGGGCCAGGCACTCACCTGTACCGATTCATGGGCCAGCATCAAAGCGGCGCTCACTCCGGCCAATCTCGACAAGAACATCCAGTCGGTCTGCGCCAATCTTGGCTATGATGTGACCGATGCTGCCGCCATGATCCAGTGCAAGACCGTGCTGAACAATGTTAATTCCGGGACCGGCCTTGGAGCGGCGAGCATTGACGATTTCCTGAAGCAGGCCTACGTCTCCCAGCGTTTGGAGGAGATCTTCCGTAGCGGCAATGCCGCCGGTGCCACCAATTACCAGTTCCTGCTCAGCGCTTCCGGTGCCATGAAGTCGGCCAACGAGTGGCTACCGATCCTGAAGGCGGCACTTACTGCCATTGCTGTTGGATTGCTGCCGTTCCTGGCGCTCTTCATTCCCACGCCACTGATCGGCAAGGCGGTCGGGATCATCGCCGGCTTCTTCATCTGGCTGACAGCCTGGGGTGTCACCGATGCCATCGTTCACCAGTTTGCCGTGGACTATGCCAATCGGGCCTATGAAATGGTGCGCCAGAACAAGCTGGGTATGGATGCTCTCTACTTCTTTCCGGATCAGACCGTGAAGATTCTCGGTATGTTCGGCACACTCCGGATGAGCGGAATGATGCTGGCGACGGTTATCACCGGGATGCTGATCAAGTTCGGCGGTCATGCCATGGCAATGATGGCCGGAGGGATGGTCAGTCAGGTTCAATCCGCAGGAAACCGGGCGACTCATGAGGTGGAAGATCCCACCGGCAGAGCTTCGGCCATGCAGCGTAATGTCACTGCGATGCCGACTCAGGCATGGAGCAATGAGCATAGCTTCCAGGCCAGGCAGGCGCAGTCGCTGGTAGGTATGTCCGGTAAGACTACCGCTTCCAGCGACATGATCCGGGACTTCGGTATGGAGTTTTCGAGTAGAATTTCTGCGGACAGCGAGTTGGGAAGATCAATCGGTTTTGGTGGCAGCGGCAGGGCCATGCGTGAAGGTGGTCTGTCATCTGCCTACGAGTTGAAATCATTCGATGGCCGTCTCGGACTCGACAAGTCTGCTGCAACCAGGGATGTGGTTTCAGGCAGCTATGGCGGCGACACTCTGGTCTTTGCCAAAATGGGAGTTGCCAACGACCGAGCTCTGGCAAATGTCTTTGGCTCCGGTGAAAACTATTCTGACTTCCTGACTGCCAACATGGACAAGAGTGTCGGACAATTGCAAGGGGAAATGGGAGCATATGCCGCAGCCAGGTCTCTCGGGTTCAATGGGAATTGGCGGGAGTTCAACGCCATGCGGTCGGAGGTTACAGCCCTGGGGGATTTTGCCAATGCCGATGCGGTGAACAAGATTGCCGATAACTACGGAATCTCTTCCGGGCAGCTCATGCAGATGAACGCCCAGTTCCAGCAGAGCAAACACGCATCAGAGGTGACAGGACTCTCCAATCAGCTTGGTGGACCGGTTGCTGCCGGTACTGAGGCTGGCAATGTTGTGGCAACTGAAACCGGGGGCAAGATCCAGGGAATCTATGCAGGTGGTGGTTACGGCAACTACCAACAGCTTACCAGCAATGATGTTTCAGGGAGGATTGCTCGCAACCAGCTTGTTCATGCTGCTGCGGATCAGATGGTTGGCCGGATTGCCCCTCAACTCAAAAACGATCCGGAGATGTACCAGAACGGTCACCTGACCGAACGGGGTTTTGCCGAGATGCAGAAGGCAATGGAGGGCCAGAACATTAATTTCACGACAGCCGACGGCAAAAGTGGTGTCAATGTCGGCATGGATGGCGGGATCGTCAATTCGTCTGATTCAGGCACCGTTGCCAAAGGTGACAAAGAACAGGCACTTGAAATGCAGAAGCAACTCCGTGCTGCTGGATTCCAAAGCGCCGCCGCTCATGTCGCCAAGCTGTCCGGACAGGCCTTCGACTTCAAGGCTGATTACGACCGGAACGGCAATCTCGCGTCGTTTGCCGTTGATCGGGGTGGCCGGGTGCAGAAGTTCGATCTCGGTCAGAGCAAAACCGGGACTGATATCGAGCGTCTGGATCGGAACGTGTCAACCACAGACAAGGGACTGCGCAAGACAGTTGGTGATTTTATCAAGACTGGTTACGAAAACCAGTCACTGAATGTCTCGCGCAAATCCGGCAGTTACATGATCCAGGCCGGCGGCAAGCAGATGATGGTCAATGGTGACTGGTACTACGCCAAGAATGACAAGATCGGAAAGATGGAGGTGGTGGGAGGTTCGTTCTCCAATGGCCTTGATGGCAATGTGCTGATGTACGCCAAGGACAAGGATGGCAATCTGCATTATTCCCAGGTGCAGGGGAAAATGGACAAAAACGGGAATCTTATTGCCGGTCAGCGTTCAGAAATCACCGAGGATCAGTTTGTTCAGGCATCTCAGCAGGGGGCGGCTGTTGTCAGTACCAGATCCGGTGGTGGGATTACCGGGAGTATTCGTGCAGAGGGCGGGGTGAAAGCGGATTACTCGTCAAGGCAGGTCACAGGTTTTTCTGTGTCAGCAATTGGTGATCATGCTTCGTCTTTTGCGTCACAAGAGTTCAAAGAGGGCCGTTCTATAGATGCAGGGTCAGTTGCTACTACTCTTGCGATAGGAAGAAATGCCATTGGTGAAACAGCAAGTGTTTTCAGCGATGTTGCTACTGTCGCATCTCCTGTTCGGGCTGCAATGGGCCGAAGGCAGAATATGGAAACGGCTGCCAAGAGAGATATAGAAACTGCTGAAAGAGATGCGAGTGTTCGTATTCAGCAAAATTTACAGAAGACGTCCAAAATACTTCAAAATCAAAGTAAATCATCACCTTTGCCTAAAGGTGGAGGCCCGTCACCGCTTAAAGGACCAAGGAGGTAACCAGAATGGAAAAAATTCTGCTGGTATCGGATGGAATTATCTTCATTGTCGTTGCAGGAGAAAACGAACTGGATCTTCAAACGGAAAACGTGGGTATTTCGGTAGCTGAATATGGCGCTGAAATTCAAATATCAAACAAAACAATATGTTTACCAGCATCAGTGCTTGCACACTTTGAAGATTCTGACGGAACAAATATTTACTTCTATGAGTCGGAACCCTATGTACTCGTTGCAGAATATAAAGGAAGAATAGAGCTTAATCGTGATGAAATATTGAAAGTGAAAGGAGCCTGGGAGTATCAGGCCCCAAGACAGGATCATTTGTGATTATCGTTTGTAGCGGTAATATCTTCTGTACATCCAACCAAACCCAAGAAGGTCAGAAATTGTAAGTATGGGCCAGCGGTCAGTGCTTGTAAAACCGTACTGTATGAGTTGTGAAACCCTCATGTGATCAAGAGTCCCGTGATAAAGTCGAACAGGAACTCTGTCGAAAATCATGAAAAAGAGAGCGAATGCAGAAATATATGCAACACACCCCCAGAAAATACTCGGAATAAATATCCCTACCATCGCTCCCGCAAGCAGGCACGGGAGAACAGTTCCTGCAAAAGCAATAACGAATGCTGCAATTTTTCTTGTCATCACGGCCTCCCTCCTTTCTCTACGGTCAATATCCATCAGTATTTCAGGTTAAGTTTGACCAGCCTGAAATGAATTGTCAATCCAAAATTGCATTGTAATGTAAATATATCAGCATGTTGCACTACTCTGTCCTGTTCGGACAGGGAGCTGTATTGGTGTATTTACCGGCAGCTTTTGTATCAAATTGACTTTCGAGCCAAAAAGAGGTATTAACTTGGCGTAATTTCATGCATTTACGGAGGGTAAGGAGATGGGCTCTGCGCCCTTCAGAACATATCTCGAACTGAAGCCGCATTGTCTCCTAAGTGCTGACGGGCGGTTTTTTTTATTTATTACCAGCCAATATTTTGTTTGAATCAATCATAACAGCTTGATCATATCTATTTTTGCCTGTTCAGGAGATTTGCACCTATGAAAACCGTTCGTGATGCCTGTCAGCTTCAACCCAATGCACTTTCCATAAAGCTCAGCGATCAGATCGAGCAGCTTGATGAACTGATCTCGACGGAAGGTGATGGTGTCGTTTTTTTTGAGAAGACATTTATCACCCAGGGTATGCAGGATCTTATCAGCGAAGGTATAGCCAGGCTGGCCGGTGCATCAACTCAAGCTATCTTCCACCTCAAACAAGCCATGGGTGGTGGTAAAACCCACCTGCTCGTCGGTTTCGGCTTGTTGGCAAAGCATCCTGAACTTCGAAAAACCTACTGCGCCGGTATGCCGCACTCATCGGCTTTCGTCGGTGCTAATATCGCTGCTTTCAATGGTCGTAATAATCCTGAACATTACTTCTGGGGAGAGATAGCCAACCAACTTGGCAAGGGTGATCTTTTCAAATCTTTCTGGACGAGCGGCCCGAAAGCACCAGATGAGAAAGACTGGCTTACCCTTTTTGACGGTGATCAGCCAATTCTTCTTCTCCTGGATGAAATGCCGCCGTACTTCCACTATCTGGATACCCAGAAGGTCGGCAACGGCACGGTTGCTGACATTGCCACCCGCGCCTTTGCCAATCTGCTGACCGCAGCCGGTAAGAAAAAGAATGTCTGCGTAGTGGTTTCCGACCTTGCGGCCGCCTACGATACCGGAGCAAAACTCATCTATCGTGCGCTTGAGGATGCCCGTTCCGAGCTTGGCCGTCAGGAGCGGAGCATAACTCCGGTTGACCTGGCTGCTAATGAAATCTACGATATTCTCCGTAAGCGGTTATTCAAATCTCTTCCCGATAAGGCTGAGATCGGCGATATTGCCGATGCTTTTGGTCGCAAGCTGGAAGAAGCTGCCAAATCGAAGACCGCCAACCGTGGCGCTGAAGCTATTGCCGATGAAATCGCCGCAACCTATCCGTTCCATCCCCGCCTGAAAAACGTCATAGCTCTGTTCAAGGAGAACGAGCAGTTCAAGCAAACCCGCGGTCTGATCGAACTTGTCTCCCGCTTGCTCAAATCGGTCTGGGAGCGTTCTTCTAATGATGTATTCCTGATCGGTCCGCAGCATTTTGATCTTGGCATTCAGGATGTGCGGGACAAGCTGACTGAAATTTCCGGTATGCGCGATGTCATTGCCAAGGATTTGTGGGACGGCCAACAGTCCGCCCATGCCCAGATCATTGACCTGCAGACCGGCAAGGAAGCAGCCACCCAGTTGGGCGCACTGTTGCTGACCGCCAGTCTCTCGACAGCGGTTAATGCCGTGAAAGGGCTCACCCGCGAAGAGATGGTGGAATGTCTTGTATCGCCACTTAGGGAACCGTCTGATTTCCTGGCTGCATTTGAGGAATTGGAGAAGGTTGCCTGGTACGTTCATCACACCCCGGAAGGGCGCTACTACTTTGACCGGCAGGAGAACCTGACCAAGCTGCTACAGAGCCTTGCCCATGATGCGCCGCAGAATCAGGTTGATGATCTTATCCGTCATCGCCTCAAAGAGATGTTCAAAGCATCCCGCAAGACCTGTTACGATGATGTACTGCCGCTGCCCAGGTTGGAAGAGGTTGCCGATCGTGTCCGCCGGGGACGAGTGTTGTTGGTTGTCAGCCCTGACTCGCAGATTCCGCCAGAAGAGGTTCAGAGGTTCTTTGATGGCTTGAGCCAGAAAAACAATGTCTGTGTCCTTACCGGCGACAAAACCGCCCTGGCAAGTGTTGAGAAAGCAGCGCGGCAATTCTTTGCTGCACAGAAAGCCGATGGTAGAATTCCCAAAGGTCACCCCCAGCGTGACGATCTCGAACGGAAGCAGCAGACCTACGAGCAGGATTTTAACTCCACCATACTCAATCTTTTCGATAAAGTTTTGTTCCCGATTCAGCGTTCCGGCAGACCGCCACAGTTGGCGGCAAAGCCACTGGATATGACCCGTGATGCCACCAAACCATTCAATGGTGAAGAACAGATCGAAAAGACTCTGACATCAAATCCGCTGAAACTTTATCTGGATGTAGAGAAAGAATTTGAAGCAATTCGGGACAAATCGCAGGATCTTCTATGGCCGGAAAACCAGGATGAGGCCCGTTGGTCCGATGTTGCAGACCGATATTCCGAGCAATCAGGCATGCCCTGGTTGCCGCCACGCGGTTTGGATACGCTCAAGTCAATAGCGTGTAATCGTGGTATCTGGGAAGACCTGGGTAATGGTTATGTCACCAAAAGCCCGAAAAAGAAGAAAACGGCGGCTCAGATTGTGGCAGAGCCGGAGCTTGGTGATGAAGGCAAGGTTCGCCTGCGTGTCAATCCGCAAAATGCCGGTCCCGCTCCCCGCATCTATTATGCCGAAGATGGTCAGGTTTCAGAATCCAGCCAGTTGCTGAAGGACTCAGTAATTACCACAACAGCCTTACTGGTCAATTTCCTGGTGTGTGATCCGTCCGGTCAGTATGAAACCGGTGATCCGGTCACCTGGGCAAATGTGCTTGTCCTGCGGAACAAGCTTGAAGAGAAAGATGGTAAACGGCTTGTAGAACTCTTCGTGGCTCCCAAGGGTGAGATTCGCTACACACTTGATGGCAGTGAACCACGCGAAGGGGCTGTCTACGATGGTGCAATCGAAATTGGCGACGGTGATGTGCTTATCCGTGCTTTTGCTGAAGCCGATGGACTTGAAACAAAAACGGAATTCCGCTTCCCTGCCAAGGGGAAGAAAGGCGTTCAGGTTGATGATGTAAAGCCTGGGCGGTTGGTCTCCCGTACCGGACGCAAACTGGATTCACGCGGCAAGACCTTTGAAGGGCTGAAACAGGCATCAGAGAAAACCGCCTCGTTTGAAGGTGTCTCCCTGAATGTAGGACAAGGCAATCAGGTCATTGCGGTTAATGTAGGCGAAATACCAGTAGATGCAGCGTTTATTGAGTCGCTGCTGACTACAATCCTGGAGAAGTTCTCTCCAGATACTCCTGTCTCCATGTCATTTCGCAAGGCACACTTCAAATCAGGTCACGACATCAAAGAGTTCGCCACCAAGCTGGGTATTGAGCTGCACACCGGAGATGTCGAACAGTGAGCGATGCCCCGCAGACAGTAGATTTTGGCGCACCAACCTCTTTCGGTGCCCATCTGTTTCGTGTTGAGATTCCAACCGGACGCACTGAATCGGTGATCATTATCGAGGATTACGGTTACCGTGGTCAGGAAGGCGGGTTTCCACGTGATGAAGAGCGTGTAGCGCTCCAGCGTCATGTCTGGTCGGCAATCGCCGATACGTCCCGCCGTGAGTTCAATGATCGTCTCAAAGCCGCCAAGGTGGCAACTGGCCGTTGGCATTCTGGAACCAATCTGGTTGACCGGCTATTGGGGAAAGAGCTGTGTGTTCTTGCCTGGGCTGCTGAAACTGCCAATGAAGATCAGTTGCCTGTAGTCTGCAGCAAATGGGCGGCATTACGCCCGGAGGAGCGCTGGTGGCTGTTTGCCATGACGGTTGCTGAGTCAGGCATGCCTGATGATACCCAGCGCGGTTGGAGACGTGCCCTGTTTCATGCCTTATCCGATGGAGAAAAACAAGTGGTAAGCAAAAAACGTCGCCGCCCGGTAGAACCCGATCTATTTCATTTACCATTATTCAAGGATGCCGAATGAGTATTATTCCTTTTTCACTCAAAGATGCCCCTGCACTCATCGAACGGTTTCTGCCGGTTCAAAAACTATCTGCTGAAGTTTTCAAAGAGCGTAAGGCCGGTGCTGGTCAGACTTTGGTTCCGCTTGGTGCCTACTGGAAAGGCCGCAAGCCACTTATTCTTAATAAAGCGTGTATTCTTGGCTGCCTGCTTCCAGCAAGCGATGATTCAAAACGAGACCTGGAGATTTTTGAAAAACTGATGGCTATGGATGACGAATCATTCGTAGTGCGCTGGAAACGTCGTTCAAAGCCTGTAGAAATCCTTACATCACTTTGCCTTGCTGATGTTAACGCCTATTTCATTTCAGATCCTCCAAACGTCCTGCCTGATACCTCACCGATAGACTGGTCACGTCCCGAGTTACGTGATGTGAAGGTTAAGTGGCGAGATGAAGTACCCGAACTTGATCGTCGGCAACTCGAAGTACAAATGTTGCCCGTAGAACCCTATCGGAAGAGGGCTGAAATTGCGAATCGCCCTGAAGAGGTTAAAGAAGGGTTACACGACCACATATGGGATGCAGTGAATATTCATTTGAGAACCAACGCTCATTCTATGCCGGAATTGGTTGAGCAACTTGGGATCATGCGTTTTGGACGCTGCCCCCGAGTTGCGGACACATTTAGTGGCTCAGGACAGATTCCGTTTGAAGCAGCGCGACTCGGATGCGATGTGTATGCATCAGACCTGAATCCGGTGGCATGTATGCTTACATGGGCATCCTTTCATATCGTCGGCGCATCGAAACGCGAACGTGAAGAAAAAGAAAAAGCGCAAAAACAGCTAGTGGCAAGAGTCCTGGAAGAAATTGATAGCCTCGGCATTGAAACAGATGGTAGTGGATGGCGAGCAAAAGCATATCTGTATTGTCTTGAAGTACGCTGCCAACAAAGCGGGTGGATGGTCCCGCTGCTTCCAACAAGGGTAATCAGTTATGGGAAACAGGCTATTGCGGAATTAGTGCCCGTACCTTCGGAAAAACGCTATGACATAATAGTAAGGTCAGGAGTTTCCCCTGAAGATATGGCTGCTGCGGCAGTCGGTACTCTCCGATCTGACGGGCGTGGACAAGATCCCTACATGGTTCACTGTATCGAAGACCATGAATATAGAATAAAAATATCAACTCTGCGTGGCGATTATAAAAAAGAAGGCGGCACAAGCGGTAACAAGTTACGACTTTGGGATAAGTCAGATTTCAAGCCAAGGCCAGATGATATTTTTCAGGAACGACTGTATGCCGTCCATTGGATGAAGAAAAAACCAACGAAAAAGCAGTTCGATTACAAGTTTACGTCAGTATCTCAAGATGACTTGAAGCGAGAACAGATTGTTGATGATTTTGTGAGTGCAAATCTATCTGAATGGCAAAACAATGGCTGGATTCCTGACATGAGAATCGAGCCAGGCACTAAAACAGATGAACCAATACGTACTCGGGGTTGGACATACTGGCATCACTTGTTTTCAGCTAGACATCTGATGCTTCTAGGTTTGATTAGAAAATATAGTAGCAATGCAAATGGTTTCATAATGCTATCTCGCATCCTAAATTACGCTGGTAAACTCTGTATTTGGTCAACATCCAAGCCTGGCTCAAGCAAGGCTGGTGAAGGTGGGAGAACCGGCGGTGGTAGTGATAATCCTGTTAATGTATTCTATAACCAAGCAATAAATCCTCTTTTTAATTACGGTTGCAGGGGATCGTATCCATTACTTGAAATGTTCAATCTTGAATTATCTCCTTCCACTTGTTCTGGACACCTTGAAGTGTCTTGTCATTCTGCAACAGACGTTACGCGCGAAAACGATATTTTTGTAACAGATCCGCCTTATGGTGATGCCGTAAAATATGAAGAAATTCTAGAGTTTTTTGTAGCTTGGTTGAGAAAGAATCCACCCGTTGAGTATGCTGACTGGGTTTGGGATAGTCGACGTTCTTTAGCCATAAAGGGTGAAGATGAAGACTTCCGACGAGGCATGGTGGCTGCTTATAAGCAAATGGGTATGTGTATGCCTGATAATGGCTTGCAGGTCATCATGTTTACGCACCAATCCGGCTCAATCTGGGCAGATATGGCCAACATCGTCTGGGCATCCGGTCTTCAGGTAACAGCCGCATGGTATGTGGTTACCGAAACTGACAGCGCCCTCCGTGAGGGGAGCTACGTAAAAGGTACAGTGCTTCTTGTTCTGCGAAAGCGACTCGGCACCCATAAAACCACCCGCGATGATCTTGCCTGGGAAATTCAGGAAGAGGTGGAAGCGCAAGTAGCGGATCTAACCGGCCTCAACCAGGATGCAAAAGGCCTCTACCGTGATGAAAACGTCTTTGAAGATGCCGACATCCAGATGGCCGGTTATGCCGCTGCACTGCGTGTACTTACCCGCTATGCCATAATTGATGGTCGTGACATGACCGCCGAGGCGATCCGGCCACGGGTAAAAGGCGAGACTACTTTTGTTGACGGTCTTATTGCGTTTGCGGTTGATACCGCCAATCAATGCCTGGTGCCGCAAGGTCTGCCGAAATCCCACTGGGATAAACTTTCCGGCGCAGAGCGGTTCTACCTCAAAATGCTCGACATGGAAGCCCGTGGCACCAAAACTCTGGACAATTACCAGAACTTTGCCAAGGCATTCAAGGTCAATGACTTCCGTGCGCTCATGGGAGATCAGCGAGCCAACCATGCCCGGCTGAAAACTGCTGTCGAGTTTGGCCGCAGCGAGATGAGCGAAGGCTCCGAACTGAATCAATCTGTATTGCGAGCTGTCCTGTATGCCGTTATGGAGCTGGTGAACAATATAGATGGTAACGATGTGATGGCACATCTAACCCTCAACATCCCCAACTACTATGGCGATATGACTCAGCGGGAACTGGCAGTGGAGCTGTCAGACTATCTGGCCAGGCGCCTCGATCACCTGAACCCCGATGAAGGCAGTGCCGCACGGGTACTACGTGAACTGGTTAAGAATCAGCGGTTGGGGTAAGGAGATGTTATAATGGCCGTCATCAACCGCTTCTCTTCACGCCGGCAACGCCTTGATCATGCCTTTCTCAGTGATCGTCTGAATGGCGCATTGTCATATAAGCGTATAGCAGGTTACTTCCGCAGTTCCATCTTCGAGCTGGTTGGCGAAGAGATCGCAACAATCCCAAAAGTACAAATCGTCTGTAACAGTGAACTTGACGCCGCGGATGTGGCGGTGTCTAAACATGCCCGAGAAACCGCCCTGAAAGAACGCTGGAACGAAGCGCCTTCCGAAGTCGAGGCACTTTTACATCGAGAGCGTTATCGCAAACTGCATGATCTGCTGGTAAGCGGAAGAGTTGAGATCAGGGTTGTTCCCAAAGACCGTGTCTTTATCCATGGCAAGGCCGGAGTTATCGAGGCAGCCGATGGATCGAAGACATCCTTCCTCGGTTCAATCAATGAAACCAAAAGTGCCTTCGCCAATAATTATGAAATTCTCTGGGAAGACAAATCCACCGAAGGTGTCGCTTGGGTAGAAGAAGAGTTTGATGCCCTGTGGGAAGATGCCTACCCGTTACCGGATGCAATCGTCGAGGAGATCAAGCGAGTTGCCGATCGTATCGAAATTCGCTTTGAAGAGGTAAAGGCAGAAGAACTACCTGCTGCTGCACTGGCCGAAAGTCCGATCTATCGCGGTGGTGAACAGCTTCAGCCGTGGCAACGATCCTTTGTTACCATGTTCCTGCAGCACCGGGAGATTTACGGTAAAGCACGGCTGCTGCTTGCTGATGAGGTAGGCGTCGGCAAAACCTTATCACTTGCCGCAAGCGCCATGGTTTCAGCTCTTCTTGATGATGGTGCTGTATTGATCCTGTGCCCATCCACGCTTACCATGCAGTGGCAGGTGGAGTTGATGGATAAGCTGGGAATCCCCAGTGCGGTCTGGTCATCACAGAAAAAAGTCTGGTTTGATCCCAAAGGGCATGTCATCAAAACACGTGGGGCTGAAGATATTTCCCGCTGTCCCTTCCGCATCGCCATTGTCTCCACTGGCTTGATCTTCCATGATTCCGATGAACGTCAGTACCTACTGGAGCGAAAATACGGCACCGTAGTTCTGGACGAAGCACACAAGGCGCGTAAACGTGGCGGATTGGGGCCTAAGAAAGACGAACCGAACAATCTGCTGGAATTTATGCTGGCTATCGGACCGCGTACCCGTAACCTGCTGCTTGGCACCGCAACACCGATCCAGACAGAAGTGCATGAACTGTGGGATCTGCTGCGCATCATCAATTCCGGTGCCGATCACGTGCTGGGGCGTGAGTTCGCCGGGAGCAGATGGGCGGATTATCAGAAGTCGCTACCAGTGATTAAAGGCGAAGAAAGCCCGGCTGACGAGCGTGATGCCTGGGAGTGGATTCGCAATCCGCTACCACCAGGAAATGAGGATGCTCTGTTTGCCACACTCCGTTTGCAGTTGGGATTACCAGAGCAGGCATTCTTCACTGATCGCGGTTTTGGTTCGCTTGGCTTTCTGGAACAGCAGGCAATCTGTCAGACACTTGATCCATCTTTTCTGCGAGAGCATAACCCAATCGTACGACATACGGTCCTTCGTCGCCGCCAGACTCTTGAAAATGCTGGTCTTCTGGAAAAAGTCGGTGTCGAAATCCACCCCGATCCAGATGCTCCAGCCACGGCATACGCCGGAGTTGGCTTCAATGGCCTTGGACTCAGGACAAACCTGCCATTTGACCTTGCCTACAAAGCAGCAGAGAAATTCACCGAGTTGTTGCAGAAACGTACTAAGGCGGCAGGCTTTATGAAATCGCTTCTGCTGCAACGAATTTGCTCCAGTTTCGCATCAGGCAAATCAACTGCTCAAAAAATGCTGCAACGTGAAATTATCGAGGATGAAGATCAGGCAAATCAGCTTGCAGATGCATTGAGTATGTTGCAACCAGAGGAAGCGGAACAGCTGCGCATTATCGTGGATGAACTTTCCCGTCCAGAAGCCCGTGATCCAAAGCTGGCAGCTGTAAGGTACTTTCTCACAGAACACCGCACAGAAGACAAAACCTGGCTTGAGCATGGCTGCATAATCTTCAGTCAATACTACGATACAGCATATTTCCTGGCTGAAGAGCTGGCCAAGCTGTTACCGTCCGAACCTGTAGGCGTTTATGCTGGAACAGGCAAAAGCGGCCTCTTTCGGGGGGATCAATTTGCCTCTGTAGAACGTGAAGAGATCAAGGCCGCTGTCAAAAAACGTGAAATCCGGCTTGTCGTTGCAACCGATGCAGCCTGCGAAGGTCTGAACCTGCAGACGCTGGGAACACTCATAAATGTTGACCTCCCCTGGAACCCTGCGCGGCTTGAGCAGCGCCTGGGGCGCATCAAACGCTTTGGCCAGGCACGCAGAACGGTGGATATGCTCAACCTTGTCTATGATGAAACCCAAGATGAGAAAGTGTACCGTGTGTTGTCTCGGCGCATGAAAGACAAATATGATATTTTCGGCGGCCTGCCGGATACTATTGAGGACGAATGGATCGAGAATGTCGAAAAACTTGACGGCATGATGGATCAGTACATCCATTTGCGCCAGAAGGCAAAGGACGTTTTTGAAATGCGTTACCAGGAAACGATTGACCCGGACAAGGATCGCTGGGAATTGTGTTCTCGTGTGCTTTCAAGACGAGATGTGGTGGATCGGCTTTCGGTGCCGTGGTGAAGTGGCTAGTGGCCGAGAATTGCACCGGGAAATTAACTCGTAAACTTTATAGAAGTTAAATACTTGAATAATATCACAAACGAGCGTTACGACTATGCTGAATAAGCTCCGTCTGGATCAAACTCGCATCTACGAGCGAGTACTAGCTACGTTATACATGGCAGAGATGATTGTTGGCCACCTTGAGTGTCGTGAGCATTCCCTTAGCTTGGGATGTGAACAGGGCGGCATTCCACATTGGGACGATATAGTCATTGAGCATCATGATGGTTCGCTGGAACACATACAGGTTAAGCGTCAAGAAACTAATTTCGATGATAGACCATCTGTACGAGGACGAATTACTCAAAGACAACGCGCTGGAGAATTACAAGATTTATCTCCACTTGATGAGGCAATTTCAAGCATTGCAAGCACGTTTAGCACAGGTAATGGTGTCTTAAACGGAGCTGTACGTAGGTTTACTTTGGGGCTCCCCCATCCAATGGTCGGTATAAAAAGAGCTGTCGAAGTACGTCATTTTCAAAACTTTTGCACAACCTGTGCAAACCCTACAACAACTGCTGAAGGCCTAGAGCAACTGGCTGCGATTGATCCAACGACTACGCACATCTACGAATGGTTGACAACCTGGTGCAGCTTTTCAGACTGGAATCATATACTCGTCGCTATGCGCTCATTATCCATACGGACGTGGGGCAATGAAGCGGATCTCAATACTCGTGCCGATGAAAAACTCGCCACGCATTTCACAGCACCGTATAATGTTCGCGCAGGCATCCTTCATTTCATTGATGACAATACCACGTATGCTGGAGCGACAACCCCGCGCCTTCTTATACATCATCTGCGGGGATTTCTCAGACCGGATCGTGCTACTTGGACACAATACCGACGAGATACTAATGCCGTGCCTTGGACCATTTCCGGAACTCATAGTGATACCGGAGCCGACATTGAGCCACCTAGTTCAGTTGTATCGGCTTTATGGTCAAACTCTGGCCAGCAACGAACCCTTAGAGTTGCAGTTCCATGGCCAGGAGCAAATCTCCCTCCAATCCCTAATGCTCTTGTGCGATTAGCACTTCATCTTCCTCCTCCCGCTCAAGCGCTCTTCAGAGGAGTAGATGCCTGGCGTGTTGGAATAAGCAACTCCATCGCAGGCACCGTTGGATTGGAGCAGAACGATCTTGTTCGGTTACCATGGGTAAATGAAAATGAACAACTTAACGCGTCTGACCGTCGTTCAATAGCTAGCGGTGCAGAGCAACTGCAAGAGGCTGAAAATCTAGCTTTATCAATGGATGAAAAAACATGGGAGTTTGTGTGTGGGAGAGTTTCGTCGGAAATAGAGCAAATTCCTGATCCGCCATTGCTAGCAGCTGTAGAATCACTTTGGCAAATATGGCAACAAGATTTATCAGTGAATCCCCTGATTCGCAGGCAATTTCTCACAAAAATGCTTCATGCGGCCGCAGAGGGTGATGTGGTTCTTGCAGAACTTCGTGTTGGCCCCCTAACTGTAGATCTTATCTCAGAAGCATTGAAATTGCTCCTGATAGTGGCTGCGGCTATGGGTAATGGTAATAATGCAAGATGGGACGACCTTGGGCAAAATCACACAGTACGCACAATCGCATTACGTCACTGGGGTGGGCCTTCAGGTCGAACACCAGGGCCCAGGCAACTTGACGAAGATGGAATTGCTTTGCTGGGAAAGGAAAGTGCGGATGTGGTTATTCTGTCCGGATATTTTGGGCCACCGGGAGAAATCGAAGAGGAATCGCTTGCTGCCGATGCGTCACTTCATGACAACTTCGGGATGCCTCGGAGCCCGAAACTTCTGATAACAAATTCTCGTAATGTGCGGAACATGATTCGTGAAGGGACACTTGCCAATATCCGCGAATATTTACAAAACGAAATTCATGACCGCGAAGAGGCTCGTGCGAGAAACATAAATCAACAGGCTGTGGGAGTAAACAATGGCAACTGATGATCTTGTCGCAGCAATACTGCTCCGTGTGGATGGACGCTTCTCGGTCCAGGCAGAGGGACCCGAAATACGGGAGTTACTTGCGTTGGCTTCTGCGGATCTTGTTGATCGGCGAGTTATTCGGCTCCGCCGGAATAACAACGACCACGCTGGTTGGCGCACGCTGCTCATGGCATCTCTCGGCAGTGAGCAAGAGTTACCAATGGCAAATAGGTGGGCTGCTGATACAAGGGATCATCTACTGGAGCCAGAACCAGCTGACCTATATATGATTTTATCTGTGGTTGGTATTACAGATAACGATGGAGCGGGTATCGAGGCCAATGAGCAGTTCTGTCGTAAGTATGTTTTCCGCATCGAGGAAAGCATCGAAAAACTACTCGATCGTACTTTTCTTGGACCGGTCATTGCAAAGTCAGACGGTGAGGCTATGATCGATCCATTCATCGCGGCACTTTTACAGACATCCAGAAGCCACAACTGGTTAGATACTGATAAACGAGAATCTTGGCATAGAACCCTGCTGTCAGGAAAGACCGGAAGTGATCTTTTTGAGATGTTGCTATCTACAGCGCCTGCAGGGGGAAATACACCGTGACATTACTGCATTCGATTACTTTGAGTAATGTGAGAAGGTTTGCTCCTGAAGTGGAGATAGGCCTGGGGGCTGGCGCAACTATCTTGTTGGCGCCGAATGGTACCGGTAAAACAGCTGTTTTCGAGGCAATGGAGCTTGCTCTTACGGGATCGGTTAAGCGCCTCGGGAGCGATCTTACCCCGCTCATCCGTGATGCTGTGGCGCAGTGTGGAGTCCGACTGAATATTGGTAATGCGGTACGTGAAGTCACTCTTCCTCGTAATGGTAATCTTACCATGCTTGGCGACCTAGGAGATATTTTCCGTGGTGTAGACCCCCAGGACCTGCCGTATTTGCTGCGGCTTACTCACCTGTTAGATCAATGCGAACGCGACTGGTTCGTTCAAGCCAACGCAACAGATGCAGGTGGACAACTTGCTCGACTTCCAATAGGAAGAGACGGAGCGCAAGCTAGCACTGTACTCACTGGGGCTAAAAGATCGGCTACCGAAAAGCTTAAGGCTGCTGAACAGAGACTTATTGATGCTCGTGGCAAACTGACGAAGTGGCAAAAACTGTTAGATGATCGCAATAATTCTACGTCCAACATCGGGCGTCCATTTGAGTCGCTTGAGGTATTATTGTCGAAAGTGCACGATCTAGCCCAGCAGCCATATAACAACAAAGGTAAAGCTGACGAGGGCCTTGCAACCATAGTTAGCACGTGGGCAGAGGTCTCATCCAAAATTGACAGACAGATTGAGAGCATTAGGGAGAAAGTCGGAGCCATGGCTACGACAGACAGCTTGGTAGAAGAGTTTATTGCAGCCAAAGCTGAATTTGCGGGCGTGCAAGAACAGCTTGAACAGACTAAGGTGCAAAGGAAGAGTGTCGAGGAGAGCCTTGTAGTAGCTCAGAGTGTGCTTAAATCAACGGAGGACCTTCGGTCCAAGCAAGAGGAGGACCGTCGGAATATTCTTGAGCTGTTGCGGCAAGTTGAGAATCTTACAAATGTCCGGGCACAACTCGCGTTGAAGGAAGAAGCGTTTTCGCAGGCGGTGGAAGCTGTCTCTACGGCAGAAAAAGCACTTACTGATTCTCGTGCAACACTGGAAGAGGCGCAGAAGTCTGCAGATTTGCACAAAACTCTACGCTTACGTACAGAGACACTGGCTCGATCAGAACAGGAAGTCTCGAAAGCCCGTCAAGAGTTACAAGTATTGTTCGAAAACGTAAAGGAGCTGCATGAACAAGATAAGATAGCTGAGACAATCACATTAGACTTTCGCAATTGCGAAAAAAACTACTATGATGCGCTCAAAATATTTAAAGATCGAGAACGAGAAGCATCGGAGGCTAAAGCAGCCCTCTCCAGCATAAATGCAGCTTCGGACGCAATACGAGAAGCTGTGGGAGTGATTGCGACCCAATTGGCAAAGGACCGAGATGATTGCCCTGTGTGTGGACAGGTGCATGGTGCTGCAGAACTTCAGCGTCGCATTTCAAATTCGCTTCATGCAATGGATCCTTCTCTTCAACAAGCAGCGGAACGTGTCAATCAGGCCAGTGAGGCAGCTAACGCTGCAAGTTCTGCACTGAACCTAGCAAGAGAGGCAATGGAAGCAGTACAGGCTCGCTTGTCAGAGGTTGATGAGCGCAGGGAATCTCTTCGAATTGCAATTTCGGAGGGTCAACAATTATTTGATAGTGGGGACCTCGAAAAATCAAATGCTGCGCTATCTGTCAAGGCAATTGAGCTTGAATCTGCATGCAGAGCATTAGATGCAGACAGGGCTGCTGCACCTGTCGAGCCTCAACCGGAATTGCTTGCTGGATTTGCTGGAGATGTGCGGGGTGCCGAGTCAAAGTTGGAGGCGACGCGCAAGAGATTAGACGAGGCAAAAACCGCTCGTAACTTTGCTCTAGAACTTCTGCAATCAACAGAAACTACTGTCATAGGATCTGAGCCAGTGGGTGTTCTAATGTCAAAGCTTACTTCAATCGATGCTAACCTCGCAAAAACTAAAGCAGATATTGAACAGATCGTGGACGGTCGTGACCGTAAGCGTGAGGCTCTTGACGATGCCGACGCATCGCTTCGGCGTGCGGAGGCTTTATTAGACCCGGCCTCAGATCGCCTCCGTGTGATTCGAACCCGATGGCTGGCACTATCCTTGGAAGGTGACCCATCAGCTGACACATTGTTTCATGCTAAATCGACTTTAGTTGAAGAACAATCGAAAACCTCATCCATCAGGGAAGAGCTGGACCTTATCAGGGCGGAGTTGGCAAGATGGGAGGTTGCTGACGCTCACCATCGCACCCAGCGTGAAGTGGATGAGACCCGAGAAGCTTTCTCGGAGGAAGCCTATACTACCCTCATCGAATCGGAAGTGAAGTCCGCAGAGACAGAAATATGTCGTATTACTACCAGTGCTAGCGCTTTGGATACTCTTACTTCCTGTCTCTCCACCGAGCTCAGTAGAATTCACGACCGCATTCTTTCAGTAGCTCCCTCCTGGAGAGTGTTATTAAATCGGGTTGTTCGTGAACCTCGTTTTTCCCAAACTAACCTTGATTTTTTCAGCCATTACCGGAAACAGCACGCCGAAGTTAAAGTGCCTCTTCATGGACAGCATGCCGCAGTTGCCGATGTCGCTAGTGAGGCTCAAATGACCGATCTCCAGCTAACGTTCCTTCTTGCCATGGCACAAGGCCATAGCTGGAGCCCTTGGCGCGCTCTGCTTCTTGATGATCCCACTCAACACCATGATCTTGTCCATGCTGCATCCGTGTTTGACGTCCTTCGAGACTACATCTCCGACCATGATTTCCAAGTTGTGATTGCAACTCATGACGCGCTTCAAGCTCGTTTCTTCCTGAGAAAACTAGAGAATGACGGTATTCCTGTACGCTTATGGACTCTCAAACCAACTGCAAGTGGCGTTCAAGCTTTTTTAGGAAGCTAATGTAATGCGCTATATCCATACCGCAGATATCCACTTGGGGAAGACCTACCGGACCTCCTTTGGCGAAACCGAACGTTACGAAGACTTCTTCCGCATGCTCGGGAGCATTGTGTCCGGCGCCATCACGGAGAGGGTCAATTTTGTCCTCATCGCCGGCGACCTCTTCCACACCGGCCAGATCCTCCCCCGTACTTTCGCCCGTACCATCGAAACTCTCCTGCCCTTGAAGGATGCCGGCATACCCTGCATTGCCGTGGAGGGAAACCACGACTGGATTCATCGCCGCGACAGCATCTCATGGATGGAGGCGCTGTCACAGATGGACTACATCCATCTTCTCCGTCCTACCCGCACCGAAACAGGAGGCTATCGCTTCGATCCGTTCGATTACGAACAGGGTATCGGTGGGCACATCGAAATCAAGGGGCTTAACATCTACGGCCTCGGTTACATCGGCACCCAGGCGGGTAACCACGTACAGCGCATCTGCGAGGCAGTTACTACCAAAAACAACATTATCCTCTTTCATGTGGGTGTCTGGTCCTTTTCACCGGTGGAGATCGGCAACATGAAACCGGAGGAGGCGCTCCCACTCGCAGATGTTTTCGACTACGTGGCGCTTGGTCATGGCCACAAGCCATACATTATCAATAATCAGGACGGCAAACCATACGCTTTCAACCCCGGTTCCCCGGAGTGCGTGAACTTCGGCGAGGAGAAATACAACAAAGGCTATTACCTGGTTACGGTCGAAAATGGACAGTATCTGAGTGAATTCCGCTCTACCGCTCCACGGCCCATGTTGGTGACTACCATTGACCTGGATGGTGCGGAAGATGCTGATCAAGCTCTGGAACGTTTCCGTGAGCAGCTGACAGTAAAAGTTACCGTCATACCTGATGAACGTAAACCCCTCCTTGAGCTTAAACCCCTCCTTGAGCTTAAACTTACAGGCCGCATTCGTTTTCATCCATTTGAATTGGGGCGTGAGCGGCTGCGGCTGGTAATCGATGAGATCTGCAACCCGCTACATGTTGAAATCAAGAATCATCTCTCCCTGGTTACTCGCGAAGCCGGAGCTGATGGAGAAAAGAAAAATCTGGCAGAGATCGAGAAAGATGTTCTGCGTGAATTGATAACTGCCCGGAGTGAATACAAGGGCCGGGAAGATGAGTTGGTAAAGCTGGCACTGGCTATTCGTGACCAGGTGCTGAAGGGCGATGTGGAGGGGGAGGAACTATTGGGCCTCCTGCGTGAGGGATAAGCCATGCAGATACTCTCCATTCATCTCAAGAACATCAAATCACACCGTGACACCAGTATCGATTTTTCTGCAGGAATCAATGTCCTGTCTGGACCGAATGGTGTCGGTAAAAGCACAGTCTTTGAGGCCATTGGCTATGCTCTGTTCGGCGTTGATGCTCGGGACTTCGTCTCCAACGTTGAACGTTTTCTGACCATTGGCACCAAGCGTGGTGAAATCAGTGTCACCTTTCAAACCAACGATGGTGATACCTGGCAGGTCACTCGCACGGTCGGCGCTCCGACCAAATGGCTTCTGGCCAGGAATGTTGGTGGCGCCTTCGAGGTTGAGGAACATGCCAAAATCGAGGAAACCGAGGCCCGGATTGCAGAATTGCTCGGTCTTGACAATGGCCGTCCTCTGGCGGATCAGTTCAAGCTGGTGATCGGCCCCTTTCAGAACGATTTTCTTGGTCCTTTCATCATTAAGCAACCGACCAAACGGCAGGAGGCATTTGACGAGATCCTTGGTATTGATGCCTGGCGCAAGACCTACAAAGGGACCAGTGTCATGCTGTCGGCATTGCAGGAAAAGGTGAAGATTCTGACCGCAGAAATTACCGAAAAACAGGAGCGGCTGGCAGTATTTCCCTCTCTGACGGCTGAACTGACGCAAACCGACAATGATCTTGTTACCCGGAAACAAAGCATTTCTGATAAAGAGGCAGTTCTTGTCACGGTCGAGGCACGAGTAGTGGAACTCGATGCTGCCGAGAAGGCTGTGATTGCCCTGGCCAATGAGGTGCAGCTGCTTGAGAGCCGAATCAAGGACGGTAGCGGAAAGACTGCAGAACAAAAACTCCGGATCAACGAGAGCGTGCAGGCCCAGAAGATCGTTGAGGAGTCAAAGGCCGGAAAAGAAGCTTTTGACAGGATTGAAATGCAATTGGCTGAACTTCGGCAGAAAGAACAACAACGGAGAACCATTGAACAGGAGATAGTGGCTCTGGAAAAAAATGCCCAAAAGTTGGGGCAAAAATTGGAGCACGAACGATCCGAAATCCAGAATGCTGATAAACAGCTTGATGCCGATCTGACGGCCATTCACACCAGCCGTACGCCATTGCAACCTGATTCCGCGTTGACCGCATTGGCTGCCCAATTGCCAGATCTGCGCAAGCAGATTGACCTGTTGAAGGGACAGCGCTCCTTGCTCGAAGGTCGGCGAGAGAGTTTGCAAGAAGGCAAAGAAAAACTGGCAGAAGGTGTCTGCCCATTTTTTCAGGAACAGTGCCATAACATTGCCGGTTCGCAGCCACGGGATGTCTTCAGTACTCGCTTAACGGATCTGGAACGACAGGCTGCGGACCTGGATCGGCAGCTGACCCAGATCGCGACGCATTGCACCGATGCTGAAAAAGCTGAGAAAGAGATTATCAGTCGTTCCATACAGCTACAGGAACTGGATAAACAAGAGGTCGGCGTGACGACGCGGCGGGAGAAGAACCGTGAGCGTCAGGTTGGCCTTGAGACTATCAAAACGCAGCATGCTGAGGCTCTGAGGAACGTCGAAACCAGCAAGGAAGCACTTGCCGCTTTTGGGAATCTTGATGCTGCAATTGTTACGGCAGAACAGGAACGGCAGCAACACCAGGCAACACGGGATGCTTATACCGCTAACCTGAATGTTGCACAGGAACTGGACTCTCGCCAGCAGCGACTCCAAAAAATGGAGCTTCTGTTGGCTGACCTTACCAAAGAGCAGAAAGAGAAACAGATTGAGTTGGCAAAGCAGCAGAGCGGTTTTCAGCCTGAATTGCTGCACCAGGTGCGAAGCGAAAAGGAGCAACTGCTTACCGATGTGGCAGGACTCAAGCAGCAGGTCGTCGATCTGGATAAGAATGCCAAGCGACTGACCGCAGAGATTGAAAAGCTCCAGAAGGTACAGGCGGACATTGAAGCCAAACAGGCCGAATGCGCCTCTTGCGCTGAGAAGGAAAAACTGGTCAAGTTCCTGCGAAATCAGGTATTCAAAAATGTTTCGGCACAACTATCGGAGCGTTTCCGCGAGGAGATCAGCCTGCGTGCGGACAGGATCTATCGTACAATTGCCGAGTCGGATGAAGAGCTGTACTGGGGGGACAATTATCAGATCGTGCTGAAGGATATGCACGACGGAAACCTGCGGGAGCGGACTGATGACCAGCTATCCGGTGGGCAGATGATGAGCGCGGTGGTGGCCCTCCGCCTGGCCCTATTACAAACCATTGGTGCCCGGATTGCATTTTTTGACGAGCCGACATCCAATCTGGACGCCACCCGCCGGGAAAACCTGGCACAAGCCTTCCGTGCCATTGATGTTGGCCGAGAGGAGGTGACGGAACACTGGTACGATCAGCTGTTCCTTGTCAGCCACGACGTTGCTTTTTCTGAGATCACTGACCAGATGATCAACTTGGGTGAATAGTGGTTAGTTGTACACAATACTATAGCTGAATTCGGAATGTTACGGAGATATGATGGCACGAAAGAAAACAAGCCCATTTGAAGATATGATTCTGATCGTCAGCAAGCTGCCATGGTGGGCAGGTCTTGCACTGGCAGTCGTTTCCTATCTGGTGCTGCATGCAATTGCTTCACGACCCGTCATGCCTGCAGCAACTTCGCATGGCCAACTGGGCGATGCCATGGCAAAGGGGCTTTTCACTACTATGGCTATGTTTGGCCAGTTTGTACTTCCTATTGCTTTTGGCTTTGGGGCTCTTCTTTCCGGAATTTCAGCACTACGCCAAAAGAAACTCTACGATAAGGTGGCTGCGCGACCAGGAGTTGCATCTCTGAACGAGATGAGTTGGGGCGATTTCGAGAGACTCGTTAGCGAGTATTACCGGCGCAACGGATTCCAGGTGACACGCGAGGGTGGCAACGGTCCTGATGGAGGCATTGACCTGGTTCTCCGGCAGAAAAGTGAAACGTATCTTGTCCAATGCAAACAGTG
This sequence comes from uncultured Geobacter sp., assembly GCA_964420435.1. Classification (GTDB taxonomy): domain Bacteria; phylum Desulfobacterota; class Desulfuromonadia; order Geobacterales; family Pseudopelobacteraceae; genus JACRCG01. The sequence goes on from CAYQTC010000037.1 coordinate 26,587, forward strand.
GAAGGCCTACAAGGTCGGAGTGCAACCGGTGCGGGAGTTTTATGGTGTGATGACAGCGCGTGGTGTTGCCGGTGGATACTTCGTGACGTCTGGGGAATATACGGAAGAGGCCAAGACTTTTGCACAGGGTCTTAATCTCACCCTCATTGATGGCCGCAGGCTCCGCCAGATGATTGATGTTGCCAGCAAAAATATCACTGTTTCAGCACCAGCACAAACATCCGTGTTTGCGACAATGCAACCAGCAGCCACATCACCTGCTTGTCCAAAGTGTAGTTTAGAAATGAAAAAACGCGTGGCACGCCAAGGTACCAATGCCGGTAAGGAATTTTGGGGATGTGTTGCCTATCCGAAATGTAACGGAATCAGACCGATATAGTTTTCGCAGTTTGGGATTTCAATGGAACCAGATCTCCAGATAACATTAAAGGGCTTGCCGGAAGATATGGGTTGCGCCATAGGGAATGCCGTTGCAACTGCGGTAAGAACCTTCAAAGAAGTAGATAGTGAGTTGGACTTCCGGCGAATGCACCGTATCGTGGTGACAACTGATTTTGCTGGCGTGTTGGCAGAGCTGTCTGCTGCAACGGCTTCGGGCAATTCAATTACGCATACGAATGAGGATTACGCCATTGCAGTAGCAAAGGTCATGATAATTCCTCGGGGTGATGGGTTTGAAATAGTACCCGTAATAAATGCCAATATTGCAGCAGCTCTTGCTCAGGAAGATGCGGAAAACTTTGACAGGGAGCGTTTCCGTAGCGCACTCCATTTTTTGCATCACGAACTTTGTCATGTTCATGACGACAATAAGAAAATAGATGCCTTTGCATCACATATGCTCCGTACTCGCTATTCGGGGAAAGACATGTACATCAGACCACTAGCGGAAGTATGCTGGTCTGAATATATTGCCACGTTACTATCGTGCAGGACTGCTGGCGAAAATGATATCAACGGAATGATGGAAAGCTTTGCTGATGCCGTAAAGCGTACCAAGTCAGAAATAGACAAAGAAATTCTCTCTTACCGAGACCATGGTGATCTCCTGAAGCTGCTTGATGCATTTGGTCGGCATGGAGAATTCCTTGCCAAGGCAGCTGCTTACACTCTCGGCTATGTCGATGGTCTCGGAAAGTCTTTGGCAGAGCTATCGAATGAGGCTTCAGTGATACTTGCAGGTTCATATTTTGAGCCAACGTGGGATTCTATGCACGCATCCCTTAAGAATATGCTTAAAGGGTACCCCGATGCTTGGCAGGATCTCACCATAATGGATGAGTTAGCCGGTGCGATACAAAACTACTATGCCGATATGGGGCTTATCTTGTCCACGACAGATGATGGCCAAGCGTACCTGCATGTTCCCTTCAGACCTAAAACTATGCCGATTTTGTAACAGCGACATTTCCCTTATTTAAAATAATTATCATTGAACATAGTATGTCTAATAATTATAGACATACTATGTTGTTATCTGATAAATCATTACCATCGCACAGGAGATGGTGATCGTGACGAACAACCTGCTGATCAAAAGCATTCCCTTTGAAGAGTTTGACTACCAGACTCTGCTGGACTCCGTCCATGGATATTCACAGCCACGGATGAAGATATCCGGCATGCTGGCCAAAGGCGATATAATTCGCGTCAAGAAGGGACTCTACATCCTCGGTGAGTCATTGCGTCGTCGGCCCTTCTGTCGGGAACTGCTGGCCAACCTGATCTACGGTCCGTCCTATGTTTCCCTCGAATATGCGCTGCACTATCACGGCCTGACACCCGAACGGGTTGAGACGGTAACTTCGGTAACCTGTGGCCGCTCCCGGACTTTCGATTCGCCGGTCGGTACCTTTTCCTATCGAATGATACCAATGGAAGCATTCCGTACCGGTATGGACCAGGTCGAATTGGATGATGGCCGTTCTTTTCTGATCGCCATTCCGGAAAAGGCCCTGGCAGACCGTATCGTTGCCGACCGGGGTGCCGGCATTTCAACTCAGAAGGAATTACATAACTATCTGCTGGCTGATCTCCGCATCGACCCTGCCAATCTCCGTGGACTCGATCCAGCCAGACTTGCGGAAATAGCCCGGCACTATCGATCCCGCAGAGTGAAGCTGCTGGCAGATATGATTACCCGCCTCAGTAAAGGAGCACGATAATGCATGAAGTCGTTACCCGCATGCTTGCCAAATATGAACCGAAGAGCGTGGACGATTCAGTCAGAGCGCTTCGGGAGATTATTCAGGAAGTGGCGCTGCTCGGGCTCTGGCGAGCCAAGTTTTTCGAGCACGCCGCGTTCTACGGCGGTACGGCCCTGCGCATCCTGTACGGACTCGACCGGTTCTCCGAGGATTTGGATTTCTCGCTGCTGGCACCATCCCCCGACTTTAATCTGGCGCGGTACACAGCATCACTTGAAGAGGAATTGCAGGCATTCGGTTTCAACGTCCGGGTGGAGATGGTCGACAAGGCGGTGGAATCGGCGGTGCAGTCTGCATTCCTCAAGGCGAACACCCGTAATGAACTCCTGGTAATTGAGGCTGGTGAGGAACTGACCGGTCAGGTTGCATCCGGACAGGTGCTGAAGGTGAAAATCGAAGTGGACACTGACCCGCCCCCGGGTTTCAGCACCCAGACCCGCTATCTGCTGCAACCGATACCGTTTGCCGTCCGAAGCTATTCTCTCCCTGACCTCTTTGCCGGCAAGATGCACGCAATCCTCTTCCGCAAGTCGAAGAACCGGGTCAAGGGTCGTGATTGGTATGATTTGGTCTGGTATGCTGCCAACCATCCGCACCTGAACCTGACTCACCTTGAGCAGCGGATGCGCCAGACCGGCCATTGGAGCGAGGATAAAAAACTTTCACCGGTAGTTTTCACCGATTTACTGTTCGAAGCAATCGACCGGCTGGATGTGAATCAGGCTCGTAAGGATGTGGCACCCTTTGTCAAGGATCAGCAGATGCTTGCCCTCTGGTCGCACGATTTCTTTCAGGATGTGGCAAGCCGGATTAAGACTGAAGGATAACAACAAAAATGGAGGTTTCTGTAATGAGTAATGAGGATCTGCTGGCATCGCTCCAGGAATTACTGGAGGCATCCAGTGCCATGACCAGCGGCCAACTCCCCAGTGCGACCCAACTGGAACGATATCATCGCGCCCGCGAATGGGCACAACGACTTCTTGATCGTGAGGAGAAGGTGAAAAGCTCTCGTTTGTCTCCGTAAGTCATTCTCGTTGCATATTGCTTTAGTTTCAGTACATTCCTAAACTTTCATTGAATTTACGATAAATTCCGCAAATGGTTTAATTTCCCCACGTGAACTCGCTGCCTCAAGGGCTGCCATGTACTCACTGCGCTGTTCAATCCGGATTACCGTCCACGGATACCCGCCAGAAGCCAGCATGGTATTCATCAGGAACCGGCCCAATCTGCCATTGCCATCAAAATACGGATGGATGTACACAAAGAGAAAATGTCCCAGAACAGCTCGTACTGCTGCGTTGGGTTCAGCCTCCAGCAGGTCGCACAGTTCCGGCATCATGTCACGGATTGCATCTTGGGAGGGGGGAACATGGGTTGATCCCCTGATAAAAACCTTGTCAGTTCTGTAACCGGCCAGATCCGCTTGTTTGAGAAAACCGGCATCAACATTGGGTGAGAAAAGCTTGCGATACCATGAAGCGTGATCCTGGCGGAAAGCAGCACCAGGATTTGCCCCTGTCAATATGCTTCTGATCGTGGTTTTGACCTCATTATGAGCGAGCCAGTAACCGTGCGCCGCCATGGCGTTTTTCATTTCCGCGTCAGAGTCATTACTATCTGGATTCCAGTCCCCGGTGGCAACCTTTTGAATAAGTTCCGGAGTGACACGATACCCCTCAATGGAGAGAGAGTGATACGCATCGGTTTTGTAGTTTTCTTCAACTACATCCATGAACTTCTCAATGTCGGACGGGATGCCAGGTTCAGGTGGGAAATAGTCGAATACGGTCTCTCGCATAGCTTGCCACATTAGACGCATCCGCAGGACGTAGGGCGATTGCGCTCTGGTGAATGCCAGGGCCGGCGGTGCAACACTAAAAGGATTTGACTCGTTGACCACAAATCCTGCTGCTCTCATGGTTGCCAGTACGTTATCCGCCAATTCTCCGCGCCCCGACGCCCGCAGAGCCCCGACAAGGCGCCCGGCAACACTGCTATGACCTCCTTCAAGCAGTTCCCTGTTGAGATCCGACGCATCCCGCAACTGATGGAGAGCGATATGGGCATCATGGGCATAGGTTGTAAAAAACGCTTCAGGCACACGGATAAGAGCCACCGGAAGTGTCAGAACACGGATTCGCTCCACCATCTGGATTTTAGCTGCAGGAACAAAATCCTTTGCCTTGTAGTCCAGGATCGAGCAATTATCAGGCAGCTTCAATAGGCCGTTTTGTCCAAGCGGAGAATGGATCACAACCTGCTGCGGCGTAATAGTCTTTCCTGAGTGCAGAAACAATGAGTATTCAGCAGACACATGCCATTGTTCACCAAACCGCTCGGTGCAATAGCCCTGGATGAAGTCACGCATCGCTGCATACCAGGGGGTACTGTCACCGGTCTCTTCGCCTGGTCGGCAGGGCATGTACCACCCTTTGACAATTGGCCGCAGGAAACCATTCTTGACAAGACTTTCCCGCTGCATTCGAGTCAGGTCACCTGACTTTATGGCGGTTTTCCCGTCATCCTGTAATCTCTTCAGGGCTGTTAGAGCATCGGCAAGCCTTCGTTGTGCCGGAGTTGTAGCCATTGCAATCTCTCTTTCATAGCTAGATTATTCTGTCTCAGGATAGCTAGATTATTCTGTCTCAGGATAGCTAGATTATTCTGTATTGTCAACGCTAGATTATTGTGTGTTGTTACGGCAAGATTATTCTGTGCATCAACGAATAAAAGGCGACCACAAGGGCCGCCTCTATCCAGGCCGGACGGGTATGTCCGGCCTGAAGACTCTAGTAGGGTTTCACTCCCGAAATAATGGCAAGAATCTCGAATTCAGCTCCTGACAGATTACTCCGCCGCAGTGCCTTCTCGAATTCCTCCCAACTCAGTGTGAACTCCCTACCGTTAATGCGTGCTCTAACTGACATAACTCTCTCCCCCTTACCGTTGTGATGGTGGCCCAAAAGGGCTCTCTGCAACCACCGTCAGGACGGTGACTCCAGGGAACCCTTTTGAGCCGGAGGGAGAGAGGGTAGGGGAGGGCGCACGAAGCGCCGCTCCCACAATGATTACAAGAGTCCCCGTTCAACAAAACTCAGGAACTCCCCATCTCCGATGATGATGTGATCCAGCACCTTTATGCCGAGGATCTCGCCACTTTCCTTGAGACGTCTGGTAATGGCGATGTCCTCCTGGCTGGGTGTCGGGTCACCTGTAGGGTGATTGTGCACGAGAAGGACGGCTGCCGCATTCGAGAGGCATGCCGTTTTGAAAACCTCGCGGCTATGAACGATGGCTTGATTGAGTGAACCAATCGAGACTCGATCAAAGCAGACGATCCGGTTCTTACCGTCCAGGTGCAGGACAATGAAATGTTCCTTCGTCTCCAAGCGGAGATCCCGGAACATCTCGAATACCTGCTGGGGTTGCGTAAAACGTTTCGATACCCACTGCGGTGCGTCATCTCTGACAACCTCCTTGCGGTAACGTGCTTCGATTGATTTTATGAAAATTTTTTTTGTTGCCGGTACTGCTGGTTCTTCGAAGAGATCGAGATTCATGTCCGCCTCCTAAAATGTTGAGGGCGGACTACCCCGAGGGCAGTGTCCGCCCCCATAGGGTTGAAAGTTATTGATTCAGGTTACTGGAGCGCCAACACGGCCTCCCGGAAGCTCACCACATCCAGTTCCATAACAGCGCTGATGGAATCCCATGACCGGTTACAGACGAAACAGTGGACATGGTTGTCATACAGAGCCATTGATGGATTGCTGTCCTCATGAAACGGACAGCACCGGTGCCTTCCCTTGGGGAAGTCGATGATGCTGGTGATGGGATACTGCCGGGCCTGGTCGATCATCTCCGGGGTGATCCCGCCGGGCGTCTGCACCGTTTCCTTGCCGTTGACATGGTTCAGTAGCGCCGTCGCCTCCCGTTTCAGGGGGCGCAGCTCCTTTTCCTGGTCTCTGATGAAGGATTCAG